>NZ_CP011921.2:0-600000 GCF_001042525.2 Francisella orientalis FNO12 | reverse complement strand
GGCAGAGAGATGTTTGAGACATGGTATCTAATGACTAGTATGCTTCAAGCAGGTATGGATATGGAACCAATCATCACACACAGACTTTATATCGATGATTATCAAAAAGGATTTGAAATAATGAAAAGTGGTCAATGTGGTAAAGTGATATTGGATTGGAGTAGGTAAGTGGAAAATTCAAATCACACAAAGACAACTAAAGTTGATATACAATGGATTTTTACACTGTTTGGTACTGCTGTCGGAGCAGGATTATTATATCTTCCTGTTCAAGCTGGACATAGTGGATTATGGGCTTTAGTAACAGTTCTTATTTTTGCGCTACCATTGACTTATTATTCACATAAGAATATGGCAAATATAGTTTTATATACAGATAATGGTGGCATCACAGATGTTTTCACACACAATCTTGGTAAGTTATTCGGACTAATTTGTGTAGTACTCTATTTTTTTGCTATATTTTTAAATATGCCTATGTACTCGATTGGTTTAAATAATGAATTAAGTAACTTTTTGTTAAATTACCATATTGCTAACACAAATCTTTCGACTAATATTTGGTTTAGTTTTAGTATTCTTGCTGGACTATTAGTTATCGTTTCTTTAGGGATCAATTTAATCCTTAAATTTATGCAATTAATAGTAATATTTCTAATAATATTAGTAATTACATTGTCACTATATATAATTCCATATTGGAATTTTGAATTCATAACTGATAGTCATTTTGATACTATTGGTTATATTACAGGTGTACTAATGGTTTTGCCAATTTTGATATTATCAATGAATCATTCACCAGTTATTTCTAGTCTAGTAATATTCTATCGTGATTATGTAAAAGTAGAACATTCGCAAGAGAAGTACAAAGTATATAAGATCCTTCAGATTAATGCATTGATTCTTTTTATATTTGTACTATTATTCGTAACATCTTGCCTACTTAGTACTACAATACATGACCTTGATAGAGCGAATATAAATAACCTCTCAATAGTTACTCTAATACAAGAACAACATCCGGGAACATTACTAAACATTCTAGCTCCAATGATAGTTTTTACAGCTATTATAAGCTCATTTATCGGTTGTTATATTGGTTCTAAAGAAGCATTAAAATACTTATTCAAATACTTTTTTAGAAACATCTATAAAATCAATATCACAGATGTAGTCATAAATAGAATTTGTGTCGGTCTAATATTTATAATCTTATGGATATGTACAATCTGCAACCTCAAGATACTTAACATTATAGGAATATTAGTCGCTCCTACTGTGGCTTTCTTATTGTATGTATTACCAGTGATAATAATCTACAAAAACATACAATACAAAAACTACAGACGTGTAGTACTTGATTGTATTTTATTTATAATGGGATTAGTAATAATATTTGGGTATGTGATAGGCTTACTACTAAAATAGATAACTAGCTAATCTGCCTGTTAGCAAACTCTAAATCATCTTGTGTTGTGATCTTAATATTCTTCCTAGAACCTTCAACGACTATTGGGTTTATACCATACAACTCCAAAGCCGATGCTTCGTCTGTTATTTTATCTATGAGATTATTTGTATAACAAAAATCAAATGCTGTTTCTAACTGCCTAAGTCTTGATAGTTGTGGAGTCTGTGCAAGCCAAATATCTTGTCGATCAATAGTCTTAGCTACAATCATCTTTATCGCTACTTTTTTAACCGTTTCAAATGCTCTAATAGCCAAGATACCAGCTTGAGTATGAGATTTTTGAGTTTGATTATAAAGAGCTATAACATCTTCTATATTCACACAAGGTCTAGCTGCATCATGTACAAATATCCAATCATCACCTTTACGATCATTGATAATTTTAAGCGCATTATAAACACTATGAAACCTTGTGGCTCCACCTATACAAGATTGTACCTTTGGATGATTAAAATACTCAGAATTACTCCAAAGATTATCATTATCACTAACAGCTACAATTACTTTATCAAAAAAGGAATCTTTGACAAACTTTTCTAAAGTATTATCAAGTATAGTCTTACTATTAATGAGTTTGTAATATTGCTTAGGAATATCTAATCCCATTCTCGAGCCTATCCCAGCAGCTGGAATTATTACATATTTATTTAACACTATAAAAAACCTCTCCCTGCTTTATGAAGCCCATATTTTCACGAGCCAAACTCTCAAGCACTTCGCTATTTTTACGCAGTGAAACTACTTCGGAATACAGCTGCGCATTAGTCTGAGATTTATGCTTAATTTCTTTTGTTTGAGTAGCAATTGATTTTTTTAGCACATCATACTTTAACAAACCTGTGTTACTAAACCAAAGCTGATATTGTAACAAGATAATTAGTAATAAAACTGCTAAAATAAAAATATAAAAAAAAGAATTAGATTTAATATCCATGAAACTATTATTCTTCTACTTGCACTACAACTTTTTTAGTCTTACTTTCTTCAACAATAATCTCTTGGACTTCATTATCAGCTTTTTCTGAGCTAAATACAAATGCTTTGATACCTGGATAGATAGCATTTTCACCTAACTCTTCTTCTATTCTAATTAGCTGGTTATATTTAGCGATACGGTCAGCTCTTGATAATGAACCTGTCTTGATTTGCCCTAAGCATGTTGCTACTGCTAAATCAGCAATAATAGTATCAGATGTTTCGCCTGAACGATGCGATACTACACATGTGTAGCCTGCTTGACCAGCCATTGCCATAGCTTCAAAAGTTTCTGTTAGAGTACCAATCTGATTAAGCTTGATCAAAATTGAATTAGCAACTCCTTTTTCGATACCTTCAGCAAGGATTTTTGGATTAGTTACGAATAAATCATCTCCAACTAATTGAACTTTCTTACCTAGTCTTTCAGTCATTAACTTCCAACCATTCCAATCTTGCTCAGCCATACCATCTTCGATAGATACGATTGGGTATTTTTCAACCCACTTAGCAAAGTACTCTACCATCTCTTCAGAAGTCAGTGACTTGCCTTCAGATGCTAATTCATATTTGCCATCTTTATAGTATTCACTACTAGCAGGATCTAACGCTATAAACACATGCTTACCAGGCTCATATCCAGCTTCTTTAACTGCTTTAAGAATTGCTTCAATAGCAGACTCATTTGATGGAAGATCTGGAGCATAACCACCCTCATCACCAACACCAGCTACACTATAACCATCAGCGATTAAAACTTTTTTAAGTGTATGGAAAACTTCAGAACCACATCTTAGAGCTTCTGAGAAAGTATCAAACCCAGCTGGTACAATCATGAACTCTTGCATATCCACATTATTATCAGCATGTGATCCACCATTGATCACATTCATCATTGGTACAGGCATTAAATATTCTTTAACATCCATTAGATAACGATAGAAAGGCTTTCTCAAATGAGATGCCGCTGCTCTAGCTGTTGCTAATGAAACACCTAAAATAGCATTCGCGCCAAGATTGCCTTTATTATCTGAACCATCAAATTCTATCATAGTCTTGTCAATTAATCTTTGATCAAGAGCATCTAAACCTTTAACTGCTTGAGCTATTTTAGTATTAGCATTCTCAACAGCCTTATAGACACTTTTACCTAAGAAAAGAGACTTATTACCATCTCTTAACTCTAATGCTTCTCTAATACCAGTAGAAGCTCCTGAAGGAACAGCAGCACGACCAAAAGCACCACTTTCTAAAATTACATCTACTTCAACAGTAGGATTACCACGTGAATCTAATATTTGTCTAGCAAAAACTTGCTTGATTTGTGATGACATAACTATAATCTCCTTTAGATAAATTAAGTCTTGTTATGAATTTTAAAAAACCTTATCAATTATAAGCTAGCGATGTATGCTTTGCAATTTAATATACTTAGATTATTTCTCCGAAACTATCTCTTGCGCTTCGCTAAAATTAAGACTCTCTGGTGTTGCTATGGTGAATGAAGAAGTATCAACTGCTGATTTTCTAATAAAAATCCTATACGTTGAGTACACACATAAAATAGCGCTAAGTATCGCTGTTATAATAAAAAATCCAAATGGACCAAATACTGACATAACACTGGATATTATAACAGGACTAACAACTGACCCCACACCGTAAGCAATTGTCAAAACTCCTATAGCTCCCAATACTTCATTCTCTTCCAAAAAGTCACTAGCATGAGATATCGATAATGGATATATGACAAAAGCACAACCACCAAATACAAATATCACTACTCCAAATATCAGATATGAAGTATGAAAAATAGCAATAAGCAATGATGCAATAAATATACCAGCTCCAGCTAACAATATTACCTTTCGTCTATCAATAAGATCCGAGATTTTTCCAATAGGTACTTGCAGCAACATTCCTCCAAGAATAGTTGTCATCATTAGCACAGAGACCATATCATGCTCAATGTTTACTCTTACCATAAATATTGGTAATAAAGTATAAATGGAACCTAAAAGTGATCCTCCTATAACACTAGCAGCCATAGCAAGAGGTACTTTTTTAATAATTCTTATTGGTGAGCAAACTTCTTCAGAATGTGGTACTGGAGCTACTGTTTTTGTAAATGCCATCAAAACAATAGCAACACTACAAAGTGAAGATATAAAACAATATGCTAGTAATCCATTGCTAAAATGAACATTAATCACTAACTGTGATAATGCTTGGGTTCCATAGTAAACAAATAGATATATAGAAAACACTAATCCACGATTTTTTCTCTCTGCAGATAAAATACACCAACTTTCTATAACAATAAATAATGCTGCGAGAGAGTATCCGCAAACAAATCTAAAGAAGACCCAAACCGGTACACTCTTATTAATACCAACTATCAAAGCACTAATTGCCATGAGAGATGCAAATAAAACAAAAGCTCGAATATAGCCTACTCTAACTATCGTAAATTGTGAAAAATAAGATCCTGCTGTCATTCCCAAAAAATAGGCTGCTGATATTATACCTATCATTAGGTTAGAACGACCAAGACTATTTATCTCTATTGATGAGTAAGTTGTGAAATAACCATTACCAAATGATAATACACACATTGCAATTATAGGAGTAAGAATAAGAAATAGAGTTTGTCTAACAGTCACTGTTCTACCCTCCGTAAGATATATAATCAATACTGCAAATTATATAGAAATGGACTAAGTAAGTTAAGCTAATTATAGGAAAGTTTTTTCGGAGCTTTTTTATACATCTTTTTTTAGCTTTAGCCAGTTTACATATCCATATATTGCATTAAATAAATAAACCAACCACATCGCTAAAAATGCAACACCATCACCTGAACCAGAAAAGTATTGTTGTAACCATATAACTGTTGAAAGAGTATTAATAACTATCCACAACACTCATTGTTCAATATATGCTTTAACCATCAAGATAATCGCCACAACAGATACCACATCGGTTAATGAGTCAGCAACTAAACATATCTGTTGATGAAAGTATCCTTTTAGAATAAAAAAACCATACAAAAATGCAGCAATAACAATTCCACTAATAAGATAAATCCTATATTTGTTGGACAGTATTTTGTGATAATATCACTATTTTATGTTATATTATGTGGCTTAGTCCAAGTATACAATCCATAAAATTGCATCGTAAAAAAGAAAAATGCAAAAAGTAGAAACTGTCCATAAATACCCTGAGTATAACAAAATATACGCATAAGTAAGATTATTTACAAAAGCAAAAAAATAGTTAAGTATTTTTCCTTTAGCGACTAACAACAGATTTAGCATTCCTGTGACTGTAGCGATAACTGTAAGCACTAAATAATTATCTGTAGTCAAAAATACTTATGATAGCTAGAATACTTACAGAAGCTATAAGCCAAACTATCTCAAAAATATTCCAATCATTAAAAATTTGCGTCAAACTTATATTTCTAAAACCTTTAAAATAAGCAGACAATTGAGAAAAAAACTCATTTATAATACGAGTCATAGTAATACAATCCTAACTAGATTAACCAGCAACTAACTCCATAGCTCCATAAATCCCAGCCTGATCGCCGAGTTTTGCTAATTTAAATTGACATTCTGCATAAATATCAGCAAATGAATTTCTCATGGCAGCTCGTTTAATTTGTGACAAATATTGCTCACCAATAGCTTCCATCACGCCACCACCTAATATCACCATCTAAGGATTTATCATATTTAAAACACTACCTAATCCAGTACCTAGATACTCCATTGCTTCACTGAGAATATCCATAGCAATCTCATCATTTGTTTCAAGTGCTTTTTTAATATGACTACTCTTTAGCTTACCATCATTTTCAGTTACTAATTCGATTAGTGTACTTTTAACTTTCTTTTTAGCTAAGTTTTCAATTTTCTTTTCTATACCTACTTTACCAGCATACTCTTCTAAACAACCTTGAGACCCACATCCAGGACAGTAAGCCCCACCTTGTTTTATGATTGTATGCCCTAGCTTAGCTGCCAAACCACTATTACCTCCATAGAGTTTGCCATTTAGAACCAATCCCCCCACCAATACCAGTACCTACAAAAGCACCAACGATATCATCATGACCGACACCAGCTCCATATTTTGCTTCACCTAAAACACCAACGTTAACATCATTATCTATCTCAGATTTAACTTTGTATTTATCTTCAACGACTTCTTTCAAATTTACGTCATTTAGATTGATGTTGACACTTCTACGTACAATCGATGTTCTTTTATCTATAAGACCTGCTACACCAATACCTATACCTTCAAGCTTCTTATCCGAAGGAATTTCTGAGATTAGCTTATCAATAACTTTAAATAGCTGCCCTATGACGATATCAGTTTTTTCTTTTGCTTTTGATTTAACTTTTGCAGTAGTTATTAACTTTTTATTTTCATCAAATAATCCAGCGGCCATATTTGAACCGCCAATATCTACACCTATAAACATTACCAATTTCCTTCTAATCTATTTGCTATATCCATAACCCCATAAACACCTGAGTTGTCGCCTAATGTCGCGATATTCAATTCACATGCCTCTAACATTGTTTTAAAGGCATACTTTGAACATGAATTATAAATAGTATCCAAATACTTATGTCCAATAGCTTCCATAACACCACCACCTAACAATACCAATGATAGATTCAAAAGGTTTATATAATTAGCTATAGCAACACCCAAATTGGTCATTGCCAAATTGACAATATCTTCTGCCACAGAATCTTTAGCATCTAGTACTTTTTTCAAATGTGATCCCTTAAGCTTATTATTGTTTTCTAACACCAAATCTATAAGTAAGCTTTTGACACCTTTTTTATGTAGGTTTAGAATCCTATTTTCCATACCTACTTTACCAGCATAAGTCTCAACACAGCCCTATGAACCACAACTTTGACAATAAGCTCCTTGAGTATTGATACTAACATGTCCTACAGCTCCGGCACCACCTGTAACTCCATATAAAAACTGATTATTTATGACTAGACCACCACCAATCCCTGTGCCTGCAAATATACCAACGATATTTTCATGGCCTTGCCCAACTCCATATTTCCATTCACCAATAACACCTACATTGACATCATTTTCAATAAATACTGGTACATTATCAAATTTTTGACTAACTTCTTTAGCTATATTTATACCGTTGAGATTGATATTCGCACTAAAATTTAAAATACCATTTTTTGAATCGACAAAGCCTGCTATACCAATACCTATAGCCTTTATTTTGCCTCTTGTTGAATCATCAAGTAATTTATTAATAACTTTAAAAATCTGACCTGAAACTGTATTAGGATCACTTTTCCCTTTTGATTTTACCTTAGCTGTCTTGAGTAGGTTTTTATGTTCATCAAAAATTCCTGCTAATATATTACTACCACCAATATCTAAACCTACATACATAATTAAACCTTTTCAAAAACAGCTATTGACTCAACATGCATTGTATGAGGGAACATATCCATAACACCTGCACTAACTAATTTATAACCCTTATCATTCACTAAAATGCCAGCGTCTCTTGCCAAAGTAGCAGTATCGCATGATACATAAACAATACGCTCAACATCAAACTTTTCGATATTACTACAAACTTCTTGAGCCCCAGCTCTCGGCGGATCCAATAGCATTTTGTTATATTCAAAATTATTAAACCATTCTTTATCTTCAAAGCTTTCAAAAAGGTTAGCCGCATAAAACTTAATATTGCTGATATTATTATTATCCGCTGTTTCTTTAGCTCTACTAACCATTGTCTGCTCTCCCTCTACACCAATTACAGTTTTTGCATACTGAGAAATTGGCAACGTAAAGTTTCCTAAACCACAAAACAAATCAATAATAGAATCATTTTCTGATATTTCTAAAAGATCAATAGCTCTTTTAATCATCTTTTTATTAATATCATTATTAACTTGAGTAAAATCATTAGGTTCAAAACCAATATTTATCCCAGCAACTGGCTGATAACTTAACTTTTTAGGTTTAATATCTTCTTGTGGATACAGTCTAAAGATAGTATCAGGGCCTTTTGATTGTAGGTATATCCAATAATTATTCTGCTTACCAAAAGCTTTTAGCTTTTCAAGATCTTCATTCACAAACGGTTCAAGGTGGCGCACGATAAGTGCTGGTCTAGTATCATCAATTGCAATCTCTAATTGTGCTATATGCTGATATATAGAAAGTGTCTCTATAAAGGAGGCTATTTCTGTTAGTTTTTCTCCTATTAGAGGATTTAGTACTATACATTTATCTATATCAGCTAAAAATCTACCATTACGCTCTCTAAAGCCTACTAAAATTTTTTCTTTTTTATTAACATATCTAACACCTAAACGTGCTTTATTACGATATCCTTCGGTTTTAGCCATATGTAATGGTTCTAGAATACTCTGAGGTTCCACTCCTTGGCCAATGTACTTCAGTTGATTCAGTAAGGTTTGTTGCTTATGCTCAATCTGTGCATCTGTAGACATATGTTGTAAGCTACAACCTCCACAAATTTCGAAATACTCGCAAGGAGCATTAACTCTATTAGATGATTTCTTAATATATTCAACTACTTTTGCTTCATCAAACTTAGCCTTTGTAAATGTATACTCAAACTTGACTACTTCCCCTGATAATGTAAATGGAATAAAAGTCGTTTTACCATTAACTTTTGCTATTCCTCTACCATCATGACTAAGTGCTATAATTTCAGCTTCAAAAACACCCTCTTGAGGTTTCTTATGTCTTCTAGATCTTCCCATAAAAAATTCTAACAAAATATATTATGACAATTGTATTTAATTAAAATTGTAAATACAACAAAGGATTTATTTCAGATTCATTGCTTTATCATCATATGCAGCAATATGTCCTGGAGCAAATTTATACACTCTAGCTTTTGAGTGAGAAAAAATCATATCAATTTTGCCACTATTTGATAATCCTGATATTCTCTGAGGATAAATAGCAAATTCAACCTTACCTAAAGATGATAATAAAAGCTTTATTTGTCCAGTAGTCGGCTTTGTATCCAAAGGCTTCGTTGGACCATATGCTCCACCAATATTTGCATAGACATCATATTTAATACCTTCTTGCAGTTTTTCTGGTACAAATATAAACATATTCGAACCCTTCATGGTTTCTGCACCAAATCCAGCTGCAAACCATCCACTACCATCTTTTTGCCAATCACTATTCTTGCTAATATCTATACTCAAAACTGCACAGATATGGTCTTTATATTGTGAATATTCAAAAGCCATATCTCTCATATTAATAGTTTGATATTTCAAGTCAGCTGGACATACTGAAGTGTCTGTATTATCAGCATAAGACAATGAACAAACGCCTAACGATAAAAATAACGAACTTAATAATACTTTTTTCATAAAATCTCCTAACAAAGCTTTTAGAGAGATTTTAACATATAAAAGCAAAATATTCTTAAAGATAAATTATGTTATTAGATATAAAAAAAGCGACTAAAGTCGCTTTTAAAATCGTGGTGGGTGCTGAGGGGTTCGAACCCCCGGCCCTCGCCTTGTAAGGGCGATGCTCTCCCAGCTGAGCTAAGCACCCGATAAAAGAGAATCATACAGCCTTATAAAAATAAGTCAAACATTTTTTGAAATTTTTATTAACCTTCTATTTCATTTCTCAAAATTTGATCTGGTGTAATTTCAGATTCTGCTATTTCTCTTAGAGCTACTACTGTAGCTTTTTCTCTTTTTTCATTATCTACAGACTCTGCATAGCCTTTCTTAAGTATACTATTTGCTCTCATAGAAGCTAAAACTACTAAATCAAATCTTGTTTCTACCTTATCAAGGCAATCTTCAACTGTTACTCTAGCCATTTTTTACTCCATTTTTTTTCAATAATTGTTTTACTTTGTTATATATTATATCAATCACAGTTTTATTTTGAGCTCCGTCAGGAACTATAATGTCAGCTTTTCTCTTTGATGGCTCAATAAACTTTATATGCATTGGTCTTACTGTTTCTAGGTACTGATTTATAACACTTTCGACACTACGACCTCTTTCATTCTGGTCACGCATAAGTCTTCTGATGAAACACAAGTCTGATGGCGTGTCCATATATACCTTAAAGTCCATCATCTTTAATAACTTACGATCATTAAACAACATGATTCCTTCAAGGATAATTACACTTACTCCACCAGTAATTTTTTCGGATTTCTCTTTAATTCTGGAATGAGTAGTATAATCATAATGAGGCACATAAATATCATTACCCTCAATCAAATCTGCTAAGTCTTTTCTTAATAGTTTATGATCAAAAGCATCTGGATGATCATAATTGATCTTATTAGCCTCTTCAAAACCAACCATTTCTCCCCAGTTTTTATAATATCTATCTTCAGAAATTACAGCAATTTTATTTAAATGTTTTGATTTTAATTTTTTGATAATCTCATTTGAAAATAAAGTTTTACCAGAGCCAGATCCACCAACAATACCAATTATAAAAACATCGCCTTTACCAGCCATTACTTTATACCTTATAACTCTATTTTTGGTTGACTCTTGACTAAATGATCTAGTTCTTTTAGTAAACTTAAAAACTCTTTTATTTTATACATAGGAAATGAGTTAGGTCCATCACTTAATGCTTCGGCTGGCTTTGGATGAGTCTCCATAAAAAGACCATCAATACCTACTGCCATAGCTGCCTTTGATAGAACTGGTACAAATTCTCTTTGACCACCAGATGAGCTACCCTGACCACCTGGTAACTGTACTGAATGAGTAGCATCAAACACTACCGGACAACCTGTAGATTTCATTATTTCAAGAGAGCGCATATCTGAAACCAGATTATTATAACCAAAGCTCACGCCTCTCTCACAAACCATGATTTGCTCATTACCAGTAGATTTTGCCTTAGCAACCACATGTTGCATATCCCAAGGTGCTAAGAATTGACCTTTTTTAATATTTACAGGTTTACCTTGTTTACATACATCTAATATAAAGTTTGTCTGACGGCATAAAAAAGCAGGAGTCTGCATCACATCAACAACTTCTGCAACCTCAGCAAACGGAGTATCTTCATGCACATCTGTAACAACCGGGACATTGTATGTCTTTTTAACTTTAGCTAAAATCTCTAGTCCTTTATCAACACCAAGACCTCTAAAGCTATTAATAGAAGAACGATTTGCTTTATCAAAAGACGATTTATAAACAAAATTGATACCTAAATCTTTTGTAACTTCTGCCAAATATCCAGTAGTATCCATAGCCATTTGCTCTGACTCTATTACACATGGTCCAGACATTAAGAAAAATGGTTTACCATTTCCTACTTCAAAATTAGCAATTTTCATAAAAATACTTCTACTTTAAATAAGTTAATTACGATTAAATATTATACAGAAAAAGATGAACCACAACCACAAGTAGTTTTGGCATTTGGATTTCTTATTACAAAATAGGCACCTTCAACATCATCCTTGTAGTCAACATCAGCTCCAACTAAATATTGAAAGCTCATAGAATCTACTAAAAGACGAACACCATTTTTTGTAATAACCATATCATCTTCTTTTATCTCATTATCAAATGCAAAAGCATACTGAAATCCAGAGCATCCGCCACCTGTTATATAAACTCTAAGACTCAGAGAATTATCACCTTCTTCTTCAATTAGCTCTTTGACCTTTAAAGAAGCTGATTCTGTAAAGTTGATTGGATCAACACTTTGAACTACTTCACTCATAATAATTACCTCGCCACAAGAGAAAGTTTAACTCTACCACCTCTATCAATATTTTGGACTAGAACCTCTAAACCTTGGCCTTCTACTAATGAATTAGTTTTCATCCCAGCCTGCTCAATTTCAGAGAATGGTAAATATCCATCTTGACTACCAAGAAGATTAACAAATGCTCCAGAATCTAAAAGCTTAACAATTTTACCTTTGTAAATTTGTCCTTCTTCAACTTCTGCAACAATCTCTTCAACCATAGATTTAGCTAGATCTAATAATCTTTTATCTTTAGCAAAAATTTTAACTTCACCAGAGTCACTAGTATCAATCTGAGCACCAGTTTTTTCTACAATACCTTTTACTACCGAGCCACCACGACCAACAACATCTTTTATCTTAGCCGGATTTATATTCATAACGTGAATTTGAGGAGCAACATCAGAAACAGATTCTTTATGCTCTCTAATAACTTCATTCATAATACCCAGTATATGTAGTCTCCCAGTCCTAGCCTGCTCAAGAGCTTGCTCAAGAATTTCTCTAGAGATACCTTTAATTTTAATATCCATTTGAAGAGCTGTAACACCATATCTAGTACCAGCAACTTTAAAATCCATATCCCCTAAGTGATCCTCATCACCTAATATGTCTGATAAAACTGCATATTTTGTACCATCTTTGATAAGACCCATAGCAATACCTGCTACAGGCTCAGCTATTGGCACACCAGCATCCATCATAGATAAAGATGAGCCACAGACAGTTGCCATAGAACTAGAACCATTTGACTCTAATATCTCAGAGACTATTCTTACAACATATGGGTATGCTTCTTCATTAGGGAAAACTGCTTGAGTAGCACGTTTAGCTAAGTTTGCATGGCCGATTTCACGACGCTTTGGAGCCATGCCTACCATACCACACTCACCTACAGAATAAGGAGGAAAATTATAGTGAAGCATATAGCGAGATTTTTCAATACCATCTAGTGACTCAACAAGTTGAGCATCTCTATCGCTACCAAGAGTTGTAATCACTAAAGCTTGCGTCTCGCCTCTTGTAAACAATGCTGAACCATGCACACCAGGCAATACACCTATTTTAACATTTATTGGTCTGATAGTTTCTGTGCATCTACCATCAATTCTTGGTTTACCTTCTAAGATATTTGATCTAACAAGATCTTTTTCTATATCATGAAAAGCCTCTAAAACTTCTTTCTCAGAGTACTCTCCATCAACATCACTTGAGAATATATGCTCTAAAACATTTTTTCTTAGTTCATTAAGCTTAATGTTTCTTTCTTGCTTAGATGGTATTGTATAAGCATTTTTAATCTCACCAAAAAAATGTGATTTAATTTGAGATTTTAATAACTTATTAATTTGATAAATTGTATATTCTATACGACGCTTAGATGCTACTTTAGCAAGTTTACCAATAGAGTTGATAATAGTCTTAAGATGCTTATGCGCATATAAGATACCACCAAGTATTACAGATTCCGGCAAGCTATTAGCCTCTGATTCAACCATTAATATTGCATCATCCGTACCAGAAACAACCAAGTCTAAATCAGACTCTTTTAGCTCTTCTTTATTAGGATTAAGAATATACTTACCATTGATATAACCGACTCTTACACCTGCAATAATATCATCATAAGGAGCCCCTGATATTGCCAAAGAAGTAGATGCTCCTATTAAAGCTAACATATCCGGAGAAAACGATCCGTCATAAGACAAGACTGTAGCTATAATTTGAATCTCATTAAAAAAACCGTCAGGGAACGATGGTCTTATAGATCTATCTATTAATCTAGAAATAAGAGTTTGCTCTTCAGATGGTCTTCCTTCTCTTCTTAAGAAACCTCCCGGTATCTTACCAGCAGCATATGTTTTTTCTAAATAGTGTACTGACAATGGAAAGAAATCAGCGCCAGCAGCTACTGATTTTTTAACTACTGTAGTTACTAACACAACATTATTACCACAACTTACAGTCACAGACCCATCTGCTTGACGAGCCATACCACCAGTTTCTAGAACTATTTCTTTGTTACCTAGTTCAAAGACTTCTCTAAATATCTTCACAGTTTAACCTTATATAATTATTTGATTCAATGATGTAAGAACGATTAAGATGAAATTATTATCTACGTATATTTAGTTTCTTGATTAGTGCACGGTATCTTTCTACATCTTTACCATGCAAATAATCCAATAATTTACGACGTTGACTTACTAGTTTTAAAAGACCTCTTCTTGAATGATTGTCTTTTTTATGAGTTGCAAAATGACCTTGTAGATCATTAATTCTAGCAGTTAAAAGAGCAACTTGTACTTCAGGTGAACCAGTATCACCTTCAGACTGTTGATTTTCTTTAATAATATTTTGTTTATCTTGAGTTGTTAACATAACATTCTCCATTTGTTTTCTATTAATTGATGTACACAATAAACCGCACAAAGGAACAGTTTACCAGTTGGAGATTATATACTATTAAACCGAAAAAAACAAAAGTTTAGTTATCAATCTTATCTGGTTTGATACCTAATATTTGTAAACTATTAAGCGCCACATCTGCAAAAACTGGAGCTGCAACAGAACCGCCTCCATACTTATCACCTTTAGGATCTTTGATTGTAACAACTATCGCCAACTGCGGATCACTAGCTGGCACAACACCAACAAAGCTTGCTAGATATTTTGCACCATATGTTCCTCCAGCAAGCATCCTTGCTGTACCTGTTTTACCTGCAACATGATACAAAGGTATTCTTGCATTAGTTCCTGTTCCACCAGAATCTTCAACAACAGACTGCGTCATGCTAATTATCTCCTCAGAAACTTTCTTAGATGCCACCACTCTTGAGTCAATCTCCTCTCCAGGTTTTCTTTTAAGAATTGTAGGTTTAATGTACTTGCCATCATTAGCAATAGCTGATACTCCAGCAACTAACTGAAGATCTGTAGCATTCATACCATATCCAAAAGATAGGGTAGCTAATTGGAAATCTCCCCACTTATCTTTAACCGGAACAAATCCATCACGCTCACCTGGTAGCTGTATACCTGTTTTATCTCCAAAACCAAAGTTTCTTAGTGATGGCTCAAGTATTATAGGATCAGTCAAACCTAATATCATTTTAGATATACCTACGTTACTAGATTTCATAAGAATATATCGTAAATCTTCTTCACCATAATCCCTCTCATCTCTGACAGTATTTTTACCAATACGATAAAAACCCGGATGCGAATTAATTACAGGTTCTTCTGGAGTTACATTATCACCATAAATAAGCGCAGTAACTGCTGCAAACACTTTCATTACAGAACCCAACTCATACACATCTGTGATAGCTCTATTTCTACGCCTATCCGGATAAGCATCTGCCATACTGTTAGGATTATACGACGGATAATTAGCCATAGCCAATATTTCACCTGTATGAATATTTTCAATAATGACTGATCCAGCTTCAGAGTTCGTTTTAATAACTCCTTTTTTTAAATACTTATATGCAACATACTGCAATCTAGAATCTATACTTATCTGAAGGTTATGTCCATTTTTAGGTAATATAAAATTATCTTCAACCTTAGCAACACCACCATGTAAATCTTTTTTATACTCAAAGTAACCATCTTGACCTGTAAGGAATTGATTAAATTCAAGTTCCAAACCTTCCTGACCTTCGCCATCTACATTAGTAAAACCAACAATATGAGAAGCAACTTCTGCCATTGGGTAATATCTCTTAAACTCTCGAATAACATGAATGCCCGCAATATCAAGATCTTTAACTTTTTGAGATAAGTACGGCTGAACTTTTCTTTCGATATAAACAAAGCCACTCCTACTCTCTCTAACCTTAACTTGTCTTTCTATCTTTTCTCTTTTTTCTTTAGATAGGTTTAGAATACTCATGACTTCTTTAAGCTCAGGACTATCTGCACTAACATAATATGGATCTACCCAAATAGTATCTACTGGAGTACTTATAGCCAAAGGATTACCATTTCTATCAAGGATTATACCTCTATAAGACTTTATATCTATACTTCTGTCACTACGATTATCACCTTCTTGCTTAAGTTTAGGATACTGAACTGTTTCCATATAAATCAACTTAGCAAATAAAACTATAAAACTTGATAAGAGTAGTAATATAACAACTAAATGTCTCAACTTTGGTCTATAGCTACTCATCTGTAGAGTTCTCCTTTTGATCACTCAAAGTACCTATACTTTTTTGTGTAGGTAACGACATTTTTTCTTTTTCAGCGAATTTTTCTACAGCTGTAGGTGTTGCCAATGAGCTATACTCCAAAACAATCTGACTCCACTGCTCATCTAACTGAGTTTGTTCAACGATCAAGTCCTTACGCTCATTCAATAAAAGCTTAAATTCAAAACGAGTTACGATTAGAGCAAAAGCTGTAAGCAGCAGCACAAATAAAAGTACAAAGACAATGCCCACAGTCTTTTTTAGGAAACTATTTTTTAATGACTCAAATAATCTTATCCGTATTTGACGGTTTGTTAACATCATAACTTTTCAACAACCCTTAAAATAGCACTTCTAGAACGAACGTTTTGGCTAAGCTCATCTTGATTTGCTTTAACTTTTTTTGTGATCCATTTCATTTTTACTTGACCATTGTCTTGTGGTAGCATTTTTGTAATTCTATTAGTTTCTTGCTTTGGATTAATTAAAGAGGTAAATTTCTGTTTAACAATTCTATCCTCTAATGAGTGAAAAGAAATAGCCGCAACTCTACCACCTTTTTTGACAACATCTAGAATATTCTCCAAAAGAATTTCTAAGTCTTTAAGCTCATCATTAACATATATACGTAATGCTTGAAAACACCTTGTTGCAGGATTCTTTTTCTCTCTTTTGCCAATAGTCGCTCGAATAAGTTCAGCTAACTGATGGGTAGTAGTTATGCTCCCATTTTCATCTATATAGTCTTTAATTCTTAGAGCAATTTTTTTTGCAAAACGCTCTTCACCATAAAACTTAAAAATATAAGTCAACTCATCTACTAATAACTCTTCTAGAGCTTGACTAGCTGTTAGACCTTTCGATATATCCATTCGCATATCTAATGGACCATCATGAGTAAAGCTAAAACCTCTATTAGCATTATCCAATTGAGGAGAAGAAACACCCAAATCCATAATGATACCATCAACTTTACCCAAAAGATTATGCTGCAAGCAATAATCATAAATATAAGTAAAACTTGCATGAACTATTTCAAAATTATCATTCTGAAAATTATTTGTTGCGTAATATATCGCATCTAAATCCTTGTCAAAAGCTATCAACCTTCCGGATGTTAATTTATTTAATATAGCTTTTGAATGACCTCCTCGGCCAAATGTCGCATCTATATAAATACCTTCTGGATTAATATTTAGATCAGCAATAGACTCTTGAAGTAAAACTGAAAAATGCATACAAATTATGCCCTAACTAGTTCGTTTGCAAGTTTTTTAGCCTTAGAGAAATCGGTCTTCCCAAAGCCTAGTTTAGGTATAGAAATAACTTTAAAATAATTGGTTGGTTTATAAAGATTCTCTATCCCGGAGTGTCTTACAATCTCCTTCAAATCATTTGGCTCCAAATCTTCTAGAGTATATAGTAGATTAATAATCTCACCTCTTTTGGTATCTGATGTAGCCACTGCTAGAACCTCAAAATCAATTTTATGAGAATCATACTCCTTTTCTCTCAAAGTATCACAAACCTTTTGCTCTAAAAGTCCTAAACTCACCATTTCACCGGCGACTTTTGCAAATCTAGAATATCTATCTACTACCGTTAAATAACCTTCGCCATCAATTTTGCCTTTATCTCCAGTTATGTACCACTTATGACCACACTTTTCTATCATTACATCATTCGTCTTTTCAGGATCATTAAGATAGTAGTCCATCTTATTAACTCCACGGTATATAATCATACCCTCAACACCAATAGGTAGTTCTTCATGAGAATCTGGGTGAATAATTTTGAACTGACCTCCAGGAACTGTTAAGCCTACAGTACCTATTTTATTTGGTGACTTAGTTGGTCTATTAACCGCAGCAACTGGCGAAAGTTCTGTTGTCCCATAACCTTCATTAATAACCTTATCAAACTTATCTTCAAACATCGTACGTACTTCTTTAGAAAGTTTTTCAGCACCTGTAATAATAAGTCTAAGAGTTTCAAAATCTTCTTTTTTAACTGCTTTATTTTTGGTATAAATTCTTAAAAATGTTGGTGTTGCACACAACACTGTGGTCTTATTCTTCTTAATTAAATTAGCAACTTCTTTAGCATCTGTTGGATCAGGATGACATGCTATGTATCCACCCTGAAATAAAGATACTAAAGATATAGTAAGACCGAAAGCATGAAATATTGGTAAAATTCCAGCCACAGAATCATTCTCTTGGCACTCGATAACATTTGTACTTTGATAAACATTTGCAAGAAGATTTTTATGCTTGATAGCAATACCTTTAGGTACTCCTTCGCTACCACTACTAAATATTATACAGGCCAAGTCATCTAGCTTAGTTGGTTTAAGATATTTCTTGACCGACCATGACGTAGGTAAGATTTTAATCTGTAAAAATGTTTTTATTGATTCAGCTTTAGTTATTTTTGCTTTGATATCTTCTAGATAAACAATCTTACACATCGAGAAAATCTCTTCAACAAAAAAACCTTTGTGAGTTAGCTTCTCGACAAATGCTCTAGAAGTAATTATTGTTTTAATTCCTGCATTATTAATAGCATGTTTTAATGCTTCTTCTGAAGCCGTATAATTTAGATTAACTATTGCCTTTGCGCTAATCATCAAGGCTAATATTACCAAATACCCACCAGCACTAGTAGGCAAACAAACTCCAACATTATCTTCTTGCTTAGTGATTTCCTGAAGCTTTTTAGACATCAATGCTGCACCTGTTGCAAACTTATAACCATCTAAAGCAACACCTGTAGTATCAGTTAATACTAAATTTTTTTTAGCATTTAACATTTGTCTAAACCAAATTTCAGCTGGAGCTTTGAGCAAGGTTAAGTACCCTTCCCATGCCCTAACAGAAAGATCTTCCATTTCCTCATTTAGACTTTTCAAATTCTTAAGTTTAGCAATATCAAAAAATACTTGCCTATCGAGGTTCTTACGATCTGAAAAATATGGCATTTCAGGCCCACATATAAACAACAAGAATCTATTATCATTTTGCTCAACCTGAGAAATGTTGCTCTTATCTACCACAAGTATATATTGATGATTCCAAAAACTAATATCGTCAATATAATTTATACCAGTATCAATTACAGCTTTTTCAAGACCTTTTATTCTATCATCAAAACTTCCTAGTACAGTGATGGATTCATCCTTTAAATACTCCTTTAATGCTAACAGTGTAATTATAGAGGTATCATTAGCAATAATTATGGGACCATTTACAAAAATCTTAAAGTCAGTTTCTTTATTGCAGTCATAGATATAAGATTGATTTAATTTTTTATGTATAGCAGATTTAAGCTGTTTTAGGCGCATTTTTATACCAGTATTAATTGTAATATAAGCTTATAGATAATCTATTATGTTATCATATAGTAACCTTAATTTTTATAGTAATATTAAATTTATGCCTGAACTTCCTGAAGTAGAGACTGTCAAAAGAGGTTTAACCAAAAATATTATTAGCAAAAAGATTAAAAGTGTACAGATAAATACTGATAAGCTTCGCTATCCCATAGATAAAGCTCAACTTCTATTACTAAAAAACAAAGTTATAAAGGATATCCAAAGAAGAGGTAAGCATTTAATTATTATTCTAGAAGATAACTTACAGTTAATTATTCATCTAGGTATGTCAGGTGTCGTTAAAATTGTAAATACTTTTGAATACAACAAGATAAAACATGACCACATTATTTTAGAATTTTCTAACAACTTAAATCTAGTTTATAATGACCCGCGTAAATTTGGATACTGGTTAGTCAATACTAATAAGATGCCACTAGAACACAAAGTTTTAGCCGCTCATGGAGTTGAACCTTTAACAGATGATTTCAATGCTGAATATTTGATATCTAAATTAAAGAAAACGACTAGAAAGATCAAACAAACTATAATGGATAATAGCATAGTTGTTGGCGTAGGAAATATATATGCTAGTGAAGCATTATTTGATAGTAATATCTTACCCACAAGAGCTTCTAACTCCATCACAAAAAAAGAAGCTGAGAGGCTTGTAACTTCAATTAAGAAAATACTTGATAAAGCAATTGCCGAAGGTGGTACAACACTCAAGGACTATAAAAATATAGAAGGTAAACCCGGTTATTTCACTCAACAACTCAATGTTTATGGTAGAGCTAATCAAAACTGTCTCATCTGTAGTACTAAAATTGAAAGCTTGGTGATAGCCCAAAGAAACACATTTTTTTGTAAAAAGTGTCAGAAATAAAACTACATATTTAGAAAGTACTTATGTACTGAATAATCTTCAGTCAATTCAGGATGAAAACTACTTACTAAAATATTATCCTGCCTAACTAGTACAGGAGAATTATCAATTTTAGCTAATATCTCAACATTATCGCCCACTCCAGTAAATTTTGGGGCTCTAATAAATATAGCTTTGATAGAATTATTCATAAAACTTAAGTTTGTCACAAAACTATCAACTTGACGACCATAACTATTTCTCTCTACCTCAATATCTATAAGACTTAAATACTCAGAACCTTTTGATAAAATTATACTACCTGCACAAGTTCCAAAAACTGGATTTCGTAAGCAAAAATCTTGTAATTTATCAAAAATTTGATGCTTATTTAAAAGATTTAATAATGTCGTACTCTCCCCCCCAGGAATGACAAGCCTATCAATTTCATCAAAATCATTTGCAAATTTGACCAACTTAACTTCTGCACATAAAGATTCAAGCATCTCAGCATGTTTGTGGAATCCTCCTTGAATCGCTAGTACGCCTACGCTCACAGACATCTTTTACCAACCTCTTTGTGAGAATTTCTCAAAATCACAATTAATACCAGTCATAGGCTCACCAAGATCTTCAGAAACTTCAGCTAAAATTTTTGGATCATTATAGTATGTAACAGCACTAACTATAGCTTTAGCTCTCTTTAGAGGATCTGCTGATTTAAATATTCCAGAACCTACAAATACTGACTCAGCTCCTAGTTGCATCATAAGAGCTGCATCAGATGGAGTTGCCACACCTCCCGCAGAAAAGTTTGGTACTGGTAACTTACCATTTTTGTATATATACTTAACCAGATCATAGGGGGCTTGCATATTTTTTGCTATAGCCATAAGCTCTGACTGATCAGCACCTTTAATGTAATTAATATCTTTGTTAACTTGTCTTAACTGTCTAACAGCTTCAACAATATTACCAGTCCCAGCTTCACCTTTTGTTCTAATTAAGGCAGCACCTTCACCAATCCTTCTTAGAGCTTCACCCAAATTTGTACAACCACATACGAAAGGAACTTTAAAGCTATCTTTAGCTATATGATTAAGATCATCCGCAGGACTTAAGACCTCACTTTCATCAATAAAATCAACACCTAAGGACTCAAGAATCTGTGCCTCAACAAAATGTCCTATACGAGCTTTTGCCATCACAGGTATTGAAGTTACTGACATAATTTCTTTAATCAGTTTCGGATCTGACATTCTAGCGATGCCACCATCTTTGCGGATATCTGCCGGCACTCTTTCTAAGGCCATCACAGCCACTGCACCTGCCTGTTGAGCTATCTCTGCCTGCTCGGCATTGACGACATCCATGATAACACCACCTTTTAACATCTCAGCTAAACCAATCTTTAAATTAATATCTAACATCTATAAACTCCACTAAGTTTTTTGCGCTTTAAAATTTACGAAAGATTATAGTTTTTTAATTTGCTGTAGATAAATTAATTTTTGTTAAAATTTAAAAAAATGTAGAAGCAAAAGAAGAGTTAGAATTAAACGTCCAAATTAACAACATTAAGCGCGTTAGACTCAATAAAATTCCTACGAGGCTCAACTTCATCACCCATAAGAGTAGTAAACAAAGCATCTGCTTCAACAGCATCTTTGATTGATACTTGAAGTAGGACTCTATTATCAGGATCCATAGTTGTCTCCCAAAGCTGACCAGGGTTCATTTCTCCTAAACCTTTGTAGCGCTGTACATCATTACCTCTTCTTGCTTCTTTAAGTAACCCATCAATTGCTGATTCAAAGTCATCAACATATTCTTTTTTAGCGCCCCTTTCTACATAAGCACCTTTGAAAGAAATATCAGATAACACATCACCATAAGTAACAAGATCTTCATAATCTTTAGTAGTAAAGAAACTATTTTTAACAATATAGTCAGTATCATAACCATTTATATAATGATTAACACCATAAGAAATAGTTTCTTGACCATCCTCATCTACGTCTTTAGTTTCTATAAGTTTAAATCTTTCGTAAGATAGTGCCTTCTGATTACACTTCTCAACAATAGTTTCCCACCATTGCTTAATATCTGCACTTTCATCTACATACTTAGCACCATATGCCATCACTCTGAGTAATTTTTCAGGATATGTTTTTGCATACTTTTTAATTACTTTTTCTGACTTCTGATAGAGCTCATAATAATTAGTCAAAACTTGACCAGAAATAGCATTACCCCCTTCAAGGAAAATAATAGCACCCTCTAGACCAATATTACCAAGATATACTGCTAAAGCATCTTCATCTTTTAAGTATGTTTCTTGCTTACCTTTTTTAACCTTATATAAAGGTGGTTGTGCAATATATAAGTACCCTCTCTCAACGAGTTCAGGCATTTGTCTATAAAAAAATGTTAAAAGAAGAGTTCTAATGTGAGATCCATCAACATCGGCATCCGTCATCAAAATAATTTTATGATATCTAGTTTTATCAGGATTATAGTCTTCTGCACCAATACCACAACCTAGTGCTTTGATAAGAGTAGCAACCTCTTGAGAACCAAGCATTTTGTCGAAACGAGCTTTCTCTACATTCAAAATCTTACCTTTTAGAGGTAGAATTGCTTGAGTTTTACGATCACGAGCCTGTTTAGCTGAACCTCCTGCAGAATCTCCTTCTACTAGATAGATTTCAGATAATGAAGGATCTTTTTCTTGACAATCTGCTAACTTACCTGGAAGACCTGCGATATCCAAAGCTCCTTTACGACGAGTCATATCACGAGCTTTACGAGCTGCTTCACGAGCTTTTGCAGAGTCTAAAATCTTCTCACATACTATTTTAGCCTCTTTAGGGTTCTCTAAAAGAAACTCTTGTAACTTCTCATTTACTAATGATTCAACAGCAGATTTAACATCTGACGATACTAGTTTATCCTTTGTTTGAGAAGAGAATTTAGGATCTGGAACTTTTACAGACAATACAGCAGCTAAACCTTCTCGAGTATCCTCACCTGTAAGTGTAACTTTAAGCTTCTTATTTAAACCTTCTGACTCAATATATGTATTCATTGTACGAGTAACAGCAGCCTTTAAACCTGATAAGTGCGTACCACCATCACGTTGAGGAATATTGTTTGTAAAACAGAAAATAGACTCTTTGTAAGAATCATTCCACTGCAATGCAAGCTCAACCTGAATATCATCTTTGATACCATTTACAGCAATAACATTTTCATGGATTGGCTTCTTACTATTATTCAAATATTTTACAAAGGCAATAATACCACCATCATACTTGAATGTTTCTGATCTATTATTGATTCTATCGATAAGCTCTATTTTTACACCTGAATTTAAGAAAGATAATTCACGAATTCTTTTCATAAAAATATCATAATCAAAATCGACAAAAGAAAATGTATCTTTACTAGGCTTGAAAGTGATAACAGTACCTTTTTTATCGGTAGCTCCAACTTCTTTAAGTGGAAATTGCGGAACACCATGAATATATTCTTGATAGTGCTCGATACCATTACGATATATTGTAAGTTTCAGCTGTTCTGATAAAGCGTTAACTACAGAGACACCGACACCATGTAAACCACCAGAAACCTTATATGAGTTGTCATCAAACTTACCACCAGCATGAAGTACAGTCAAAATTACTTCTGCAGCTGAACGGCCTTCTTCTTTATGAATATCTGTTGGAATACCGCGTCCGTTATCTGACACAGATACCGAGCCATCTTTATTTATAATGACTTTAATATCATCACAATGACCAGCCAAAGCTTCATCGATAGCATTATCAACAACCTCAAATACCATATGATGCAAACCACTACCATCATCTGTATCACCAATGTACATTCCTGGTCTTTTTCTAACTGCATCTAAGCCTTTGAGTACTTTAATACTCGACGAATCATAAGCTTTATTTTCAGACATTAACAAGCTCCAATATATATTTATGTTTAAAATCTACAACCACATGACATTATAACACAAATAAACGTTTATATTAATTTAGATCAGTAACCTTGTAATAATCCTTCAGGGGTTTTCATTTAATATAGAAATGCTAATATAATCTTATGACTTTAGATATAAAGCAAGTTTTAGAACCTTGAAAAAGAAAAATATTTTAGTAGTAGTATTGTTAATTGTTGTAATTGCTTCTAGTTTTCTGATCGGAAAGAAGTCGGGAATACAAAAAGCTGAGTCAATTCACCAAAGTGAACTTAGAATACTAGAACAAAGTAAGCTATCTCAAACACCTGAAAACAGCTTAAATTGTCGCCCTAAGGTCAGTTCAAAAAGAAATAACTATGTTATTGGCTATGGAAGTTTGATGAATAAAGATTCTCGACAAATAACTGTCCCCGAAGCAACTTATGCAGCGCCTGTAATCGTT
This sequence comes from Francisella orientalis FNO12, assembly GCF_001042525.2. NCBI lineage: Bacteria > Pseudomonadati > Pseudomonadota > Gammaproteobacteria > Thiotrichales > Francisellaceae > Francisella > Francisella orientalis. The sequence continues at coordinate 574,859 of NZ_CP011921.2, read as the reverse complement.
AGTGGTTTTGAAAGGTTATGGGCATCACGTGGTGATAAATCCCATGCTACATTTTTATTAGCTGTGCCAAATAAGGGCTATGTAATGAATGCAATATATTACCAAGCTAACGCATCTGATATTTCGGCAACAGATTTAAGAGAAGCATCATACTGTCGTGTAAAAATACCACACAAAGACATTGTTCCGCTAGGTATCAAAAGCTTACCCAAAGGCGACTATTGGATGTATGTTAAAGACTTCAAAGATGCTGAATTCCCGAATAAAGACTACCCTATTTTGCAAACTTATGCTGATGTTTTTATGACAGGATGTTTACAAACTCAAGCAGAGTTTAATCTAACAGAATTCGGTAAACTTTGTTTTACAACAACTTATGGTTGGGATTTAGCTAACTGGCTGTATGACAGATCAAACCCCCAATACAGTAGATACTCAAAAGACACAGAAAAATATCGTACTCAAATAGATAGTATCATTCATCGCTTAACTTTTGATGATGATCCATTATAATTACCCATAATTCAATTTCTTGCTACACAATTAAATGAAAGTCACTGATAGAAAAATATGTATTGCTCCAATGCTAGATTGGACGGATAAGCACTATCGCTATATGATGCGTCTAATAACAAAGCATACTATGTTATATACAGAGATGATTACCTTGAATGCCATAATACACGGCAATAAAGATTTCTTATTAAAATATAATCCTGAAGAAAATCCTGTTACATTACAGCTTGGAGGATGTGTCCTAGAAGATTTTATAACATGCGGCAAACTTGCACAAAGTCTTGGCTACAATGAAATTAATATAAACGTAGGTTGCCCTAGTGAAAGAGTTAAAAAAGGTAATTTTGGCTTATCTTTAATGGCAGAGCCTGAACTTGTAGCAGATTGTGTCAAAGCTATGAAGGATAATTTAGATATACCCATTTCTGTAAAATGTCGTATTGGCTATGATTATAATGACAGTTATAAGGATTTGTACAACTTCGTTAATAAACAAGTACAAGCTGGTGTTGATTATCTTTGTATTCATGCTCGCAAAGGTTGGCTTAATGGTCTATCTCCCAAAGAAAATAGAACCATTCCTGAGCTAAAATATGATATTGTTTATAATATTAAAAAAGATTTCCCAAATCTTGAACTAGGCATCAACGGTGGTATCACAACCATAGAAGATACCCAAGAACACTTAAAGCATGTAGATAGTGTAATGATTGGTCGCGAGGCTTATCATAACCCTATGTTATTTAAGGATTTTGATAATTTGTTTTATAATCATCCGATCAAGGATATATCTCCACTTGAAGTAGCTTATGAAATGGCTGAATACATAAAAATCCAGTTAAGTAATGATCCCAATATGAGACTTAACAATACAACGAAACACACATTAAACTTATTTAATGGTTTGCCTAATGCCAAAATCTTCCGTCGCTATTTAAGTGAAAATGCAACTAAAAAAGATGCTAACGTAGATACTTTCTTAAAAGCTCTAGAAGTATTTGGATAATATTACGATCTCTACTTCATACTTTTAAGCTGTGTTTGAATTTTTGATGCTGACCATTTTACAGCCTCTTGATAATCATCTGTTACAGAATTTGTTTGTTTGTCAGAAATTACATATATTTTATCCGCATTACTCTCAAGCTGCTCAGCACTCATATTTGCTAAATCAGTAGGAAGGACTATAAATGCGTGAGAGCCATGGAATCCAATTAGCTTGCCTAGCTTTCTTGTTTCAAGTTCTTCAGTAGCCGCCTTCTGCTTAAGATTATTATCATCGACTTTAATTCCAAGTCGTTTAGCAGCATTCACGACATCTGCATTTGTCAAACGACCACTACTCTCACGCTGTGAGAAAATTGCTTTGTTGTATGCTAAAAACAATTCTGATCCACCTTGAAGATACGCTTCATTAGCAACTAACGTCGCATAATTTGCAACTTTAGCATCTCTTTTTAATGAAGGATATGCCTTAAAGATAAATTCTGTATCTGGATTTTCTTTAATTAGCTTATTCATTTCTTTTGATATTTGCGCACACATTTGCCACATGCATAGTCAAAGAATACAACTACTGCTTTTTTAGCATTTTTTGGACCAACTCTAGGAGTGGATTTGTCATCCAATAGACTACTCATTACCATAGGAATTGCTATCACTTCTGCATACGATCTAGTATCTTCACTTTTTGTCAATAGCACATCATCTACAGAGGTAGTTGGCCTAGTCTCAACTTGTTGATTAGCACAACTAGATAGCATTAAGCCTAAGATACTCAATATAGATATAATAAACCTTCTCAAAACTATTCTCTTTTTTATGAGTAAAATGTAGTACTAAACCTAGTATCTAGGCATTTATTGTAACATCATAATAAAAAAATAAAACTATTTGAACTCTATAAATAAATATTCTAACAAAGAGTACTATAGAAATATGCAAGCATCATATAAGTTAATTTGCTAAATAGATTCTAATAGAAAGCTGACTATAAATAAATTTATCAATTAATTTTGATTCCAAACTGAGAAGCTATATTTTGAACATCCTTTTTATTAATTTTTTTGATGTCATTTGCATTTAAATCCTGAATAGACTTACCATTAATCTTGGTGTTGTTAATAATTTGTTGTGCTTTCCTATCTAAACCTGCTTGCTTAGCAACTTGACTAGCAACATTTTTGACTGTATCGACATTCAATAGATTCTTCAAAGAAGAGGCATCAACACTAAAGTCAAGTTTATTCAAATCACCAGTGATAACACCATTTAATGTTAAGCTAGGAATTTTCTGAGTAAACTGGTTAAAGCTAACACTTACAATATCAAATTTTAGCTGCAGAGGTATATTGAACATTATATTTCTTACTCCGCTAAACTGCCACGTTCCTTGACCAGATACTGTTAAGCTATTAGCATCTATATTAACCCCCTGAATATTCAAACCTTTAATTGCTTTACCTGCTACATTCTGCAAATTGAACTTGACAGTATTATCAACATTTAGCTTATTTGAAACAACTACGCTAACATCAATATCACTATTATTCACAGATTTAACATTAATTACTGTTGGCTGGCCCAATAACACAGGATTTGTTGATATGTTAGTTATATTAGCATCGTAGGTAGTACCTGCATTTTGATAACCTTTTATATCAAAGTTTTGAATTACAAAACTAGGATACTTATCACGAAGCATTTCATTTTTTACATTCGCGTAACCATATACTTTAGCTTGTTGCTTTGGTGTAACTGATCCTGCCTGTTTAGCACCAGTTGTATCATCCTCACTACTAGAACTTAAGTTTGATAAGAACTCTGCTGCTTGCTTAATACCATTAGCAACTTCTTTAGTTTGTTTTGCATTAGCTTCTAACTTTTGAAGATCTACCTGTTGTAAGTTTTGACTTGCCTTACCAATACTTTCTATAGCTTTCTTCTTGAATTCTTCTGAGTTTATACTAGCACCATTTTTAGGTGTTGCTTTAGTATTGATGTATAAGCTAGCTTTCTTAGCTCTTTGTTTATCCAAAGATACACCAGTAACTATCACATTTTTTAGTGTTAATTGTCTAGTAAGTAAATTTGAAATATTTAGACTTGCATTCACATTTTTAGCATAGAATCTATCCTTATCAAGATTTTTTGGATCTGTCACGCCTAAACCTTTAATATCAAGACTTGCATTTGTAAAATCTAAACTTAACGATTGATAATCTACTGTTGCTCCATTTGCTTTAGTCAACTGTTGCTTAATGATATTTGATACCATTGATATTTCTAAAAGCTTAGGAGAATATATCAAAGTCGCAATAATTAAAGCCACAAGAACAATTCCTGTTAATCTAAATGGCTGTCTAAATTTGCGATTTTGCATTTCAACCCAGTCAACTTTTGCAATATTCTTACCTAAGAAAATCCAGCTAGCTACCTTAACAAAAAAATTCTTGGTAATTTTGTTATATAGTTCTGTACCTGACTGAATAGACGACATTTTTGCAATTATGTTTTTATATATCTTGGCAATAATAAGGCCAAATATAACACCTAAAATTATTGCTAAAACAAATCCTCCTGCAACAAGATAGTAATCAAACCCTGCATAGGCTAAGACTGGCGTATTAACCATAGCCTTGAAAATCGGTTGTGTAAAACCATCTAGCAAAAACTGTCCGAATGAGAAGCTAATAATCTCCAGCAAAAATAAAAGTGCTTTTGCGATAATCGCAATAAATACAAACACACCAATATTTATCCTAAGAATCACCACCAATGTTATTACTGCTACAAAGAGTAATGGTGAGTATGAGATTCCCGGAATAAAACCAAACACAAACGCTAATACTGATGTAATTAACAATTGTGCAGGCGTGAGTTTAGAAAAAATAGTCGATTTAATTTTATTAAATATGTAATCAAACATTCCCAATCACCTTATTTTATTTTTAAATTTACCAAATAATATTACTATAATTGCATTTTATTAACGACTTTTTTAGGACTAATCTTTCAGCATTCGAGAGTTTTAGTAAAAATTATATTTACTTTAAGTAAAATGTAACACCACCATAAGCAAAATACTTATAGACGATAAAATCAATGATATTGAGTACTCTATTACATGCTTTAGCTAAAGAGTTTTCATATATCCTATTCTTTAAGTTTAAATTCTGTTTTTTATTAGAAAAAATAGCGTAAATGAGTTATTATTTGAGATGTTATTTAACAAAAATTTTGTCAAACGATCAAATAAGGAAGAAAATCAATGAACTTACATGAATATCAAGCTAAAGATCTTTTAGAAAGCTATGGTCTAAAAGTTCAAAAAGGTATCGTAGCTCATAACCCAAATGAAGCTGCTCAAGCATTTGACCAACTTGGTGGTAAATTTGCTGTGGTTAAAGCTCAGGTACATGCTGGTGGTCGTGGTAAAGCGGGTGGTGTGAAAGTTGTTAAATCATCTCAAGAAGCTCGTGAAGTAGCAGAAAGCTTAATCGGTACAAATCTTGTTACTTTCCAAACTGATGCTGAAGGTCAGCCAGTTAATTCTGTAGGTGTATTTGAAGATGTATATCCTGTTACTCGTGAGTTATACCTTGGTGCGGTAGTTGATAGATCTAGCCGTAAAGTAACATTCATGGCTTCAACTGAAGGTGGTGTAGATATTGAAGAAGTAGCTCACAACACTCCAGAGAAAATCCTTAAAGTAGAAGTAGACCCATTAGTTGGTCTTCAACCATTCCAAGCTCGTGAAGTAGCTTTCAAACTTGGTCTTGAAGGTAAGCAAATTAATGATTTCGTTAAAACTATGCTAGGTGCTTACAAAGCATTTGTTAAGTGTGATTTTGCATTATTTGAAATCAACCCTCTTGCAGTTAGAGAAAACGGCGAAATCGTTTGTGTTGATGGTAAAATCAATCTTGATTCAAATGCTCTTTATAGACACCCTAAATTATTAGCTCTTAGAGACAAATCTCAAGAAAATGCTAAAGAACTTAAAGCTTCTGAGCATGAGCTAAACTATGTAGCTCTTGAAGGTAACATCGGTTGTATGGTAAACGGTGCTGGTCTAGCAATGGCTACTATGGATATTATCCAATTATACGGTGGTAAGCCTACTAACTTCCTAGATGTAGGTGGTGGTGCTACTAAAGAAAGAGTAATCGAAGCTTTCAAACTAATCCTAGATGATGAAAATGTAAAAGCTGTTTTAATTAACATCTTCGGTGGTATTGTGCGTTGTGATATGATCGCTGAAGCAATTATCGAAGCTGTTAAAGAAGTAAACGTAACTGTACCAGTAGTTGTTCGTCTAGAAGGTAACAATGCAGAAAAAGGCGCTAAAATATTAGCTGATTCAGGTTTAAAACTGATACCTGCTGATGGTTTAGCTGATGCTGCTGATAAAGTTGTGAAATCACTAGGTTAATAAATTAAAACAGTTAAAAGGATATTAAATAATGAGCGTATTAGTTGATAAAAATACAAAAGTTTTAGTACAAGGTTTTACTGGTAAAAACGGTACTTTCCACTCTGAGCAAGCTATTGCTTATGGTACAAATATCGTAGGTGGTGTAACTCCTGGTAAAGGTGGTACTACTCACTTAGACAGACCAGTTTTTAACACAATGGCTGAAGCTGTTGCAGCTACTGGTGCGGATGCATCTGTAATCTATGTACCAGCTCCGTTTGTAAAAGATTCTGCTATCGAAGCTATCGATTCTGGTGTTAAGTTAGTTATAATCATTACTGAAGGTGTTCCTACTCTAGATATGTTAGTAGTTAAAGAATACTTAAAAGGTAAAGATGTACAAGTTGTTGGTCCTAACTGTCCTGGTGTAATCACTCCAGGTCAATGTAAAATTGGTATTATGCCTGGTCATATTCACCAACCAGGTAAAGTTGGCATCATTTCTCGTTCTGGTACTCTAACTTATGAAGCAGTTGCTCAAACTACTAAGTTAGGCTTTGGTCAATCTACTTGTATCGGTATAGGTGGAGATCCAATCCCTGGTATGAACCAAATCGAAGCTCTCAAACTTCTAGAGAATGATCCTCAAACTGAAGCTATCATCTTAATCGGTGAAATTGGTGGTACAGCTGAAGAAGAAGCTGCTGAGTATATTAAACATAATGTGACTAAGCCAGTTATCGGATATATCGCTGGTGTTACAGCTCCTCCAGGAAAGCGTATGGGTCATGCTGGTGCGATCATCTCTGGTGGTAAAGGTACAGCTGAAGAAAAATTCGCTGCGTTTGAAGCTGCTGGTATTGCTTATACTAGATCACCTGCTGAATTAGGTTCTAAACTTAAAGAAGTTACTGGTTGGTAATTTTTATTTTCTAAATATTTTTTCTTTATTCATATTTCAATTTTATAATTTAAAAAATCTAATTTAAAGTCATAATATAGTTTCATATAAGCTATTAACTTACTAGTGAAATTATGTTTAAGAAAATAATTTTATTTTTTAGTCTTACAATACTACTCCTATCTACCAACATAGGGTATTGCTTATCAGAGAGCAAAAATATGAGTCCTGTGACATTAGAAACATTAGAAAACGAAAATCATAAACAAAACAAAGAATGTGGCACACTATCTACCATCCTTACGACGCCTATCTCAGCAATAGGTATAGGAGCAGGAACTATTTTAATGGTACCTGTAGGCCTATTGGGAGGAATGGCTGGCGGAGCTATGATGTCCCCGATGATGTTTGATAGTGGTGGCTTAAGTAAAAATTCATTTATACAGCCATTTCAAATAGGTAACGCTGTTATTTTAGGAGCTATTTTAGGTGATGGAGTAGGAGCTATTGAACTACCATCAGTAACAGCATCTAGCCTGACGCAGAAAGCAAAAGATAATTGCAATCTTATATAAATATCTAAATCACTTTAATAGAGATTACTATGATAACATCATAAATCAGTTTCAAATATTCTGTAATCCTTAGAATTACTAAACTTATATTGAATAGAAAAGCGAGAAATAATATGGCAATAATCGAAAGAAATGGTACAAAAATTTTTTATAGTATTGTTGGTCAAGGATCTCCTCTTGTTATGCTACCTGGATTAACAGGTGATCAAACAATGTGGGGAAATATAGTTTTAGAATTACAAAAATATTATCAGGTTATTCTAATTGATAATCGTGGAGCTGGTAGAAGTCAAGTTACTCAAGCACCTTTTAGCATCTCAGATATGGCAAATGATGTCATGAGTGTAATCGAAAAGTTAAATCTAAAGAAAACTTCTATATTAGGACACTCAATGGGAAGCTATGTAGCTCAAGAATTTGCAATACAATATCCTGAAAAGCTTGATAAACTGATTTTAATAAGTACTCGCTGTAAAGCATCTCCTTTATCAACAATCCAAAGCGAAATAGCATTTCATCTAATAGAAAGTAAAATTGACTCCATTGTGTTAATTAAAAACTCAATGACATGGTGCTTTGGTGAAACCTTTATGTCAAATGAGAAAAATGTCACAGACTATATTGAGCGCTCTTTAAATCGACAATATCCTACACATTTAGAAGGATTTAAACATCAAGTACTAGCTATTAACTTCTTTGAAAACAATAGCCTAGAGAAAATACAAGCCCCAACACTAATTATTAGTGGAGAAGAAGATCGAATAGCCCCTATTCCTTATAGTGATTATATGAAAAAACATATCCAAAATTCACAACAAGTAATTCTAAAAAATGTGGGGCATATGCCACATATCGAAGATTGTGATCAAGTTGTTCAACATATAAATGAATTCTTAAATCATATTTAATTATTTTTATAACTAGCAGATCTTAAAAATCTTCCTTAGCTTCTCTAGAGAGATTGTATTACCTATAAATATTAAAAAATATAAGATGTTATAATAACAAACTATAGATAAAACTAACTTATAAAATAATGCCATTGCCATATAAAAAAACTATTATAATAACCGGTGCAAATAGAAGTATAGGTCTTGGTTTCGTCAAATATTATTTAGCAAAAAACTTTAATGTAATCGCAACTTGCCGTGATCTAGCTAAAGCAAATGACCTAAAAGAACTTTCTAAAAAATATCAAAATCTTATTATAGAAAAACTAGATGTTAGTAGCTCTACAGACCAAGAGCAATTATTTCAAAAATATAAAAGTATAGTTATTGATATATTGATAAACAATGCCGGTATCTATCCTGAAGATCATAAAAAAATAAGCATATCTAATACAGACCCTAGTTGGATAATCAATGCTTTTCAAACAAACTGCTTAGGCGCTTTTTATCTTATTCATAATTTTAAAGATAATCTACTAAGATCTGATAATCCAATAGTTATCAATATGGCTAGCCAAGCAGGATCTATTAGTTAAACGAAAGCTGGTTTTGGTTATTCATACAGAATATCTAAGGCTGCTCTTAATATGTTAACAAGAACATTTGCTGCTGAGTGCCCAAAGATAACTACTATAAGTCTTCGACCTGGCTGGGTTAAGACTAAGATGGGTGGAGATAACGCTACTATGGAAATTATTGATAGCATCCAAGCAATGACGAATCTTATTGAGAATCTCCGTCATGAAGATTCTGGGAAGTTTTTAGATGCTCAAGGAAATATTGAGCAATGGTAAAATCTCCTGAAATACTTCTAAATCAACCTTGTTATATTTTAGAATCACTTAAATAGTTGCAAGTTTTATGAATTAAGCTTATAGAGTAGTTTATAAAACTTAAACATATTGCTATTCTTTATCCTAATTATTATTACAACTATAAATAAAATGTCACTACAAACTATTAAAAAACTATCTATTATTTGCATTATTGGTGCTTTAGTAATGTGGGTTTTATACCCTTTTGTTTACTCTATTCTTTTGCAGGACTTTTAGCAATAATACTTGCTCCTCTTCAAGAGTACTTAGAGCAACATATTGGTAAACATAGAAGTAGTTTCCTACTAGTTATGGGGATTCTTTTGTGTGTTTTATTCCTATATTAATTGTTCTGTATTATGCTATCTCAGAGATTGTTTCATACTTACAACATCCAGAAACACTTTCACAAATTTTTGCTACGCTTGGTGATTCTATAGGTAAAATTCCTTACATAGGAAGTATCCTTTAAGAACATTTTGACAAACTAATAAAAGCAATTAACGATGATAGCGACACCATAATCTCCAATTTAGGTCAAATATTGCCTAAAGTTAGATACGTAGGCTCAACATCTATAAGCTTTATAACAGATTTTTTGATTACACTTCTACTGGTATATCAATTCCTAGTTAGTAGCTCTACTTTAGAAAAATTTGCAAAAAAAGTAGTACTTAAAGATTTTGATGATAGTGATAGTTTCATATCTACAGCAATTATTACAACTCGTAGAGTAAACTTAGCAATTTTCTAACCGCATCACTTATTGGTAGTATCATGGCTATAACATTCTTACTAATAGGCATGCCAACACCAATTTTACTTGCATTTACTGTAGCTATAGCATCTATGATCCCATTTATGGTAGGCATTGTTTATATACTTATCGGAGCTAGCGTATTTATAGTATATGGTGCTACTAAAGCTATTATATTAGTAGTTGGTTTTGCTCTAAATATTTTTACTGATAATATTATGCAACCTAAAATTATCAACAAACAGGTACAACTTAGTTTCGCTGCCTCATTGATAGGTATACTAGGAGGAATCTAAGCTTTTGGATTTATCAGAATATTTCTTGGGCCTGTAATATTTAATGTTACATTTGTTGGTATAGAAAAACTTATGAAAAATAGTAAGTAATATTATATTTTTAAGGCGCTGGAAAAGCATCGAAACTATGAGCTGATGCTAAGTTTTCATCCCAATTAGCTTTACTAGCCATAAATATATTAGCTGTTGGCTTAATATCTACTTTATCATCTAGACTACCGGCAGGCACTACTACTAAATTAAATTCTGATTGCTCAAAAGGTAATGCTGAACCACATTCACTACAAAAACTTTTTGTATGATGTGATGCAGATAGTTTATATTTTTTGACAAATTCTTGACCAGATTGCCAATTTAATTTTGTATTTGATGAAAACAAATTAGCGGCATGAGCTGAACCAGTATCTTTACGACAATGCTCATAATGACACAAAAAGAAATTTTCAAAACTACCATTAATTTCAAATTGAACAGAATTACAAAGACACGAATCTTTGAATGACATATTTACCTCGATTAGATTATCAGATCGGAAATTATATTCGATATGCATTAGATATCAATAGTTACTAAGATTTTTTAACTATTAAAAGTAAATTTAGCACTAGCTTATCGTTTAAAGTGTTTAAATATAATCTCTAGAAAAATTTACGCCATCTTAAAACTAGATATTTAGATGAGCTAACAATTCATGTTATTGATAGTCAAGACAATCGCTATGTGGCAAGCTTTAAAGGTAGTGAACCCGTCTTCTACTGGGTTTGGACTGATGGTATGAATGAACCTGTTAAAAAACAGGCTGAATTAATATTGTAGTTATTTACTTTTCTTAATACATCTATTTAAAATAGATATATTCAAATAAAATGCTCTAGTAAATAACAAAATTACTTTTATCAGTTTTTACTATATTAATATCGCTTAGTATTTCATTCTCAGCAGAAAGAGATTATATGGGGTATCGAAAGATCAAGTTAAAAACTCTGTTCAAACAATGCAAATTTATGATGCTTCATTGATATACCCATATCCAACATGGTTTAGCACAGGTCTAATTAGAGATATATATAGAAGTCAAAAAGGGATTAGTTTTTTATATGAGCAAATACCTACAGGACAGAGTTTTGATGATTGGAAAGAAATATATACCATATCAGGATTATATGACAAAGAAAATAAGCTTAGTGTATCTCAATATGCTAACTATGTTCTATCTGGGTTTGTAAAGTTATGTGGTAAAAATGTTAAAATTCTAAATACTGCAAAGACAGAATCTTCAAGTATGTCAATTTTGCTATGTGGATCCTTATCAAATAAAAATATAAAAGCCTATAATAACAATCCTGGTGAGATAGCTATTTTTAAATTTATTAAATTCAAAAGCACTATAATACAAATTGGACAAGAATGGAAAACCAAATCATTTGATGCCCTACCTAGTATTAATCAAGCAGATTTTTTAGAAAATACCTATAAATACGTTAATAGTAAAGAGGCATTTTCAACTGCGTTCAAAGAAATTCATGAAAATGTTAGTGTTACTCAAGCTATTTCAAAACCATATTAACTTTAAGAACCTATAACCCTATACCCAAACCAATCAGGTTTTAGATTATATTCTTCATCACTCGGAGTTAAATGAATATACTTACCTCCAATAGAGCTAATCTCTAAACAATCATCGACTTCCATAAGATTATCTTTGTGCTGATGTAGAGAGTTTTTTAGTAGACTTTGCTTTGCTTTTTCTTTTGCTTCTGTTTTATCTGCAGCAACAAATAAAGCAAACTCATGTAGCTCATTTAGCTTAGATTCATCATAGCCACCAAGATTGACAAAATATAACTTTCTATTAAAGTTTTGGGGTCTATCTTGGATAGATATTTGATAACCATCTGCGCCTTTGAGAGCTTTATAACTATCCAAATGTAATCCTTTGACCGTGCTAAACCAATTTTGTCTAAGTTGCTCATAGGTATCTTCGATAGTATTACCAATTACAAACTGTACATCATGTAACTCGATATTTGCTTTGGGTGCGCTCCCGCCAAGATAAACGATAAATAGTTGACTCATAAAAAAATCTATAAAATTAATTTTGTTACAAACAATTATACTAACTCTAAAACAAATTGAAGACTATGAATTATGATTAATAAAGGGTTACTCATTAGTGGTTAGTAGCGAAACCAACATAAAACTAATGTTATAATATGATAAATCAAAGTTAGATAATCTGCTCATCCATGACAACCCTAGAAATCTGTATAGATAACTATCAATCAATTATTAATTCTCAAAAAGCCAGTGCTGATAGATTAGAACTCTGCTCTGCTCTTGGAGTTGAAGGACTTACACCCTCTCCTAGCTTAGTTAAGTTTGCCAAAGAAAATTTTACAGGTTCACTACAAGCCATGATTCGCCATCGTGCTGGTGATTTTTATTATGATGAGATAGATCAACAAATTATGCTCGATGATCTAAGAGCAATGCTTGAACTAAATGTTAATGGAATTGTAATTGGTACTTTAACTAAAGAAAATAAAATTGATAAAGAGTTTCTAAAGCCATTTATCAAGCTGGCAAAACAAGCTGGCAAAGAACTAACATTTCACAGAGCAATTGATTTAACAACAGATATATACACAGCTACTCAAGAAGTTATTGAACTAGATTTTGATAGAATTTTAACATCTGGAGCTAGGCCAAATGTAATACAAGGTTTAGAAACTATAAAATCACTACAAGAAAAGTTTGGTAGCCAAATTCAAATAATGCCTGGTGGTGGAATTAACTCAAATAATATAAAAGAAATACTCGAAACTACAAAAGTTACAAATATCCATTGCTCTGCTTCTAAAAAATTTTTGCGAGATACTGAAACTACAGCATTCCCAGCTTCTGCGTTAGAAATTAAAATTAGTCAGATTGATGAGATGAACACAATAAAATCAAATCTTAATAAAGCTATATTCTAAGCACTTTGAGTAGCTATTGATAACCTATACTTTAGCACAAATATTATTAGCATCCCTAATATAGAAACTATCATACCTGCAATTACACTACTCGAGTATGAAAAACCATAAGCAATTACTAGACCTCCAGCAAAAGCACCTATTGCATTTGCAATGTTAAATCCTGCAATACTTAGCGTAGAGCCTAACATTTCAGACCCTTTGAAAACTTCTATTACTCAGGTTTAAACAGCTGGAACTAGAGCAAATGCAAAGAATCCTAATCCAAAACTTATAACTATTGCAAAAATTTTAAAGTTAGCTGTTAGATACATCAATAATAATGCTAATACAAGACCAACTAAATTAATAACTGTAGCATTTATTGCGCCAACTTTATCAGTTAATTTACCACCATATAAGTTCCCAAAAAACATTCCTAAACTAGCTAAGAATAGTATATACGGAATAGTTTTATTTGAAAGCTCTGTTACATTTATCATTAATGGAGATATATAACTATACCATGCAAATAATCCAGCAAAACCTAAAGAAACTACTCGTAAAGCTAACCAGCTATTAGATTTTAATAATATGTGCTTATCTGATGTACTGGTAGAATCCTTAGATTTTTCTAGCTCTAGATTTGGAATAAACAACAACACTGTAACAACTGTCATAATACCTATCAAAGCAACTATCACAAATGCACTTACCATCCGACCATCAGCGCTAAAGATGTTGTCAAAGGAATACCCAGAAGATTAGCTACAGTTAATCCAACAAATATCAAAGCTATAGCTTGTGATTCTTTACCTGGATCAGCTATACGCATAGCGACTACAGAACCAACACCAAAAAAGGCACCATGAGGTAAACCCGATAAAAATCTTGCAACCATTAGGAACTCATAATTTGTCGCAAATATTGATAAACCATTAAATAATGCGAGCATAATACTTATCACTATAAATAACTTTTTAGGGCTATATCTTGATGAGAAAAATATTAATAATGGTGCTCCAACTACAACTCCTAATGCATATATACCTATCCAGTGTCCTGCCTCTGGAATACTCACATTAAAATACCCTGCTACCTCAGGAAGTATTCCCATCATGATAAATTCTGTCATCCCTATCGCAAGACCTCCTAAGATTAGTGGAATTAAACCTTTTTTCATATTAAATTCTCCTTAGAATTAAAAGTATTTCTGAATATACTCATCAAATCTGATAAAGTCATCTTCTAATGTAGGATTTTTAACCAGATCATACATCACGAAAGTTGGTATTTTCTGCATCCCTAAAAATCTAAAATTCAAATGCATAGGCAAAACATGTCATCGGGTGTTTTACCTTCTAATAAATATTGGTCTTTGTCATAAAATGCTTCAAAAGGTGCATTATATGTAAGAGCCACTAAAGAATACTCTTACAAATCAATTATTGAACTTTGATTTTATCTCGTTTAGAAATAGATAATCAGTATAACCTACAGATGTACCTCCACCAAACAAGGTATGTGAATCTGTGATTTCATTTAGTTTAGAGCCAGTTTTCACTCTTTCAGGAAAATCATAGTTAGCCAAGAATTTTCTTCCAAAACCAACCAAATCAACTAAATTATTGGCAATAAGAGTATTAGCTTCTTCAGGTGTTTTATTACCTGTTACAATAATTGTTCTACTAAATATTTTTCTTAATTTTTCTCTAAAATAAGAAGGAATCTTAGGAGCATCATCCCAGTCAGCTTCGCAAAGGTGTATATATGTCACACCCATTTTTTCTAACTCATATACCGCAAGTATTATAGTTTCCAATATTTCTGGATCAGACATATCTTTAAAACTTATAAATGGAGAAAGTCTAACACCAGTCTTATCTGCACCAACTTTTTCAATAACTGCTTTTGTAATTTCCAACAAGATTCTAATTCTTTTTTCTTTAGAACCTCCATATCCATCCGTTCTCAAGTTAGAATTACTACGCAAAAACTGGTCAATCAAATACCCATTTGCACCATGAATTTCCACACCATCAAATCCAGCGTCTATAGAATTTTTGGCTCCTATGGCGAATTCTTCTATTACATTGTTTATATCTTCTTTAGTCATCTCTCTTGGAGTCTCCACAGGAACGAATGTAGCGTCCCCATTGGGAGCGCCATCAAATATATATACAGAAGTATCTTTAGCTATAGTTGAAGATGGGCCTATTGGCTGTAGGCCGTTTACTTGAGAACTAGATACACGACCAACATGTCATAATTGCAAAAAAATTTTACTACCTTTGTCATGAACTTCTTTAGTTGTTAGTTTCCAACCTTCAATATGATCCTTTGAATAAATGCCTGGAGTCTTAGCATAACCCTTGCCCTGAAGAGAAATCTGTGTTGCCTCAGTAATAACAAGTCCCGCACTAGATCTTTGACCATAATATTCAACCATCATCTCATTAGGAACGTCACCTGGTTGAGAGCTCCTTGATCTAGTCATAGGTGTAAGTACAAATCTATTTTTTAATTCCACTTGTCCCATTTTATAATCACAAAATAAGTTTTTCATAATATTTTCCTTATAAACTTAAACTTTTAATGCCTGATATCAATTATACTTTTAACTTTTTAAATAATAATATACAAAAATATCAAATAACTTTTTAGAAAAAATAAAAGATGAAAATGTTATATGAGCTCAAATTATTTGTGGCTGCTATTAACTACGGTAACTTATCTGCTGCTGGATGAGAGTTTTATTTATCTCCCGCTAGTATTAGCAATAAAATTAAGCCCTTAAAGAGTATTACCAAACTAAACTTCTAATAAGAACTACAAGGAAAATAGAACCTACTAAAGCAGGAGAAAAGCTTTACATTACTGCTATTAAGTTGCTAGAACAATTAGAAAACTTACAAGAAGATATTCAAAATAATGAGAGTTCTGCGGAAGGCATTATTAAGATAACGATTCCTTTTGACTTAGTAAACAGATAATCCTACCAATTTTAGATGAGTTCAAAGAAAAAATCCTAACATCCAATACGATATAAATCTAACTGATGATGTAATTTCCTACAATCAATTTCCTTTTGATATAGCAATTAGATATGGCAATCTACCAGATAGTAACTTTATTGCAAAAAAGCTCGTCGATAACTATAGAATGCTATGTGCCAGCCCCGAGTATCTACAGAAGATGAATATATCTAACATCAATGATATAAATATGTTAGATAACTATGATTTCATAACACTAAAAATAAACTCTAACACAATCAAAAAATTGTACTTAATTGATCAGGAAAATAACAAATATGAAGTTGACATAAAACCATCTTACATAGTTAATAATGGCTACATAAGTAGACAAATGTGTATTAATGGAAATGGGATAAGTGAAAAATCATATTGGGATGTTAAGCAAGATTTAGAATCAGAAACATTGGTACAGGTTCTACCAAAATATAGAGTAACACTCAACAAAAATGATAAACCTGAAAACATAATATAGTATAGTACGTCCTTCGAAGCAGTTTCAGCTGTATAGAATAAGAATGTTGAGCGAATTTATAATAAATAGTTTTTCAAAACTCAAAAGTTAGAAACATTACTTAAACTTAGATATAATTCTACCTAATTAAATTGGTTAACTAGAAGTATGATAAAAAATATATTCTTTGACTTAGATGGCACACTTGTAAATACAGTTGGTGACCTAACAGTTGCAACAAATACCATGCGTAAACATTTTAGACTTGAGCCGGTATATGAAGATGTCTTAGCTAGTATTATTGGCAAAGGCTATCCTACTACTGTTAGAAAAATTTTAGCATTAGATTTCAATGATAATGATTATATTGAATCTATAGCTGATATAGGTGTCAAAATTGTCAGTCAAACATACAAAACCCTAAATAGTGCAAATAGTAGAGTATATCCCCACGTCATTGAAACTTTAGATTTCTTAAAGCAACAAGGTATCAAAATGGCTGTTGTAACAAACAAACATGAAGATGATGCCATACAGTCTCTAACTCATTTAGATTTGATTGGCTATTTTGAAGTAATTGTTGGTGGAGATACTACAACCAGCTATAAACCATACTCAGAACCTCTCCTGTTTGCTATGAATAAGCTAAATGCTAAAGCCGAAGAGAGTTTGATAGTTGGCGATTCTATGAATGATTATTTATGTGCTAAAGAGGCAAATGTAAAAACTATAATGGTAAGTTATGGTTATCATAATGGTATAGATCTAGAAGCTCTAGATAGCTTCGCTTATATTGATGATTTTGCAGCAATTAAAAACCTTGTCAAAGAAATAAATCCACATTAGCAGTTAGTAGTTTCAAAAATAAACCTCTTAAGAAGGTTATTTCAAAATTTCACTTGAACAAGCACTATGATATAATTGCGCCATAATCGTATTTTGAAGAACTTTTTAAAATGGCAACTCATCACAAATTAATAATCCTAGGATCTGGTCCTGCTGGATATACTGCAGCAATATATGCAGCTCGTGCAAACTTAAACCCTGTAATCATCACAGGTATGCAACCTGGTGGACAGCTTACAACAACTACAGATGTAGATAACTGGCCAGGCGAAGCTGATGGTATCATGGGTCCAGAGCTTATGGAAAAACTACAGAAACAAGCTGAGAGATTCGATACACAAATCACATATGACACAATTAACTCTGTAGACCTACAAACTAGACCTTTCAAATTGGTTGGAGAGATTGAAGAGTATTCTTGTGATGCTCTAATTATAGTTACTGGTGCTACTGCTAGATACTTAGGTTTAGAATCAGAAGAAAAGTTCATGGGCAAAGGTGTATCTGCTTGTGCTACTTGTGATGGCTTTTTTTACAAAAACAAAGATGTCGCAGTAGTCGGTGGTGGTAACACTGCTGTTGAAGAAGCTCTTTTCTTATCAAATATTGCGAAATCTGTAACACTAATTCATCGTAGAGATTCGCTTAGATCTGAGAAAATTCTTATCGATAAACTAATGGAAAAAGCAGAAAATGGTAATGTAAATATTATCTGGGATACTACATTAGAAGAGGTTCTTGGTGATGACATGGGAGTTAATGCTCTACGCCTTAAAAATGTCAAAACTAACGAAGAATCTAAAATAGATGTAATGGGAGTATTTATTGCTATTGGCCATACTCCAAGCACAGATATTTTCAAAGATCAGATTGAAATGGAAAATGGCTATATCAAAGTTAAATCTGGTCTAGCTGGTGATGCTACGCAAACAAATATCAAAGGCGTGTTTGCTGCTGGTGATGTAGCTGATCATGTTTACAAACAAGCAGTAACTTCTGCAGGTACTGGTTGTATGGCTGCGTTAGATGCTGAGAAGTACTTAGATAACTTAAATCAATAATTTTAAACTTATCTCTAATTCAATATCTATTACTTAGTTTTATCTAAAAATTTTAATCCTTTAAATATTGGCCATAATGTACATAATGCCAAAGCTGCCAATACATAAAACCATCTATTACTAGGTAATGGTTCTAAATAATTAATCATAAAAAATATTGTATATATAAACATAATCACTAGACCAGATAAACCATAAGCAACACCTTGTATTTTACCCTGTAAAGTTATCGGCGTATTTTTTGTGCTATAGTAACAATTATTACCCATGATGATAAATACACCAGCTACTAGATAATACCAGATAGCAAAAGCTATACTCTGGTTTAATCCCAACAATAAATACATCATAGCTGATGCACTCATAGAAAAAGCTAGCGTTAATTTTGGCGACATTTTTTCTATCATATATGGCAATAGAATATTCCCAATAATAAAACCTACTGAAAATGCCACTTCTATTAGTCCAAATTCCAAAGATGACGCATGAAGAATGTTTTTCGCATATGGAGATATAAAGATTGGTGCAATCATATATATAAGTCATGCTAACCTGAGCCAAATAGCACCAATATAGCGATATATTTTTACTAAGGTAGTTAATAACCTCCTTCTAATTACTAAAAAATTCCCTTTTTGATTTTTTACAATTCTCTTTAGCACAATCATAAAACTACACAAAGTAGCAAAAATACTTCCAGCAAGCATTATTATCATAATCTGGCGCATATCGAAATACGCCACTAAGATCCCTCCTAAAGACATTCCAATAACCATACCAAGTTCAAATAGTCCATCCATCGTACTATTTGCATACAATAGAACATCATCATTAGGAAATAACTCTCGCGACATTATCATCATTGCCGGCATAAAAAATGCTAATATAATCCCCCATATACTTGTAAACAAATATACTAGAGTTAAAGAATCTAAGTTACCCAAAAACACAAATGATGAAAGTAATATAACTCGAAAGACATTTACTAGAACTATAATTACTCTTCTAGGTATAAGATCAGCAAAATAACCGGTAATTAGAGATAATATTACTCCAAAAATCCACCAAGTAAGCATAAACAACATTATAACTTCAAGGTTATTCTTTAGAGTCAACAAATGCCAACTTATAGATATATACGCGATGCCTACCACAGTAGCATTAAATAAAGTCATCACACAAGCATAGCTGAAAGAACTATTACTAAATAGTCTACTTCTAGCTTTAAAATAATTAAGCATAATAATACCTATCTAAAATAAGATTTTAAAAAAAATCATAAGACTAAATTAATCACTAAAAATGCAGACATAAATAATCTAAGGAGATTCTATATTAAAAAAATTTATACGCGAGAGATACATCGGCAAATGCTAGCTGTGACTATCCATACTCTTAAGGATATTGGGTAGATTAGGTTTATAATTTCAATTATCTAAGACAGCTCCATTTTTTTATTGTAAGTTTAATTTTTCTCTGCTTCAGCTACTTCTTGCAATGTTACATCTAGATTATTTTCAGCCATACTCAAAAAGATTTTTGGATCTTTTAAAATCAAGCGGGTAAATGTACCTTTGACCAACTTATTATTTTTATGTCCAAGATCCCTTCTAATTTCTAAAAAAGCTCTTCCATCATAAACATAGCTTTTGCATCATTTTTACCTTCCTTTAAATGCTCCAACCAGTTAATATAATTTAATAAGACATCTTGTCCTCCCCAAAGAATTATCTTTCTCTGCCATTCCTGAAGAAAACTAACGAAGTCATCTATTTCTTTATTATTTTCTGAAGTACTATGGAAAAGTTTGAGAAATTTACATAAAAACTCATCCTATATTTGAGTTTTCTTTTCTCTATAGTGTGCTTCAATATCTTTCTTTCGTTCAAAATACTTTCCCAAAACAACTGTTACAGTTGCAGCTATCACTGTTGTAGCGGCTGTTAATAAACTAATTGAAACTTTAGGATCCAAAAGCTTAAATTGATTCCAAACAAGTGAAATAATCAAGTAGCATCCCAAACCTACCACTCCAAGTAAAATAAAACCTAAAATCGTTGATATAATTTTTTTCAAAATAGTTCCTATAAATTTAACTCTTATTAATATACTAAATAATAAGTATTTATAATTCTCATATCAATAAAACTATATTCTTACTTTATGACTTTTGCATATCAGCGACAAGTAGTTTCAAAACAAATGTCTAGAAAATAAAACTGTTTGAACGAAGTGGGGTTTTTATTTTCCATTTGTTTTGAACTACGATAGCGTAGTGCTAGGCAGTTTTGCATACTTTTTCTGCTATTGCAAAAAGTATGTTGCTATAACTTACGCAGTAAGTAGCGAAACAAAAAAGATTGAACTATAATTTTCTACTATAATGATTAGACAAGTCGCCACTGATTTCTATAAAAAACTTAGAATTATCGTCCTCTCAAAAAGAAATTATCTAATTGTGCAAAATTAAGCTTCACCCAAGTCGGTCGACCATGATTACACTGCCCTGAGTTCTCAACAGTTTCCATCTGTCTTAGTAGATGATTCATTTCTGGAATACTAAGCTTATCATTTGCTCGTACAGCAGCATGACAAGACACTGTAGCTAAAATATGGTTTAGATAAAACTCAACACTCTTTGTCTTGCCAGATGATACTAATTCTGTAGCTACATTTGATATTAGATTTTGTACATCTTTATCTTTGACATATATTGGCGTTGAACGTACTAATACTGCATCATCTGCTACTACTGATATTTCAAAGCCTAGCTTCTCAAACACTTCTAGATTCTCATCAATCGTTGCGACTATATTACTTGATAATCTACATGTTAAAGGCATTAATAGATTTTGCTTAAACTTAGCAGTATCTGCATGCCAAGTTTTTTTCATCTCTTCATAGAGTATTCTCTCATGAGCTGCATGCATATCCACAAGTACTACACCATCCTCAACTTGTGAAAGTATATATATACCATGAATCTGACAGATAGCTTGTCCTAAACCACTAGCTTTTGGCTTTTGTGATATATGAATTTCATTTTCTTGAGTGTTTTGATTATTAAAGTACCTATCTAATATAGTTGCACTATTACCTTCTTCTTTATCATCTTCAATATTGATATCTAAACTCATATTACCAATATTAAGAGGATTATTAGTGCCTTTAGATTCTTGATATGTATTATTTTCACTAAAACTAGAAGTTTCAATCTCGATGTCTGCACCTGTAGTTATCGCCTTATTGACTGTACCAAAAAGAAAATCATAAATAAATTTTTGGTTTCTAAAGCGTACTTCACTTTTAGCTGGATGAACGTTTACATCCACTTCTTTATAATCCATATCAAGATAAAGTAGAAATGCTGGATATCTATTACCATACATTACATCTTTATAAGCATTTTTTATCGCATGAGTGACAATCTTATCTTTGATAATACGCCCATTTATATAGAAACTCTGCATATCTGCTCTAGCTCTATTAAATCTAGGTCTAGCCACCCACCCCCATAAATGAGCATCACCAACTTTTTTATCTATATAGATAGCATTCTCAATAAAATCACGACTATACAAATCTAAAACACGATTATATTTAAGTTGCATATCTTCTGCTAATAATAGATCTTTGGCCTCTTTACCATTATGAATAAGTCTAAAAGCTATACCAAAATAGCAAAGCATATATTTCTTAAGTAAATCAGAAATATGTAAAAACTCGGTATTGTCTTTCTTTAAAAACTTACGGCGGGCCGGAGTGTTATAAAAAAGCTCATAAACCTCAATAGTTGTTCCTGTCACATGTGCAGCAGGAGTAACCTCTCTAGTTTCGTTATTGATTTGCCAAGCATCATCTAAATCTTGATGTTTTGAGATAATTTTTAGCTTTGAAACAGAAGCTATACTAGCCAGAGCTTCTCCACGAAAGCCCATGCTAGCAACAGACTCTAATTCTTCAAGAGTATAAACCTTACTTGTTGCATGAGGTGCTAGAGCTAGTCGCAAATCATCATAAGCAATTCCTTTACCGTTATCTCTAATTCTTATTAATGACTTACCGCCCTCTTGAATTTCTATATTAATAGCAGTTGCTCCAGCATCTATAGAGTTTTCAATAAGTTCTTTGACTACAGATGAGGGTCTTTCTATAACTTCCCCAGCTGCTATTTGATTGGCTAAATCTTCAGGTAATAATCTTATTTGGCGATAATTTTGCTTAGAATACATAGATAATCTATCATAAAGGATCTTTTACAAAATCTCTTGTTGAACACTCCTTCCATAGCTCCTGATCTATAATCTTGCCAGACTTATCTTGATATGGATAAATTTTATCTTTCGTTAGACCACATTCCCATTTTATTTTATTAGCTTGGGATTTAGGTATTCTTTGCCAGTATTCATCTTTACCTAAGAATCCCCAAAAAGCTCTAACATAAACTTTATCGCCATCTTCTATAGTTTGAGCTTTGACATGATAAAATTTACCATCATGTGGATTTAGTACAGATCCTTCAGTATAAACAGATCCTTTTCCATGTGATTTATCAGCAGAACCTGATTTTTTAATATCCCAGACAAATTCTAACCCTTGATATGTATCATGTCTACTAGAGTAATCATATTTATGTCCATAAGCATCACCCTTACCACAATTTTTACAGTAGATCATAGGTGGGTGAATCTTACCATCATCAACATTTGCTAATGGTACAAACATTTTAGCATTTAAACTACCATGGTCATTAGTATAAGCATGAATTACACCAACATTTGTATTTGTAGCGCCATCTCTTTGTAACCAATAGCCATTAGCATTTGATTTATCAAATTTCGCATAGCTAGTCATAGCCACTAAAAAACCAAAAATTAGAAAAGTAATTTTTTTAATCATTGTAGAAATTTGTTATGACTTTTAAGATAAAGTATAAAGAAAAATTGGAATTATACAAACTAATTAGACAGGACTTTTAACTCCAAATTGCTCAACAGGATAGTTAGTACAAGTGGCAGTAACTTTCTCATCTTTATTTACATATTGTCCATCAGCAGTTACGCCACAATCCGCTTTAACTTTTTCATAATCAGCTTTTGTGATTCTTTGCCAGTAAGCCGCTTTACTACCTAATTCTTTACCCCAAACAATATAAGCTGCTTTTGCATACATTGTTCTGCCTGCATCTTGAACTTGTGCTTCCGATTCATAAACCTTACCATCATTTGGATTTATTACACCACCATCCTTATATACATCGCTACTTTGACCAGCAACACCTGTACTTGATTGTGGTTGCATATTGCCTGCAAACACAAAACCTTGTAGAGGAGCATTTTTACCTTTATAGCTAAAGCCATTGTAAGAACCATTTGAACAGTTATTACAAGTTGCTCTTGGCTTAGCCGGCTTACCAGATGCATTTACATTCATTAATGGAACTACGATTTCCATCTGTAGCGTACCTTTCTTGCCATACTCATCATTCTCTGCATAATAAGTATGAATAATACCTTCTAGCATTCCTTTGCCAGCATCTGGATCTTCATCAAATTGTACCCAGTAACCTTCTGGTGATAAATTAACACCTCCTGCATCATCTGCATAAGAAAAACTTATCGCACCAAACGTTGCCAAAGCCATTAATGCTAAAATTTTAGTTTTTTTCATTACTTCTCCTTTAATTCTTCTTTAAGATTAAATATAAATTTTCTTTCTTAATCTCTCGATACTAACAAAGATAATATTTTTATTCAAATATATACAAGACATTATTAGCATTTTTATAAATAAAGCTTATAATTAACTCTAATATTAAGTAATTATAATCTTACATTCTTGCAAGGAAAAATCATAACGAATTTTGGTGGTAATATCTCTGTCAAACTTACAAATGGCGAGAAAGTTTCAGCACTATTAAGAAGCTACTTGAAAGGTGAACTCACTGTTGGAGATAATGTAGAATTAGAATATACAAATTCGACATATGTCATTAGTAGATTACTTGATAGAAAAAATCTAATTTCTCGTCCAAATCAATATCAGCGTAAAAATAAAAATATTGCTGTAAATATTGATAATGCTGTAATAATTATTGCTCACTCTCCAGCACCGGTTGAGCACTATATTGATAGATATCTAGCTGCATTACATAATAGTAATATAGAGCCTATAATTGTTATCAATAAGATAGATAATCAAACAGAAGAAGATAAAAGATATATTCAAAATTTAGCAAATGTTTACCAAGACATTGGCTATAAAGTTTTTTATATATCTGCACAAAACAATATAGGAATTAATAACCTTCTTGAAGAACTTAAAGACAAAGCATCTATATTCTTAGGCCAATCAGGTGTTGGCAAGTCTGAAACATTAAATACAATACTAGGTGAAAAAATCACTGCAACAACTGCTGTATCAGATTCTACCAAAAAAGGACGTCATACTACTACATGCTCTACTTTATACGAGATAGATGATGCCACTAATATAATCGACTCTCCTGGCATAAGAGAATTTGGACTTTGGCATATCACAAAAAAAGAGCTTTTTGATGGTTTCTTAGATTTCAAAAAATACAAAGGGATGTGCCAATTCAGAAATTGCTCGCATGAAGAGGGATCTAAAGGTTGTCAAATTGTCGAACAAGTTAAACAAGGTCATATCAACCCTGTTAGATTTAAGAATTATCATCGAATATTAGCAGAGATCAAATCATAAGATTGTAATTCTAATTCAAATTTAGGATTACCTAAATCGCCATTTATGCTTAAGGTAAAATCTACATAGTTATCTAACTTTGCAAGTAAATCATCACCAACTGGAACACCACAGCTAAGGCTAACCTCAAAAGGTTCATTAATAGCTGATTTGATGGTTAAGTCATTAACTTGTAAATCTAAAGTTGTAGACTCATTGAATAACTCTATCGTTAGTGGGGTAGACATTATTGATTACTAATATAAATAAATCTAATAATTTTAGTATAGCAAGTAAGACTTGTTCCTAAAAATATTTTTAAACATTTTTTAGAATTTTTAATTAATTTTAGCTTAGTTTATAGTACTTAGGTGTAAATTCTATGCCATATTTAACATTCATCCACACTCTACTAATAAAACTCTGCATTTCTGCATCATGAATATTAAGAACATACATCTTTTTGATCATCTCATCAGTAGGTCTAATATTCGTATCATTAAATATATCATCTAAATATTTTTCATTCTGTGTTACTGCATTAGGCTGATATAAATAATTACTATTTTGAGCGGCTACGTATGGATCTATAATATAGTTCATAAGAGCATAAGCTTTATCAAGATCTTTAGCTCCTTTTGGAATCATTAACATATCAAACCAAATATTAGTACCTTCTTTAGGTATTACATATGCTAAAGTCACATAAGGGTTAACAGTCTTTGCTCTTTTAACAGATCTAACCACATCGCCAGAGTATCCCATTACTAGACACAGGTTACCCGCTGTGAAATCATTTTGATATTTATTACTATCAAAATACTTAATATATGGACGTACGTTTTTGATAATATCTAGAGCTGCCTTCTCATACTCAGCTTTACTATTAGTATTAGGATCAATACCATGATAAAAAAAGTAATTACCGAATATCTGCTCAGGCTCATCAAGCAATGAGACTCCACATGGCGCTATCTGTTTGAGATACTTTTTATCAAATACATATTTCCAACTATCAGGAACAACATCCTTTCCTAATCTTTGTTCTATTTCTTGTTTGTTATAAGCTAGTCCAGTAGTTCCATAACTATATACTACAGCATAGTTATTACCCGGATCATTAATTTGAGATACCTTGTCATAGATTACTTTATTACGATAATCTAGATTTGGTAACTTTGATTTATCTAACTTGATAAGAGCATTAGATGCTATCTCACTATTCAAATACAAAGCACCCTGCTCTATCAAATCAAAACCTGAAGAGCCTGTCATTATCTTCGCTCTTGTCATATTATCATCAGATGTATATATATACTTAACTCTAGTATTAGACAACTCCGAAAAACAAGGCACTATATCAGAAGATATATAGTCAGCCCAGTTTGTAAAATTTAACTGGGTTCTAGACTCTGATGCTATAATTGGATTTTTGAGAACTTTATTATCACATATATACGAATCTTCTTCAGAATAAGCTACATTTAGTAAGCTAACTAGCAGGCCCAAAACAAAAACTTTTCGTTTCATAAAAGTAACACACGCTCTAGTTGTTATAAAATTCCTTTAAGTATATACTAAACCGTGGTATCGGAGAAATAGAAAAGTAGAATAATGGAACAAATTATTAGTAGTAAAAAGTTTGGTCTAATCAGACTAATAATGATAAATATTATTGCAGTTGATAGCTTAAGAAACATATCAATCACTGCTCAAGCTGGATGGATAGTTATTACATTTTATATTCTAGCTGGTATTTTCTTTTTAGTTCCATGTGCACTACTTACTGCTGAAATGTCTACAGGATCATCTCAAGAGACTGGTGGTATTTATATCTGGGCCAAAAAAGCTTTTGGTAAAAGATTAGGCTTTCTAGTGATATGGATACAATGGGTTTATAACCTCGTATGGTTTCCTTCAATTTGTGGCTTTTTCGCTGGTATCATAGCTTATGTAATAGCTCCTTCCATAGGTCAAAATGCTAATGAGCTAGTAGCTAATCCATGGTATATGATATCAATGAGTTTAGTAATGTTTTGGAGTGCTACAGCTATCAACTTATTTGGTATCAAAACATCAAGTATAGTAAGTACTCTTGGTGCTATCATAGGTACCCTTCTACCTATGTTTATTATCATATTAATAGCTATTGTTTGGTCATTTTCTCACAGCTCTGAGATAGTCTTACCCACTGTTACTGATTTTATTCCATCAGGTAATAACATAAGTAGCTGGGCTTTATTTATAACAGTTATGTTTAGTCTATTTGGCCTAGAGATGAGTGCTATTCATGCAGCTAACGTCAAAAATGCTAAAAAGAACTTCCCTAGAGCTTTACTAATCTCAGGGTCTGTAATACTAGGTTCTTTGATATTATCAAATATTGCAGTGATTTTAGTTAGTAGTCAGCTACAGATTGGTGATGTTGATATCGTTACAGGATTAATGGTTTCATTTCATTACTTCTTTAACCAAATCAATATGCCGTGGATGACATATATTATTGCTATTACCTTAATATTTGGTGCATTTACAACAACTTCAGCTTGGATTATGGGATTATCTAGAGCATTTATGGTTGTCAGTAATGATAATATTCTACCTCAAGTATTTGGTAAAACTAATAAAAATGATGCTCCTGATACTATGCTGATAACTCAGGCCCTTATTTTTACAGTATTTTGTTTTTCATATATATTTATGCCATCAGTCAATGAGGCTTACTGGTATCTTAGTGATCTAACGGCTCAATTAGCTGTTATTGCATATATACTTATGTTTATTACAGCTGTGAAGCTTAAGATAAGCTCTCCTCTTCAAGAAGGTCAATATGAAATATGTAAAGGCTCTTTTGGGACTATACTAATGGCTCTATTAGGATGTATTGGATGTATTGTTGCGATTATAGTCGGATTCATACCTATAGATAGTATGGCTATGTCTGTTTTAAACTTTGATATGATGCTTATAGGTGGAATTATTGTAACACTAATCATCCCGGCTGTCATAACTATCAAAAAATAGCTTCTTCTCAAGTTTACTTTTGATACCTTTATATATTCAATTTTTTTTAAAACTGTTACAATATCTTCAAATTTAATAATGATTTAATCATAAATGATTTTACGAACTATAAAAAGCTGGTATCGCAATAGATATCAAAACAATGAACCAATTGTGTTTTTTGGTTTAATGCTATTCTTCTACTTGGTTTTAACATTTTTAGGTAACTATATAGCGCCTATATTAGCTGCTCTTGTTATTGCCTATCTATTAGATACTCTTGTAAATATATTACAGAAATTTACCAAGATAAAACGTACCATCTTAGTATACTTCGTTTATATACTATTCCTTATATTACTTTTATCACTGATATTTGTATTATTACCAATTATTGTTAATCAGCTAATTGATTTTATTAAACAAGCTTCACATACACTATCTAGTTTAAAAGAAAGCTTAGAGCAGTTATCTGTGAAGTATCCAACAATACTTACCGAGGCTAGAATCAATTCTATAGTAACTTGGTTTGATAGTATTGACTGGCAAAAGATAAGCTCAAATATAGGATCTTTTATTCTACAAAATACTGCTACTACAATTCCTTTTCTTTTCTCCATTCTTATATATCTATTTTTAGTACCTCTTATGGTATTTTACTTTCTAAAAGATAAAGCAAGAATGATTAACTGGTTTAAATCATTTTTACCAGAGCAAAATGGTGCATTATATTTCGTTTGGAATGATCTTAAACCTAAACTTGCTGATTATGTGAGAGGCAAAGCTATTGAGTTGATTATAGTATCTATCGTAACATATATGGGTTTCGCATATTTTAATTTAAACTATGCATTGCTATTAGCTGTTGGTGTTGGTTTATCGGTAATTATACCTTATGTTGGAATGGTGATTATTACAATCCCAGTCGTCATGGTTGGTATTTTGCAGTTTGGACTAAATGGCACATTTGTATCAATGCTCATAGTATTTTTTATTATCCAAGCTTTAGATGGTAATTTACTAGTTCCTCTTCTATTCTCAGAAGTTTTAGATATACATCCTGTGGGAGTAGTATCATCTATTCTTATATTTGGTGGTATTTGGGGATTATGGGGTATATTCTTTGCGATACCATTAGGTTTGCTATTTATATCGGGGGTAAATATGTGTCGAAACCACCTCAGTGGGAAAAAAAATATTTCTAATATAAATCTATGCTAATAAAACAAAAACAGATTAATCAAAAAGTTTTAGATACTTTATTATCAAAAAGTTATGACTTATTTTCGGCACCGATTATCTCTTCTAGAGTAAGTAATTTTGAAAATATTGATCTTATTCTGAGAGGATCTATCAAAGATCTATCATCTCCATTTCTATTCAAAGATATCGATAAAGCTGTAGATAGACTTTTTCAAGCATTACAAAATAATGAAGTCATTGGATTAGAAACTGATCATGACTGTGATGGGCAAACATCTCATGCGATTTTATATGAGGCTCTGACAAAGATATTTAACTATCCTAAAAATAAGATTCGCTCATATATAGGTCACAGAATGCAGGAAGGATATGGTCTATCAGAGTCTCTAATGAATAGAATATTAACAGATAGTATTAGACCAAATCTTATCATAACAGCTGACAATGGTTCAACAGATGAGCCTAGAATTGCTGTTCTTAAACAAAATGGAATAGACACTATTGTAACTGATCACCATGGTATTCCACCAGAAGGTCCTCCGAAAAGTGCTATAGCTATACTTAACCCAACCCAACATGATTGTAATTATCCTGACAAAGCTATAGCTGGCTGTATGGTTGCTTGGCTTTTTATGGCTGCTCTTCGTAGAAAATATCTGCAAAATGGTAAATCATTATCTAAGTCTTACGGATTAAGTAATTTACTTGATTTTGTTGCAATTGGTACAGTTGCAGACTGTGTTAACATGGCAAATAGTCACAATAACCGCATTGTTACAAAACTTGGTATAGAGCAACTAAAAAATAATGATCGTCTATGTTGGGACTTCTTAGATAAAGATAAACTATCAAGTGAGTATATCAGTTTCAGTATAGCTCCTTTGCTAAATAGTGACGGCAGAGTTTCTGATGCACTAGGGTCTGTTAGCTTTTTGCTTGAGAATGATAAACGTAGAATTAAAGAAACCTTCGAAAACCTAACTAAACAAAATAGCCAACGCAAAGAAATTCAAAAAAAGCTTACTCATGAAGCAATAACCAAAGCACATCAATTAGACAATAATAACAACTCATTATGTATACTACTTAATGATGGTCACTCTGGAATACATGGTATTACAGCAAGTAGAGTCAAAGAAATGTTTGGCAAACCTGTGATTATTTTTTCTGAAACACGAAATGATCCTAACATAATATCAGGCTCTGCTAGAAGTGTGGATAGTATTAATATTAAAACAATACTTGATACTATAGCACGTAAATCGCCTACTTTGATGATAAAGTATGGTGGCCATAAAGGTGCTGCTGGCTTAATAATTAACAAATCTGATTTCGATACTTTTTATGATTTATTTGAAAGTGAAATTATTAATTTCGTTAAAAACAATAGTATATCTTTAGAGCCTATTTTAGAGTATGATTTTGAGCTTGAAGAGAATGATTTCAAACTACAAACCCTAGAAAAGATAGAATCTCTTGAACCATTTGGCAGAGAATTTGAAAAACCTCTATTTTGCAATAGCTTCACTATAGAAAATCTACGTTTAGTTGGTAAAGATAAAAATCATGCTCAACTAGTTTTACGCTATAAAAATATTCCTTCAATCAAAGCAATATGGTTTAATGCTTCAGAAAATAAGATAATTGAACGAATAGCTATTGGCGATACTATAAAAGCCTGTTATGAACTACAAAAAGAAGAGTTCCTCGGGCAGATAAACTTATCTCTTAATATTAAACTTATCGAAAAATGAAAAATCATAAATATATTAAGACAGCTCTCAATACAGTTATTGATGATATACGTGTTGAACATTTCTCTACAATAGGCTCAACCAATGACTATTTACTAGAAAGAGAGCTATCACATAAATATCATTTTTGCTATGCAGAGCAACAAACAAAAGGGCGTGGACGTCGTGGCGATAAATGGATCTCTGATAATAATGATAACATTTACTCAACATTAGCATTTAGCTGTAACTTTAACATCAATGAAGACTCTTTTATAAGCATTAAAGTAGCACTAGGAGTTTTAGAAACTATCAAGAAATATATTCTGGTTGATCAACAAGAAAAACTAAAAATAAAACTACCAAATGATATTTATTTTGAAGATCATAAATTAGCAGGAATACTCATTGAAACTAAAAATATCAAAAAAGATAGTTTTGATATTATTATTGGTATCGGTATAAATGTAAATATGACAAATATTAAAGAAGATATTGATAGGCAATGGACATCACTATCCATAATTAATAATTATGAGATAGACTCATCCAAAGTTATAGTCGATTTAGTAAGATATGTTATTAATAATTTTGAGAAATCTTACTTAGATACTCTAGAAGCTTTTTCAAAGTATGATTACACGCTAAACAAAAAGATCACCTTTAACTATTCAAGTGAGAATTTCCAAGGGATCGCAAAAGGTGTTACTGATAATCTAATGCTAAAAATTTTAGATGATAATAACAATCTTCACGAGTTTGATCTAGGAAATATCAGCAAGATAAGAGTTATATAATGAGCCTGGAAAATATTAAAAAACGTGCAGAATACTTAGATAAGATTCGCTCTTACTTTAAAAGCTTAGGTGTATTAGAAGTAGATACACCCTTAGCTTATGAATTTGGTGTAACAGATCCTTTTATAGATGTTTTTAGCATTAAGACAGTTTCTGGCAAAAAATATCTCCAAAGCTCCCCAGAGTATGCAATGAAAAGGCTATTAGCCGCAGGTAGCGGTAGTATATATCAAATTTGTAAAGCATTCCGTGATGAGCCTTGTGGACGATTCCATAAGCATGAATTTACAATGATAGAGTGGTATCGAGTAGGTTTTGACTATCTGCAACTAATGCAAGAGATGGAGAATTTATTCTTAGCGCTTAAACCAAATTTAAACTTCATATATTTAAGTTATTATGAAGCATTTGAAAAGCATTATGAAATTAATCCTCACAATATTTCTCTGGAACATTTACAAGATATAGTCAAAGAAACAGTTGGAGATATTCAAGGACTATCAAATCTAACCATTGCAGATTGTTTAGATATACTTTTTAGTTATAAAATTGAAAGAAACCTTAACCAAAAAGATACTATTTATTTTATTTATGATTATACAATCCACCAATCGGCACTTGCTAGAAAAATATATAATCAAAATCAACAACTAGTAACTACAAGATTTGAAGTATTTAGTAATGGTATTGAACTAGCAAATGGATACTATGAACTAATTGATAAAGATGAACAGCTCAAGCGCTTCAATAGTGATCTCGAAATAAGGAAACAACAAAATAAAGGTTCTTTAGATATAGATCATAAACTTCTAAACTGTATAGAAAATATGCCAGAATGTTCAGGAGTAGCATTAGGTTTTGATAGACTTCTTATGAGTTTAGAAAATATTGATAAAATACAAGATCTGAGTATTATAGATTAATCAACAATACTACTTATGCAAAGTAATTGGATTTATTGCAAACTCGACGTTCAAATCTCTTAACTCTTTTGCAATGCTTAAAAACACTTCATCTTGAGCTGTTATAAAATCAACAAAAAATACCTTCTTTACCATAGCATAAACTTGTAAATTAATACCATTAGTTCCAAAGCCACCCTCTGATCTACCCGAAATATTACTACCACTAGAAGCCAGTGATACTGATACTGTTTTATTCTGATCAATATTAGGATGAGACTTGAGCACTGCAAGAATTTTTTCTTTTATAACTGGTATTTTATCTATGTATTTATAATCAATAGTTATAAACTGTACTATCCTTCTATGAGTACGACGCGAAGTTGTTGTTATACATGTATTTAAAAACACCGAATTTGGAATATGCATTGGCGCTGTTTCATAATT
Organism: Francisella orientalis FNO12; assembly: GCF_001042525.2. Lineage (NCBI taxonomy): Bacteria > Pseudomonadati > Pseudomonadota > Gammaproteobacteria > Thiotrichales > Francisellaceae > Francisella > Francisella orientalis. The sequence goes on along the minus strand of NZ_CP011921.2, from coordinate 541,493 downwards.
ATCAACCTGTGTTGTAAGAGTACCTATTTTTTTAATAGTTCCACTAAACTTAATCGATGAATTGATGTCTGATGAAATAACATCACCCTCAGAATACTTGCGATTAAATATAACAAATAATCCACCAAAGAAATTTGTAATCAGTGTACTTTGAGAAAAAGTTAAGCCAGCAAAAGCTACACCACTAAAAGCTCCTAAAGCAGTTAAGGGTACATTAAATGCTGCTAAGATTAATATAACAGAGATAGCGACAGCTCCTAGTTCAAAAGCTTTATATATAGCATTAATATCTCTGAAGTCACTATATGAATCTTTATTTTGTGCTTTTTTCTTTTCAATAGAGATATTCTTACTATTATACAAAAACTCAAATAAACTAATAATAATTGCTAAATATATACAAAAATCAAAAATTTTATCTGAATACTGAATTATAACTTCTTTATAATTTGGGAGATGAACTACTACAGGTAAATCAACACAAGTTTTGATAAAGTAAGACCAGATTATAAGATATAATGTTAGCTTAAATGATTTAACAAATGTGAACCTGATTGTATTTTTATACTTGATAACAAGAATGCTACCAAGTATAGAAATAACTACACAAAGAGCAAAGCATAATAAAAAATCTATAAATAGAATATACAGAGTAGAATAATTTTCTACTCTTAATAAAACATTATTTAAAACATTCATTATAAGAAAATATTAAAGGTTTATTTACTACTATCAATATCATCATCTATGACAATATTATTCATATTTGCAGTTGCTGGTGGATGAGCTGCCATACTATTGCTAGCAGTATCCTGATGATGTTCTTTTGATTCCATTGCTACAGAAGAGCCGCTGCTCATCTCATCGTTTGAGGTTAATGTATTATTTTGAGTGATAGATACATTATTATCAGAAGCAGAGGAGTTATCAGTAATAGGCTGTTGATTTGGTTCATTCAGATCATAATTAATCGGTGTATATATTATAGATGATTTATGACCCTCTTCTGTGCTCGCTATATACATATTTTCTTTGATATATTTGCCAACCAAAACAATTATTGCTATTGCTATTATAAGAATCGCTAACCTATTCAAATAATCAAAAAACTTTAACTTCCCATAACGAGACTTCTTATAATACAAAACATCAATTTTGTTAAGCATTGATACTATCTTCTTCTCAGGAATTTCTAAGTATTCGCAATATCTTCTGATCTGATTTTTAAGTACACTACTAGAGTTCTGTAATAATGAATTATTATTAGCTTCTTCAATTATCTCAATAGTTTGCACTGACAAATTTATAGCATCTGCCACTGTTTCTATCTGAAGTTCTTTTGCTTCTCTAGTCGTTTTAAGAAAAGTTTGAAAATTATGCATAATTTACAAATATTTTATTACATTTAAATACTAAGAAAATTATATAAGAAAAAACTAGAAATTTAAATGAAGATATATACGAAAGAAAGGATTTACTTAGACTGTTTTTTCTTTTCTAATATTTTCTCTAAGAAATGTATGTTAGTTCCACCTTTGATGAATTCTTCATGATTAAGAATTTCTTGATGAAGAGGTATATTAGTTTTGATGCCACTAATTACCATTTCTTCAAGTGCAGCACGCATTTTCTGTAATGCAGTTTGTCTATCATGTCCACGCACAATTACTTTTGCTATCATTGAATCATAATTTGGTGGTACAGTATAACCAGAATATATGTGTGAATCTACACGCACTCTTGGACCCGCTGGAGCATGATACATATCTATCTTGCCTGGAGATGGTATCATTCTCTCAGGATCTTCAGCATTAATTCTACACTCAATAGCATGTCCAACGATAGCAATATCTTCTTGTTTCCAAGCTAATCCTAAGCCAGATGCAACTTTGAGCTGTTCTTTGATAAGATCTGTAGAAGTTATAGACTCCGTTACTGGATGCTCAACCTGAATTCTGGTATTCATCTCGATGAAATAAAACTCTCCATTTTCATATAAGAATTCAAAAGTACCAGCACCACGATATTTAAGTATTTTACAAGCATTAACACACTGTTCACCAATACGCTTTCTCTGCTCATAACTCAAGCCGATTGCAGGAGCTTCTTCGATAACCTTTTGGTGTCTTCTTTGAGTTGAACAATCTCTCTCAAATAAGTAAATAGCATTACCTTGCCCATCTCCGAAAACTTGAATTTCAATATGACGTGGGTTTTCTAAGAATTTCTCCATGTATACCATGTCGTTATTGAAAGCAATTCTTGCTTCACTCTTAGTAAGAGAGATAGCACTAATCAAATCTTCTTTCTTTCTAACGATGCTCATACCACGACCGCCTCCACCACCAGCAGCTTTGATGATAACAGGATAGCCAATTTGCTCAGCGATTTCTAAGTTTTTCTTTTCATCACTTCCTAATGGACCACCTGAACCAGGTACGCAAGGTACTCCAGCTTTCTTCATATACTTAATAGCTTCTACTTTATCACCCATTACTTCGATGTTTTCAGCACGTGGACCAATAAATATGAAGCCACTTTCTTCGACTGCTTTTGCAAATTTTGCATTTTCAGATAAGAAACCATAACCTGGATGGATTGCATCTGCAGATGTTATTTCAGCAGCTGCTATAATAGCTTGAATGTTAAGGTAACTAAGATTAGGAGCAGCTGGACCAATGCAAACTGCTTCATCTGCTAACTTTACATGCATAAGATTAGCATCAGCAGTTGAATATACAGCTACTGTCTTAATCCCCAACTCTATACATGCTCTTAATATTCTAAGAGCTATCTCACCTCTATTGGCAATTAATACTTTTTTAATCATTTTGTATTACCTTTAAAAGTTTATACTAGATTTATGAAGTCTCTACTTAAGTTATTGATTTGTTATTATTCAATAATAAATAAAGGTTGATCGAATTGAACAGGATCACTATCTTTAGCGATTACTTTAACGATCTTGCCAGCTTTTTCAGCTTCAATCTTATTCATAATCTTCATTGCTTCAATTATACAAAGAACATCACCTTTTTTAACTTCTTGACCTTCTTTAACATAAGGTGCTGCATCAGGCGATGAAGCGCCGTAGAAAGTACCAACCATAGGAGATTTAATCTCCTCACCACTGATCTCTGAAGATACTTCAGCTTGCTTAGGAGCTGACGCTGCAGATGGAGTACTTGCCGCAACAGGTGCTGCAGATGTTACATTACTCACAGCAGGAACCGCTGATACAACCGTAGCAGCAGTATTATTTTTTGTCATAAAAATACTTGAGCCACCATCTTTAACTCTAATCTCTTTGATATCACTCGAGTTAAGAATCTCTGCCACTCTATCTATCGCTTTTAATAAATCCATGTTCTACTCTCCTTTCATATTAATATAGTTAATTGCTTCTATTAGCGCTAATGTATATCCGTTTGGCCCAAACCCAAATATGCACCCATAAGCGATATCCGATAGAAGCGACTTTGTCCTAAACTCTTCTCTATTATATATATTAGACAAATGTATTTCAATAAAAGGCTTGTTTATCGCCAAGAAAGCATCTCGTATTGCAATGCTTGTATGTGTATATGCTGCAAGGTTAATAATTACTATTTTTGCGGCTGATTGATGAATTTTATCAATAATTTCTCCCTCATGATTACTCTGGAAGAAATCAATAGTCACATTATTATTATGTGCTGTTTTATACAATTCATTATTGATATCCTCAATAGTTTTATTGCCATATATATGAGGCTGTCTCTTTCCTAGAAGATTAAGATTTGGTCCGTTAATAACTAAAATATCCATACTAAATATCCTTATAGCTTTTCAAAGCTTTAACACCGTAACGCTTATTAGTCTCTACACAATAACAGCTTAACCTACCACCAAAAACACAGCCTGTATCCAACGCTATAGTATCACTATCTTTTGTCTCTCCTTTGATGGCTGCCCAATGACCGAAAATTATCTTATATTTATTTTCAAATTTCTTATGTTTAAGTTTAAACCATGGCTTAAAATTTTCTGGTACTTGATCAATTGTTGAACTAAATTTAAGATTTAATCTTCCATTTTTATCTATTGTTCTCATTCTAGTAAAATAATTGAGGATACATAACCATCTATCAATACCTTCTAGCTCTTTATTCCTCTTTTCTATTTCATTATTAAAAAGATTAGCTAACAAAAGTCTTCTTGTTGTTGGATTTTTTAATACGAATTCTACTTCATTGGCTCTTTTAAGAGCTTTTTTAGGCGACCAAATATGTGGAATTCCTGCATGAACTATAAAAGTGTTATTTACTTTTACTAGAAGAGACTGATTACACAACCACTCTTGAATTTCTTTTAAATTCTTAGCTTTGACAATATCATTAAATGTATTCTTACTACTTAATGGTAAATAATTATAACTAACTGCTAAAAATAATATCTCATGATTGCCTAAGACAACTTGCGCTGATTCTCCTAAAGACATTATGAAATTAACTGTCTCAAGAGACTTTGGTCCCTTATTTAAAATATCTCCTGCAAAAATAAGCTTATCTTTACGCTTGTTAAACTTTATATCTTGCAATAACAGTTGGAGCTCATCATAACAGCCCTGTACGTCACCAATAACATATGTAGCCATTTTATTTACGCCTTATTTTAAAAAGTTTGCTAAACTAACAAAGTCCTCCATACTCAAATTTTCTGATCTGAGCTTAGTATCTACAGGCAAAGTATTAGGATCAATATCAAGTTCTTTTAATATTCCCTTAAGATTATTATGCAGATTTTTTCTGCGTTGCGCAAAGCTTTGTTTAACAATATTTTCAAAAAAAATATAATCGTTTATAACCAACTTATTAGCTTTTGGTTTAAGGCGCAAAATTGCTGAGTCAACTTTTGGTTGTGGATAAAAAACTTCCGGAGGAATCTTTAATATCATAGTACAATCAAAATGATACTGTAAAATCACTGATAATCGACCATAAGTTTTCGAATTTGGTTGAGATATAATTCTCTCAACAACTTCCTTCTGCAACATAAAATGAGCATCAATAATTTTGTCACTCTGTTCAACTACTTTAAATAATATTGGTGAGGAAATATTATAAGGCAAATTACCAATAAGCTTTAACTTCTGTTGCGACTCCGTTCTTACAATATCCAAATCAAACTTTAAAAAATCCTCATTAAAGACTTTGGGTTCGCCATATTTTTGACAATTTTGTAACAAAGTATCAATGACACTAGCATCAAACTCAACAACACTAACATTGTTAGAGCATTTAAGTATATAGCGTGTCAATGCCCCCAAACCAGGACCTATTTCAAGAACAACATCATCCTTTTTAATATTAGCTAATTGGACTATCTTTCTTATTATGTTTTCGTCTTGTAGAAAATTTTGACCTAATGCTTTTTTAGCTTTTGTTTTGTATTGCATTTTAATAAAGTTCTGGTGTTTTTAAATCATCTTCTAATATATCAATATACGCATCATCTTTCATTGAGGTTAACCATGTCTTATAAACTTGTTGGGCTTTCTCAGAGAAGATAGCTTCTAAAGCTTTTTGCTCTTTAAGCTCTTCTGCAGCATCATGCTCTTTAACTTTTGTATATTTCATAATGATCCAAGTCTTAGGATCTGCTTGGAATGGCTCAGAAATTTCTCCCTCTTTCATTGATTCTAGTTTTGCAAACGCTGCCGGCGGTATCGCGGGCGGGCTATCTAACCTAGAAACCCATCTAAATCTACCATTAGCATGATCATAATCTTGGTTATATTTAAGAGCCACCTTTGTAAAATCTTGCCCACTCTCTATAGCAAGTCTTGCACGATCTAAAGAACTCTTAGCGCCTTCCTCTGTCATACCGCCATCTAATTTTATTTCAATAGCATAAACATAGTACTTAGTAACTTTTTTACTTAATATCGGCGCTTTTTCATCAATGTTATCTATGTATATCATTTGTAATGTATGATTTACAATAAAAGGCTTTGATACTTGGTGCTCTTTCAAATCTTTTACATACTCTTGATACATACTAGGTATTGAATCAAATTTAACTTGTTGACTAACAATACCTCCATAAGTAGCATTAGGAGCTTGAGAAAACTGCTTGACCACTTCAGAAAAATCAACATAGTCTTTGTTAACTGCAATTACCAGTTTCTTAAATAAGTCTATTTTCTTTTGTTGAGCTTTTTTTGAATATGGTAAAGCTACAATAAGATTTTTTAAAGTGTAAAGCTTAACAGGAGCCATTTCTCTATCAAATTGCTCTTGATGTTTCTTAATATACTTTTGAATTTCTTCTAGTGAAACATATACTTGTTGAGAAATAGCTTGCTGTTGTAACTGACTAACCATGAGTTGCTCTCTAATTCTTCTCTTATAGCTATCAAAAGACATACCTGAAGCTTCAACATTTAATTTTAGAGACTCAACCGAAACTCCATTTTTTGCTGCTATATCTTTTATTGCAGCATCAAGTTGTTGATTAGAAATTATTATATTATTTCGTTCAGCTAATTGTAACAATACACTCTGAGATATCAACTCCTGCAATGCTTCTCTTCTAAGTTGTAATGAATCAGCATTAAAGTTTGAATTTGGATTCATAACTTCAAGTTTCGCAACCTCTCGATCTAACCCAAAAGAAGTAATAGGTTTACTATTAACTATTGCTACTGTTTTGTTAACAAGATGTCTTTTATCTTCTGACATTCCTGATGAGTCTGTTGGTGCATCGATACTAGAATTAAAAGAGTTTTGAAATAAGCTAGAGGATATATCTGATAGACCGCTAGAGACAGTCAGCAATGTAATAATAACTGAAGTCAACAGCCTCTTCATTATATACCTTCTCCCCATTGACCCACTTTGTAGCCATTTATCTGCTGCAAACGCGACGATAAGTTACTAGTGTCTCCTACACCTCCAAGACCTTTTAGTTCAAACTCTAGCATATAAGTGCTTGTAAGATTTGCCAAAGCATTAGGATCATTAGGATTCTCATTTGTATAAGCAGTAGCTTGCCACATAGCTCTAAGAGCCCAAGATTTAGCATTATACTGAAGACCTGCAAATACGTTTGATATTTTTTGCTCTTTTAAATTATAGTTCCATAAAGCAGTAACACCCCAATGATCTGTAATATTTAATAGAGTTGATAAGGTTATGGTCTCTTGAGGCTTAGGAGTTTGTCCCGTATTAATTTGCTCTTGCGTAATAGAGTTCCAGTTATTTTCAATACTGTTGTAAGAAATATTAAAGATATTCTCATTTTCATCTTTGTATGATAATTGATAAACTTGATAGTCAAATTTTGATGTTTGTAGCCTATAGTTAATTTGTGCTGATAAATAGATATTCTTTATCACCTGGAATTCAAAAGATGACATAATAGGAGAAAACATATCATTTGCATATTGATCTTCCATTCCAGGATGTGGACATTTTGCATCACCTTGACATAAATTAACCTTTCTATCCTCAAAATATGCTATCTGTCCAATCTTGGCAGAAGCTAAAGTACTTCCATCATCTTTACTAGTTGTGTAAGTTTCCAAAGCATAAGTTAACTGATTAGCATTGTTAATTCTATCATACCCTGTAAATCTATTTACCTGGAACATCTGCATATACTGCTCATTCTGCATACTTGTATCAAATATTGGGATATCCGTTTGATTCTGATATGGAATATAAGTATAAAACAATCTTGGTTTAATTGTTTGTGTATATGAACCACTGTCAGTTGTATAGTCCCTATCAAAATATGCAGCTGCATCTATATTGAATATAGGTAAAACACTCGTGACGGTGCTATTATCAAACTTAATTGTATCACTTGCTTTTCTATCAAGTTGGTAATAACGAATTGGTACTTCTAAAGAAGGGTTAAGATAACCCCACTCATTATTAAAATTACCTTTAATTTTAGGTGCTTCATAAGATCTAAAACCACTTACGTTAGTTCCTTTCTCAGGGCCTACTGCAGGATTTATTGCCCAAGGTGATTTATAATAGTAAGTATTAAGAGTATCTGCACTAAGAGTCACATAGTCAGGCGTATAACCATCTGAAGTTACATTAAATTTGACCTCTGGTAACTTAGCATAAGGAATGTTTGCCAAATCAATGGCAGGGTTAACAACTCCATAATCTAGAACTGATATACCGGCTGTAACATATTGTTTATAACCATAATTAATATCAAACTCTCTGGTTAATAATGTTTTTGTAACTAGATTAACATTACCAGATGAGAAGTCATTATAATAATTCTCATCACTAACATACTCATATATTAAATTTGTAGATAATGCTCCTGCATCACCTAAAGAGTACTTACCTGTCGTGGTTATATCAAAAGCACCCCTCATTCTACCTTCTTTAAAGTCCCAAGGAACTAAAGAACCATCAAACTCACCTTCAAAGTACTTAGTCATATAACGGAATGTACCATTTTCCATGATACCTCTCTCCGACCAAATAACGTTATTAAGCAAGAAATCATAATTTGGTGCTAAATTGAAATAATATGGTACTGAAACCCCTATACCGGAATTACTATTTTGAACAAACCCAGGGAATAAGAAACCTGATTTACGCTTATCGTTTATTGGATGTGAGAAATACGGTATGTACATCACAGGCACATCATCTATCTTGAAGAAACCGTTTTTAACGTACGCCATCTCAGTATTGGTATCGATATCAATATCACTACCAGTTATCTTCCAAGCATTATCATAAGGACCGCCTGATGTGATATAACCATCAGAAAGCATTATATTACCATCTTCTTCTTTCTTGAGCGTTTTTGCATAGCCACGCAAGTAACCGGTAAAACTATCCTTATTATATATTCTAGTATCCGGTGTCTCTCGTGCTAACCTAAAATAAGCTTCTCCGGTACTGTAAGTGCCATTAGTCATATCAGAGTCTAGCTCTTTAGTCCTAATTACAATACCTGTAGATGGTTGCTTAGCAATAACATCACCTGTCATAACCATTGATCTAATTGCACTATTATCACTCGTCAGATTTACTACAGCATTATTACCATACAACTCCTGATCACATTGAAGAACTTGTACATTACCTGAAGCAATTAATGTACCATCATTATCAAATTCTGAATTTTCGTAACTAAGATCAGTCTTCTTCGATGCGCATAAAGCTTGGGTAAACTGTGAGTCGTTACTGTAATAGCCTCCCACAAAAGTTTCTGGTTTTTTAACCCATGCCAAGTCATCAGCAAGAGCCTTTTCTTTCTCTGCAGCACTAATTTCTTTATCAAAAACGTTCTTAGGCTTTTCTGTTCTTTTGCAGCTCCACTGGCCATCTACAATTTCACATTTCCAATCTTCTTTGATAGGGTTTTTACTAATAATACGCGCAGCATGTGCTTGTACTGTAAACGCTACTGTACCGAAGCACACTAGTAAATACCTGTGAATCCCCTTTAACATATTTGACCTTTGAAAGCCTTAATTTTATTGAGTTTTTAAAAATAACCGTGATATTATATCTACATTTACTAAATTTTTCCATTTTTAATTTAAAGACGGTAATTTCTAAAACAAAGAACTGGATTAACTTCAATGAATATAGAAAATTATTTATCAGACATATTTGCACAAGCATTTGAAAAGTTAGGATACTCTCAAAGTTTTGCTAAAGTTGTAACATCTACTCGCGAAGGTGTAGGTCACTTTCAATGCAATGGAGCGATGCCTCTAGCTAAATTTGCCAAAAAAGCACCTCTAGTAATAGCTCAAGAAATAATTGAGCAGATCGACAATGAAGACATTTTTTCTAAACTTGAAATAGCAAAGCCTGGATTTATAAATATATCTTTATCTGATAAGTTTCTAGCAACCACAACTGATAAATTCTTAAACTCATCTAAATTTGGTGTACAAGGCAACTCAAAGTCCAAGAAAATAGTTTTAGACTTTGGCGGCCCAAACGTTGCTAAACCAATGCATGTTGGTCATATCAGATCAGCGTTATTGGGTGATGCTCTTCAAAGATTACATAGATTCTACAATGATAATGTAATCTCAGATGTGCATCTTGGTGACTGGGGTACACAAATGGGCATGTTGATAGAGGAAATAAAACTAGAATCTCCGGATCTAATGTATTTTGATAAAAACTATAATGGTGAATACCCTAAAGAATCTCCTGTAACAGTCCAAGAGTTAGCTGAAATATATCCAAGAGCTTCAAAAAGATGTAAATCTGATATCATCGAAATGGATAAAGCAAGACAGGCAACTTTTGAACTTCAACAAGGTCGCAAGGGTTATGTATCTCTATGGCAACATTTCGTGAGAATATCTATAGAAGCTATTAAAAAAGATTTTGATAGTTTAGATGTCCATTTTGACTTATGGCTCGGCGAAAGTGATGCAAATAAATTTGTAGACGAAATGATCGCGTATTTTAAAACAAATAACTTCATATATGAAGATGAAGGAGCATGGGTCATTGACACCAATAAAGAAGGTATTCCTCCGCTTATAGTCATCAAAAAAGATGGTGGGGTGATGTACGGTACCACCGACCTTGCAACACTATGGCAGCGTGCTAAAGATTTAAGTCCTGATGAAATAATTTACGTAGTTGATAAAAGACAATCACTTCACTTTAGACAAGTATTTAGTGTTGCTAAGAGAACAAAAGTAGTTAGTGAAGAATGTAAACTTAAGCATGTTGCATTTGGCACCGTCAATGGAAAAGATGGCTGTCCATTTAAAACACGTGAAGGCGGCGTAATGCATCTTTCAGATCTAATATCTCAAGCAAAAAATTATGCTCATAAAAGAATGCCAGATGAGAACGATGAGAATATTATTAATCAAATCGCTATGGCAACTATTAAGTTTGGTGATTTGGTTAACAACTACGCTAATGACTATATTTTTGACTTAGAGAAGTTTGCACAGTATGAAGGTAAAACTGGTCCATATCTACTATACACAACAGTTAGAGCAAAAGCTATTTTGAGAAAAGTCTTCGGCGAGAATTATGACATCAACGCTTTAGCTAAAGAATACAGAATAACAAAATCAGATAATGAACATGAAGAAAAACTGCAACTACAATTAATACAATTCCCAATTGCAGTATCTCGTACTTATGAGAATTCTCAGCCTCATCACATTTGTGAATACGCATATTCTCTTGCTAATAGCTTTAACAGATTTTATGTAAATTGCCCTATTATGAATCTTGAAGAGGAGCAACTAAAAAAATCAAGAATTACACTATGTATGGCAACAGTAAAAGCCATGACTATAGCAACAGATTTACTAGGAATTTCTATTCCTGAGAGAATGTAAAAATAAATAACTTCTTTAATCCTATTAAATTTAACTTCAATTTCTACTGTAAAATCGGTTAGAAATTAATTGGAAACTAGCTTATATTAAAAATTTTTGAACAGCCTAAGGCTTTTTATACTATCTTTATGTTAGAGATATGGGAACGCTTTGGCTATCAAGCTTTAGTTGCTATTTTAGTTGTTTATCTACAACGTGGTAGAATTCAATTAAACGAAAGCTCTGCGATTGCAACCTATGCCGCATTCGCAGCACTGGTATATGCGTTTATAGTATTAGGTGGCTATATTGGCGATGCAATACTAGGAGCAAAAAGAACAATCGTTCTAGGACTTATTGTCTTACTAAGTGGATATGCTCTACTAACAATAGGAGATAAAGAGTCAACATTATAGGGACTTTCTTTTATATGTGTTGGTACAGGCTTATTTAAATCAAACCCTACAAGCCTGCTATCAAAATGTTATGAAAAAAGTAACTCCGGACAAATCAGCGATGCTTTCACTCTTTTTTATATGGCTATAAATTTAGGCTCACTACTTGGTAGCTTAGCGATTCCAACTATTGCAAAACATTATGGTTACTCTGCGAGTTTTGTAGTTATCTCTATAGCTTTAATCTTTGCTATAGCTACTTTTGTAGGCTTTGGTTTCACAATGAAACATATCTCTACTCACGCAGGTGCCAAGAAGCTTAGATTAAGTTATTTATTCTGGGTGATAGTAGGGATGATTGCTATGATATATAGTCAAGGCCCTACTTACGTATTTATTCTTAGCAAAATTAATAGTTATTTTGAGCTTTATTGCTTGTTTACTTATCTATATATCTAGCATTTTTATATAAAAAAGATGGATATTTCTACAAGATGATACTTGCTTTGATACTAATGTGTGAAGCTATAGTATATAAGATATCATACATACAAATGGCATCATCAATAAACCTATTTACTATCAAAAACATAGATCATTCAATTTTAGGATTTATAATAGTACCGGAGACATTCCAAGCACTTAATCCTTTCTAGATATTTGTTTTAAGTCCAATCTTAGCGATGTACTATGTACACAAAATTTAGCTTAAATGTATATAGTAAATTCTCTACAGGGTTACTTGTAATAGGTTTATCTTTCATACTACTATATATTTCTCAAATTTACAGCTCATAATGGCATCATCTCATCATACTGGTTATTTGGTAGTTATGCTCTTCAAGCACTAAGAGAACTACTAATACCCGCTATTGGATTATCTATGTTTAGCAGACTTGCTCCAGCTAAGGTTAATGGATTTATGATAGGAGTTTGGTGGGTATTCTTGGCATTTGCTTCGATTTTAGGTGGATTAGTTGCTCAATTAACTGCTATCAGTAAACAACAGGTATCTTCAGTAACTCTCACTCTATCTCTAAATACCTACACCAGCCTTTTCTTAATGATTGGGATTGCTATAGTAATTGTTTCATTTATATCTTTCGGTCTTTCACCATTTAAAAAGAAACTTATTAATCAACAGTAATCATCTAGATTATTAAAAACGATCAAATAATTTTTGGATCTGATTTACATTGTTTGTTTTTAGCAAACATAGCTGTAGAAATATTCTAGCTTTCTCTAGTGAAGAGTTCCTGATGATACAAGATCAAACCTATCATCTAAATTATTATAATTATGAGTAATCCGACCAGAGCCTACATAACTTGAACGTACAACAACTATACCTTTAGCTCTTGCTTTCTTAAGAAAATCTGCTTGATTAGATAGAATATTACCGTCACCAAGTCCTGCAAGAACAATACCCTTTAAATCTTTAATTTCTAAAAGACTATCTAAAAATTCTAAAGATACATCAGGTGATTAAAAAACAACCTCAACATAAGGCAATACTTTTATTTTCTCCTGATCGATCGTCTACAGATACAACATTTCCCACATATTTAGGAGTTTAATAATAGCTAACACTACTAGGAGTTACAGTACCTAATTTCCCATAATTTAATGCTTTAAAAGCATCAACATTCGTTGTATTAGTTTTAGAAACATCGTTAACAGTTAAGATCTCTTCATTCATAACTACTAATACACCTTTATCTAAAGATTGTTTATCAACCGCAACCAATAACGCATCATAAAGATTCATAAGAGCATCTCTGCTTAAAGCTGTAAATGCTCGTATTGCGCCTACTAGGACAACTGGTTTTTTTAACATCTAAAACTTGATTTTAAAAGAAGGCTGTTTGCACCATACTATCGGTACCATGAGTAATTATCACTGCATCAACATTAGAATTGTCTAATAATTTTTGTATATGCTCTGCTAGCTTAATCCGCATTGACATAGTCATATCTACACTATCAATATTATAAAACTGTTCAGACTCTATATTTGCTATTCTGCTAATCGCTGGTACTTGTTTAACAATATCATTAATCGATAAACTTCCAGCTTTGTAGACTGAATCTGTGGATGATTTAGCAACCCCTGCGATCGTACCCCCTGTAGCAACAATATATACATTAGGCAGAGCTACTCCCATAGCAACTGTTACAAAACAAATTGAGAAACTAAATATAATTTTTTTAATATTTGCCATAATGCCAGTAGACTAAAGTTAATCTATACAAATTAAATCATAATTTTGAAATAACTCAATAAGAATTATTTGAGACAAGTAAGTAATATACTTACTAGATAAGGATAAATTTTATAAGAGACCTAATTTATCAAAGCATATATTATTTAACGCCCCATACAAAATCACTGCTACTGAATTTGATAAATTAAGACTACGACTATTTTTGTGCATTGGAATTTTCAGCTGTGTTTTTTCAAGTAATTTTAAAACGTCGATCGGCAATCCTCTTGTCTCAGGTCCAAAAAGTAAAATATCATCATAATTAAAATTTACTTGATGATAATATTGTTTCGCTTTAGTTGTACACGCCCAAATCTTATTTTGTTTATTTTTCTGATAAAACTCATCAAAATTTTTATAAATTTTAAGATCCGCAAACTCATGATAATCGAGACCTGCTCTTCTAAGTTGCTTGTCTTCTAATTTAAATCCTAATGGTTCTATCAAATGTAATTTAGCGCCGACATTTGCACACAATCTAATTATATTACCAGTATTTGGTGGAATCTCAGGCTCGTATAAAGCAATATTTATCATGTCATCTAATCCAGTTTGCAACATCTAAAGCTGTATAAGTAAGAATTATTTTAGCGCCTGCTCTTTTCATCGATGTCAACGTTTCTATAGTGATTGCTTTTTCATCAACTAGACCTGCATTTGCAGCAGCTTTAATCATCGCATATTCTCCACTGACATGATATGCTGCTATTGGCAACTCTATTATATGACTCAATTCATTAATAATATCTAAATAACTCAATGCTGGTTTGACCATAATAAAGTCTGCGCCTTGTTCAACATCTGCTAGAGCTTCACGGATAGCCTCTTTTTTATTACGATAATCCATTTGATAAGTTTTACGATCTCCCTTAAGAGATGAGCTACAAGCACTTCTAAATGGACCATAATATGCTGAAGCATACTTCACAGAGTATGACATAATACTTACAGTTTCAAATCCTGACTCATCCAATGCTTGACGCATCGCAATTATCATGCCATCCATCATTCCACTTGGTGCGACGATATCTACACCAGCTTGTGCATGAGAAATAGCTGTTTTTTGTAATATCTCTAATGTTTGATCATTATCTACATAATCATGCTCATCTAAAATCCCACAATGTCCATGAGGTGTAAAACTACACATGCACACATCTGTAGCTACCACAAGCTCTGTAGCTAGCTCTTTAATTTTTCTAATTGCTTGTTGAGTTATACCATTGGGATCGTAATTCTCTGATGATATAAGATCTTTGGTTTTTGGTACACCAAATATCATCAAACTTTTTATTCCTGATTTTACAACCTGCTCAACAAGCTCATCAAGCATATCAACTGACCAATGATATTGATTTGGCATACTTGAGATTTCTTTTTTGATACCATTACCATGTACAACAAATATTGGATACATCAAATCGTCTATGTTCAAATTTGTCTCAGCAACCATATCTCGAAAGGCTTGAGTAACTCTAAGTCTACGTGGGCGTGATATTGGAAAACTCATATTTATTTAAACCTACTTTTTCTTTATATTAGGATTTCTTCTGTATAGCACTAAGATATTACCGATTATCTGCACAAGCTCGGACTTTGTAGCTTTAACAATCTCTGCGGCAATTTCTTGCTTTTCTTGTTTTGGTAGGCGACCTGCTTTTACTTTGATCAGCTCATGTGACGCTAAGGCTAGATCAATTTCTAACATTACATTCTCAGTAAGTCCTTTTTCGCCCATTAGCACAACTGGCTTTAACGCATGTGCTTGGGCTTTTAAATTTTGTTGTTGTTTTACATCCATTTTATTTTACCTATTTTATAATTTCTAATATTAAATTTTCTAATACTAACTCTTTATCAACTTTCTTAAAGTTTAAAAAATAACTCTTTGCTTCTAATGCTTTATGATAAAGATTATATATGTAATCATCTGTAAATTTAGTCGCAAGATACTTTATAACTGCTAATTTATCGTAGTTGGCAACTTCTACCTGCTCATTAAGTTTATAATTATAAACATCGATTATTATACTAGTTAACCAATATAATGCATCTCTAAAATATAGATTAATCTCCTTTAAAAATACATTAGGATTAGTTTGATTAACCAAAACCTTCATCAAGTTATTCCTAAGCACCCAAAAATGTTGTTCAAGCTTAATCTTAGCTATAATATTTATATCATCACGAGCCATTTGTAATGATTTCTCAACAGCTTCTTGAGACATATCAAATGTATACTTTAAATAGTTGTATTTATCTTTTTGGCTAAATTTAATATCATAGACTATAGATCTACTTTTAACTGTCGGCAGAATATCCGTATAGTTTTTGGTAAACATCAAAAAGAAGGTATCTGCTGTAGGCTCTTCCAATGTTTTTAATAAAGCATTAGCTGCAGATTCATTTAACAAGTCAAGTTCTTCAATTATAACTATCTTAGCTAAATTATTATGCGCGGTCAGTTCACAGTTTTTAATTATTTTTTTAATTTCAGAAACTTTAATTTCATCATTTTCTATAGCAGTCACACTTACATAGGGAGAGTCTTTATAGTCGGTAACATTCTGTCCCAACAATAGCTGACACAAAGAATTCATAAAGCTATCCAATAATACTACATCTTTTACCCTAAAAATAAGAGCATGATGTAACATATTTTTTGTTTTTTGCTCAAAAAAACTATCAAGAAGTTGCTGATGAATATCTAAAGATAACACTGTTGACCTACATTATTTTACGCGCATACAAAAAACTTGTTATAGTTTTTCTAATCATAGCAAGCTTAGATTTAATAAATCCTTTATCCTTTTTTCTAACGTAGCTAACTTCATAAACAGAATAATGATTATCAAGAAACTCAATTAAATAATCATCATAAGTTCTAATTTCATCAACCAGACCCAACTCTAAGGCATCTTTACCAAACCAATATTCTCCAGTAGCTACTTTACGCATATCTAAATTTTGACGATATGCCAAAATATGCTTTTTGAATAACTTGTGAATATTTTCTAAATCTTGCTTGAACTTTTTACGCCCTTCCTCTGTATTCTCACCAACAGTTGTCAATGTACGCTTAAATTCACCTGAAGTGTGCATTTCAATATTGATACCATTTTTTTCAAGAAGCTCTCTGATATTCGGAACTGTACCAACAACTCCAATTGAACCTACTATAGCGAAAGGTGCGGCAATAATCTTATTAGCAACCGCTGACATCATATAGCCACCACTAGCAGCAACTTGGTCAATACAAACTGTCAAGGTTATTCCTGCTTGTCTAATACGCTCTAACTGAGCTGCCGCAAAGCCATAACCATTAACAACACCACCTGGGCTATCTATTCTGACCACTACTTCATCGTCTGCCACAGCTACAGCTAGAATTGCTGTTACTTCGTTACGTAAATCTTCAACTTGAGATGCGTGAATATCTCCTTTAAAATTAATAATAAACTTTCTTTGCTTAGGTTTTTCTTGTTTATCAATTTTTTTCTGTTCTTTGACAAACTTTTTATATTCCTTTTTATCTAACAAAGTTTCTAAAATTTGCTCTTTAGTAGATTTATACTCATCGCCTATTTTATTTATTTCAAGTTTTCCTGCTGCTAATTTTGTAACTTCTTGTTTGGCCTTAGCAAGTAAAGAAAAAAAACTACCTACGACAAAAACAATAGCTGTTACAACCAAGGCTGTACTCAGAGCAAAAAATACAAAATCTATAAAACCTTGATACCACATAATATATTTTATCCTATCGATGAGCTCTTAAAGTCTTTAACAAAGACTCTCCTGCACCACCTTTTAAATTAGCTTTTTTGACAGAGTCTCTTGCAAATACGCGCTTCTTATAATTGAAAATTGATCCATATTCTTCATCAATTACAAAACCTTCTGCTTCTAAACAGATAATTAAAGCGGCTATGTAACAGTCAGCTAAAGTAAAACCTGAAGATATGAAATAATCCGAATCCGAAAAAGCTTTTTCCATAGCTAATAAACTCTCTTTAAGATCTTTAAAAATTGCTTTTAGTTTAGTTTTATTCTCTCTATTTTTTCTGATCTCATCAAGTACTGGATACCACTCATTATCAATCTTATCTAAAGAAAGACGTATCTTAATGTGGTCGTTGACAACACTTGGTAATAAACTTGGTGCTGGAAAGCGCTCATCAATATATATCAATAATGCCTTTCTATTATTTATACTATAATCTTTTTCCATCAAAACAGGAAAAGTACCATTAGGAGAAATTTTTTTAACAACATTTGGCTCTAAATCTCCTGCTTCAACAACATCCATTGCCATTTTCTTTTCTGATAAAGCGATTCTTGCTCTCAAAGAATATGGGCAATATTTTGTAGTATATAATGTAACTTTCATCAAATATGCCTTTTTATGGATTAAAACAATTATGCTAGTTTGCTATAATTGTCAGATAATAAAAAAACTAGTACCAAATTTTACCATATTTGTGGATAACTACAACATAGACAAGCAAGGCTTTTTATTAGACTTTGATAGTTGGGACATTGGCTTTTGTAATAAAGTTGCTAATGATGAGAAAATCTCGTTGACTGATGAGCATATGCTAGTCGTCAGCTTTTTACGCGATTTTTATCAACAAAATAAGAAATCCCCAGCAATTAGAGAGCTTGTAAAAGCATTAAAAGAAAAGCATGGAGAAAAAATAGGCAATAGTTTGTACTTACAAGTACTATTCCCAGTATCTCCTGCAGTGCAAGCTGCAAAATTAGCGGGCCTTCAAAAACCAAAAAGGTGTATTTAAAATATTCAATAGGAGTGAATAATGACAAAAGTTTTATGTAAAAAATACAATGAAGAATTAGATGCTATCCCATTTCAACCACTACCTAGTGAACTTGGTAAAAAAATTCATTCAGAGATTTCTAATAAAGCATGGCAAGCTTGGTTAGCTCATCAAACAATTTTGATCAACGAATATCGTTTAAATCTAATAGAACCAAAAGCTAAAGAATTTCTTAAAGAAGAAATGCAGAAGTTTTTATTTGAAAACAAAGAAGATAAACCAGAACAGTTTAACGAAATTTAAAATATCCATCTAAAGTTCATTAATATCTACTTACGATTTATCTTTTTTAAGGTTAAATTTGCACATAATCTAAGCTTTATGCCATCCGTTGAAAGTAAGAAATTTAAGAAATACATATTTTTTTGATATTTTAATATTACTAACTATATATATCATTTATTTTTTCTTATTTTTAGGATCACGTCATCTAAGCATCCCTGATGAAGGACGTTATCCAGAAATTGCAAGAGAAATGCTAACATTTGGAAACTGGATTACCCCTACAATCAACGGTGCTCCCTTCTTCGATAAACCTCCTTTATATTATTGGCTTGAAGCAACTTCAATGCACTTTTTTGGAGTCAACGCTTGGGCAATTAGATTACCTCAAGCAATATTTGGTATACTCGGCTGTGTATCAATATATATTTTTGGACGATACTTCTTCACGATTTGCAGGAGTTCTTGTAAGTTTCATACTAGCAACAAATGTACTTTATTTTTTCGAAGCTCACTATGCAAATATGGATCTGATTCTTGCTAACCTTCTATGGGTTGCTTTTTTTCTATATTTAGTTAGTTTAAAGCAATCAAAAACAACGAATAAAAGAATACTTATGTATGCCGCATACTTTGTATCTGCATTAGATTTTCTCACTAAAGGACTTATTGCGATTGTCTTCCCGTGTATGACTGTTTTAGTATGGATGTTTATCACTAATAATTGGTATAGACTCAAAGAGCTATATATACCAACAGACATAATACTATTTGTTCGAATCGTTTCCCCATGGCTAATATTAGCACAAGAACAAAATCCTGATTTTTTATATTTCTTTTTTTATTTTCAACAGTTTTATCGTTTTGTAGGACAAGGTTTCAATAATGCAATTGGTCCATGGTTTTATTTTGTGATTCTTGTGGCGGTATTCTCACCGTTCAGTATGTTAATCATCAATAGATTACCTAGAGGATTTAAAAGTATTTGGCAAAATCGAAAGTCTGATTACATAGGATTTTTGATAGCTCTTTGGTGCATACTTATTCTTATTTTTTTTCAGTATACCAAGCTCAAAAATTGTAAGTTATATTATGCCGATATTCGCTCCGTTATCACTTTTGATGGCTTTATCGTTTGAGAAAATTATAAAGACTAAAGATAATTCATCTACATTTTAAAAAATGCATTTAATTACGAGCATTCTATTTTTATTGTAGCAATTGCCGTTGTAATATTTTCTCAAATTCAGCAAAGCATCTTAGATACTCAAGCACCTTTAGTTTATACAACTTTAGTAGTAATACTAGCTTTGGCTTTAGCATATAGTTTTAGAATCTCATTAAAAAATAATATCAAACAAGCAATTATTTTTATAGTTTCTGTTATGATGCTCCTAAATGTGCTCGGACAAATCATAATACCTTTTTATGATATAAGGACATCTCAACCACTTGTAGAAAAAATACTCAATAACTCTAGTCCTGATACCACCTTTGTCTATTACAATAGAGCTCAACCAAAGCACTTTATACTCGAAGATGAACTTAAGCAAAAAGGTTATGAGGAAGATCTACCAATATTGTTAGATAAAAATATCTATATAGTTTACAACTGGAAAACTTATAAACCTGAGATTGATAATTGGGCAAGAGAATTCCATTATGGTATAAAGCAATATGAGGATTCCCATAATGGTAAATGGCCAGAATATCTAATAACTTATACACAATTTGATAAACTACTAAAGACAAATGATAATATAATAATTTTCTTACAAGAAAACCAATTGGGAGAATTACAAAAAAATATCCTAATATTGATTTTAAAATAGAAGCAACTTATAAGAAAAATATAGTTGTCAATGTGATTAAGAATTAGATATAAATATTTCTACAATTTAATTAAAGGTTCCTACTTTCATCTTCATCAATAATATAACGTGGTCTCTTTTTTGCTTCTTCAAATATCCGACTAATATACTCCCCTAAAACTCCTAAGGATATAAGTTGCACTCCACTAAAAAACATTATACTAACAACAATAGTTGGCCAACCACTTACATTGCCACCGAAGAATAAACTTTCAATAAAAATATAAAGACCGTATGACATAGCGACTAGCGAAACCAATAGACCAAATATAGATATAAGTCTCAATGGTACTGATGGAAATGAAAATATTCCAGTAAATGCTAGTTTAAAAAGCTTACGATAACCCCAACGGCTAGCTGTACCATCTTGTCTATCCGCGACATCAAAAGGAACAGGGTATCCTTTAAAACCTATCCATGCAAATAGCCCTCTAATGAACCTACCGTTTTCTGGTAAAGAATTAAATGCTTTTATACACTGCTTGTCCAATAGCCTAAAGTATCCAGCATTCGCAGGTATTTTAACTTCCATTAGCTCATTACTAACCTTAAAGAAGATCTCCGATAAAAAGCTTCTAGTAGCACTTTGGTCTGTACGATTTCTAACTCCATAGATATTAGAAAATCCCTCACACCATTTCTCATAGAATTCATCAATTACTTCTATAGGATGCTGAAAATCACAATCCATAATAATTGCAGCGTCTGCATCTTCAGATGCCTCTAGCCCTACTGTAATAGCTGCCCCTTGTCCAAAGTTTCTTGAAAAACTAATAAATTTAATATTTAATTGTCCAACCAAAGATTGAATGATTTCAACAGAGTTATCTGAGCTTCCATCACTTATAACGATTATCGTATAATTAGGAGTAATCTGCAAAAGTTTATTAGCCAAATCTCTAAGAAAAGACTCAATTAAAACTTCTTCATTATAGACAGGTATAACTGCATAAATATTTGGATCTTTAATATTTCTAACATTAGTTATTAAACAAAAATATATTAGCCTTAATTGATGCTATTATAGCCACGTCAGTATAAAATGAGTAGCAGTAAAAAATATTTTTCTAAAATAAAATAAGTAGTATATATGTCTAAAAAAATTATAATTTGTGCTGATGATTTCGGCATGAGTCAAAATATAAATAATGGCATTGTTGAACTTTAAAAAAAATATTATAAATGCAACTAGTTACATGACTAATATGCCGATTTTAAACAAGGTATCTCCGAGCTAAAGAGAATATACAATAACTCTATCTGTGTAGGTATTCACTTAAATTTAACGGAAGGAACTCCTTTTACAGAAGCTAAATCATTAGTAAGTAATGACTCTTTTATATACGTATCAAAACTTCTTATAAAATCACAGCTAAGATTTATAAAATATAAAGATGTCTATAATGAGTTAAAATATCAGATAAAATACTTCATAGATAACTGGAGAAGCTTGCCTGATTTTATTGATAGTCATCAGCACGTACATTATTTCCCAATTATTAGAAAAGCTCTAGTAAATCTCTATAAAGAATTCAATATGTATAATAAACAAACTTATATTCGCTCAACTTATAATATGTCCAAACCTGATTTTAAATCTAAGGTTATATACTACAGCGGTGCAAAGAAGCTCAATAAAATGCTAGTAGCTGAGAATATCAAATATAACACGAGTTTTGCTGGGGTATACTCATTAGAGAGTAATGCTGAAGATTTCCAAAAAGTTATAAACTAGGCCTATAAAAAAATACAAGATGGTGGAATAATAATGTGTCACCCAGCCAAAGCTATCGATAAGAGTGATACTATTGGTAAATCACGTCTCAGAGAATATGAATACTTCAAATCCGACCAAGCACTCGATGATCAAAAAAATAACAATATTATCTTATAGTTAGAGCTATTTTTTTACTTTTTTACTTTTTTATAGATATATTTAGGATTAATGGTATCTGCCAAAAGTTTATTTTCAAAGTCAATCTTCACTAGAATACCAAGAGTAAAACACATAATAAGCAAACTACTACCTCCATAGCTTATAAGTGGTAAAGTAAGACCTTTTGTTGGCAACAAACCAGTATTTACGCCAATATTAACAAAAACCTGAAAGCCAATCCAAAAACTTATCCCATAAGATAGAAATGCTTGATAATATCTTTTTTGTTCCAAAGCTGCTTTTGCAATATTCATAGCTCTAAATACTATAAACAAATATACAATCAGCAATACCATCAAACCAACAACACCTATCTCTTCGGCAATTACAGAAGTGATAAAATCAGTATGAGCCTCAGGCAAAAAGAACTGCTTCTGAACACCATTACCTAAACCATCACCAAACCAGCTTCCTCGACCAAAACCTATAAGCGCTTGTACAAGCTGATAGCCAGAACCATTGGCATTTTCCCATGGATGAAGGAATCCCGTAATCCTGTGCATACGATATGGTGAAATAATCACAAGCATAGTCGCCATAATGACCATAGCACCAATAAGTAGGCCATACCACCGCACCTTATTACCAGATACAAATAACATCCCCATTACACATATAGAGATCACAACTGTTGAACCAAAATCAGGTTGCATCAGCAATAAAACTGCAACACTCCCTAATAATGTAATAGGCGTAAGAATACCCTCTTTAAAATTAGCCATTTTGGGTAGATTTTCAGCAATATATCCAGAAAAAAAGATAATTGCTAAAAGTTTAACTAATTCTGCAACCTGAATATTGATGATAATTAAAGGTATCCAACGTCTAGCTCCATTTACACTTTTTCCGACACCTGGAACTAACACTGCTACAAGCACTATGAGCATTACAAAGAAAAAAACATTATAGTTTTTCTCATAATTTTTAGTCGGCACTAACAACGCCAATAAAAAAAGAAACACAGCAATAACTGCAAAAAAGCCCTGTCTAATAGAATAAAAATATGGATTATTATAATCATCTAATGCAACAATCATCGATGCAGATGTAACCATGACCCAGCCAAAAGTAAGTAGCCCTAGCATTACAAAAACTATTGAGATATCTATTTCCAACTTCGCTCTTACACGTTCTTTTTTTGTATTTTGACCACTTAATAAAAGCTTTAATCTATATAGCACTCTACTTTCCCAATTTTTATTTTAAATCAGCAACAAGTTTCACAAATACCTCACCTCGCTCAGCATAACCACTAAACTCATCAAAGCTTGCACATGCTGGTGATAATAATACAATCTCACTATCTTGAGCCTTTTGACTAGCTAATCTAAATGCGTCTTTCATATCATTACAAATCTGATACTGGCACAGATCTTTGATATAATTCTCTATATATTCTTTATCTTGACCATATAAATAAACGTACTTAACATACTTAGCCAATGATTTACTCATTAAACTAAAATCGCCACCTTTAGCAACTCCACCGAGTAATAATATAATATTCTTTGAACTAGTTATACTATTTAGTGCAGCTATAGTAGCTCCAACATTCGTACCTTTTGAATCATTTATATAAGTAACACCAGCTACGTTTTTTACAATTTCACAACGATGTTTCAAGCCTTTAAATTTTTTAATTGAAGCTACAGCTTTAGAGATATCAATACCGAATCTATCAAAGATATTCAAAACAACAATAATGTTTTCCAGATTGTGTTCGCCAAAAAGATTTGTTTCAGTAATATCTAATAGTTTAGTTGTATCTTTATAGATTGAACCTCTTACTATCTGATATTCCCCAGCATATTTAATGCTGGTATTATGGACATCATAAATAAAAAAATCTTTACTAAATTTTGCTAAATTTAGCTTCGATTGCTTATATTCTTCATAATTTTTATATCTATCTAAATGATCGGGTGATACATTAACTACACATCCTAAATCAAACTCAACACTATTAAATAAGTCTATTTGAAAGCTTGATACTTCAACAACACAATAATCAAATTTCTCGCCAATTTTATTTAACGGTGGTGTACCAATATTACCTACAAGAATACTCTTATAACCCAGATCTCTTAAAGCAAAATCAAGCATCGTTACTATGGTGCTTTTTCCATTTGATCCTGTAACAGCTATCATTTTTGCCTTAGTGTTTCTAATTGATTGATAAAACAAATCAATATCACTAATTATTTTTTGCTTAAATTTAGATAAAACTCGATACGGCGACTTATTAAGAGGAATACCAGGACTTACCGTTATTAAATCATATTGCTCTAAGTCACAATTTATAAAATCATCGTCATTCTGCGAAATATCTACTGAAAGATCAATAAAATTAGCTAAAAAATCACAAACAGACTTACCCGTAGAACCATAACCAACCATAAGCAGTTTAGAAATTTTTCTATTATCAAAATAAAAACTAAACATTATCTAACCTTAATAGCTACTAAACCGATTAAGAGAAGTATTAAAGAGACTATCCAAAAACGTATCACAATTTTTGTCTCAGGCCACCCCATTAATTCAAAATGATGGTGAATAGGAGCCATTTTAAAAATTCTCTTACCATTTCTAAGCTTATATGATCCTACTTGTAATATCACAGATAAAGCTTCTACAACAAATAATAAGCCCATAATAAAAAAGATTAGCTCTTGGCGAATCATCACCGCGATCACACCTAGCACAGCACCTAACGTCAAAGAGCCTACATCTCCCATGAAAACTTCTGCAGGATGAGAGTTAAACCATAAAAATGCCAAACCTGATCCACATAGAGCCGCACAAAAAATTGCCACCTCAGCAAGACCCTGATTATTTATATATGGAAATAATAGATAATTAGCTAACATACTATTTGTTTCAATATAAGCATAAATACCTAATCCTGCGGCAACAAGAACTACAGGAACTATAGCCAAACCATCTAATCCATCAGTTAAATTAACAGCATTACTACTTCCATTAATAATGAAAAATGTCAAAACTACAAATAGAAAAATTCCCATAGAAATATATAGATTCTTAGAAAATGGTATCGAAAGGCTCATCTGACCGTTTTTAGACAAAAGGTAAAACAGAACTATAGCTAATATAATTGAAAAAATAGATTGTAAAGCAAATTTGTATTTAGCTCTTAGACCTTTAGGATTCTTAAGAATCAACTTCAAATAATCATCAAAAAAGCCAATAGCTCCAAAGAAGATAACTACCAAAATCAAAATCCATAAATATATACTAGATAAATTTCCCCAAAGCAAAGCAGAAATAATGACAGAAGAAAGAATCAACACTCCTCCCATAGTTGGAGTATTTCTCTTAGAAAAATGGCTTTGAGGTCCATCATCTCTTACAACTTGACCAATCTGCATTTTCTGCAACCATCTAATCAATGGTCTACCAAGAAAAAGAGTTATTAATAATGAAGTTATAGAAATCATTATAATTCTTACAGATACATAACTACTAAAAACCTCTAGACCTTTATAGTAGTGACTTAACCAATTTAAAAGATAGATTAACATATAATAAAAAATTTCAGTGTATTTGTGCTATTATAATGGATATATTATATTTTTTATAGAGAGAAAATTAGTATCTATATACTTGGTTCAAATTTCTTATATTTAACAGCAAAATCATCTTCTTCAAACTGTTCGTAATTTTTAATAAAACTTTTAATTAAAGACTTATACTGTTTTTTGTATGCAGATTCATCTTCCCATAAATTTTTCAGATGTATAACCTCATCATTATCATAAATAGAAGTCAAAGCTTTAAAATTAAAATTTTTTTGACGTTCAAATTTGAAATTAACATTTTCTGGTTCTGTCAACAAGTAGTTAACAATCATCTTTGTTTCTTCAACAGGTACTTGTCTACCAGTTTTATAATCACCATCAATCCAACCAACATTAACCATATATATTTTAGCATCACTGTGCTTCAAACGTTGACGCAGAATACTAGCATAACGAGTTGGTTTAAGTAATAAAAATGGTTGAGCATAACAACATGAAAACTCTGGCTTAGGCTCAGTAACACCTGCTTCAATTCCTGTAGATGTACATGTATAACCTGATAAGAAATAATAAATTGCTTGACCTTTACTCAGTTTAGCTACTCGAGGTAAAACCCCTTTAGCATCTTTTACAAGAAAGATTATTTTACTTGGATCATTCGTATTTACAACATTGTCAAAATTTTCTCTCGGAAAGGTTACATATGTATTACTTTGTGATTTTGATTTTTCTCCAAAAATAATATTTTTATTTTCATCAAAGTTAGGATTCTCAATTAACAAATTGCCTTGAAGTGCTTTTTTTATACGTCTATCATTTCTCTTAAAACTTGCTGATTTAATAGTTAAGCCAGACTCTAAGCTATATACACCCCGAGTCTCTGTCCAAGCCACAGCTTCATTAGCAACTAAGCTTTTATTATTATCTAATGCCAAAGTTGTCTTACCACTACCTGATAATCCAAAAAACATAGAACTATTAGTTTCATCATCAACACTAACAGCACAATAAAAAACACCAATGTTATTCAATGATAAATAGTAGCTCATGACAGATAATAATACTTTATTAATTTCTGCCAAATATAGTGTTCCTACTAATAAGCTTTCACGCTGCTTTAGATTTGTAGCTATTATTTTTGATGAGTTTAAACCTATTTCAACATAATCATCAATCTCAGTTTCTGGAGAGTGCGTAATCACCCACTGCGGTTCAAACTCTTCTGACTGTTTTTGATTAGGCGTGATTGATATCAATTTAAAAAAGTATGCTGCTGATGCCTGAGTTGTTATTAACCGAACTGCAATTGAGTTTTTTTCATCATGATTATAAAAACCATCGATTACGAAAATATCTTTCGTAGATGCATGTTGATGAAATTTTTGCTTAATTACTTTCCAATGTTTTCTTTTTAATCTTTTATTATCTGATCCATCTTCATGCCACCAGATATTTTTCTTTGCATATTTGGTTTCAACGATATATTTATCATCAGGAAGTCTTCCTTTGATATCACCACTATCAACAACTAAAGTTTTTGCTTCGCAATCAACAAAGCCAGTATTGTTCTTAGCATGTTGAGCTAGTTCTTCTAGAGATAAATTTCGATGTACTTCTTTGATTGTATATAAATATTTGTTATCGTCTATGGTTGAAGGATCCATAATGAAAATTCCTATGTTGTGAGACATTTAGATTTTAACTGCAAATTATATCCAGTATATACTTTTTTTTCAAAAAAATATGTTATTGTTTTTGTAATAAAGTAAACTATTATCTAAATATATTAAGTAAATGATCTCTTCAACAAAATGAGTAATGAAACTAAAGCAAATAAAACTAATTTTATTAAAAATATAATTAAAAAAGATATTGGAACAAAAAGAGTTTCTAGTGTTCTAACACGTTTTCCTCCAGAACCAAATGGTTATCTACATATTGGACATGCAAAATCAATATGGCTAAATTTTGGTATAGCTGAAGAGTTTGGTGGTAAATGCAACTTACGTTTTGATGATACAAACCCTGACAAGGAAGATATCGAATATATCAATGCGATAAGAGAAGATGTCGAATGGTTGGGTTTCAGATGGGAAAATGAGCCTCACTTTGCTTCAGAATACTTTGATAAGATGTATGAATTAGCAATACTGCTCATAAAAAAAGGTAAAGCATATATTTGTAATTTATCAGCAGAAGAAGTACGTGAATATCGTGGCACACTAAAAGAACCCGGTAAAGATAGTCCATATAGAGAACGTAGTATAGACGAAAATCTTAAGCTTTTTGAAGCAATGAAAAATGGTGAGTTTACTGAAGGAAGTAAAACATTACGTGCTAAGATAGATATGGCTTCTGGCAATATCAACCTCAGAGATCCGGCTTTATATAGGATAAAGTTTTCACACCATCCAAAAACTGGAAATAAGTGGTGTATATATCCGATGTATGCATTTGCACACCCATTAGAGGATGCTATAGAAACTATTACTCACTCACTATGTACATTAGAGTTTCAAGATCAAAGACCTTTCTATGACTGGGTTATCGAAGAAACTGAATCTCAACAAAAGCCTCAACAAATTGAATTTTCAAGGCTAAATTTGAATTATACTATAACTAGTAAGAGGAAATTGAAATACCTGGTCGATAATAACCTAGTAAGTGGCTGGGATGATCCACGTATGCCAACAATCAAAGGTTTCAGACGTAGGGGGTATACTCCTGAGTCTATTCGCAACTTCTGTGACATGATAGGAGTATCCAAACAAAATTCAATTATTGATATCTCTGTTTTAGAAGAGACTATTAGAAATGATCTAAACAAAAATGCCCTAAGAAAAAATGCTGTTTTAGATCCTATCAAAGTTACTATAGCTGATATGCCAGTACATGAATTAAATGCACCAAACCATCCCCAAGACCCTGAGTTTGGTCGTCGAGATATAACGATATCTTCTGATATTTACATTGAAAGAGATGACTTCGTCTTTGAATTAGAAAAAGATATGAAAAAACTCAGTCCTAATGGGAGAGTACGGCTTTTAAATGCTTATGTAATTGAGTGTAAAGAAGTTATAACTAATGATGATGGTGAAATTATAGAACTAGTATGTTCTTATTTACCTGAAACATTAGGTGGTAAGAAACCTAATGATGGTATAAAACCTAATGGCATCATACACTGGGTTGATGCTAATAACTGTATTGATGCTAAAGTGAGAATATATGACAGACTATTTAATCACGAGAATCCTGCAAACTTTGATAATGTTGAAGATGTACTAAATCCAGACTCTTTACAGATCATCAAAAATGCTAAAGTAGAGAAATCTCTAGAAAACATAAGCCCTGAGCAACACTTTCAATTCAATAGAATTGGTTACTTCATATCCGATTTAAAAGACTGCTCTAATAAAAATTTAGTATTCAACAGAACTGTTACTCTTAGAAATACTTGGGAAGCTAAATAGCAGATATTTTTTGTATATTAAACATTCCTATTCACAAACTTTCTCAGCAACAAAATTACCATACTTGTTAATATTGCTATAACAATAAATGTATCTAAACCATCGCTCATATTAGCTTTAGATAAACCTAAATCACTATCTGAAATATAGAAGAAGCTAGCTAGAAAACCTCCTAATTTACCCCCTACACCCAATGTAAGCAACCATATTCCCATATACAAAGCAACGAAACCTTTAGGCGCTATTTTTGTAATTATTGATAAGCCAATAGCCGATAAAGATAGCTCAGAAACCCCCAACACTATGTAAGCAAAAATGATACCTTACGCCGAGACCTTAGTATGCTCAGGAGATATAAGTATTGAAACTAGTATTACTAAAAATGTGATCGTTAATAAAACAAAAGCAATATTAAATTTATCAATATCTTCCACCTTCATTCACTTCTTATCTAAATAAATCTAAAATTTGCCTAGAATTCCTGCAAAAAATAATACACTTAATGATTCTACACTTAAAAACCGACTCGGATTTAATAACGAATTATCCTCTGAATACTGAGTAAACAGCAATACACTTATAAATATTTGAAAGTACAGACCCCAATATATTATTGACAACAAGAAAAATATTCCTGCAACAAACACTTTTTTAAAACTAGATTTCTTCATTGACATGCCAAGTATCACTTTAGATGCTATCACAGCAACAAATATAGATAAATTAGCAATTACTGGTTGTTCAAAGATATAGAATAAAACTATTATCATATACTATTAATAAAAAAGTTACTTTCAGAGCTACTGATAAAGTGAGTTTAAACTCTATAATATGTTTATCTAAAAACTTAAAGCCTACTAGTAAAAGACAAAGCATGAATGCACTAACTGCCATACTACTATAAAATGGAGCTCCATAGCTATAATTATCTTTTAACCAACTAGCTATAAATAGCGTCCCGAAGCTTCCCAAATTAATACCCATATAGAAAATATTAAAGCCAAAATCTCTTTTTGAATCATTCAAACTAGACTTGTCATAAAATCTCCCAATAAAGGCAGACATATTTGACTTTATGAGACCTGTACTTACAGAAATAAAACTCAAACCCAAATATAACATGCTTTGACTAGTTGAATATGCCAATATAAAGAATCCACTAAGCATGAAAAGTGAACCTAGTAGATCAGCTCGGTAATATCCCAAATATCTCTCAGCAATAAAGCCTCCTAAAATAGCTGAAATATATACTATCGAAAGAGTTGTGCCAACCAAAGATGCTGATAAGTCTTGTGAAATTTGAAATTTATCTATCAAATAAAATATTAATAGTGATTGGATTATATAATATCCATAACGTTCAGCAAACTCTGCTAATGATGTAATTGCTAAAATTTTTTCTCTTCTCTAAGATCTCTAGAGTTGATATCTTGGCTACTCATATTTAATAATATAAATAATCTTTAAACTTGCATAGGTGTTATAATAATATAAATATATAATTAAATTTTGATTATTCTAATTCTAAAAGCTCTTCCCAAAGTACATATTTTTTCTCGAGATCTTCATTTAGAGAGTTGAGCTTTTGTTGAATTTCATTTTGCTGTGTTTGTAATTTTTGGTAAAAATCCAGCTCTCCCATTTGCTGTTGAATCAAAGTAATATTTGCTTCTAGTTTTTCTATTTGACTTGGTAAATTACGTAGCTGTTTTTTCTGCTCATAAGTTAATTTGTTTTTTACTTGTGGAGCTTTATTTGTTTCTTTGGCTGGTTGCACAGGCTGTTTTCGTTGTGCTATCCAACTATCATAGCCACCAATATACTCTTGTAAGTTGCCATTCTCAAAAACTATAGTACTTGTCACAATATTATTTATAAACTCTCTATCATGACTGACAATAATTATAGTACCTTGATAATTTATCAGCATTTCTTCAAGAATTTCTAGAGTTTCGATGTCCAAATCATTAGTCGGTTCATCAAGTATAATTACATTACTTGGTTTAGATAAAATCTTGGCTAACAATAATCTATTTTTTTCTCCCCCAGACAAATGAGTAATAGGAGAATGCAACCTCTCTGGAGTAAACAAAAATTTTTGTAAATAGGTAATTACGTGAGTTTCCTTACCATCTATATTGATAAAATCTGAACCCTCTTTGACACTATCTATAATGCTAAGTGACTCATCTAATTGATCTCTTAACTGATCAAAATAAGCAATTTTAATATTATCTGCTAACGTTACATTACCTTGTGTAGGTTTATCTAACCCAAGTAGCGAGTTTAGTAGCGTTGTTTTACCACAACCATTTTGACCAATAATTGCAATCTTATCACCCTTTTGAATTTCAGTAGAGAAATCTTTAAATAAAAATTTACCATCATACTCAAAACCAATATTATTAGCTTGAATAACTTTTCTAGATGATTTGCCTACTTCAGCAACCTTGATATCAGATTTGCCAACATTTTCTCTACGTTGCTGTCTGTCACGACGCATTTGCTCTAGTGCTCTAACACGCCCTTCATTTCTAGTGCATCTAGCTTTGATACCTTGACGAATCCAAACTTCTTCTTGAGCTAACTTTTTATCAAACTCACTATTTGCTTTGTCTTGAGCATCTAGGATTTGCTCTTTCTTTTCAAGAAACTTTGTATAGTTACCATCAAATGAATATAAATGTCCCCTATCAAGTTCTATAATACTTTTAGCAACATTGTTTAGAAACTTCCTATCATGAGTGATAAAAAGTATTGCTCCAGCAAAGCCTTCCAAAAATTCTTCAAGCCAACCAATAGAGTCAATATCCAAATGGTTTGTTGGCTCATCCAAAAGAAGTAAGTCAGGTTTTTTTATCAAAGCTCTTGCTAGAATAACTCTTCTTTTCATCCCTCCAGATAGATCTTTAAAAGAAGCTTGAGAGTCAAGATTAAGTTTAGAAGCCAAAACTTCAACATCGTTTAAATATGACCAACCATGATTTTCATCAATGTAGCTATGTAATTTTGCAAGCTCATTAGATTCAGGATCTGACATTAAAGTCTGCTGATATGCTATCAGATGCTCACCAAGTTCCCCTAAACCTTGTAATATAACTTCTGCGATACTTTCTTTGATATCACTAGGAACTTCTTGGATCATACTAGCGACAATAGTATTATTATGTACTATTACCTCACCGCCATCTGGAATAACATTACCTTCAATAATTTTCAATAATGATGATTTACCCGCACCATTACGTCCAATTAGACAAATTCTTTGTCCTTTTGTAACTTCTAAATTAACCTTATCAAGGACTATTTGAGTGCCAAAGTTTAAACTTACATTTTTAAGAGAGATTAGTTGCATTTAAGAAAAATAATCAAATTTAATTAATGCCAATTATTGTACCCTTTCACGCAAGATTTTGATAGAAAAGACAAAGATAATAGCTGCAATAAAATACATAAAGCCAGCAAATGTAATAGGCGAACTTGGCGATATTGATGATAAGTGTCCCATCATAATATCATTTAAAAACCATGCTAAACCAAAACCAGCACCAGCTGCTCCTATTGCTCTACCTTGCTCTTTATCAGACACCGACCCTGAGATCATTGAAAGAAGAGCTGTATAACATATAAGCTGGGATGCAGATAAAACTATTGTTAAAACCCACTGTGCCGCTTCATTAAATATAATTGATACTAAAATAAATCCAATACCACAAATAACTGCAGCTCTCACAAAAGCTACTTGATTTGATACTTTTGCAAAAATCTTCGGTTGTATAAAAATGCTTGCCAATGCTGTGGCCAAGCCCATAACAGAGTAAAAAGCGCCTGTCATAGAGATATTATAACTATATGTTAAATTTAAAAATAACGCCACCCCTTGAGCATAAAATCCCCACGCACACTGTACAAGAAGATAAACTACTCCAATTAACCTGACACGCTTATCTGACAATAAAAAAGATATAGTCCTATAAATCGTACCTAACTGGATAACTAAACCTGGATTTTTGGGTAAATCTTTTTTCATAATGATAACTATCAATGCAATATTTACTAACGCTGAAATAGCTGCAAATACAAATGGTATAGTATGGCTCACTTCCATCACAGATACAAAACTAGTGACTATTGGTCCAACTACAAAACCTAAAGACGCGGCCATAGTTATATAACCTAGATTTCGTGACTTATCTTCTTCGGTAGATATATCAATAACAGCAGCTTGAGCAATCTCAAAAGCTCCACCAGCTAAACCGCAAATAAACCTACTTGCTACAAATAATAAATAATCATGGGAATATATTGCATATGCTGATAAAAGATAAGCAACACAAGTAGTTGATAAAGCCACAACCAATATTATTTTACGCCCATACTTATCAGATAACTCCCCTATTATTGGGCAGCCTATCAATAACCCTAATGGCCAACAAGCCAAAGCTATGGAATAATACCAATTTTGAAAATTACCTCCAGGATAACCAAAAGTAACACAAGATTGACCAAAGAATAATGATGGCATTATTGGAAAAACAAGCCCTGCACCCATAATATCTATAATAATTGTTGTGATAAGTATAGGAATCAAAATATTTTTAGAGTGTAAGTTCATAACTTATATAACCTCGTAACAAATGAAAATAAAAGCTTTTTAATAAGAAAATACAAGCGTATATACTACCGTAACAGGCTTGATTTATCAATGTTTGGAAATCTGCAAAATATAGTTATGCTCTAACGAAAGTCTTTTTAGTGCATTGAGAAACATCTTTATATAAAAAATAAAACTCTCATCTTTATCATTCAAAACTCTAACATCTTTTAATAAAGGTAAAATGTGTCTTTCAAAACGTAACAATTCTTTATAACTTATACGTTTACGTTTTTTGATATCTTCTGATACATCTGTTAGTGATTTCATGATATATTTCTTAAACTCTATAAAAGCAGGTTCCTTATCAAGATCTGCTATCGTCTGAGGACCAAAAGAAAATTCTATATACTCATACATTACAATCATATATCTATATAGTCTACGAATATATAAGCTCATTTTTTCAAACTCTTGCGCTTTTTTTGCAGACTTTTCATATTTTAGTTCTTTAATAAGAGTAAGGTGTTTTGCAAACTCATGAAATATACTAGTTCTAAGTTTTTTATGTGAATGATTACGCTCAATAAACAGAATATCAAAAAAATCATGAATCTCTAAAATTGTTTTAACATAACTTTCTTTAAGGCGTGTTTCTGCTCTAATCGGAAATATAAATCTATTTACAAATAATGAGATTACTATACCCAGAGATATTTCAATAGCTCTATAAATAGCAACCTGCACACCCGGCTGTTTATTTAGAATAATAATTATGATAGTTATTCCTGCTAAAGTACCAGCATAACTGTATTTATAAGCTCCTGCGAAATAAACAGCTAAAAAAATAAATGGTAGAATTAACACTACTTGTAAAATATGATTCTGCACTGCAGCTATAATAACTAAAGCCACCATGGCTCCAGCAATTGTCCCCAAAAATCTCATTAGTGCCTTATCTAGAGCTCCTCCTAAGTTAGGCTGAGTAGACATTACAACAACTACTGTAATTGTCATCCAAAGATACATTTGTTCTATATCAAAAAAACTACCTAACAGAAGACCTAATGTATAAGCTATCACAACAGCTAACGTAGCTTTAAGAGCATTTATTGCTGCATATTTATTACTGTTTAAAAAAAGCAAATTGCATTTAGTTTTACCAATACACTAATCTCAATCTATCATATTCTAACATGAATTTATGGCAAGCACGCTTTAATAGCTTACTATTAAACAAATATTCAAATTAAATTCATAAAGTATTTATATCATTTTTCCAAATAATAGATATAAGTATTTTATGTTTAAAAGTATTATCCTTTTAATATATTTGTAGTGAAAAGTTACACAGTAATCTTAACTAAAATTAAATCAACTCTTTTAAGGGATTTTATGATGATTAAAAAAGATAGTAAGCTTTTTATTCTTACTCTTGGGCTTTTGGCAATACTGCCACCATTTACAGTGAATACTTATGCTTCAGCTATTCCAAATATTGCCGAGCATTTTGGAATTCATGCAAATGATGTAATTTTACCTTTACAACCTATTTTATTGGCTTCTCTATATGTATGATTTTTGGGGGATCTTTTTCAGACAAATTTGGCAGAAAGCTTAGTCTAATTTTAGGTATGTTTTTATATGCTGCAAGTACTTTGCTATGTGCTCATAGCCAAAATTTTTCACAACTTGCAATTTTTAGGCTAATCTAAGGTTTAACAGATTCCTCAGGAACAGTAATTGCTTTAGCAATTGCTAGAGACTGCTATAGTGGCAAAAAACTAACAAATATCATCTCTACTCTAGCGATAATAATGTTGATTTCACCAATTATTTCTCCTAGATTGGGACCGGACTAATTGTATCAACACAAAGTTGGAAAAGCTTTTTTTACTTTTTATTTGGGTTCGGTATAGTACTTTTAATTCTTTGTAGCAAACTTCCAGAAACACATGCAAAAGAGCAAAGAGAAAAATCTATCAAAAAATTATTTATAGCCTACTTCTACCACTTACAAAATTTACCTTTTACTATATATACAATTTGTTCGGGTCTATTGTTTGCTGCATTTTTTAGTTATATTGGCGCTTCTTCTATAATCTACCTAAATGTTTATGACACTGGCTACACTCTTTATATGTTATACTTCGCTTTAACGATTATTGGAGTTATTTTAGCAAACCTTACATTGAAGCAGTTTAGCGAATTAGTTGAACTTAAGATATTTACACGTATTGGTCTTGGCATATCCCTTTTCAGCGTTTTTATTATGGTTATATACAGAGTCACACACAATTCAAGCATAGCTATATTTTTATGTCGTTAATGCTTGTCACTTGTTATGGCTTAAGTCTAAGCTCAACTTCATTATTGAGTCAGTCTTTGCAGCTAATATCTAATCATTTTGGCGCAGCTACAGCTGTAAATAACTTTTTCAAATTTTCACTTGCTGGCTTTGCCAATTTTGTAATGAGCTTTTCAGTTGGCTCTATGCTTGTATCAAACTTACCTTTACAGCAATTAATCTATTATCTTAATTACAATAGTACTTCTATATACTACCAAATTCTATGAAAAAACTAAGTATAAACCATAAAAGAATTTAAGCAAAAGATTTAAAATGACAAAACAAGAACTAAGAAACTACTATCAGCTAGCTTTTATTAATGGAGTCAATGATGCAATTTCAGTGATTTTATTATACAAAGTATTTGTTGTATTAATGACGGGTAACATTATATATAGTATTGCTGATATTATTACAAACTCACAATTTTCTGATTTTTGTGCGAATAAATCTTCTATCTAACTTTGTTATTTCTGGAGTTATTGTGCATGGCTTTATAGCAAAAAGGACTATTAAGTTTCGTATTATTATATCTTTATTATTTGTCCTTATATATTGTTTTAGTAGTACTTTTGTATTACATATAAATGCTTTACATGATAATAGTTTTGGTTTTCTTATCCTTGCTAATATTGCTACTATTATGAGTGTAATAATGAATAATATATTTTATAGATTCCATTCTACAAAAATAAATTTGGTTGCTTATACTATGAATCTTTTAAATCTTTCGCATGTGATTGCAGAGAAGAAATATCATGATATAACAATATTAAGCACTACAATCTTAAGTTTCATTATTGGCTTGATTGTTGGGGCATGCTTAACTTCTATGATTTATTTTTTTGTAATTTTAATGTAATACCGGTTTTAATTAATTTGTATATAACAAACCACAAAATAAATATTCAGAAATAAGGCTTTAATCAGCAAGCAACTAAATAGTATTTGCCCTTTGCCTTACTGTTTCATACAATGCTATACCTGTAGCAACAGAAACATTTAAGCTAGAAACTTCACCTAACATTGGTAATTTAGCAAGAAAATCACAACTAGCTTTTGTGCGCTGACGCATACCACTACCTTCTGCACCAGCAACTATTGCTACAGAATCTGCTAAATTCATCGAATATAAGCTGTCATTAGCCTCACCTGCTAAACCAATAATCCATACTCCTAATTGTTTTAGTTTTTCGATTGCTCTAGCAAGGTTAGTAACGATTACAATCTTTGTATGCTCTGCAGCACCGCAAGCAACTTTTTTGACCGTTGCATTGACTGGTGCGCTATTATCTTTAGGGATAATTATAAAATCAATACCTGCCGAATGTGCACTACGTATACACCCACCAAAATTATGAGGATCTTGGACATTATCTAATATTAAAATAAAAGCATTTTTATCCTGAGGAATTAAATTTTCAATATCATTCTCGGAGTATGTTTTAAAATCATTTATCTCTATCGCAAAGATATTTTGATGATTTGCATCTTTTCTGATTCGCCATGGAAGTTGCTTAAAACTATCAATAAAAGTAACTTTTAATCCTTTTGACTCAGCTTTAGCAATAATACTTTCAATCTTATGATTAGCATTTTGCTTTTTAAGTACTAGTATTTCTTTTGCTTGATTGGCTTCCACCAAACTATCAACAGTGTGAATACCATAAATTAAACTACTCATTTAGTCTCCAAAAGCTTAACTAGCTTTTCTCTTAACCCATCAAATGAGCCATTACTCATCATTACAAGCTGGATATTTCTATCTTGGTACTTAGTTAATAACTCATCTACACAATCAACAAAATTATCAACACTAACTATAAAATCAACATTATTACTATTTTTGAGAACTTCTTTAGCATTCCATTTTAGTAAACTATGATTATACAACAATACTCTATCAGCTTCGATAATTGACATCGGCAAATTATCTTTATTGTCTCCTTGACGCATTGTATTTGAACGTGGATCTATAAGAGCTATTACATAAGCCTCTTTAGCTTTATTACGCACAGCTTCTAAAGTTAACTTAATAGAAGTTGGATGATGAGCAAAATCATCATACAAAGTAACATTATCCTGATGAGATAATACTTCTAAACGCCTCTTAACTCCTTTAAAACTTTCCAAAGCATCTTTGACTACTTCATCAGATATATTTAGTTGTTTTGCTACCGCATAGGCACTCATCGCATTAAGTGCATTATGCTCACCTATTAAGTCCCATGATATTTCAATATTATTCCCACTAATATCACATAGTTCAAACCTTGAATAATCTGCTGTATGTTTAGCTATTTTGGTTCCATTATCAGAATTTACTCTAACTAGTTCTGACCAACATCCCATTGATATTATCTTTTGAACATTTTCATCTTTGTCATTATAGATAATCTTCGCTGTCGATGGCATTTTTCTAAGTAGTTGATGGAATTGCCAAAATATTGCTTCAATATCTTTGAAAATGTCAGCATGATCAAACTCAATATTATTAATCACAAAAATACTTGGATTATAATGGATCAATTTTGAACGCTTATCAAAAAAAGCCGTATCATATTCATCAGCTTCAATGACAAAATACTCTGAATCTGTGTAACGTGATGAAACACAAAAATCACTACTAACACCACCAACTAAAAAGCTAGGATTTAAACCAGCCTGCTCAAGTATCTTTATAGTCATTGTTGTGGTTGTAGTTTTACCATGTGTACCAGCTATTGCAATTACTTTTTTATACTTAAGAATATTCTGATATAGCCATTGTGGTCCTGAGAAATAATTTAGCTTTTCTGCGAGGATTTTTTCTATTATTGGCATACCTCTTTTCATGATATTACCGATAATAATTTCATCAGGACTTGTATTTAGTTGATCACAATCAAATCCTTGTAATATCTCTATGCCTTGAGACTCAAGATAAGTACTCATTGGTGGATAGACATTAAGATCCGAACCTGTTACTTTATATCCCTTTTGTTTAGCTAACACAGCTAAAGAGCCCATAAAAGTACCACAGATACCTAAAATATGAATATGTTTTGACATTAAAAATTTTTTGAAACTTAATTAATAAAGTAGTTAAATTATATCAGCTTATTAAGTTTAAATATATTAATAGATCTTCTTCCGCACAACAAGAGGTTAAAGTTCCTCCATCATCGTGTATATTTACAAAATCATAAAGAAATGTTATCAGATTTAAAGCTTCTAATCATAGCTGTCTCGCATCTTGAATTGAGCCAAGTATATCTCTCCTAAATATAATTCTTACTGTAAAAGTTCACAAGGTTAATTCACACAAAGATATTGGATAAGAGACTTTTATAAACACTCTAATACAAAAGATATCTGAAATAAAATAAATCTTGTCTTTATACTATCGGGTTCATTTGCTCGGAAGAAAAAACTTATTGATCCTACAGATACTTAATTCCTGAGTCATTAGATCTGTTTCTGTTGATATGGTCACTATAATAGTGTAATAATGTTTTGATCAGAAAGAATTTTGCTTCAATAGATTAGCAGATTTATTAGTTTTAAGACCATATTTTAGTCCAAGGACAACCGTAATCACAGTTGTTCTCACGTGGATCTTGATCTTTATTCCAGTATTTAGCTTTATAATCTATGCTGTCTACTCTTACTACATCATTCTCAACATATATCTTACTAGGGTCCCTGTCACCCTCTGGAATAGGAGGTGTTGGTTGAGGGTTCAAACTCTGCCACGCTGAATCTGAATTAGGGCCTAGTGGAGAATATGCAGTAGCGTTACACCAGCTTGGATATATGCGCTTATATGTACTATCTCCCGCGCTTACAACTGTGCCAGCAACATAATCTCCAATTCCATTAGGATAAGTATATTGTGGCTCTGGTGTAGGACCTGGTTGTGGTTCTGGCTCTGAAGAATCATAAGTTGCAGCAAAATCTATACTATCATTCTTCGCTAAATTAGCTATAGCTTTTTCGATGATTCTATATAGTAATATTATCTGCTGATTAGCTGTTTTAGGCGCATTTGAGAAACTTAGTTCAGTATCTGTAACTTTTAATTGCTTAATAGCTTGATCAAAAGCAGTATTTGCATCTGTAACACTTATATACTGAAGTTCTTCATTATAGTCTCTATATGATTAATTTATGCATCTCCATACCAAAAACTTCTTTTAATCTTGTGATTTTGAATACTACACTATTGTTCACTTCTATGCCGGTATTCTGAAGTTTTGTATTGTTGTTATTGAATATTTGGTTAATATAGGAAGATACTTGTCTAGGGTAACGATAATACGTAGCATCACCATCACTGGGAACTGTATTACCAAGAATTGTTTGATATTCAATAGTATCTAACAACCAATTATTCATATTTTTATACTCTTTAGAATCAGCAGATTCATTAGCACAAATGTTTAAGTATGTTTTAAGTACTAGACTATAGTCACCTGCATTGTAAACTACATTCATTACAAACGGAAATGATAACCCATTAGCAGTACTCTTCTGAGAGTTTTCTAAGCACTTTGTCCATGAATCATGATATACATACCAGTCATTTGATGAATTAACATTCATTCTATTAATATCATTGAAATGATAGAACGCAATAATCATTGGACCTGCATAAATATTCACTAAAGCTTCAGGTCCGGTCAGTGTTGTTTGATACTCTAGATTAGGTAACTTTTACCATCAATGTATATGAATTCATTGTCTTGATTGAATATTGAATAACCAAGAACTTTAGCGACTGAATCATAATTTACTAAGCCAAGAGCACCTTTTTGACAACTCCTGGTAATCTTTTTGAATAATCATTGATTTGATAAGGACCTCCTTGACCTACTGATAGAAGAATATCAGAATAAGTTTTATTTTGAATTGATTGATTAGGATTATTTGGTTCAAAGTTAGTGTTGATTTGAGTTGTCATATCCGATTCTTGCATTAGTTGTCCAATTAATGAACCATATAGATAATCCTTATTGAATTTCATATCAGGATATTTTTGCTTGATCAAATATCCATACATAACTCCAGCAATTGTGTTGGACATAATTACATTATTTGCATATTCAGTATTAGTAGTGAATAAGTCATAAGTTGCTGATTTGCTGATAGGGAATGTATTGTGATATGCAACTTGTCCTTCTTTTAGTGCTGTATTAGCCACTGATACTATTGGTAGTGCTATTGATGCTAGTATTGAGCTTACAATAATTTTTTCATAGATATTCCTCATTAAAAAATGACTTTATTTAATAAAATAAATTTTATGAAATTATTATATATCAAGTTAAAAAGATTTATCTGTTAGATATTAATAGTCCTTGTCAAAAATTGATGAATATTATTTAGATAACTCTGTTATAGTATCAAAATCAAACTCTTCATCTTTGAAAAACCCTTGTAATCTTCTGAAGTTCGAAGATATTGTTGTTATTAAATATCCTGATATCCTTGACAAGTTAACTGTTTATGATGATATTAGACCTATTAATAGATTACATAAATAATCTACTCTCGACTTGCCCAAGTAAATATTTTAGATAAACTTCCTATTAGTTGATTACAATGCTTTTTTATGTCTCATAAATAATAAACAAATAAGGCTTTTGTCAGCCTTTTCAAATTTATCATCATTTATAGATATAGAGTAGATCTTCTATCTTAAACTATATTTACTTGGTATTACCAAAGTTATTATCTATAATTTATAGCAAGTTTGGATATATTAGGAATAATATATGTTTATAGAGTTTGCTCTTAAGAATCAGGTACTTAAATTTGGTGAATTCACTCTTAAATCAGGACGCATCAGTCCATATTTCTTTAATGCGGGGTTATTTAACACAGGTGCTCAACTTGCAACACTTGCTGATTATTATGCTCAACTGATTACCAAAAGCAATGTCAAGTACGATATCCTTTTTGGACCTGCATATAAAGGAATCCCTCTAGTTGCAGCTATTTCTACTGTACTAGCGCTGAAGTACAATATAGATATGCCTTACGCTTTTGACCGTAAAGAAGCAAAAAATCATGGCGAAGGTGGTGTGTTTGTTGGTGCTGATATGACTAATAAAAAAGTATTACTCATAGATGATGTAATGACTGCAGGTACAGCATTTTATGAATCATACAATAAACTAAAAACTATTAATGCTGAAATAGTTGGTGTTGTACTATCGATAGATCGACAAGAGAAAGCTAAAGATAGCGATATTTCAGCAACTAAGAAAATATCTCAAGATTTCAATATTCATGTTCTAGCAGTAACTAACTTTGAGAGTATTTTTGAGTATGTCAAAGAACATCTTGATGAAACAATAATCGAAAAATTTAAACAGTATCGTCTAAAATATGGTTCATAACAAAGATATTTATCTAATTTCGGATCTTCATCTAAATGCTAACCATGCTGAGATGGCCGATCTTTTTAAAAGGTTTTTAGATAGTATTACATCTACACAAAACCAGCTTTTTATTCTTGGTGACTTTTTTGATTATTGGATCGGTGATAACCATAGAGATGACTTTTATCATAAAATC
This sequence comes from Francisella orientalis FNO12, assembly GCF_001042525.2. NCBI lineage: Bacteria > Pseudomonadati > Pseudomonadota > Gammaproteobacteria > Thiotrichales > Francisellaceae > Francisella > Francisella orientalis. The sequence continues at coordinate 498,124 of NZ_CP011921.2, read as the reverse complement.
ACAAATTGGCTAAAAGAAGCTTCAGATCAAGGTTTAGAAATATTTTTCATGTATGGAAATCGTGATTTTTTGATTGGTAGAAAATTTGCTAAACAAAGTGGCGTGACTCTTATTAAAGATCCGTATTATATAGATATATCTAATCAAAAAATACTTCTCTCGCATGGAGATCTATTTTGTACAGATGATAAGAGTTACCAAACTTATAGAAAATGGATTGCATATAACCCTATTCTGAGATTTATTTTTAGAAGATTACCTTTATTCATAAGAGAATATACTGCAAAGAATGTCCGCCAAGCAAGCTATGTAAAAAATCGTAAGAATCCTAATGTTGATGTAACTAATAAAGGTATCGAAAAATATCGTAACAACTATGATATCGTCATTCATGGTCATACGCACAAAATGGCTATACATATAGGTGATAACTATACTAGATATGTACTTGGCGACTGGTTCAAAGATGGTAACCATATAAAAATCTCAAAAAATGGTGAGATTATGCAGGTCACCTCAATTTAGATAATCCTTTTTTAAAGCAAAATTTCTAACTAATTAATTAAAGTAAATATCGCTTAAACATATAATAATTTTATCTTTATTTTTAATATAATGTAATTATGTACTTCGGTGTTGACTATTACCCAGAACAATGGGACTACTCTCTTATTGACAATGATTTAAATCGTATAGCAAATTCTAAGTTAAATTGTATTAGAATTGCTGAATTTGCTTGGCATCTCATAGAGCCTAGAGAAAATGAGTTTGATTTTAGTTTTTTTGAAATGATACTAAATAAAGCTCATAAACTAGGATTAAAAATCATGTTAGGCACACCTACAGCAACTGTTCCTACATGGCTATATAAAAAAGATCCTAAAATTTTCTCTATTGATGGAAATGGTTTACAAAGATATTTTGGTGGTAGAAGACAAGCTTGCCTAAATTCGTCAACTTATAATAAGTATGCTGAGCGCATTACTCAAAAAATGGTTGAAGCATATCATAACCACCCAGCTTTACTGCTTTGGCACATTGATAATGAACTTGGTCATGAAACTAGTGATATGTGTTATTGTGATCAATGTGAGTTAGAATTTAGAAACTATCTAAAAGAAGAGTTTAATAATAATATCAATTCATTTAATAATGCTATAGGTTCTGTTTTTTTGGTCTCAAACTTACAACAATTTTGATGAGATAAATATTCCTCGTCCAACAATTCCCGCTCCAAACCCTGATATGATGTTATACTTCAATCACTTTAGAGCTCAAACAACAACAAACTTTTTAGCAAGACAAGCTAGGGTCATTAAAAATATAGTACCAAACCAACAAACTTTACATAATTTTACAGGAGACTACTTTTCTAAAGCACAAGATCATACGGATCTAGCAGAACAAATAGATATTGTTGCTTTAAACAACTATCCAGTATGGGGCGGTCAACAAATCCCGGTAGATGCATATAAAACAGCTATGAAGTTAGATCAAACTAGAGGTTTTCAAAGAAAAAATTACTGGATCACAGAACAACTGATAGGTGCTCAAGCTCATAATATAATGGGATTTGTACCTAGGCCTGGACATGCTAAGTTATGGTCCTTCCAAGCTATGGCTAGAGGCTGTGAAAACCTAATATATTTCAGATGGCGCACTGCTACAAAAGGTGCTGAACTATTTTGTTATGGTGTATTAGATCATGATAACAAATATAATCATCGCTATAATGAGATGTTAGATATTATTAAATTAGCAAAACAAAATCAAAAAGCAATACAAGCTCCAACACAATCAAAAGTAGCTTTGATATATTCAATGGATAATATCTATAGCTGGCGTATTCAGCAACAATCTACCTCTTTTAATATCCAACATGAACACGCTAGGTTATACAAACCTTTTTTTGATGCAAATATTAGTGTTGATGTATTAGATTGTAAAATCAAATATCAAGGTAAAGATTTAACTGCTACTGTATGGCGTGATATGCTTACCGTTAAAGAGTCTTGCGAATCATTATGTAACTATATTGATGAATTTAAAAATTATAGTGCTGCTGTAAAAAATAAAGTGGGCAAAGGAGAAATTTATTATATAGGAACTGGTATTGATGATGAATATTTTTAGAATAATTTAGTCTTAGATTTAGCTAAAAAACATAATTTAGATACCTATAGTTCTCCGAGTGATATTGAAGTTGTTATCAAAGGTGAAAAGGATTATAAAATTGCTATTATCTTAAATCACAATGGAAATGAAAGAGAATATTTAGGACTTAAACTTAAAGCATATGATACTCAAATATTAAAATACTCAGAGTTTTATAAATTATACTCTAAATACTACCAATAGGAATCTATCATGAAATACAATATCCGTCGTTGGAATCCTTTTTTAATTTCAATACCCGATATTGGAATTGGAATGTACTGGTCATTAACTGGAACCATTGGATCATGGATAGTATACCAACATACAGACTCATCTTTACTAGCTGGATTTTTGTTATCCATGGATGTATTCACTGGTTTATTTATGCAGACGCTATCAGGTATTGTTTCTGACAAAACTTCCCCAAGCACCTTTCTTGGAAAAAGAACAACTTGGCTATTAATAGGACTTATAAGCACATGTATCTTTCAAATGTTATGGCCTTTTGCTCCTAATTATATTTGTTTATTTGTAATAGCATTCTGTACATACGCAAGTATAAACTTCTTTCAAGGACCTTACTACACAATGGTTGTAGAAGTTGTTGATCGTGATCAAATTCCTTTTGCTACATTACTAGCTAGGACTACAGCACAAATAGGAACAATAATTATTAGGCTCGTTGGAGCAATGATCTGGAACATGGGTGGTGCTTTTCTTAGCTGTATTGTTGTATGCTTACTCTTAATAGTTCCTACTATAGCTATAATACCTTTTATAGTTAAAGAAAGACCTGAAAATCAGATGGCGTCTGCTTTTAAACTAAGCTTTGATATATTCAGCAATAGAAATATTAATCTGCTATTTTTGGCTACTTTCTGTATGCTAACCGGATTTGGTGCTTTTATGCCTCTAATGGGCGGATATATCAACCACTACTTAGGTTTTAGTAAAGACTTTTCAGCAGCATTAGTAATGTTTTTTGGGACAGGCTCTGTTATTGTTGGAATACTAGCAACAACTATTATTAATCTAATAAGGGGTTGAAAATATATTCAAAAACAGACTATTAGTATTTGCTATTGCATTAATATGTGGATCTTTTTTAACTACAGAAAGCTATCTTTGGTATATTATCACATTCGCAGTTGCTACAGGATTTATTCTATCTCAAGTATCTTGCTATACATTGATAGCTAAACTAGCTCCTAAAGATAGGCTTGGTGAATATATGAGATGGTTAAATATGTTTTTCTCATTTCCTCAACTAATTATTCTTATATGTGGTGGATTACTTATAGATAGTAATTTATCACCATATTTATATTGGATAGCTGGAGTTATTTTGATAATAGGATTTATTGTAGTTACTCAGATTAAATCAAAGAATTCTTAAAGAATTTAGCGAACTTACTTTTTATCTTAAGCTTCAAAAGCTTTTGCATAAACCTCACAAAGTTCATCCATAGACTTATTTATCTCTACCTTATGTTGCTCTTTGTCTAGTAGCTTCTGTAACGCTGGCGTAGCTGGAACCTGTATATCTAATATTGGCTCTATTACGCTCTCAAATTTAGCAGGATGTGCAGTCGCTACTATTATATAATCCTTATTAGCATCAAGCTGGTTTTTTGCTACAAAACCTGTTGCAGTGTGTGGACAAACGACTTCATTATACTGACGATAGACCTGCTTAATTTCTTCTATGATTTCAAAATCAGAAACGCATACCGCTTTAACATTAGCTTTGAAATTCTCATAACCACCCAATAAGTACAAAAGTCTTTCAAAATTACTCGGATTACCAACATCCATTGCATTTGCCAATGTCTCAACACTTGCTCTTGGGTTAAATTCTCCAGTATTTAAGTAATCTATAACTATATCATTTGCATTTAGACTCATAGATATCTCATCTATTGGGAAGCCCATTTGTTTAGCCCAAAAAGCAGCTGTGATATTACCAATATTACCAGATGGAACTATGTAGTTTGCTTTCTCTCCAGTCTGTAAATAATGCTGCCATGATGTATAAGCATAGTAAGTAGATTGTGGTAGTAATCTACCAATATTAATACTATTAGATGTATTTAGTTTCGTTCTTTCTGTCCACCAAGGTGTCTTAAAAGCTTCTTTAACTAAACTTTGACAGTCATCAAAAACTCCTTCAACTTCAACAGCTTGGATATTATCGCCCCAACAAGTTATTTGCTTTTCTTGTCTTTTAGAAATTTTACCTTCAGGGAACATCACTATAACACGAATATTAACCTTACCATGAAAAGCTGCTGCTACTGCAGAACCTGTATCGCCAGAAGTTGCTACTAAAATTGTAAATGGCTTCTCACTATCTATAGAACTCAAACAATTTGCTAAAAATCTCGCACCAAAATCCTTAAAAGATAAAGTTGGTCCATGAAAAAGCTCTAAAACAGATGTAGTTTTATCCAAGCGCTTAACTGGCACATCAAATGTAAAAGCATTATTACAAATCTTGTCTAAAGAAGCTTCAAGCTGATCTCCTTTAAAGAACTCTCTCAAAGTATTTACAGCAAATTCAGCATAGCTGATATCTTTGGCAAAACTCTGCCAATCAACTGTTGGAAATCTCTCTGACACAAATAGTCCTCCATCTAGAGCTAATCCAAATTGCATTGCCTCACTCAATGAAACTTTGATATTTTTATCTCTTGTACTAATAAAATTCATGTCTTACCTTTATTATTTTTTCTCTAATATGTATGCACCTTTGCCACTCATAGCACTTATCCAGCTATTTGACTTAAGGTTAAATTCTTTAAATTTATCCTGCATTGCTTTAGCAACAACATTCGCATCATCTTGTTTTTTCACAAGTGCAAACATTGTTGGTCCTGATCCTGATATACCACAAGCTATCGCACCTGCATCATAAGCAGCTTTCTGTACATCATAAAATCCTATGATTAATTTAAATCTTCTTGGTTCAATCAATATATCTTTTAGACTTTCACTCAACAATTCAATATCTTGTGTGTATAAAGCACTTATTGTAGCTGCTAAGCATGCACTATGTTCAACTATTGTAGATAAATCATAAGGCTCTTTCAAAAGCTCGCGCGCCTTTTTTGTCTCAATTGACAAGTTAGGACAAACTATAACTACATTACAGTCTACAATTGGTAAATCTATTTTTTTACATGGTTTTGAACTTTGTAATAATACCAGTCCACCAAACATACATGGCACCGCATTGTCACCATGAAATGATCCTGATATCAAACTCTCGCCATAGATAGCATAGTCAATTAAATCATTATAGCTATAAGGAGTTTCAAAAAAAGCATTCATCGCGACTAGCGCTGCAACAGAAGAAGCTGCTGAACCACCCATACCAGAGCCTAGTGTTATACCTTTTTGTATATAAACATCAAAACCTAGTCTAATATTCTTGTCTGCTAGAAACTTTTTGATTACAGCTGTAGCAACATTTCTATCTGTATCAAAAAGTAACTTATCTGCACCTGCGGCACCACTAATTTGCTTGATAACCAGCTCAGTATCATCTCTTTTGATAAGTTCTACAGTATCTCCTACCCCATTGATAGCAAAACCTAGCAAATCATAACCAACTGCAAAATTTGCACTAGTTGCTGGAGCAAATGCTTTAGCTGATTTAATATTAGCTAATTTCATGACTACTTTTCTCTTATCACAGTTATAACATCAGCATATACACCCGCTGCTGTTACCTCAACACCAGCACCAGCACCTTGGATAACCATAGGTTGAGTATATCTATCTGTATTTATCATCACGATATTATCAGTACCTTTCACATTTGCAAAAGGACTAGATTCATCATAAGCTTGGATACCTACATTTGCAACACCATTAACGATAGATCCAACATAATGCACCCCAGCAAGATCTTTCTTTTTGTCTGCAATCTGTTGCATTATTTGCTCATTGAATGCTAGAAGTTTTGCGAAGAACTCTTCTACACTACATTCACGCAACTCTTCAGGTACTAAATTTTCGATAACCAAGTCATTCAAGCCTATATTTAGACCTATTTCTCTAGCTAAGATCACCGTCTTTCTTGCCACATCCATACCTGATAAATCTTGTCTTGGATCTGGCTCTGTATATCCAGCATCATAAGCCATTTTAACTGCATCTGAGAAAATTACACCATTATTTAACTGAGTGAACAAATAGCTTAAAGTTCCTGAGAAAATTCCTTTTATAGTACTAACATGATCACCACTTTGAACCATGTTTTGTAATGTAACTATGAGAGGAAGACCAGCACAAACGTTTGTTTCATATAGGAAACTAGTACCATTTTGCTTAGCGACTTTTCTAAGCTCTTGATAAAACTCATAGTTTCCTGAATTTGCATATTTATTAGGAGTAATTACGCTTATTCCATTCTTTAAGAAATTGCTATAATTTTTCGAAACATTTTCACTTGCTGTAGCATCAATAACAATTTTTTTGGTAGATGAAGCATGTGACATAAATTCAGCCAACCTCTCTAGACTAACTTGCTCTGTATTCTCATTAAGTAGATTATCTATATTTTCAAATAATAAATTCTCATAAGAAACACACATTTGCTTTGAATTAGTAGCTCCGACTAATACTAAATTAATGCCTTTTGCATACCATTTTTCATAAGTTTTTTTGACTTGTTTAATAAATGCCTTACCAATATTTCCAGCTCCAATAAGAGCAATTGCTATATCATCACTATCAGAATTATAGTGACGATGCATAGCTTGTACGCCACGTATCTCATCTTCCGCTTTTACAGCAAATGTAACACTTCTTTCTGATGATCCTTGAGCAATAGCATGTATATTGATATTTGCTAATTTAAGTGAATTTACTAATTTTGCTAGCGATCCAGTCTTAGACTTCATACCCTCACCAACAGCTGTAATCAAAGCATGATGTTTATGAACAACTATTTCTTCGATAAGATTACTCTTTATCTCATTTGCAAACTCTTGTCTAAGAACTTCAGTTGCTTTGTCAGCGTTGACACTATCTATAGCAAAACAGATCGAGTACTCAGAACTAGCCTGAGATATCATCATTACTGACACTTCTGCCTTCTCTAACGCTCCGAATACTTTAAATGATATTCCTGATACACCAATCATACCAGCACCTTGCACACGTACAATCGCAACATTTGAGACGCTTGTTAGACCTTTGATAATTCCTTGGTTTTCATCTTTATCTGCACTAATCTTAGTACCAACTTCATTTGGGGAATAACTACTCTTAATATAGATTGGTGTTCTTTCTAGAGCCATAGGAGCGATAGTTAAAGGATGTACTACAGATGCACCAAAATATGCAAGATCAAGAGCTTCTTTATATGTTAATTGAGTAAGAGGTTTTGCTTCTAGAACTACTTGTGGATTAGCACTATATACACCAGCCACATCTGTCCAAATATATAATTTATCTGCTTGTAACAACTTGGCAAAAATAGCCGCTGAGTAATCACTACAATTCAAACCTAATATAGTTCTTTTGCCTAGTCTATTTTGAGCAATAAAGCCAGTTATTATGTATACATCTGCTAGATTATCATTTTTGATAGACTCAAGTAGCTCTAAACTTTTTTGCCAGTCAACTGTAACAGAATAGCTACAATCATTTACAATCAAACATAGTGATGCGTCTATGAAGTAAGATTTCTTACCTTTTGATTGCAAATATAGTGTAAGAATTTTAGCTGACCAGATTTCTCCAAACCCTAGTATGAAAAATCTTAAGCTATCTGCGCAAAACCCTGTAATAGCAATAGTACTTAAAATATGTTCGATATTTTTTAAATCTTCTAAGATTGACTGTTGCAATAAATCATCTGAAGGAACTAATTCCTCAAGTATCGAACTATGATGCTCAAAAATAAAATTAAGTGTTTCACTATAATCTTGAGATTCAATCGCTTGATCTATAGCTTTTTGTAAATTACTAGTAGTTTTTGCTGATGCAGAAACTACCACCGCTTCATCGACACAACTAATTATATTCGAAACATTTTTAATTTTCTCAGCTGATGCTAAACTACTACCACCAAATTTATGTACTATCATATTTTACACTCTTACTCTTAACAAATATCAAATTGATTACTTTTGTATTATACTTGAGCCATAAATTTTATTACTAATAATTATGATGGTTTTATGCTTAAAGTTGGTTTTATTGGTTGGCGTGGAATGGTTGGCTCAGTTTTGATGTCTCGCATGGTTGAATCGAATGATTTTGATGATATCATGCCAATATTTTTTTCAACATCTCAAGCAGGACAACAGCCTTCAGGATTTATGAAAAAATATGGAGTATTACAAGATGCCTACAGTATCGACGAATTAGCTAAAATGGATATACTTCTAAGCTGTCAAGGTGGTGAATATACCAAAGAAATTCACTCTAAGTTGAGAGCATCTGGTTGGCAAGGTTTTTGGATAGATGCTGCATCTACACTACGTCTAGAGAATAAAAGTACCCTAGTACTAGATCCGTTAAATCATGGGCAAATAATCAACGCTATTGATAGTGGTAAAAAAGACTTTATTGGTAGTAACTGTACTGTTAGTTTAATGTCTCTAGCAATCGCTGGACTACTCAAGGAAGATCTCGTTGAATGGGTTAACTCTAGTACTTACCAAGCGATATCAGGCTCTGGTGCTGCAGCAATGCAAGAACTTCTCCAACAAGCTGACCTTTTGAGTAAAGCTGATGATATAAATGCAGATATTTTAACAAGAGAAAAAACTCTAAGAGAACTATCTAAAGACTCTTCAAAAATCCCTCAACAAAAAACTGTACAAACTTTGGCTTATAATCTACTGCCTTGGATAGATATTGGTATGCCAAGTGGACAAACAAAAGAAGAGTATAAAGCTGCTACAGAACTAAACAAAATTTTAGATACTAAAAAAGCAATCCCTGTTGATGGCGTATGTGTTAGAGTTCCTAGCCTAAGATCACACTCACAAGCTTTGACAGTCAAACTAAGACAGAAATTAACAATTGAAGAAATTAAGCAGAAAATATCTCAAGGTAATGAGTGGGTTAAAGTAATAGATAATAACAAAGAAAATACTCTTAAGTATCTAACACCTCAAGCAACTTCTGGAACTCTTGATATCGCTATAGGTCGTATCAAATCATCTCTATTAGCTGATGATATATTTCATTGTTTCACAGTAGGAGATCAGCTACTATGGGGAGCTGCAGAACCACTAAGAAGAGTTTTAAATATTATTAAAAATAAAATCTAAGATAAAATATTAGAAAGTTTAGAAGATAATTATCGATCCTTTGGGACTATTCCCAAACATAACCTTTTGGCAAATCACAAGATACGCCTTTTTGGCTTAGCATCATAGTTTTCATATTTGTAATAGGACAACTACAAGTCGCATACTCTTTTGAACCTTTTTCATATTTACATGGTTGAATCATACAACCTGCTACATCAATATTTTGACATTTAACTCCTTCACCTGGTTTTGCGATATCATAGTCCTTATTCATATCAAAACCATAAGTTGAAATTAAATCAGCACCAGGGATAAAAGAGACATTATCATCTTGAGTATTTTGATCAGCTATATACTTACACACTAGAGCTTCTACTCCTTTACAATCACCACTACCATCCGGTAGACAAGTAGAAAGGTTTTTACACTTTGAGCCATCTTTACCACTAACTGCTACTGTCTTATAATAAACGCCTAAGTTCATAATTCCATCAATATTGACATAGTTAGGACCTGTGAAAACCTTGCATCTACAATTAGCTGTTTTTCCATCTTCGCTTACTTTACATGGCATAGCTTGATTGTTTGGATTTATACCTGTTACTTTTGGAGAACCTGAGTAGTGACAATTTGTATAAGTAGCTTTTGCACAATACAGTTGTTGAGTTGCACTAGTTGCTCCACCACCAGACCAAGCTAAGCCATATTCAGTAGGCTTACATAAGGTCGGATAAAAAGGCATATTACTACAGTTATCGCCACAAAATGGTCTTACAGAATCACAAAGTACATTTGACTCAATTAATGGATACTTTATAATATCTTTACCAAAAGATACGCTTACAAGTAATACAAAAACTAATATGGCAAAAGTCTTTTCATAATGTCCCTTATAAGTTTTCCTTAACAAATTTGACAACTTCTTCCATCTTAAAGCTTCTAGCTCCTTTGACAGTAAGTTTAGTATTTTGAGATTTGTACCCATCAAGTACTTTTAATAGATCATCATTTAGCTGTTGCTTATCATAATAGTATTTAGCATTTAAACCTTTATACTCTTCTAAGACAAACTTTATTAAATTTTTTTCGCCAAATAAAAATATATTATCGAAATTTGCTTTATTGAGCCACTGCCCCATTTTGCGATGATAGTTTTCTGCCTCATCACCTAATTCTCTCATTGAGGTAATTGCTATAACTTTTTTACCATCAAATTCAGCTAAATCTGCCATAGCAGCTTGGACAGCACCAGTACTAGCATTATATGTATCATCTACAAGAGTTAACTTATCATTTAGTTTTTCAGTTGAGAATCTACCTTTATAGTTTTTGATGTTTTGAGTATTTTGTAAAAAGTCATTTGGCTCTAGTCCTGCAGCAACCACACTAGCTATCGCAAGCATACTATTAGACAAATTATGCTTACCAATATTTAGCAACTGATAGTTATATTCTTTGTCAAAGATTCTAATCTTAACATCGTATAACTCTGGCGTAACCTGATAATCTAAGATGATGATATCTGCATCTTGATTACTCATTGAACAAGTGATTTTCTTACAATTTAATTTCTCCGCATACACAGGTATCCTTTCATCATCAAGATTCACAATACAATAGCCATTTTTAGTTAAAGCTTTAAGAAGCTCTCCTTTCTCTATCATTACACCATCTAGTGTTTTAAGATTCTCTAAATGACTAGCGCTAACATTTGTAATCATCGCAACATTAGGCTGGATAATTTCAGCAGCAGCTTTTATTTCATCCTCAACACTTGTACCAGTTTCAATCACAGCAAAATCGACATCCTGTGGAGTTTCTAAAACTGTCATAGGCACACCAAGATAGTTGTTGAAATTACCCTGCGTAAAATGTACTTTTTTACCACCAAGTAGAGTTACAATCATTTCTTTAACCGTTGTTTTACCACAGCTACCTGTTAGCGAAATAATAGGCATTTTTAGAGACTTACGATGCTCTTTTGCTAATGCTCGTAGTCCCTTGATAGTATTACCACAAACTACTTGAGGGATATCTATATCTTGTTTCTTTGAAACCAACAATGCTTTTGCTCCATTAGCAATGGCACTCGGGATAAACTCATGCCCGTCACGATTAGCTACAATCGCAACAAATAAAGCATCTTGATTTACCTCATTAGAATTAATGCTAACTGTTTGAATTGATACTTCTTCACCGATGTATTCTAAGCCAGCTTGTGTTGCTAATTGTTTTAGTGATTTGATCATTTTTTCTCCATAAGACTCATATCAAATTCCTCTTCCGGTCACTGAGCGAAGTCGAAGTGTGAAGAGGAAATAGCTTTAAATAAACTATCATAGTGACAGATCATTAATCTGTCTGTTTTATTATGACAATACAATATACTGACAGTACAAATACTTGCTTAAACAAGCCACCCTTTCTCTACAGCCAAATCAATCTGTCCTTTTACATATTGCCATAGCTCTGGAGCAACGTCTTTTAATCCTGCGTTTCTACTGATAACTTTTTCTTTAGGTACTTTGCCATAAGCTACCCAACTACCACCATTATTCTGCATATTTTGCAAAACTGAAACCACTCTTTCTATAGCTTTTGAGTATTTAGCTTCCGCTGTTTGATTATTTTCAAACTCAACCCATAAAGCTTTATACTCATTAGCATCATCTTCTAGCAACAATGCAAATATTTTTCTAATGCTTCTAGCTCTTTATCATTTTGCTCTGCAAGTACTGCATGATTATCAAAAGCATAAGTATCACCTGCATATATTTCAACAATATCATGGATCAATAGCATTTTTAGCACTTTTAGCATAGTCAAGTTCTTCACCTGCATATTCTTGTAATATAACGCCCATAAGAGCTACGCGCCAACTATGTTCTGCTGTATTCTCTCTACGATTATTATCACATTTTATCAATGCTCTACGATATATACCTTTTAGTTTGTCTATCTCTTGGATAAAACTTATTTTCTTTTCTAAATTTGTCATTTTATCTTTTCTTAAAAATTATACTTAGCGATAACCTCTCGCTCATCAAAATACTCTTTAATACCATTTTTATCAAGATAGCACTCATGTCCTTTGCCAGCTAATAGAATAACATCGTTAACTTTCGAGTTTTCAATAGTATATTTGATAGCATTTTCTCTGCTATCAATAAAAATATGCTTTTCAGGATGATTAAAACCTTTTTTGATATCATCAAAAATACTTTCAATATTTTCAAAACGATTATTATCTTCAGTAATGACTATTTTACTAGCATACTTTTCAGCTATTTTAGCCATTATAGGTCTTTTGGTAGTATCCCTATTGCCACCACAACCAAAAATACACCATAGATTATTTGGGCTATAGTTAGCTAGAGTTTGTAAAACCTTTTCCAAAGCATCTGGAGTATGCGCATAGTCAATTATGATTTTAGCACCATTCGTCAATGCGATTACTTCCATACGCCCTTTTACAGGTTTTAATTTAGAAATATTTTCTAGAAGTTGATCTCTAGTAGAGCCATCATCTAATGCCGCTAAGCTCAAACCTAAATTCATTAGATTAAATTCGCCAACTAAACATGTTTGATAAGTACCAATATACTTTTGAGAAATATATAAATCAAAGCTTGTTTGCATATTCTCAATACTGTTAGACTCTATATAAATATCTGCATTTTTTGATTTTAGGCTGACTCTTACTATTTCACAGTTACAAACTTTACACAATTTCAGACCATATTCATCATCTATACTTATTACAGCTTTTTTAAGGCTTTTAAACTGAAACAATTTTGCTTTAGCCTCAAAATAATTATCCATAGTCTTATGATAATCAAGATGATCATGACTAAGATTACTAAATACGGCAATATCAAAATCTAAACCTTTGGTGCGCTTTTGATCCAATGAATGAGAAGATACTTCCATAACAAGATTTTGATAATTCTTATAATATGAAATAGTTTGATATAAAGATAATATATCTAATGTCGTATGGGTACTCTCTTGTAGATCTGGATAAATCCCATTGCCATTTGTACCTAGTAATAATGATTTTTGACCAATTAATTTTTGCAATTGTGCAATATAACTAGAAATTGATGTTTTACCATTTGTGCCTGTTATGCCAATTATATTTTGAGGTTTTTTATAATCATAAAACCATTTAGCAAGATTCGATAGCTTCTCTTTTAAATTTTGAATATAGAAAATACATTTATGATCTTCAAATTCATGACTATCTGTTAATACTAAACTGACACCTTTAGCTAAAACACTATCAATATATTTATTACCATCGGTTGATAGTCCTTTGAGAGCTATAAATGCCGATTTTTCATCAGATTTACGACTATCTAAAGATAGCAATTCAATTTCAAAATTATTTGGAGATAAAGTTTGAATATCTAGAAATTTTAATATTTGATTTATACTTTTCATTTTAATTTTCACCACATTAAAGCACTTTGTGGCAAGCTTATGTCAAAGTCATTGATCCAGTGACTACAACTGTCTGAGCTTGCGAGTTTTTTAGACACCAATGACTTACAATTAAAGCGCGAACATGTGCTAAGTAGTTTTGCATACTTTTTCTGCTATTGCAAAAAGTATGTCGCTAAAACTTATATCGTAAGTTAGCGAAAGCATTTAATCAATTGTCTTTTTTAAAAGCTGGAAAACCCAATTTTTCTCTAGCGCTATAATATTCTTTAGCTACTTCTAGAGCTAATTTTCTAACCCTTAGAATATAACCTTGTCTTTCTGTAACAGATATTGCATGACGCGCATCTAGTAGATTAAAAGTATGTGAAGCTTTCAATACAAACTCATAAGCTGGTATTGGCAGATTTTTTCCTACCAGTCTATAACCTTCTTTCTCTAATAAATCAAACTGTTTGAAAAGCTCATCAACATTAGCCTCTTCAAAGTTATAAGTCGACATCTCAATTTCATTTTGCAAGAATACATCACGATAATATAAAGGACCATTTTGCGTATTAGCCCATAAGATATCATACATACTATCAACATTTTGGATATACATAGCTAATCGCTCAAGACCATAAGTGATCTCACCCATCACAGGCTTACACTCAAGTCCACCAACCTGCTGAAAATATGTGAACTGTGTAATCTCCATACCATTTGACCATACTTCCCAACCAAGTCCCCAAGCACCTAGAGTTGGCGACTCCCAGTTATCTTCAACAAAGCGAATATCATTCTCTAATGGATCTATGCCTAGCTCTCTAAGTGAACCAAGATATAATTCTTGGATATCATCAGGCGATGGCTTCATCACAACTTGATATTGATAATAATGTTGTGTACGGTTAGGGTTCTCACCATAACGACTATCTGTAGGTCTTCTTGATGGCTGAACATACGCAGCTGTCCATGGCTCTGGACCTATCGCTCTTAGAGTTGTCGCAGGATGGAATGTCCCAGCACCTACTTCCATATCTAATGGCTGAATAATAGCACAACCTTTAGATGCCCAATAATGATGTAGTTTTAAAATAATTTCTTGAAATGTAAGCATTTTAAATATTTTTGGCTTAAAAATTTATGATAAATTTTAACATATTTAATGTTAGAGTTGCGAAAAATGGTTATAAGATATTGATATTTATAAGCTCTTTTTTATTTTTTCAGATAATGGTCATGTTTAAGGTCTTGTGTGTTTTAACGCCTTGCTCTATAGGAATATATGAACGCCAGCAAGTAAGTTTCCCATAGTAATATCTTGTTATAAGCCTTATATTTCAGTATATAAAGCAATAGGGTCGATTATTATTTCGTTATTTAGCCTACCAGTAAACATAGCCTCAACATTGCTTATATGATAAATAAAGTTCATTGGTGCTTCTTTTATACTTTGAAAGTCTTTTTTTTTCTTCCAACTCTTCAAGCTTCTCTCTTTGATGCTGAGTAATTATTCCAAACAACGTAAACTCAACTTCACTTTGCCTAGAATATTTTCTAATCATCAACTCTTCTGGCTCCCTAAGGTGAGACCGGTTTAAGTTTGCAGAAAATATTAACTTAGAAAACTCCATTTGAACCTCAAATTGATCTTGAAAACCATAGTTTAAAACCAATGAAAGGTTCTCTAAAAGACTTTTATCTAGATGTAATCCAACTTCTTTGGCACGTACATCAATACTCTTAAGTTGTTGAGACATGATTTTTTGGTTATTACCTTTAGCACGCTGCTCTTTAATTGCTGAGATCTCTTCAAAGTTAGTTACATAATTCAACGCCTTACCAATTTCGTTAAAGTTTTTGAGAGTATTGGTTTATTGTTTTCATGTCATTGAAAGTGGCTTTGGATACAACCTTTATAAATGACTTCTCAGTACCGACTTGTGCTTTTTCACCTTTATTACTAACAATCTATACCATTTTGTCATCTATAAGCTTCTTTTCAAAAATAGTATATGAATAATCATTAAGAAATTTCTTTTCAGTATTCCTCTCACTATTTTTTAAGATATCACCTATAACTCTTCCGCTTCCAAAAGGTCCTTTTTGCTCCTCAGAATCACTTTGCTCAGAAGATGATTCATTTAAAACATACTCTGTAATACCTTCAAATAACTGTGAAGAAAGAGAGTACATTTTTTCTTCGTCAAGGTATATAAAATTTTTAATCATTGCGCTTCCTATCTTTGTATTCCTTAAAGTAAATATTTCTAGTGTTTATCAATGACCATATAGAAGCAGCAACACTAGCTAATGTCAATATTACAGTAGCTGAAATAATGAAAGTAGTCATAGAGCATCTCCTTCACAGGCTAATATTTTTGAAATTCTATCGTAGACAGAATAACTAATAATAAATGAAATTACCGACAAGATCATTGCGCAGATAGTTATTGCATTAACATCGACAATATTTTTACCAACTAATGTCAATGCAAACTGCACACTATAAAAAGCTATAAAAGCTATTGAAATTCCATTTTAAACTGTTTTCCACTCCTTTTGTATTCCTGAAAAATGCTCTATCTCATTAATATTTGAAATATGGAGAACCAAACCGAAAGCCACAAAATCTGAGGGTGAAAATAAACTAACACTACCTTTTTTTGTTACAAGCCAAACGATTAATCTTGATAATATCGGAATTAAACCCACCAACACAGTGTAAATTAGCCATTTAATTTTTTTGTTACCCATTATCTACGATACCTTATGAAGGCTTATAACAACTATTATAGTTACATACCTCTACGCATTCAAATTGTCTTACAATAGCTCACAATTATAGATAGACATTTTAACTACAATGATAATCCAATCTATATAAAACACCTAAGTGGAAAAGCTATTTCACTAACCTCTGTATAAATCGATGCAACCCATCAAAATCAGTCAATTTCCATTGCCAATTAGGTTCGCCTACTGTACCTGGAGTATTTAGTCTAGCATTACTATCTAATTCAAGAATATCTTGTACTGGCAATATTACATATTCAGCATCACAATTTAGTAAATACTTAATAATCTTTCCAAAAATATTTCTATCATTAGCTTTAAAATAACGTTTTAAAAGCTTTCTTTGGTATCTGTTTAACTCATCAAAATACCAACCTTTGAGAGTATTATTATCATGAGTTCCTGAATATGCAATGATATTACTATCTTCAACAAACTTAGCCGTTTTAAGATCAAAGTGAAATGGAAAAACCTTCATACCTTTTAACTTGTAGTGATCACGCAACTCAAGTACTTCAGGGCGTAAATCACCTAAATCTTCAGCAATAATATTAGCATCCGGAATACGCTTATACACAGTATCAAAAAAATCATAACCAGGAGCTTCTACCCATTCACCATTTATAGCAGTTTTTTCACCTGCAGGTATCTTCCAATATGTATCAAAAGCTCTAAAATGATCAATCCTAACAATATCAAATAGTTTGAAGTTACCATTTAATCGATCTATCCAAAAATCAAAGTTTGTTTCTTTGAGCTTATCCCAATAATATAAAGGGTTGCCCCATAGCTGACCAGTTTCTGAGAAAAAGTCAGGTGGAACTCCTGCGACAAAACTAAGATTTTGATTCTCATCTAATAAAAATATATCTTGATGCTCCCAAACATCAGCAGAGTCAAAACCAAGATAAATAGGCAAATCACCCATGATTTCGATACCATGCTGATTCGCATACTCTCTTAGCTCAAACCACTGCTTATAAAAAATAAACTGTAAAAATATTTGATAATCTATCTCGTTTTGAAATTGATCAAGCTCTATAGCCTTGTCTTTGATCCAGTTTTTATATTCTTGCGGCCAAAAATTCCAAGCTTGATTATTATTAGCCTTTCTAAAAGCTTTTAAAATAGCATAATTTTTAACCCAAGTGTTTTGAGCTATAAAATTATTATATTCTTGTTCAAACTTATCTTTTGAGCTTTGAAAACTACTAAATGCTTCTTCAAGATAATTATCTTTGAAATTACGAACAAGTTCATATTCAACTTTGTCAAAATTTGCATTTAGATTTTTAAGAGATGATTCTTCAAGCAAACCATAATCTACTAGTTTTTCTAAGCTAATATAGATTTCATCGCCCGCAAAAGAAGAGCTTGACTGATATGGTGAATTACCAAAGCCTAGTGGCGTAAGTGGTAATACCTGCCAAATCTTAGTATTTGCTTGTTTTAGGATATCAACAAATTCATAAGCTCTTTTACCCAAGTCACCGATACCAAATTGACTTGGTAAACTTGAGATAGCTAATAATAATCCAGATTTTTTCATATACTCTCTCTACATCATAAACAAAATGTACATTGCGGTAACCAAATAGTACTAAAATATTCTAAGAGTGACAAACTCAACTGCTGTCATCCTATGGCTTGACCATAGGATCCATTAGATATAAGCTAAGTTAGTTATTAGATTCTACGATCATACTTCGACTCCGCTCAGCAACCGACCGTAGAATGACATATTATTTATAACACTAATCATCCCTGTATCACAATTGCAATACAAGTCTAAATCTTCCAGATATCTCTATTATAGTCAGCAATAGTTCTATCTGAACTAAAGAACCCAGCTTTTGTAATATTTACTAAAGCCATAGACATCCATTCTTTACGGTTTTCATAATCTTTGATCATTTGATCTTTGACTTGTGCATACTCTACAAGATCTATCAAAGTCATAAACCAGTCTTTGTTAAGTAACTCGTTATACAACTCTTTTAAGTTAGATTTCTTACCAAGCTTAACAAGTTTTTTAGAAACTATAAAATCTACAATCGGCTTGATCGCAGGCTGCCTATAGTAATCTTTAGAAATATAACCACTAGTCTTGTATAGATTGATAATAGTGTCACTATCCTTACCAAAAGTGTAGATATTATCCTGTCCAACCAGCTCAGCAATCTCAACGTTAGCACCATCCATAGTACCTAATGTAATAGCACCATTTAGCATAAACTTCATGTTACCTGTACCACTAGCCTCTTTTGATGCTAGAGAAATTTGCTCAGAGATATCAGCAGCTGGGATTAACTTCTCAGCAACACTTACATTATAGTTCTCAACAAATAATACTCTCATGTACTTATTCACATCAGAATCATTATTGATAAGCTCTTGTAAGCATAGTATTAGATGAATAATATCCTTAGCTATAATATAAGCTGGAGCAGCCTTACCACCAAATATAAAGTTAATAGCTCTTGTAGGCTTAAGCTTACCTGATTTAATCTGTAAATATCTATGGATTATATACAAAGCATTCATTTGTTGGCGCTTATATTCATGGATACGCTTGATTTGCACATCAAATATTCCATCTTTGATAAGCTCTACACCATAGTGCTCTTTAGCAAATTTAATAAATTGTGCTTTTTTAACCTTTTTGATATCTTCAAGAGCTTTTAGAGCATCATCATTATCAAATTTTAGAAGTTTTTCTAAATCTGTAGCTTTAATTTTGAAACTATCACCGATAACACTTTCTAAGTATTTAGTTAACTCAGGGTTAGATTGTAATAACCATCTTCTGAATGTTATACCATTAGTCTTATTATTAAATTTATTTGGATAAATATCATTAAAGTGCTTCAATTCATCATTTTTAAGAATCTCTGTATGAAGTGCTGCTACACCATTCACACTAAAACTATAATGAATACTCATATGAGCCATATGTACAATACTTTGATCATCAATGATAGATAGTTTCTCATCGATATGCTCTAGCTTAACTTTAGCATCTAAATATCTAATAATATCGATTAACTCTTGAGTTAGTACTTTTTTAAGATATCTTAGAGGCCATTTTTCTAGAGCTTCAGCCAGGATAGTATGGTTAGTATACGCTACTGTTTTCTTAACTATTTCGATAGCTGCATCTATAGATATGCCTCTAGCTATAAGCTGACGTACAAGCTCAGGAATCGCCAAAGTTGGATGAGTATCATTAATTTGGATAGTTGCATGCTCATGAAGCTTCTCAATTGCGTAGCCTTTGTCATCCATATCAGCAAAGACTAAATGCACCGCATTACTTACCATGAAATATTGTTGGAAAATTCTTAATAAATGCCCTGCTTCATCGCTATCATCTGGATATAAGAAAAGCGTAACATTCTTTTCAATAACTGTTTTATCAAAAGATATACCTTTTTTAACGATACTAGAGTCAACACTCTCAGCATCAAATAAACATAACTTATTAACAAAATTATTTTGATAACCAACCATCTCAATATCATACATCTGAGATTGTATACTAAAACCATTGAAATCAATCTTATAAGCAGCTTTTCTCTTATTAAGCCAACCTTTGTCTTCTATCCATGGATTTAGTGTTTCTTCTTGTAGGTTCTTTTTGAATTTTTGCTTAAATAAACCATAATGATAGTTCAAACTAACACCTTTTGCTGGAATAGCTAATGATGCTATTGAATCTAAAAAGCACGCTGCTAATCTACCTAAACCACCATTACCTAGAGAAGGCTCTGGCTCGCACTCTTCGATCAAAGCAATATCTTTACCATTAGCCTCAAATAGCTCTTTAACATCATTATAAATTCCAAAATTTATAAGATTATTTGCTAGCATTCTACCGATCAAAAATTCACTAGATATATAATATATTTTCTTTTTGAAATCAGGCGTTGGTAGTTTTTCTGTTTGCTCTTTGACATAAGATAATAGAGCATAATATAGATCTTGATTACTTGCTTTAGCTATATCACATTCTAAAGCATCTTGTAAAAAAAGCTTGATTTGATTTTTGTTATCCATTTTTTTAGAAACCTTTGATAATAATTCATTGATAAAAAATAATTACATTAAAAATTATAGTATCATTTAAGTATTTTTTTTGGTAAAAAAATATTGATTTTTTTATTTTTTTGAAAGCTTATTAGACTAATTGAGAATAAATTTGATGTATTTTATCAGCAGCTGCATTCCAATCTACTTTTTGTTGCATCGCAGTTTTTCTAACCTTCTTCCAGTCTGCTTTACGATTATATAATGCGAATGCTCGGCGAATTGCTAAGGTTAGAGATTCCACACTAAACTCATCAAAAACAAATCCTGTAGCCGTACCATCAGCTAAATTCTCCAATGAAGAATCTGTCACAGTATCTACTAGACCACCGACTTTATGTACTAAAGGTAAAGTTCCATAAGTCAGACCATATAATTGTGTTAATCCACAAGGCTCAAAACGTGATGGTACCATTATCACATCAGAACCAGCAATTATACGATGTGCTTGCTCTTCATCATAACCAATTTGTACAGCTATTAATTTAGGAAATTTCTTAGCAGCAGCTAAAAATGCTTCTTCTAAAGCTTTATCACCACTTCCCAATAAAACAACTTGACCACCTCTACTAGTGATTTCACCTATTGCTTCAATTAAAAGGTTTAGGCCTTTTTGCTCAGTTAAGCGTGTTACAATTCCAAAAACTACCGCATCCTCTTTTTTCGCAAGCCCAATCATTGCTTGTAGAGCTGTTTTACATTTTGCTTTACCAACATTCGCTGTAGTAACTGAATAGTTAGCTTCTATAAGAGTATCTTTTTTAGGATTCCATACTTGAGGATCTACACCATTAAGCACTCCATACAAATCATTATGACGATCTGCCAGTAGTCCTTCTAATCCACATCCCTGCTCATAAGACTGAATCTCTTTAGCATATGTAGGACTTACTGTGGTAATCTTATCAGCAAAATACAAACCAGACTTCATAAAAGATACTTGACCATAGAACTCTAAACCATTCATACTCAAGAATATACCTGGTAAATCTAACTCCGCAAAAACACTCATTGGGAAAAGACCTTGATAAGCAAGGTTATGCACAGTGAATACCGTTTTTACAGCTTTTTTTCCAGACGCTAGTTCACTTGCTTTGATATAAGCAGGTACCAATCCTGCATGCCAATCATGACTATGAACAACTTCTGGTTTCCACTTAACATCCAAGCCTTCAGAAATTCTTGCTGCTACCCAGCCTAATAAAGCAAATCTAAGATAATTATCTGCATAAGCTTGATTGCTACTATCTGCATACGGATTACCTGGACGAGCAAATAGACTAGGCGCATCTATTACATATATGTCGATTTTAGTATTAGGAATCTTAGCTAAAAATATATTTATCTCTTCTGCACCAAAACGAGAAGGGATATTAATCAAAAGCTGTTTGTCCTTAATAGCATTCATAAATGCCGGAAATCCTGGAACCAAAACCCTCCTATCAACCCCAAAACTAGCTAATGCAGGAGGCAAAGCAGCTGTAACATCTGCAAGACCTCCAGTTTTTAGAATTGGATATAATTCACTACATACATGTAAAACGCGCATAAGCTTCTCTTATTTTTCTTTTAGTTCATCTATCATTTTTTTAGTTACTAGTACCACATTTTTATCGGTTCTGTAGAAGTTCTTAGCATCTTCTATAGGATCTTCACCAATAACCATACCAGCTGGAATATCACAGCCTTTATCAATCACAACTTTTTTCAGACGGCAATTTTCACCTACTACCACCTCAGGCATTATCACGCACTGATCAATCTCACAACCTGCTGAGACTCTAACTTTTGAGAACATCAGAGATTTAGAAATCTGTGACCCTAATACTATACATCCTCCAGATGTCAAAGTATTTGTAATAACACCATGATTACCCTTTCTATCTGGCACAAACTTAGCCGGAGGAAGCTGCTCTTGAGCTGTCCACACAGGCCAATCTTTATCATAGATATTCAACTCAGGCATATTAGCTGCTAGATCAAGGTTAGCTTCCCAGAATGCATCTATAGTACCGACATCTCTCCAATATGGTTCGACACCCTCACCTCTAGGCACACATGACATGCTAAATGGATGTGCTAAAGCTTGATTTTCACCAACCACTCTTGGGATTATATCTTTACCAAAGTCATGGCTTGATTCTTTGTCTGCAATATCTTCTTCAAGTAAATCATATAAATAGTCAGAATTGAATATATATATACCCATACTTGCATAACATCTATCAGTAGTGCCAGGAATTGTTGGTGCATTTTTTTTAGGTTTTTCGATAAAACTTGTAATTTCACGATCTTCATTAATACCCATAATACCAAATGCATACGCTTCTTCTTCAGCAATCTCAACACATCCTACAGTACACTTATAACCACTTTGAGCATGGTCTCTTAGCATTACTGAGTAATCCATTTTGTATATATGATCGCCAGCTAGAACTATGACATACTCCGGACCATAAGAACGTAGAATATCTATATTTTGGTATACAGCATCGGCAGTACCACGATACCAACTCTCTTCATCGACCCTTTGCTGAGCTGGTAATAAGTCTATAAACTCATTTAACTCACCGCGTAAGAAGCCCCAACCACGTTGGATATGACGAAGTAACGAGTGCGATTTATACTGTGTAACCACACCGATTCTTCTGATACCAGAGTTTAAACAATTTGATAGAGCAAAGTCTACGATTCTAAACTTACCACCAAAATAAACAGCTGGTTTAGCTCTGGTGTCTGTTAGATTATATAAACGAGAGCCACGTCCACCAGCTAATACTAGTGCTATCGCTTTTTTATATAATTGATGTGATGATGAATTATGATTATCCATGATAATTAACTCCTTAGTGCTAATGCATTTTTAAATTAAGTTACTACAGTTGGTTCAGTCATTCCTGTCAGAGATTTGATATTGGTTAAATCTCCAGCAATATCTATCAGACTAGCTAAAGCTTGTTGCGTAGGTATATTAAATTTAGAAGAATCCGACTCATATTTCTCTAAATATATACGTAAAGTAGCTCCCTGTGTTCCTGTGCCTGACAACCTAAACACAATTCGAGAACCATCTTCAAAAATAATTCTTATTCCTTGATGGTTAGAAACTGAACCATCTATTGGATCTGTATAACTAAAATCATCTACTTTAGCCACTTTTTCACCATTTAATTGAGTTCCTGCAAGACTAGATAGTTTATCTCTTAAAGAACTCATGATAGAGTTAGCAATCACAGCATCTATAGCTTCATAGTCATGTCTTGAATAGAAGTTACGACCAAATTTTTGCCAATGCTCCTCAACCAATTGATCAACCTGCTTGTCTGTTGCAGCAACTAAATTCAACCAGAACAATACTGCCCAAACCCCATCTTTCTCACGGATATGATCTGAACCTGTTCCATAACTCTCTTCTCCACATAGTGTGATTTTCTGAGCATCTAATAAATTACCAAAGAATTTCCATCCTGTTGGAGTCTCGAAACAAGGTAGACCTAATGACTCTGCCACCCTATCAACTGCTGTTGATGTAGGCATTGATCTGGCAACACCTTTAATTCCTTTTGAATATGCTGGTATAAGATGCGCATTTGCGGCCATAATTGCTAAACTGTCTGAAGGTGATACATCTATTTGTTTACCCACGATCATATTTCTATCAGCATCACCATCTGAAGCTGCGCCGAAATCATACTTACCATTACGCATATGCTTGACTAAATCTTCGGTATTGACAGGATTTGGATCTGGATGAAAACCACCAAAATCCTCAAGTGGTTCAGCATTGACAACTGTACCAGCTGGAGCTTGTAAAAGAGTCTCAAAAATATACTTTGCATAAGGACCAGATACCGCACTCATAGAGTCAAAACGTACCTTAAAGTCATTAGCAAATAGTTCACGAATCTTATCAAAATCAAATATTTGTTGCATTAACTCAGCATAATCAATCACTGATTTAATAACCTCGACGGTTGTATTTTCAATTTTGTATGTGCCTATCTTATTTAAATTAACACTATCTTTAAGCGCATCACTTATCAAGTATTGGTCAATCCTTTTAGTTTCTAAGAAAATTCTATCTGTAATTTTCTCAGGTGCTGGACCACCATTAGAAACATTATATTTGATACCAAAGTCTCCTTTTGGACCACCTGGATTATGACTAGCCGATAGTACAATACCACCAAAAGCTTGATACTTTCTGATAACACAGCTAACAGCTGGAGTAGAAAAGATACCTTTTTGGCCAACTATAATTTTACCAAACCCATTAGCTGCAGCCATTCTAACAATAATCTGTACAGCTACATCATTATAGTACCTACCATCACCACCAACAACTAGAGTCTTGCCTTGTATATCATCCAAAGAGTTAAATATAGATTGTACAAAACTCTCTAAATATCCTGGTTGCTGAAAAGCGGTAACTTTGTTACGCAAACCAGATGTCCCTGGTTTTTGATTTTCGAAAGGTTTAGTAGATACAGTCTGAATAGCCATTTCTTACCTTAGTTATTAAGTTAATTTAATGAATAAAATAAGCGACAATCCCTTACCAAATTTGGCATTAGGTAATAGCCTATACAATTCATCTTATCACTATATCTATGAATTTAAAATAACCAATAACTGTATTATTACTAAAATTATTTTTTATATTAATTATTCAGTTTACTAAGCTCTCATAAACTATTAAGATTGTAATTATAGAAATTTTTGGTGCTTGCAAGTACCCAGATTAGAAACCGCGTGGATTCTGTACTTTTTGATTAGGAGATTTTATGAAAAACGTAAATTCAAAACAAAATAATCACTCTACTATTGGCGAGCAAGATATTCATTTCTTCCACGAAGGTAAGCACATATATGCTTATGAGTTCATGGGTGCTCACAAGGCATCTGAAAATGGAATTGATGGTATTAGATTTACAACATGGGCTCCAAATGCAAAAAGTATTTGTGTGATTGGTGATTTTAACCACTGGCAAGTTGAAGATAAAAATTATATGAAACGTATCACCGATGCTGGACTATGGAGCATATTTATCTCAGATGTAAAAGATGGTGATAAATATAAATTTGTAGTCACAAATAAAGATACAAATCATTATGTATATAAAAGTGATCCTTATGCTTTTTTCTCAGAATTAAGACCAAATACTGCCTCTGTAATAAGTACACAAACAACATACAAATGGCATGATGAGAAATGGTTAAAAAAGCGTGCTACTGCTGACTACTATAATAGCCCAATGAACATCTACGAACTTCACTTAGCATCATGGAAAACTAAAGATAATAAGTTTATAACTTATGAGGAAATTGCTGAAGTATTACCCAAATATGTCAAGGATATGGGATACACGCATGTTGAGTTTATACCGCTACATGAGCATCCACTAGATGCTTCATGGGGTTATCAACCAACAGGTTTTTACTCAATTAATAGTCGTCATGGTGATTTAGTGGGTTTGAAACATCTAATTGATAAACTTCACACTCATGATATTGGTGTAATCTTAGATTGGGTACCAGGACATTTCTGCAAAGATCAGCATGGTTTGATCAACTTTGATGGTAGTGCATGTTACGAATACCAAGAGCCTACAAAAGCTATAAATAAAGGCTGGGGGACACATAATTTTGATCTAGGTAGAAATGAGGTCAAATGTTTCTTAATATCAAATGCCATGTACTGGATCAATAAATTTCATATCGATGGTCTTCGTGTCGATGCAGTATCGAATATCTTATATCTAAACTATGATAGAGAAGATGGTCAGTGGGTACCTAACATTCATGGTGAACATGAAAATTTAGAAGGTATTGCTTTCTTAAGAGAACTCAATGGTGTCTTAAAACATACTTGCAAAGGAGTAATCACAATTGCTGAAGAATCATCATCTTGGCCAAATATCTCCACACCTGTTGAACAAGGTGGTTTAGGATTTGATTTTAAATGGAATATGGGTTGGATGAACGATACACTACGCTACATTTCATTAGATCCTGTTTATCGCAAATATCATCACAACTTAATCACTTTCTCCATAGTGTATCATTACTCAGAAAAGTTTATTTTGTCTATCTCTCATGATGAAGTTGTACATGGTAAGAAATCATTGATAAATAAAATGTGGGGCGATCTGTGGAATAAGTATGCAGGACTTCGCTTATACTTATCATTTATGATTGGACATCCAGGTAAAAAACTCATATTTATGGGTAGTGAATTTGGTCAATTTATCGAATGGCGAGAGTATGAGCAGCTACAATGGCAAGTTATTGATGAATATCATACTCACAGGGAGACATTACGTTTCTTTAAGAAACTAAATGAATTCTATAAAGCTGAAACTGCGTTATGGGAATGTGATTATGATCACGAAGGCTTCCAATGGATTGATGCAAACAACTCTAAACAAAGTGTTTTGTCTTTTGTTAGATCAAACAGGGGTGGTAAAGAAAAGCTAATATTTGTCTGTAACTTCACTCCAGTAACATATTACGACTACCATATAGGTGTTCCTGATGCAGGATCTTATATTGAAGCATTTAACTCTGATGATCTTGAATTTGGTGGTTCTGGTCAACTTATTGCCGATGAAATATTTTCAACTCCTGAATCATCGCATGGTTTTGACAAAAGGATTACAATAAAAGTCCCTCCAATGGCCACTCTTGTTCTCAAACTCAAAAAATAAAGCTATAATGGCTTAACCAAATTATTCACAAACATATTAATTTAACTTAAAGTTGTAGATATGCAGTCATCAAATAATATATGGATAGAAAAAAATAATATTTTCGAAAAATTCAATGCCGAATATACACTCGATCAAGATCCAGATACAAATAGTATTAGATTTAGAATCAATGCTCAAGGCTTCTCATATGGATATGTTATAGGACATTTCAATCATTGGAAAAAAGAAGATAGATATAAACTTGTCTGGGAAGCAGATCCTGACGATGGTAGCCTATGGCTAACAAAAAATGTACTTAAAATCTCTAGTCTTATCAATGGTTCAAATCAATACTCTTTTGTATTAGTTGATTTAGAAGGTAATGAAAGAAGACTATCAGCAAGCAATCGTGCTTTTGAACCATTAACTTTCAATTGGTGTGTAAACCCTCAGATTCTTTCAATAAAGGCATCTGAAGACTATATAGTACCAGGTTATAAAATAGACCTAGTTGCAATAACAGAATCATTGACAAAAAAGAGAGGTATTGTAGATGTTACATGGCGAGTAGAACCTAAGTCAAAACTTATTGAAATCAAAAACGATCAACTAATTATAGATCCCGCAATAACTGATATTAGTGAGGTTAAAGTTTTCTGCAGTAGCAAAAACAATCCTAATCATAGAGCGGAAAGAGTTTTTAGAATAGCTAGAGAACCTAGAGAAGGTCAACTCGTTCATTTTGTCAAAAAGGATGATCAATACTTAGGACAAGATTTTAGTTGGGAATTATGGACATATGATGAAAAAGGCAAAACACGTCCTAAATCATTATCCAAAAAAAGCAATTTTGGCTTATATGCTGATTGTGTGAATAAGAATATTATTGCCCGTAAAAGAACATGGAATATGTATTGGCAAAATGATTGGGCTGAGCAAACAGGATCATTCAGAACAAATGAAGAGCATGATAATTTTTATATAGTTTATGGTGATTATGACATCTATACATCACTAAATGATGTTATTAACCGAACTAACGCTAGAATAAATTACGCCGTATTAGATGAACCTAATAAAATTGAGGCATACTTATCTGATACACCTCTTGTCGGTACTATATTTGAACTATGGATCAACTCAAAAAAAGTAACCCATGCGGTAAGTATTATCAAATATAAATCTAAAAAAGTTATATTTACTAATTTGCCTACAGATTTAAATCCTAGTGATTTAATAGAAATACGTGCAAATAATACCTTTATGCCAACGAAGGTGTGTATCGGAAACTTCTTGGATAAATATTACTATCCAAATGATGATATGGGAGTGACATTCTCTAATGATATTGTATCTTTTAGAATATGGGCTCCGACAGCAAAGCACGTTGAGCTTTTGATATATCATGAAGATGATAATGATAAGCATGAGATGCCTGATGATGCATTTAATCTAGTAGCTGAGCCAGAATATGGCACGCATAGTGTTAGCATTGCTAGGGAATTCTGTGAGAACAAGTTCTATTTATATAGATTTTATTTTGATGATATAGACTATCGTGGTAATAAATATACAAAAATAACTTATGCTATCGATCCTTATGCAGTTGGACTTGGTGCTAATGGTAGAAAAGGCTTTATACTAGACCTTAACTCCGAAGATCTTGCTCCCGAAAGCTGGAGAAATAGCTACTTCCATACACCTAAGAATCCTCAAGATACTATTATATACGAACTACATGTTAGAGATTTTACAATCAGCCCTGACAGTAATATCCCAGATAATATTCGTGGCAAATTCTTAGGCACAATATATGAAGGGTCTGAGATATCCAGCTCAAATGGTGAACTATCTGTTTCAACAGGTATAGATAGTCTTCATGAACTTGGTGTTACCCATGTGCATCTATTACCAATATTTGATTTCTCATCAGTTGATGAGTCAAATGCTAATATCAAAGATAATAGAAACTGGGGATATGATCCACAAAATTACAATGCTCCGGATGGAAGTTACTCTATCAACCCCTTTGATCCAACTCAAAGAATCAAAGGTGCTAGAGAGATGATTACAGGATTCCATAATAAGGGTATTGGTGTAATTATGGACATGGTTTATAACCATATGACTGATACATCGAACTTTGACAGTATCGTTCCAAAATACTATTTCAGAACAGATAGCTCAGGTCATTTTACTAATGGTTCTGGATGTGGTAATGAACTTGATACCGAAAAGCCAATGGTGCGTAAGTTTATTAAAGACTCAGTTCTACACTGGGTCAAAAACTATAAAATCAATGGCCTAAGATTTGACTTAATGGAGTTGATTGATCTTGATACTATCAAAGAAATTACCGAAGAAGTAAAACAAATAGATCCAGGCATTATAGTCTATGGTGAGCCATGGAAAGCTAGTGATTCCCCTCTTAGAAATGGTACATATAGAGGCACACAAAGAAATCAAGATTTCTCTGTATTTAACGATGCCTTTAGAGATACTATTCGAGGAAATAATAGTCCAGGTAATGGCTATGTTAATGGTGATGCTCATAATCCCGCTAATATTAGTAAAGTTATGGAAGGGTTAAAAGGGTCTATACATGACCTAACTGCTAATCCTAAAGAAACTATCAACTATGTTGATGCTCATGATAACTATACACTTTGGGATCAAATAGAGAAGAGTTTAAATAGAAATATACAAGCTGGTAACTATAGACAAAATATCCAAGAGAATATTTTTGACAGCCGTAGAGTTCGCCAAAATAGTTTAGCTCTTGGCATAGTACTGACATCACAAGGTGTACCATTCTTACATGGTGGTTGTGAATTTCTTAGAACAAAACAAGGTGATCATAACAGTTATAAAAGTAATGATGATATCAATGCTTTTCACTGGCAAGACAAGCTACAATACAAACCTTTTTTTGATTATGTAAAAGGACTTATAAAAATAAGAAAAGAGCACCCTGCCTTTAGAATGACTTCTCCTGAAGATATTAGTAAACATCTAATTGTTTCAGCAGCATATCATGATCTTCATTCTGGAGTTATCGTATCTCATCTTAAGGATAATGCTAACGGAGATATGTGGAAAAATATAGTTGTTGTGTATAATGCGACAGCTATAGATAACTATGATATCAATGATATTGTTCCTACTACAGAAACTAATGAATGGCATATTATTGCAAATCATGAAAGAGCTGGCACGGAGACTATCGAAAAAACAACAAAAGGTAAGCTCCCTCCACTTAGAGCATACTCAATGTTAATTATTCATAGCTAAGGAAACAAGATGTCAGATACTTTTAAAACTCCTCTTAATACTGAGACTAAGTTTTTGTTTTCTACTTCTAGTAGTAACTCTTCTATCCCACGACATAATACTGCCATACAAAAACCAGGCTTAAACCTTTGTTATTTTACATTTTTGGGTGATATAACTAGCCAAGACATATACAGATGCTATTAGAGCATCCTTTGTCAATGGTGGTACAGTAACAGCCCACAATGGTCTAAAATCAAAAGTAATACCATTTTTAGATTACATAGGGCCTCTAGCTAAAGAGACTTTAACTGTAAATACCATCATCAATAAAGATGGCAAACTTCATGGTTATAATACAGACTGTCACGGTTTACAAACAGCTCTTAGAAAAGGTATCAAAGCATCAAACAAAATTATCAACACCGCAGTAATCTATGGTAATAGTGGTGTTTCTGGTGTTGCTTTTAAAGTCCTACAAGACTTAGGCATTAAAGTAACTATAGTCGGTAGAAGTGCTGATAAAGTAGCTCAAAAAAGAAAAGAACTAGGTATAGAAAACATTCCTCACTTTGAAGGACCTTATGATCTAGTAGTAGATGCTACACCAATATCATCATCACCAGAGCTAGAGCAAAATACCAATTTATAGACTTGGTTAAAAATGCAAAAATTGTATTTTGTCATGCTATGCCTGAAAAAGATAATAAGAAAAACTATCTACTTGAGTATTGTAATAAAAAAGATATTTTCTATATCTCTGGTGAAGATATGTATATTAATCAGCTGATTAAACAATATATGATCTACTTTGAAAATCTCAATCAAAAGAAAATCTCTGAAGATGATATAATAAAAGCTTGGGATTTATAATTCAGCTACTTATTATATTTGATAATATCCAACCAATTAGAATAAAAAGTCTTTCTATCATTTTGCCATGAATAATTAATATTATTTTGGCTGTCATGTAGTTATATGGCTTATCTATATTATTGGTAGTTGCTTTATCTCTTAAATATTCTGCTTCTAAAGTATCTTGAGTATATTCTAGGTGATTAAACATATAGATAATATCATACTTTTTATCCGCTAAATAATCTAAGCCATCTATTGCTGATGCTATGATAACATCTGTATATTCCAATACTTTCTGATCTGTAATTTTGGTTTGTCGAGATATACAAGCTTTAAGCTCACAATCTATACCTTTTAGCAGTGGATGGTCATGTTTAATAGGCTTATGTTCATATACACCAAATAACTTATTTTCTAGACATTGTTTGTCTATACCATATAGCTAATTTAGACCAGCCTGAGCAGCTCAGCAAACTAACATCACAGATAATTTATACTCAAGGCTTTTTGAAATTATCTCACAAACTTCTAGATAGAAATCAACGTTCTCAAACTCTAATAACTAAACTGAAGCCCCTGTGATAATAATTCCATCTAAATCAGCAAAATCATAATCCTGCCAATTAGCATAATTTTCTTGCAAGTAACTCTCGCTAACTCTGGTACTAGGACGTACTAATGAATGAAAAAACACTAACTCAACAATTGTAGAATTATTATGAGAAAGTACATCTGCCCAGTGCTTTTAAGTTTCTTTGGCAGTCGGCATCAAGTTTACAATAGCTACTTTTAATCTTTTGATACTAGAGCTATTCTTGATACTAATCTCAGTTTGATAACTAAGCTGTAAGTCTCCAAAAAACTCAAATGACTTTTTTGCATTGATCGTCATACTGCACCTCCGAATAATCCAAAGCCTGCTTTAAATCCTCGATCAAATCATTAGCATCTTCTAAGCCGATTGATAATCTTACCAAACCATCGGATACTCCTGATTGTATACGCTCTTGTTCTGTTAACTGCGAATGTGTCGTTGAAGCCGGGTGTATAATCAAACTTCTAGCATCACCAATATTAGCGCAGTGCGTGAATAACTTTGTTTGCTCGACCAAGTTCTTGCCAGCCTCAAATCCCTCATTTAGCTCTATGGTTAGCAGTCCTGCAACACCTTTTGGAAAATATCTATTAGCCCAAAGATTATATGGAGAGTTAACAAGACCAGCATAATTAACTTTTCTAATCTTTGGCTGAGCATTTAAAAATTTTGCTACTTTTTCAGCATTTTTGATATGCTTGTCTAATCTTGCTCCTAATGTTTCTAGACCTTGTATAGTCAAAAAAGCAGTATGTGGACTAAGAGTAGCGCCTATATCTCGCAAACCAACTCCAAGCCCCCCCCTAACGGTAAAAGCCAACTTGCCAAAAGTTTCATGAAATGAAATATTATTATAAGATCTATCAGGTTTTGCTAATAAAGAAAATTTATCACTAGCTGACCAATCAAAAGTTCCTCCATCAACAACTGCACCACCGACTATAGAACCATTGCCACTTAAATATTTTGTCAAAGAATAAGAAACAATATCTGCACCATGTTCTAATGGATTTAATAAATAAGGTGTTGCAACAGTATTGTCAACTATCAATGGAATACCAGCTTCATGAGCAATTTTTGCAAGTGCTTTGATATCGGCAATAACTCCAGAAGGATTAGACTGAGACGCCATAAGTAATGCTTTGGTATTCTCTTGGATAGCATTTTCGACCTCATCTAATTTGTTTATATCAACTAAAATTGATTGCCAACGAAATTGTCTTGGAAATGTATGTGTCAATTGTGTTACTAAACCACCATACAAATATTTAGAAGCAACTATATGATCGCCACTTTGAAGTAGATTCAAGAAAATCAAAAGTTGTGCTGCATGCACTGATGAGCAGGCAAATCCTCCAGCAGCTCCATGAAGATTAGCTAGTCTAGAAGCATACTCATCTACTGTTGGATTAGTTAATCGTGAATATATACTACCAAACTCTTTTAATGCAAAAAGATTTGCTGCATGCTCTGTACTTTCAAATACAAAACTAGAAGTTTGATGTATATGTGTTTGTACAGACCCACTCTTTTCTGGTATAGAGCGATGTACGGCTAATGTTTCTAAAGAATATTTACTCATAGTTTTCTCCTACTTATAAAACTCTTTAGCTTGGGAGAAATCTGAGAGGGAAAGATGGAATAATCCAAAACACCTTTTAGCACATTACTTAGAATTATCTTTGTCAAACAATTATTTAACAAAATTTTGAAAAATTACTATCATTTATCTCTTGTGACAGGTCTAGCACCTAACTCTGACAATATGTAGTTATATAATGCTCTATGTACTTGATATGTTGGGTGAACATGATCCCAAAACGCATAATCTTAGGGATTATCGCACATGCTACCAGCATATCCTGCATCTATAACACTTTGCATTGATAGCTGCTCTAATAGATCATTCATTTTAACTTTAGAATCTGTTTTAGCGTTAGCCTCTAGGCTATTGTATGTACTATCAATATTAGACTTCTCAGATAAAAAATACCCTCCCAACCAACAAGAATCTTTGATATGATCCAAGCTTATAGTTACATTATATTTTTTATTAAAGCTCTTAGTATTATTTACCATTTTACCAAATACTGTAGCAATATCTATAAATTTCATTTTATGCTTATCTGCATACTCTCTTAAAATTTTGTTATGCTGTTTGTATATTTTTTTTGAGAACTTTCTCATTACTTAGTGATTTAGACTCTCCTATGATACTCAGATCAGGTAATCCAACAACCATTGTCTGTTTTGCTGCTACTTTTTCAATAGCATTGATGATACCATCTGTCACTTGCTTAACTACTCCATCAATATCCGTCATCTCTGGATTAGTAGTTAGGTAATCATTACCTCCGACAAAGAATATTGCCAAATTATCTTTTATATCATCATTAGCTTCTAGATTTAGATATAAGCCTACTTGATCATCTAAGACATACGGAGTGCTATTATCAGCCCACTCTGGAAACACTATAACCGAGCTACCACCTACTGCATAGTTACTCACGGGAATGTTATTCAAATAAAGCCTATTTGCAAATTGTTCTGACCATACCTCACCATTAGAAAACATCCCTCTATAATATGGTTCGATTTTGGTAAGAGTTGTAATGAATATTTATACAAATTACCTTTATCACTTAAGCTATCGCCAAATATCATTATTCTTTTGACACCAAATAATAAACTATCAAATATATCTAGCTCTTGATAACATACAGAAACTGTAAAAGTTGGTGTTATTAAGCTACCGTTTATCAATATTTTAAGGTTCACTGAATAGTTAGTCTAATAGTACTCATAACCATCATTGTGAAATTGATGATTTATTTCTATATTACCTTTTGGATCTTTAAATAAAGCTCGATTGACACCTTTTTGACCAAAATAAAAAAAACCTTTTGATAACTCATATTCGACAGAACCTGATGAATCTTTAGATTTAAAGCCAATATCATAATACGATGTTGTTGAATCCATAAAATTATCATTTGATAACTCTTTAGTCGTATAATATTGGTGTGGTTTTAGTATCTTTGTAAAAGTTAATTTGTTATTTTTATCTTTGAATAGTAAATACAGCATCTGTACTACAATTATTCTCAAACATTAGTTTAGTATGAGCATATCCAAAAGAATACTAGATATTTTTAAGAAAATGTTTCACATCTAATAGTTACAAAGAATTAGCATATAACAGAAATTATACACTAGTGAACATAAAAACTTTAGCTCTAAAAATATAACCACAGAAATATCAAAATTGTCATATCAGCAAATGTATGAGTAATGATAGGAGCAAGTAGCCCTTTGACTTTATATCTCATCACACCCAAAGCACAAGCATAGACAAAAGTCATCGCAAAACCAGTTAATCCATTAGGGAACCCTCCTGCATAATGAAATCCCGCAAATAAAAATGCTTGTAAAAATATTGCTCCGGAAACACTAAAAACTCTGCTTAATTCAGTTTGGATAATTCCTCTAAAAACAATCTCTTCAACAGTTGCATTTAGCAATGCCCCAATAGGTATTAGCATTAAAATTACAATAGTACTAAGCTTCTCAAGCTCTTGAGAAGTTGCAGCTCCAACGCCAGTTAATTCATTAGTTGATACTCCCCAAACTATCAAGCTTATTGAAGCTACTACAGATACAAGCGCTACTGCTAACCAGATTCTAATATCTTTTATTTCCCCAAAATCAAATAGCTCAAAAACCTGCTTTTTGTATATTAATACAGATATTAATAGTGTGATTAATAATGCTGCAAGCATTGGATTCTAATAAACGGGTACTATCAGATATATTGGTAACATTGATAAGATCAAAAACAGGTTCGAGTTAAAAGCCCTCTTATCGAAAATGATACTCAATATAAGTGATATAGCTGTACATAGTACTGCAAGTTTACTAAACAACTCATTTTGAAAATAGAAAGATAAAGTTATAAAAATTATATTTATTACAAATATAGTTTTGACTAGGTTAAGATTTTTAGACATGTATATATTTTTTTGATAAATCTACAAGGATTATAAAGAAGAATTACTTAGGCTGCCAAACGATATCAAGCTCTTTTGTAGCTTTGACATCATCAAGACGACGCGCTGGTAAATTATACGGAGCGCCTTTTAGATACTGAGGATCTTTCTTAGCAATATCTCTGATTTCTACCATTGCTTGGATAAACTTCTCCATACTATCAACATTTTCAGTTTCAGTAGGTTCTATCAACAAACATTCTGGTACTAATAGCGGGAAATACATAGTAGGAGCATGTACTCCTCTATCTATCAAACACTTAGCAAAATCAGTAGCTGTCACACCATAATTCTGAAATTCAGGTTTCAAAGTTACGATGAATTCATGAGAAGCTCTTCTATCAGGATAAGCGATCGTAAAGCCTTCTTCTTTTAAACGAGCCATCATATAGTTGGCATTTAGAGTAGCTATTTCAGATGCTTCTGTCAGACCATTACCACCAAGCATCGCACCATAGATATAAGCTCTAATTAATACACCAATATTACCGTTGAATGCAGACATTCTACCAATAGTATTTGGTACATCTTTTTCTTCTAACCATACAAGTTTATCATCTTTTTTACCAACCATTGGTATTGGCAAGAACTCTTTTAGCTTATCATTAACAGCTACAGGACCAGCACCTGGACCGCCACCACCATGAGGAGTTGCAAAAGTTTTGTGTAAGTTCATATGAAGAACATCAAAGCCCATATCACCAGGACGAGCTTTACCCATGATCGCATTCAAGTTCGCGCCATCATAGTACAATAGACCACCTGCTTCATGGACTTTCTTAGCTATTACAGCAATATTTCTTTCAAATACACCTACTGTTGATGGATTAGTTAGCATGATACCAACTGTCTTTGGACCAAGTACTTTGTCTAATGCTTCTAGATCAATATCACCACATCTCTTAGTTGGAATCTCAATAACTTTTAAACCACAAACTTTTGCAGTAGCTGGATTAGTACCATGGGCAGCATCTGGTACGATGATTTCATCACGTTCGAAATCACCACGCTTGTGATGATATGCTTTAATCATAGCTACACCTGCAAACTCACCTTGAGCACCAGCCATAGGAGCTAATGATACGCCTGTCATACCAGTTAGCTCTTTGATTAAGTCTTGTAAATCATATAGACATTCAAGAGTACCTTGTACACTTTGAGCACTTGCATAAGGGTGTCTTTCTAAAAATCCAGCTAATGAAGCATACTTATGCGCAGCTCGCGGATTGTATTTCATAGTACAAGAACCTAATGGATAAAAGTTTGTATCTATACAAAAGTTCTTGCGTGAAAGTTGTGTATAGTGTCTAACAACATCTAGCTCAGCTTGCTCTGGAAGTATTGGTTTCTTAGTACGTAGCATATCTGTAGGGATATTTGAAACATCACCTTTTTTGCTAGGCATTACAGATGGCGAGTTTTTACCTCTAGTTTTTTCAAAAATAACCATTTAAATTAACCTCCTATCCTAGCTAAAACTTTTTTAGTAGCTTCTATATACTTTTTGATATCTTCAGATGTATGAATCTCTGTAGCACAAACCATAATAGAGTTAGCTAAATCACTATGATACTCACCTAAGAAGTAACCTGCATCTATACCTTCTTTTTCCATCTCTGTAACAAAAATTTCAGCATTTACAGGTAAATCAATAACAACCTCATTAAAGAATATATTATCAAATCTAGCATTTACTCCATCTAGTTTAGATAATTCATTTGCTAGCTTAGTAGTATTTTCATGAGATATACTTGCTACTCTTTCTAAACCTTCTGCACCTAGTAAGCTCATATAAATAGTCGCAGCTGTTACCATTAAGCCCTGGTTAGTACAGATATTTGAAGTAGCTTTCGCACGACGGATATGCTGCTCTCTAGCTTGTAGAGTTAAGCAAAAACCTTCATTACCGTCTAAGTCAACTGTTCTACCAACTATACGACCTGGCATTTGACGTACATGAGCCATCTTACAAGTCATAAAACTAAAATATGGTCCACCAGAAGCTAAAGGTACTCCCAGAGGTTGACCTTCACCACATACTATATCAGCACCATTTTCACCCCATTCTGCAGGTGATTTTAATATTGCTAGTGACATAGGATTAGTCACGGCAATAACCAAAGCACCATGCTTATGTGCCCAATTTGTAATCCCATCAACATCAGCTATTTGACCTAAGAAATTAGGACTTTGGATAACTACAGCTGCATAATTGGTATTCGCAAAATCTTCCAACTTAGTAATATCTGTCTTACCATTTTTAGAATCAAGATTAACGATATCAAACTCAATACCTTGATGCTTTGTAATAGTTTCTAATACTCTTAAATAGGTTGGGTGCAAAGCTTCAGCAATCAAAATCTTTTGGGATTTAGCTTTTTTATTTGAGCGAATCGCCATAAGTACAGACTCTGCCAAAGCAGTCGCTCCATCATACATAGATGCATTTGAAGCATCCATACCTGTTAAGCCAGCCATCATAGTTTGGAACTCATATATAACCTGTAAGCCACCTTGAGAAGCCTCCGCCTGGTATGGCGTATATGCTGTATAGAACTCTCCCCTGCCAACAATATCCCATATAGCAGATGGTATATAGTGACTATATGCCCCAGCTCCTATAAAGTTTGTATTATGATGATTTTTATTAGCTCTTTTTCTCATTTGATTTGCTAGTTGAATCTCATTGATTCCATCTTTAATCTTAAAAGTATCTGCTCTTAACTGGGCTGGAATTTCATCAAATAACTGATCTATAGAGCTTACACCTATAGTACCAAGCATTTTTTCTATCTGCTCAGGTTTATGTGGAATAAAAGACATATTTCCTCCATGTCTTCGTATATAGAATTTTATAAAGGACTAAATAGAAACTCTAAAAGTCTATAATTAGTCTTCAAGAATTTTTGCATAAGCATCTGCAGATAATAGATCTGCCAGCTGAGATTCATCAGAAATTTTAAGTTTGAATAACCATCCATCTCTATATGGTGCATGATTTACTTGAGAAGGATCATCACTTAGAGATTCATTCACCTCAATAACCTCACCATCAAGAGGAGCATACACATCAGAAGCTGCTTTCACAGATTCAACGACACAAGTATCATCACCAGCTGAGAAGTCCTCTCCAATTTCTGGTAACTCAACATATACTAAATCACCTAATAAAGACTGCGCATGTTCAGTAATACCTACAGTAACCTCATCACCATCTACTTTTACCCACTCATGAGATTTTGTGTATTTTAATTCATTAGGAATATTTGACATTTTATACCTCCGTATTGACTACGATTAATTATTGTTGTGAAAATATTTATTTTTTAAATCAAAGATTGCCCATTCTTGACAAACTTTGCCTTAACTAATTCTACCTCTAGTTCCTTACCGCGTATATTGACGACCGGATTGGCACCTTCTTTAGGTACATAAGCTAATGCTATAGCTACTTTAAGAGTAGGTGAAAAACTACCACTTGTTATATACCCTTTTTCGCCATTATCAAAATCAATCTCTTGACCCGCTCTAAGCACTCCTTTTGACTTTAGAACAACTCCTGTCCACTTAGTAGTTATACCATGTGACTTTTTCGCAAGATATGCTTTTTTTCCAATAAAATCTCTATTCTCATCAGATAAATCAACACTCCAACTGAGACCTCTCTCTAGAGGAGTTGTAGCTGTATTCATATCTGATCCATATAGGTGCATTCCTGCCTCTAAGCGCAAAGTATCTCGAGCACCTAACCCTGCCGGCTCAGCACCATTTTCTAATAAATTATCCCAAAAATCTGCTACTTGATCTGCTGGCAGCATTATTTCAAAACCATCTTCACCAGTGTAACCAGTACGAGCAAACATCCAATTACTAAAAAACTTAAATGTAAAAGGCTTTAGCTTAGCTATTTCTTCTGCGATCTCTGTAGTTACAGTATGCTTAACAATCTCTACTGCTTTTGGGCCTTGTACAGCAACTATCGCAAGATTTTGTTGTGGCGTTATTGTAACATCTAAATCTTGAGAGTTCTCTTTAAACCATGCTACATCTGACTCTCTATTGCCAGCATTGACAACTATTCTGAAATTCTCTGAATCAATCTTATATGTAATAAGATCATCAACGATACCTGCTTGATGATTTAGCATACAGCCATACTGTGCTTTGCCTGCTTCTAGCTTAGCAACATCATTAGCTAAGATATGACGCAAGAACTTTTCGGCATCTTTACCTTGAATATCAACAGCTAGCATATGTGATACATCAAAGACACCACAGTTCTCTCTAACATTATTGTGCTCTTGAATTTGTGAACCATAGTTAATTGGCATTGACCATCCAGAAAAGTCTACCATTTTAGCATTTGCTGCTAAGTGTGATTCATAAAGAGGAGTTTTAAGCATTTTCCCACCTAAAATTAGACTCGATAAGCAACACTATACATTTTTTTTAGCTAATTATAAGCATTTTATTTCAAAAAAATCTAATATTAATCATCAATCACTTTGATATATAATTTACCATCTTTTGCTCTCTCTGGTCCATGTATATCTGTATCAAATCCTGGCAGCATTGATCCTATCTTCTCTAACATCAATAAGAAATCTAATATTACCTTAGATTCTTCAGTAACTTTTTCGCCTGGGAATATCACTGGTATACCTGGTGGATATGGTAATATCATCACGGCTGAGGTCTGTCCATATAGCTCTGCTAACGGGACTTTTTTGACTTTACCTTTTAGTAATTTCTGAAAAGCTCTATGAGGATTAAGTTGCTGTTCAGGTAACACATTAAAGGCATGGTACATAAGATTAGGAAGATTAGCTTCTTTCATATACTGGTGTAATCTTTCACTAACTTCTTGGATTCTCATATCTTTATAGAACTTAGGATCTTCAGCATATAATGTTGGTAGCATCTTCTCAACTAATGTATTTTCATCATACATTTGTTTGAATTTATTAAGTACCGATATTAGCCTTACTGATTTTGCTTTTGTAGTGCCTAAACTAAAGATAAACAACAATGAATAAGGTCCTGATTTCTCAACTACAATATCATGCTCATCTAAAAACTTAGCTACTATATCTGCTGGTACACCCCAATCTTGGACATCATTATCTTTTATACCTGGAGTTAAGATTGTTATCTTAATCGGGTCTAATGAAAGAAAATCTCCATCTATATTTTTAAATCCATGCCATTTATCAGCATTTCTTAATAACCACGCCTCTTTATTAGAAATATTATCAGGTTGCCAAACATCAAAGAACCAATCACCAGCCTCTGATCTAAGCTTGACTAGCTCTCGTCTAAAATCTATCGCTAGATTAATAGTTTTATCGATAAGATTATATCCCTGCTCACCCTCCATCATTGCTGCTGCCGTCTCAACACTAGCAACTATTGGATAAAAAGGAGATGTTGAAGTATGCATCATATATGCTTCATTTAAAACTTCATCGTTATAATCACCTTTTATGTGCAACATTGATGACTGACTGAAGGCCGCTAAAAGTTTGTGAGTGGATTGTGTCTCAAAGATTATATGCTCTGGCTTTGGTTCAATCTGCATCGCAGACTTATGCTTATAGATTGGATGAAATATCGCGTATGGTATCCAAGCACTATCAAAATGTAACTTTTTAACATCTAGTTCATGATGAATAGTATCTGTATTATATAAAATACCATCATAAGTTGAATTTGTAACAACAGCATATTCAGGCCATTTATCTGCAATGCTACTATTATCAATTTTTTCTTGGATAGTTTGGTGCTGAAATTCTTCTTTAGGTATACCACCAATTATGCCATAAGCATTTCTTGTTGGTTTTAGATATATTGGATTAACATCTACCATCATCATTAGGTGTGTAACTGATTTATGGCAATTTCTATCAACAAGAATTGTATCGCCATCGGCAACACTATACATACCTACTATTTTATTAGCTGTTGATGTTCCGTTAGTAACAATTAACGATCTATCAGCTTGGAAAACTTTTGCGACATACTCTTCGGCATCTTTATGAGCCTCAGAATGATCTAATAAACTTCCTAGCTCTTTCATTGAAATAGATAAGTCTGTCTTAAAAATATTCTCGCCATAAAAATCATAGAATAATGCGCCTACTGCCGAACGCTGAAAACCGTAGCCTCCTTGGTGACCTGGAGTACAGAATGATGAGTTAAACGATTTAGAATATTTAAACAACTCATAAGTTAAAGGTGGCAAAATATCATTGAAGTAGTTTGTAATAGTTCTATGAATAAAATCAGAATCCTCACCAGCTAAAGCATCATACTGTAAAAAGTTAATATTTAAATTAAAATCACGTAAATTAAGTTTGATACTTTGGCTATAATCAGAAACCACAAATACTGGTAGTTTAGTGTTAAGATGAGCAATATTATGAAATGCTTCAATACTAAAACTAGTTCTATCAAGCACAATACAACATATTCTTGAATTATCCTCAAGAATCTCTACAACCTCAGATAAATCATCTACTGTTAAAGTATGATATTCATAACTTTGTAAATCTTTTTCAATCTTTAGTAAGAACTTTTCTTTATAGGATTTTAAAGTGTCTTTATATACAAATACAATTGTCTTCATCAGCTTTACCACTTATAGACTATATACTTATGCAGTATACTAAAAGTGAATCAGATAAAAATATTTTTTACTAATGAAAATCAATAAATAATGATTTAGTTGGCATGTTCAACTAATTCTAACTCGCCATCTACTAATCTATAGATTTTATTCATACGACTAGCTAGTCTCTCATCATGTGTGACAATTACAAAGCTAGTTCCAAAATCATCACTAAGCTGCTGCATCAAAGCAAATATACTTTCAGATCTTTGACTATCTAAGTTTCCTGTAGGCTCATCTGCTAAAATACAGTTAGGATTGGTAACTAATGCTCTAGCAATGGCAACTCTTTGGCGCTCACCACCCGAAAGCTCAGCAGGCTTGTGATGTGCACGATGTTCTAAACCAACTTTTGTTAGAATTTCATTAGCAAGCTTTATTGACTCTTTTTTTGTATACTTTTTGGTAATAGCTAATGGAATCATTACATTCTCAATAGCTGTAAATTCCGGCAACAAATGATGTAACTGATAGATAAAGCCTAAATGCTTATTTCGCATCTTTGCACGCTTATTAACAGATTGATTATCAAATCTCTCGCCCATAAGCATTACTTCACCTGAGCTACACTTATCTAGTCCACCCAAAACATTTAGCAATGTTGTCTTACCTGATCCTGATAGACCCAATATAGCAACCTTCTCTCCTTTATTAATTTCAAGGTTTACATTTTTTAGTATAGCTATATCTGTTTTGAATTCTATGTAACTTTTTGAGACATTTTTACAACTTAAAACTATATTACTCATATCTAAGTGCCTCCACTGGTTGAACCTTAGAAGCACTCCAAGCTGGATAAAGTGTAGCTAAGAAACTTAAAAACATAGAAACTAAAGTAACCTTAAATGCATCAGACCACATAAGCTCCGATGGAATATAATTAATTAGATACACGCTAGCACTCAAGAATTGTCTCCCTGTAACATGCTGAATGAAATTAACAATCTCTGTGGCATAAGTCGATAGTAAAATTCCCAATAGAACTCCTATAATCGTACCAATTAAACCAATTATAAATCCTTGGTAGATAAACACCG
Source organism: Francisella orientalis FNO12 (assembly GCF_001042525.2). NCBI lineage: Bacteria > Pseudomonadati > Pseudomonadota > Gammaproteobacteria > Thiotrichales > Francisellaceae > Francisella > Francisella orientalis. The sequence goes on along the minus strand of NZ_CP011921.2, from coordinate 454,221 downwards.
TTATAATTTGTCTTGATGACATCCCCATAGTTCTAAGGATTGCAATATCACTTCGCTTATCAGTCACAACCATAACCAAAGAGGATAATAGGTTAAATATAGCAACCGTAATTATCAGCAATAGGATAAAGAACATCATTGTCTTTTCCATTTTTAAAGCATCAAAGAAAGATTTGTTCTCATCAGTCCAATCACGAGTGAAATAATATGGAGCTATAGCACCATCATTAAGCTTATTTTTTACAAGTGGCGCATCATAGATATTTTTTAGACCTAGCTGAAGAGATGATACTGAATTACCAGTTTCAAATACTTTTTGGGCATTTTTAATATTAATCATCGCATAATAAGCATCATATTGATAACTTACTAAGAATATACCTGATACTGTAAACTGTTTAATTCTAGGAATCATTCCAGCTGGTGTTAAGCTTATTTTAGGAACTATTAAAGTAACTTTATCTCCTATGCTAACACCTAAACTATTTGCTAGTGCACTACCTAAAACAATATTATAGCCCTCATTATCATCCAATGATGATAACTTACCTTCTATGATATGATCACCAATTGGTAACACCTTAGTTTGATATTTTGGTTCTATACCTTGTATCTGTACAAAAGCAGTTGTACTACCACCATTATTTGCACTTAACAATCCTTGAGACTCCACGATAGGAGCTACTGCTGTAACACTAGGCGCACTTTTCTCAACTTCTTTTGCTAATTTTGGCCAATCAGTAACTTGCCCACCCATTTGATATACTTTCAAAGGTGGTACCATCATCAAAATTCTATTTTTGATTTGCTGATCAAAACCATTCATCACAGACATTACTGTAATCAAGACAGTAACTCCCAAAGATATACCCAAAAAAGATATAGCAGAAATAATAGATATAAACCGATTACGCTTCTTAGCACGGATATATCTTAACCCTATAAAAAGAGGAAGACTTCTAAACATTTAAGCTTTGTTTTGCAAATAAAATTACCATGTATAATAACATATTAAGGAACTAAAAACATTTGAAATAACCATAGCCAAATTTATCAAAAAAATTATCTTGGTATCAATTTTTGATTAGCCTTGTTAATTTTTACTAATTGTTGAAATATTTATATTGCTATATTATATGCCTCATTGACAAAAAGACATGTAAGTGAATAGATATGAGAAGAAATTTTAGATCTCAATTTTGTGCTTTACCAATATATTTAGGTGGACTAACTATAGCTTACATAATAACAGCATCGATAATAACTAATTTGTTGTTCTAAATATGGCTGGCTTAGTTAGATTTTGATTTAGAAAGGTTTATGTTGATCCTCCCCCACACAATAGGACACATAAAACTATATAACGAGTCTATGCACAACTAACTTAAAGACTAACTCCGCCAGCTGTATTTAAACTTCTTCAAAGAAAGTAAATATTCTAAATAACAAGATCAAGATGAAAAATTGAAAAAAGGTTTGACGATTACCTACTTTCACCTGGGCGTTGCCAGACTATCATTGGCGTGAGACCGTTTCACTTCTGAGTTCGGAATAGGATCAGGTGGTTCCAGACTGCTATTATCGTCAATAGCCACATATGGTACTCTCATTAATTATTATGTCAACTCTATATTCAAAAGTTTTGTTAAAAAACAAATATCTCTAAATATCACTACCAATAATATAACCACCTATGATTAATGGTATTTCATCACCACAATCTTCATAAGGTTTGATTTCTCCGCTCGCAAATTTTGATTGAAGCTCTTCGTTATCAATATATTCAGTATCAAAATCAACATACACAGAACCATGTAGATGATTGAACTCATGTTGAAATATTACCGCAGCTATAGAATCTAACTTACCTGTAATCTTCTTACCATGCTTGTTATATGCCTCATACTCAATCTCTTTATATGTTGTAAGCTTACCTCTTTTTTCTCCTAAAGCACTTAGACAACCATGCCAAAAACTGACTCTCTTTTTAGACGCTTTTGTAATCTTAGGGTTTATAAATACTTGATAAGGAACATTGTCAAAACTTAATGGATATCTTGCATTAGAGCCATCAAACTCTATCATAAATATTTGATAATAATAGCCAATTTGATTAGCTGAAGTCCTATACCATTACCTTGCATTTTCTCACACATTTCAGCGATAATATTCTGTATTTCAGAACTTTGAATATCTGTTACAGGTTTACATTTTTGATATAAAACTTCATTATTTATGTCATTATATTGTATAAATTGTGATTTCATTTTAAAAACTACTTTTCCTAGCTTTATTTAACTACAGATGCTAAAGGATTGCCATACTTTTTAAGATACTCTTTAGCTATCTCTTGTGATCCCAAATAATTTAGGTGATGACTATCCATATATACTGGTATACCATTTAAGGAAGTCTTACAATAGTGGCTATTACACAAGACTTTTTTAGGATCTATCAAAACTAGTTGAGGATACTTAGCTTTAAGTTTATACATTAACTCCTCAAACTCTTCTTGCTGATCTTGCACATATTTCAATCGAAGCTCACAATGATGAGGATCAAACAGTAAAATGAACCTAGTAGTTGAAACAATACAGTAGTTATTAAAACCTTTTGGTAGTTTTGGAGTATCTAGTATCACCACAGGAATTGCATTATTCTCAATTATTAGCTTTATTGATTCTTCGATACCTGATATATAGGGCTCATTATTTTTCTCAGACCAATCACCACCCAAAACAACATATTTAAAAGACTGTTTTTTTATCAAGTCTTTCAACGCATTGTTTCTATCGATCATTGATACTCCTAATTCTGTATTAGGAAGATTTTCTATAAAAGGAGTACTTCTTTGAGATACTAAGTAGGCACTTTTATGAATATTTGACAACCACACACCTAACATTGGAAACTCTGCACGAGCGTGAGAATCACCAATAAATAGTATATTTGTATCTTTATCTTGCGAAGCATCGCCTATTAAACATTTACTTTCCGGAGGTAACATTTTTGATGTAAACTCTGATGATGCATTTTGTAAAAAACACTTATTCTCATCAACTCTCTCAAAACCATAAATACCATTTAATTTACGAAGATCTACAATTGGTGGTAGAATATTAACAGCAAAGTTTTTGACATATTTAGTACATAAGGCAAATGAAGACGCTAAAAATATTGGAAGTATCCACAATACAACCAATGTTTTAGAAAACGACATTTTAAATCTATATCTAAAAGGTTTCTCTACTAAGAAATAAGTCAGTGTCGCTAAGCCAAAACTAGAGATAAGAATAATAGCCTTGATAAAGTAAGTACTATCAATACTCAGATAATTAACATAAGCAATTATCGGCCAATGCCATAAATATAATGAATATGATATTAAGCCAATTGCAACCAATGGTTTAAGTGAGAAAGCTCTGTGTATGAAAGAGACATTGTTATTATTTAAGCCTACATATATAAATAAAGTTGCCCCAAGACAAGCCTCTATCATACCCAAACCTGGATAAAATACTTTTACAAAAAGTATAGGTACTAGCATCAATACAACAGATATTAATCCCAAGATATTTGCAGTCAACTTGCTTAGAGTAATTTCTTTATTGACTGAATATATTGCCAAAAAGCATCCAAACAATAACTCAAATGCTCTTGTAACTGGAAAATAATAATACTCTGAACTATTTTAAAATATTAAAGAGACTAGCGATAAAATAGTTAGAAGCACACAACCATATAATAACTTCTGATGTGTAGTCATTTCAGCTCTATTTTTGAACTTAACAGGAATATAAAATACCGCTATCAAAAATAATGACCAAAATATGTAAAACTGCTCTTCGATTCCTAGAGACCAAGTATACAATAGAGGTATCAATTCCGAATCAGTACTAAAGTAGCCAAAATTTAGTGAGCTAAAGAAATATAAATTTGAAAATGATCCCAAAGCACTAACTAGCGACTTAGAGTAATCTCTTAAATCTTGAGGTAATAAAATTAACCACGCAAAAACTGTTGAAAATATAAGCACCACAATAAATGCAGGCAAAATACGCCTCATTCTTCTAAGATAAAAGGCCTTGATAGAAAAAGTTTTATTTTCTAGATCACGAATAATGATGATGGTTATTAGAAAACCTGAAATAACAAAAAATATATCAACCCCAAGAAAACCTGATTTAACCCAGCTAATATCTAAATGGAATAACACTACAGCCAATACTGCTAATGCTCTAAGACCATCTATATGCTTATAATACTTCATTATAAAAATCTACTTTTAATCCAGCCAATAAGTATAGTACAAAAATCCAATCAAAGTAATAACTTTGAACCAATCCGTTTGAAGAGTATTTTGCATTTTAGGACAAATTTATAATAGTCTATAAGACTATATTATCACGGTAGGTACCACCTAATAATCTTAACCAATTTGTGAATTTTTATTCAATAAAATAATAAAAATATCACTCTAATGATAAAAAATATTCCAAAGGAGATGTTTTTAAACTATCATATATAAATAATTATTCAAAATAATGGAATATGAAGCAGTTTATAGGTGTATTTTTGATTATTGGTTCGACTATAGGTGGTGGTATCATAGGTTTACCTATTGCTGCTGCTAACTTAGGATTTGTGGGAAGTTTATTGGCAGTATGTTTAGTATGGCTAATAATGACATTTACAGGATTATGTATATTAAAAATATCTTATAACCTCTCAGTTAAGCACAATACATATTTCTCACTATCTACCAAATTCTTAAACTTTAAAGGAGCTAAGGTTACTGTTTTTGGAGGTTATCTATTAATACTATATTTAACACTGACCACTTACATATCTGGCATTAGTTCATCCGTAAGCTTATACTTTGCACAAAACAGTAATTTAAGTTACTTATTATCTGGTGTGATTCTAGTATTTATACTAGGTGGAGTTACAACTTATAACTCTAGAATTATAATCAAGAGTAATGTTATATTTGTCATAGCTAAACTCTCTCTTATTATCATAGCTATATTTCTAATTTTTTATCCTACAAGCAAAATTAATATTAGTATTGATAGCTATCCTATTAGATCAATAGGAGTATTTTCATTCTTATTTGTATTATTTAATGCTTTTGGTTATCACTTTATTATCCCAAGTTTAGTAAAGTTTTATGATAAGCGTATTTCTTTTAAATCTTTTGTTGTGTTACTTATCTTTAGTACAACAGTCATAGCGCTGATTTATATAGCATGGATTTTGGTAATATTCTTTACAATACCAGTAGAAGGTAGTCATGGAATGATGAGTATTTATAATAGTAAAAATCAGCTTATAGCTTTTAATAATAGTATTAGCTTTTTCACTCAGTCATACACTATTAGCAATATGTTAAGCGCTTTTCAATTAATATCTATGATAGGCTCTTTCTGTTGTATATCTATAGGTGTAATCAATGCTTTAAAAGATGCTTTTGGACAAAATGCTTACATTAAAGTCTTAATCTGTACTTATTTACCACCACTAATTTTAATGAGTCTTTCTCAAAATATGTTTTTAATTGCAATGTCATTAGCAGGGATATTAACATTCTATATTGAGGTATTTGTACCAATTTTAGGAGTTAGAAATTATTATAAAGTGTCTAATAAGATAAAAAAACAAATCTTTATTTGCAAATCAATATTCAAAGCTTTTAGTTAGATCTTGAGACAGGTTTAATACAGACAATATTCATTAAGAATTTTATCTTCTATAATATTTTGAAGTTTTTCTTTCAAAGACTTAATAAAATCTTTATAAATAACATCATTACTTTTTAAATGTAAATCTATTGTTTATATTTTTAATACCCACCTATAAGGTGGGAGAGAGTTTTAAATCTTATCCCATCCCATCCACTACAACTTTCCAACCTAATGGTTAATACTACTTATTCATCAAATTAACAAACTTATTTTTTCGCCTCTTCAATATGCTCTTGTGATGAAGCTACATTATCTGTAAGTTTTTGAACTTCTTTATATGCGATATTTGCTAAGTTATCATCTGGATCTGTATTTATAAAACCTAATCTAGGTAGTACCTTAAATGTATACGCTTGCCTACTTAGCTGCTTAGTTTTATTAAAATCTATCGTAATAGATGATACTTTGGGTGGTTTGACTCTTAGTATTATAGTTCTATCTTTGGCATCAATTTTGATATCAGATTTATCAATATTTATCGATAAAGTAGCAGATGCTTTATATCTATATTTTGCAGTATTTTCTACTAATGTACCATTATCAGAAACATATAAAGAATTACCACTGACTGTGACTTTTAATGTAGATAATTAACCGATTTTTTGAACGCTAACAACTGTTGGAACTATCTCATTATCCTTCTTGATTCTAACAAATGATGCTATGATTATCAGTATTGCGATAATGAGGGTATATTTTAGAAACTTAGACATAAACAACTCCTTCAGAGAAAAAGTAAAGCTAGAACAATTAATATTATCTGTATCACTACATATCGCATTTTTTACCTCTGTAATTTTTTATATTATTTGCCCAAGTGTTACGCGCCCTTGTAGCGTTCCATTATATTTACTCGCAAGAATATACACAAATGTCATTGCTAAACTTTTCTTTGGATTCTACGATCAAGTCGTAGAATGACAATCTTTTTACTAAGCCCTAACATATTCCACTAGTCGTCATACTACGGCTCCGACCGTAGTATCCAAAAACCAAAATGTGAAATTAAATCCACTATGCTAAAATACTAGCATACAAATCTAACCATCTAGGATTAAACTTATTTATTAAGTCTAGTTTCCATTTTCTTTGCCAAGTTTTTAATCTTTTCTCACGATAAATAGCGTCTGTTATATTATTAAACTGCTCATAATATACTAGCTTTTTGACCTCATATTTTTTGGTAAAACCATCAGAATAACCCTACTTATGCTCGTAAACTCTTTTGATTAAATTTGATATTACACCTATATAAAGTGTTCCATTACATTTACTCGCAAGAATATACACAAATGCCATTATCAAGCCTTTCTTTGGATTCTATGGTCAAGCCGTAGAATGACTTTATATGTTTTAAACCCCACTCAAACTAACCGTACTTCCCTCAGCTATTAACCTACTAATATCATTAACAAACTCATACACCGAGAATGGCTTTCGAAAATATTCAAACTTAGCATCAACATCATCTAGAGATACTTTTATCTCTAAGACATTTTCTCTTTGAATATCAGTAGTAGCGATATTTTTCTTTAGGTTATCTAATACTTTTTTTAGGTTAGTTGAATTTACATTTTGACTTCTTAAATTCAGCTCAACTTTACTAAAATTCTCATCAATATATTGTGATATTGGTTGTACCTTATCAACACTTAGCTTATTGCACTCTCTTTGATTATCGCGGCTAACTTTACCCTCTACTACAACCACATCATCAACCTGAATATTATCTTTAACTGCAGCAAATACATCTTCACCAATCAAACAATCTGCTCTATCAAACTCATCATCAATATTAATAATATATAGAATTCTACCAGTCTTAGTTTTTCGTCTAGCTGGTGGTGTTATCATACTTGCAATAATTCTTACAGAATTACCATCCATGCTTGGTTTTTGGATTTTCTCAAGATCACTAAAGCTAACATGATTACGCCAATGACTTTCACCATCAATAATATGCCCTGAGAAATACATTCCTAATGCTTTTTTCTCATTAATCAAAAGCTCTCTAAGATTCCACTCTTCTACAATACACTCTCTTTCAAGCTCTGTATCAGTATCACTCTCTTGTTCTGTAAAACCGAATAAATCATTTTGCCCAGCTGCTGCCATTTCATTCACATAACCCGCATTTTTAATAGCTTTTTCAATAGAATTGAAAGCTGTTGCTCTATTTTTAGATATATCCTTGATAGCTCCTGCACAACATAATGCTTCGAGTGCTTTTTTATTAACCTTACGCAAATCTACTCTACGAGTTAAGTCAAAAATAGAACTACACTTACCACCTGCCTCACGCTCATTAAGTATACTTTTGATTGCTTCACCACCTAGACCTTTGATAGCTCCTAGACCCAATAAAATCGTCCCTTTTAAAGCTGCAATACAGTCATAGACACTCTTATTTACATTTGGTGCTAAAACCGTGATACCCATATTCTTAGCATCTAAAATAAATTTAACCAACTGATCTGTATTACCCATATCACCCGACATAAGAGCTGCCATATACTCATCAGGGTAATGAGCCTTCAGCCAAGCTGTTTGGTATGCAATCAACGCATAAGCCGCAGCATGAGATTTGTTGAAACCATAACCAGCAAAGGCTTCCATTTGGTCAAATATCTCATCAGCGAGGCCAGCTTCAATATTGTGATATTTAGCAGCACCTTCTTTAAAAATTTTACGCTGTTGCTCCATCTCTTCTGGCTTTTTCTTACCCATTGCGCGACGCAATAAATCTGCTCCACCTAAAGTATAACCAGCTAGCTTCTGCGCCATTTGCATTACCTGCTCTTGATAAACTGGTATACCATAAGTTTCTCTAAGCACTTCTTCTAGTAATGGATGTAAATAGATAGTTTGCTTTCTACCATGTTTACGATCTACGAATGTTGGAATATTCTCTATCGGACCAGGACGATATAGGGCTACTAGGGCGATAATCTCCTCAAAATTTGAAGTGCCAAGATCTTTGACAATCTGTTGCATCCCTTGTGACTCTAGCTGGAATATACCGATAGTTTTACCAGCCTGTAGTAGTTTAAATGTCTTTTCATCATCAAGAGGAATATCAGAGATATCTAGAGATGATTGATTAGTTGGTCTTTTAGCATTGATACTTGCAATAGTATTTTTGATGATTGTTAAGTTTTTCAATCCCAAGAAGTCAAACTTCACAAGACCAACATCTTCAACATCGCCCTTATCAAATTGGGTAACTATATCTCCACCTTTATCTTCACAATATACAGGAGCAAAATCTGATATCACAGTCGGGGATATCACAATACCCGCCGCATGCTTACCTAAACTTCGTGGTAGACCTTCTAATTTTTGAGCTTTTTCAACAATCTCAGCAACTTCTTCATCTGCCTGCATTTCATCGTATAGAGGCTCACCTTCATGAAGAATCTTCTTAAATGTAGTACCCGGCATTTCTGGTATTAGCTTAGCAATCCTATCTCCAAAACCAAAACTCTGTCCCATTACACGCACTACATCTCGTACCACACCTTTGGCAGCCATAGTACCGTAAGTAATAATTTGCCCAACGCTTTGTTTACCATATTTCTGCTCTACATATTTGATAACTCTATCTCGACCTTGAATACAGAAATCAATATCAAAATCTGGCATCGATACCCTTTCAGGATTTAGAAATCTCTCAAAAAGCAACCCATACGGTAAAGGATCAATATCAGTAATAAGCAGTGAATAAGCTACTAATGAACCAGCACCAGAACCACGCCCTGGACCTACTGGGATATCATTCTCTTTTGACCATCTAATGAAATCTTCAACTATCAAGAAATAACCAGGAAATCCCATATCACAGATAATATCGATCTCGCGTTGCAGTCTATCTTTGTAAACTTTTATAATATGCTCATGTTTATCAACTGGTCTGTTTTCTATAATTTTTGCTAAACGTTTATCTAAACCTTGATAGCATAGCTTTGAAAAGTACTCTCTCTCCGTCAAACCATCTGGAATATCAACAGTTGGCAAACATGGTTTACCTAGATAAAATGTTACATTACACCTTTTTGCTATTGCTAAAGTATTCTCTAACAACACTGGTAGCTCTGAGAAAGTTTGATACATCTCATCAGCTGATTTTAGATACTGCTCTCTTGTAAATTTAGATTTGCGCGACTCATCAAGGATCGTTGTTTTTTCATTGATACAAGCTCTGATTTCATGAATATCATAATCATCTGACTCCAAAAATACCGTCAAGTTTGTCGCTACTGCTATGAGATTATGCTCACTTGCAAATTCGAGTGCTTTCTCGTTGTATAAGCCCTCATTTTCATACTCAAGTTTGTGAATTTCAATAATATAACTATCTCTACCAAAAATTGCGATATTTTCACTAATAATTTCTTCAGCCTTGATATTATCTTTAGCTAAAACAGCTTTGCCTAGCTCACCATTCTGACCACCATTTAGACAGATGATATTTGCCAAATTTATATCTTTTAGCCAGTCTTTGGGGATTAATGGTATTGAACCAAACCTATCAGCCTCTTGATATGCTTTTGAAACTAGATTAACTATATTTTGATAACCTTGATTATTTTCTGCTAATAGTACTAAATCACATACGCCAAATTCTGTATCAATCTTTAGCTCTACGCCAAAGATAGGCTTAATCCCATTTGATAAAGCTTGCTTATAAAATTTAACCGCAGCAAATAAATTACACACATCGGTTAATGCTACTGCGACAATACTTTTATCTTTTGCTCGAGCAAAAAGATCTCCTAAACGAACTGTACTATCAACAACAGAATATCCTGTATGGACACGAAGATGAGAAAACATTTTAGTCACTTATTATTTATAAACTTAGCTACAAATATTACTATAAATAACATTTAAAATCATACCTCTTTGCTATAATAACTTAGTTAATGCACATACTTTATAGCAATTGCTAAGGCTAAAAATAAATTGCATAGCTTTTTTCATTAATCTAAAATCTCTAAAATATTTTCTATATAAAAGTAACAATATATATAAACAAAAAATATTCTTTACTGATACGGATTTTTAAAATACTATTTTTGGCTATCGCCATCATATCTGTAGTAGCCTACGCAAAACCTTTTTTCAATGCTAAATATTTGTCTGATCAAACCTTTAAAAGTATAGAGGATCCGTCTTTAGGCCTCATAAGAAAAAATCAAGTCAGTACTTTTAACAACAAAACCCCGCGCAACTTGTTCACTAACTTTTATTATAAGTCTTTGGGATCTTTGATTGGTTATCATCAATACTACTATGATGCAATAAATTGTATCTCTCCCCAAAATATTAAAGTTAATGACCATACAATTAGTGAACAAGATATCAATGTTAATAAAATGCTTGTAGCACTTCTAAAAACCAACTTTAAACTTCAAGATGTACCTAACAAAGCAACCGGTAACAAACTAGAGATAACCCTAGGCACAGGTGCCGAGAAGCAAACTTTCTACTTGGCAAAAAAAGAAAATGGTGATTGGTACTTTACTCAAGAGAATTTTGATAACAGTAAAACAACTGAAAAATTTATTGAATATAGACAAGAAAAGAACTTTACCATAGATAATATAAAAGATGTCTCAATGCCTATATTATCATATATGAGATTTATTTTTGGAGTCAACCAAAGTTATCGTTTTGACATCCGAGATGCTTTTGCAACTATGGACATTCAATGGGTACCTCAAAATATTAGAGAAGGTTATGCTTCATTTGTTGCCTTTAGTATGAATAAAATATTCAAAAATGCTGATATAACCTTTAGAAATATTCCAGGAGAAGTTCTTCCTGGTAGTAATCTTGTAATGATATATACATCTCCTGAAGTTGGTAAAAGTATATACCTTGAATACGTCAAAGATACCAGTACTGGTAAATATAGCTGGATATTTACCAAACAAACTTTATTAAATGCTGTTGATACCTACCTAAATGATTCGATTGACTCTCCTAGAGACCATTTAAGTTACAGTTTGCATTATACCATCTGGGAAAACATCCCAACTCTTTTGACTGCATATAATCAATTTATATACAGTATGATTATAGGTATCATCTCACTAACGTTATTTTACATCTCTTATAAGCTAGCATTTTGTCTTCTAAGTCCAGTCTTTAGAATCCTTAGTAATATATTTGAAAACAAAGACTTCAAAACCATCAAAAAACTTAATATCGCAATATCATTGATGATATCTATGTATATTGGATATTTCTTCTTTTTTAACTCAATGATTATCTTTGTAGATACCTGTTATTATATTGATCTTGTATTTAGAATTGTGTACGGCATTGTCATTATGTTCTTATGTACAGAAATAGTGAATGTGTTGTGCTCTTTTACAATATCTTCTTACAAAAAAGTCAAAGATCCAAACAGATCAGCAAGATTTGCCTTTGCACCGATTATCGCAAACAAGATAATTAATCTAATTATAATTCTAATTATTACAGGATTCATTATCCAAGAGCTTGGAATTGATATGATTCATTTCTTAGTAGCTCTTGGGATTGGTGGTCTTGCTATTGCTCTAGCTGGTAAAGACACAATTGAAAATCTATTTGGCTCAATAATACTAGCTATAGAAAGACCTGTAAAAATTGGTGATTGGGTAATTATAAAAGATAAAGAAGGAATAGTTGAGAAAATTGGCCTAAGAAGTACTACTATTAGAACATTTGAGGATTCGGCATTAATTATCCCTAACTATGCTTTTGTAACATCACAAATCAATAATATGGGTGAGAGGATATATAGAAGATATATGACCGCTCTTGAGGTTGATGAATTAACACCTACCGCTAAACTTAGATCCTATGTTGATGCTATCAATGAGTTAATCAAGAATACTTCACATATGAGAAAAGAAGGATATTACGTAAGAGTAAATGATCTAAAACCCGCATCTATAAAAATATTAGTCTATGTTTTCTTTATCTCTGCAGATTGGGGAGAAGAGCTAGAGCAACGAGAACAGTTCATTATGAGTATGTTAGACTTAGCTGAAGAGATTGGTGTCAAACTAGCACCATCACAAAAAAATTCAGTTTGATGCTAATTATTCAGACTAAATCATACCCTAAAGTTTTTATTAAATAAGTATGAAAATAAAAAATCTTTTATTCAGCATAATTCTTTTTTTGATAGCTAACCAAGTGTTAGCAAATACTGAGCTTGATACTAATATTAAATCAGATTCCAAAAAACTTGAAAAAGATACCGAGAATCTTTATAGATTACCGCCAAACTACTATAACATTAACGATCTTGACGATATAATCAAGAAGACTTTTAAACCATCAATATATGTCGCGATTAATGGTGGTTGGGGGCAACAAACCAATATGTCTAAAGGTGGTGGAACTGTAGTTGCTAACTTAGGATATAGATTTAGTGAATCTTATGCTGTGGAGTTTATATACCAAAATTTTCTTGTTAGCCAATACAATACGACTCAGGTTAATAACTATTTTGCTGGAGCTGCGAAATACTATTACAAAATAAATAATTATGTAACTGCATATGCTGCTGCCGGACTTGGAATTGGACACACAAGTATTAATGGTATAGCTAATCAACGTAATGCTCCAAATAGCTATTTAGATACAAATAATACATAGGGAGGATTTGCAGTCTTCCCAGTTGGAGTTATGTTTCCAATCAAGTATGTCGATAATCTTAGTCTAAAAGTATCTTATACCTATACAATATCATTTACTGGTGAATCACAAAACTTCGTAACATCTGGCTTATAGTACTCATTTTAAATGATTATGCTTTTTTAGATTAGACTAAATAAATTCTTATAATGAAGAAATTATAATCCTCAAAACCACTATATTTCGCTGAGTTTAATATGTCAAATAACTAACAGAATAGAAATTATTATTTTCTATCTTTTTCAACCACAAAAACTATAATAATCTTCAGCAATAATGCTAAACTAAAACTAATCCTCAAAGCCAAAAGTATAAAATGATAATTTGACATATTTAAAATGTGCCTTCAGAAATCCCCATATTGACATACACAATGCTACTGAAAATGTTATCATCGCAGCAGCAGTACCATGCCCTTTGGTAATATTACTCATAGCAGCACCTGTAGCCATTGGTATAAAAAAGCCTAAAAAATAACATATTAAATGCAAAGTTGTCACAGTACTATATGATGATATTTCTAAAAAACTTTATAGCGCTATAAAGATAAATATAATAGCCAAAATACCTAGATTATAGCGTTTCTTATGACTACTATCTGCCTTAAAAGCGATAACTAAATATCCCAAGAATATATAGTAAAGATGTCACTAAAAATACTATGGTAAAGACATCTATAGACATATTTAACTCATCAACTAACAAACCTTTAAATGAGCTCATCAAGACACCTAGATAAAAAGAAAAGAGTATCGCTACAATCATTACATTTAACAAATATCTAGGCTGAGATAGTGCATGAGCAAAGCCAGAGAGTATTTTAGAAGCTGAAATTACGATTTTCCTTTGATCATCAGCAGTTAATATTTTTATTGAAAATATAAATAATACCATTTCAATTGTTGCCATACAAAAATAAGCTGCTCGCCAAGAAATCGGAATCAATAACAAAGCTAAGTATGTACTAACTATAGGTGCAACTATTATCATTACTGATAAAACCGAATATGCTTTTTTCATTTAGCTATTATTGTCAGCATTACGTGATATTAATGCCCTAGCAATAGATGAGTAACATCCCATGCCAAGCCCTAAACTCACAAAACCAACATATACAGCATAGATATTATCTGATAATCCCAAGCAAATTAAACCAAATATAGACAAGCTCTGTGAAAAAAATAGTACTCTCTTTTCTGTAAAAACATCTGTTAAAGTCGCAAATAAAATCGCAGAAATACTAAACATAAAAAAATGATAGGCTCATGGCTATCTGAGTTACGTAATCAGACAGACTTAAATTAGATGCTAATGATGGTGTCAGAGTCATTGAAATTGTTAGAGTCATATACCCAACGTATGTCAGAAAGTATGCCAATAAATTCTCTCTTTTGATACCACTTATCACACGCATTAGCTTTACGGCAGAACAAAACACTTGATACGATTATATACTATTTAAATTTATAAGAGTTTATTTTCTAAAGCTCTGTTTATCAGATATTTTATAGTCTAAGAAGTTGCTGATATGATTCTTTTTGTCTTTAAATACAAAATTATTATATACAATCATATACATTAGAACCTTTCTAACATAATGACGGGTTTCACCAAATGGAATATTCTCTATCCAAATGGTTGTCGGAACTTCTTTATTATTCAGCCATTTAGCAACATTTCCCGGACCTGCATTATAAGCAGCTATTCCTAATACAGGATTTTTATCAAAGAGCTTCTCTAAGAAATATAAATTAGCTGTACCAAGCTTAATGTTATTCTCAGGTATAAATATTTGACTAGCCATGCTTTCAGACTCATCGCCTATTAGAGGTAACTTATATTTCTTTGCAATAAATTTGGCCGTAGGCTCTGTTACTTGCATTAGTCCCTTTGCACCTGCCCATGATCCTGCTTCAACATCAAACAATGACTCCTTACGCATTATCGATAATACCAGATCTTGGTCTATACCAAATTCTTTAACATTCTTCTTAACTGTATCTAAAAATGCTTTCGGAAACAACATATCAATATTATTGTATTTACCAATTACAGCTATATTAAATATTGCAGCATAGTACATTTTATTATCTTCTGCCAATCTAGCTAACTCTTTGATCTGTGTAATATCTTTATTCTTAAGTTTATTGCGTATCGTCCACTTCCAAAGACTTGTAGAATCCTTAAATTGCTCAATCTGATATAAATCAATTGCCTGTTGAATAGCCTCTTCAGATTCAAGTTTTTTAGCTTCGCTACTATCTAACTTATCAGCATTATCATTACCAAAATTATATGGCTTATCAAGCTTGTCAGATGCTAGGAATGAGTAATAATCTAGAGGAGTCTTAGTTAAATTTACATATATCTCATCCGCTTTTGCTTTTTGACCTACTTGTTCATAACTATATGCTAACCAATATCTCCACGCTTCATCTTGCTGAGATTTCTTAGGTAATTGATTATATGTTTGTATATAATCTTTGAAATTCTCGTTATATAAATCTACTCTCAGCAACCATTCCCATGCTGTGGTATCAAGATATCTTTTATCGACTCTCGCTAACCAATATTTAGCTTGTGGTGATTGTGATCTAGCAAAACTAACAGCTATAGCAGAAATAGATTGTTGCTTAGCTTCATTACTAAGATATCTTTTATTTTTTAAACTATCCCATATTTTTGCATATTGCTCAGGATTCTTTTTAACTAAATTAGTCGATATATTGATGAAGATTTTGTCAAAGTTTCTATAATTATGGAATCTATTTATAAAACCATCCAAATTACTAGGATTTTTTGTAGCATTTTGCCATGCTGATATATAGTTCACATAATCTTTATTATTTTTGACATATGTATTGAGTAACCACAAACTATCATCGAACTTATTAGCAAAAGCCAGAGTATATGCCTTTGTAATTAGATACTCTTTTGATTTATCTTCAGAGTTATCCCAATACTTTTGCATATCATTACATGCTGATGGCATATAGACACGATTTTGCCAAAGCTCTCCATATTCATTTATAGCTTTAGACTTATTACCTGACTCATATTCAGCCTGCATTGACCAACATTTGCCTGATATACCTAAGTCTCCACTATAATATTTCTGAAAATGTTGCCAATCTTTTTTATTGGCATAGTAGTTTGCTAAATCATCTCTAAGTTGACTACTCCAGTAACTGTTTTGATTCTCTTTGAGATAATCATCTATTGTTGCTATCTCAAAGATAACAGGATCTATAGCTATTTCTTTACATTGAAGATACGGATATATGCTTGTATCTTTAAGCTTTGTTTTTAGATAATAGTATAACTTATAATCTTTTTTGTCTAAAGCTTTTATCGCTTGTTGTGAATACTGTATCTGCTGGTTTGTAATACTATAACCAATACCTATTGATAAGAATGCTATACTTCCTATGATAAACTTTTTTTTACTTAACACTTCTAGATATACAAAATTTATTTTGTTAGAAATACTAACATTATTAACAATAAAACCCAATATTATTACTAGACAAAGTTACTTCCTAAAATCAAATTCATTCGAAACATTTGTATTTAGTAAGTCACTCAGTCTTAATTTTTTATTATCCTTTAGAATAACATTATTATATACGATCATATTAACCAAAACCTTTCTTACATAATGACGGGTTTCACCAAATGGAATATTCTCTATCCAAATGGTTGTCGGAACTTCTTTATTATTTAGCCATTTAGCAACATTTCCCGGACCTGCATTATATGCTGCAATAGCTAGAACTAAATTACTTTTAAATAAACTATCTAGAAAATCTAAATTGGCAGAACCAATTTTAATATTTATGTAAGGATCAAATATTTCATCTGATGAATTATTGATGTTATAGCCTAATCTATATTTATAGATATGAAATTAACCGTAGGAACTGTAACTAGCATCAATCCCTTTGCACCCACATATGACTTTGCTTCAATTTCAAATAAAGATTCTTTTCTTATTATTGAGTAAATCAAAGCTTGTTTCAAATCATATTTACTAGATTGCTCCTGCACAATCTCATCAAAAGCATCTAGATATAGTAAATGTACATGATTATCCAAACCCATCACATGCATACTAAATATTGCTTGATAATACATCCCATATAACCAAGCTAATTGCGCTAAAAGAGGTATTTCATTTCTATAGCCATCTGAAAACTTTTTACGAACTATCCATTTCCAAAGTTTTACAGAATCTTTAAACTGAGCCATTTTATGTAACTCTATAGCATGTTTAACATTTTCATCTGATTCAAGTTTCTGAATTTCAGAATAAGATATACCACTAAAATTATTATCACCATAACTATAATTTATATCTAAAACATCAGCAGATAGATATGAGTAATAATTATATGGAATTTTAGCTAGCTCAATATAAATCGGCTGAGCTTTATCAGGCATACCAATTTTCTGATAACTATAAGCTAGCCAGTATTTCCACACTTTTGCTTGTTGTACTTGTTTTGAACTATTAAGATAATCTTCTATATAACCACTGTAGTTAGAATTATATAAATCAACTCTTAAAATCCAATCCTCCGCAACTTTAGAAATATGCTTTTTATCAATTTTCCATAACCATTGCTTAGCATTACTATCATGATTTTGTGCAAGAGCAACTCCTATTTTCTCATCTATCTGTTGTTGCGCTTGATAACTTAGCAGCTTTCTATATCTTAACTTTTACCAAACCTTAGCCATATTTCAAAACATCAATTTTTACATTATTACTGGCAATATCCAAAATCACATCTGTAAACTTTGGATATTCATGATATTTTTTTATAAAACCATCTAAATTGTTAACACTAAGATTATAAGTAACGTACTTCCACTGATTTATGTAATTAGCATACTCTTGATCCTGTTTAACATATTTAGCCAAAAGCTTTGACGAATCATTAAAATCATTAATCAATGCCAGATTATGTGCTTTATCCAATATGCACCGCTTTTCTTTTGGAGTATATTTTTTGACATCTTTATCCAATCCCACACACTCTGGTGCATTAAATTTATTTTTTGCCAATACTTAGCAAAATTCCTGATAGCCTTATTTTTATCTACCTTACTCTGATTATCTGCAACTCAGCACTGGCCTACCGTTTGCAAATCGCCATCATAATACTTTTCAAACATTTTCCAATTTTTCATTTTAGCATAATATATTGCTAAGTCATCACATAGCTCAGATGCTCAATACTCATCCTTATGAGCTTTGAAAAATTGCAGGATTTGTTGTTGAGAGAATTTATCAGGATGTAAAGATATCTCTTTATAATTTAAGTAAGTTTTAGTTTTTTGATCGGTAATGTTGTTTTCATTTTTAACTATCAAATAATCTTGATAGTTTTTTTGTTGTAGCAAATCTATAGTTTGCTGAACATTTTTGATCTGCTGTTCTATTAAGCCATAGCCGTAATTCGATATCAATATTAATATTAACGCTCCAAGTTTATGCTTAAACTTTAAGATCATAACTATTATTTTACTCTATCAACTAATTTCATCACAAAATCAGCTGATCTATTTGCAGCCATTTTAACAAACTCATCAAAGTTCTCTGGAGCATCGCCATCAGCCGTATCTGAGATACTTCTTAGTATGAAACTAGGGATATTCATTTCATTACAAATAAGATTAACGCTAGCTCCTTCCATCTCTATAGCTTTTGCATCAAACTCTTTAACCACGAAATCTTTTCTTTCAGCAGAATGGACAAACTGATCTCCAGTAGCGATTAATCCAGTATGTAAATTTAAATTAAGCTCTTTTGCGATTACTTTAGCTTGTTCTAGTATCCGTGCTGAAGTAGCAATCTCAACTTCAGAAATAGGAATCTTACCATAAGGATGGCCAAAAGCTGTAATATCAACATCATGCTGAACTGTTGCCGTTGCAGCAATCATATCACCTACTTGCAAATCTTGAAGCCCACCAGCTACTCCTGTAAATAGCAATGCATCCACGCTAAAATGCTCTATCATTATCGTTGCTGTTAGACTTGAGAAAACTTTACCAATCTTACTATGAGCTATAACAAGCTCTATGCCATTATAGTTAGCAACATAATATTTATTATTTGCATAATCTACAGTTTCATATTTTTCTAATTTTTGTAATATCGGCTGGATTTCAATTTCCATAGCCCCTAATATCGCTATTTTTTTCATTCTATACTCTCTATATCTATTTTTGTTATCTTTCTAAAACCTTGTGGTAACAATACGCCACCACCAGACGACTTATCTGTATAGTATGTTTCAAAGTTTCTATTATCAATACGAATAAACCTCTTACCTGCATTGAGAGTAAGCTCTTGCTCTGGTTTGAATAGCTCTATAAATTTAAGCTTATCTTTTTTATCTAGTTTAATTATAGTTTTACCCTTACCTTTTTTAAGGACTGCAAAGCTTTCAAAGTCACGAATAATCGCCCTACCTTGCGAACTAACTGCAAGCATCTTGAAATCTTTATCATACGGTATAAACTTAAAGACATCATCAGCATCAAAGATATTTTTACCTGTAATTTTATTTGCTATCAAATCTTCAGCTGGTATCACGAAGCCTTTTCCGCTAGTACTTGCAATTAAGAAATGCTCAGCAACATTAGCAAACTCTATATTAATAATCTCATCCTCTTTATCTAAAGGAATATATGCGGTTATATGCTCACCATAGCCTCTAGCTGATGGAAACTTATCAACATACATCGAATATGCTTTACCAAGCTTAGTAAAGAAAACCAATTTAATATTACTATTGCCAGAGGTTGCCAAATATGGTTTATCTTCAGGCTTATAACTTAAGCCTTTAGGATCGATATTATCACCTTTAGCGCATCTTACCCAACCAGCTTTTGATAAGATAACAGTAACTCTTTCACTAGGCATCAGATCTTTCTCTTCTAGAGCTTGGGCTTTATCAGCTTGAACTATTTTAGAGCGTCTACTATCACCAAAATCAGAAAGAATTTGTTTTAATTCTTTTTTCATTAAGTTTTTAAACTTAACCTCACTATTTAGATACCCTTCAAGTAACTCTTTTTCTTTTTGTAACTCTTTCTGCTCTTTTTTAATTTCAATTTCTTCAATCTTTGCTAATTTACGTAGCCTAATATTCAAAATTGCTTCAGCCTGAATTTCAGAAAGTGCAAATCTACTCTGAAGCTCTAAACTTGGATCATCATAATTTCTGATAATATTAATAACTTCATCAATATTTAAAAAGGCTATCAGCATACCTTCTAAGATGTGTAGCCTATCTAGAACCTTATCCAAACTAGTTTGTAATCTTCTGCGTAGTGTATACCTACGATACTCTAACCATTCATTAAGTATATCTAATAGATTCTTAACCTGAGGTCTATTGTCTAGACCAATCATATTCATATTTACACGGAAACTTTTTTCAAGATCTGTAGTCGCCAATAGATGCCCCATTATTTTTTGAATATTCTTCTTTATCGATGCTGAATATAGGACTATTTTAACGGGCTCTTTATCATCTGATTCATCTTGGATATTTTTAATCCAAGTAATCTTTTGTTGCTTAAGCTGATTAGCAATTTGCTCCATTACCGAAGCACTAGATACCTGATGAGGCAATCGAGTAATTATCACATTACCATGATTATCATACTCATATACAGCTTGCTGACGTATAGAGCCATTACCAGACTTGTATACTTCAGCGATCTCTTCTTTGCTACTAATAATATTAGCACCACCGGGATAATCAGGAGCATCAATTATTTCTAATACTTCTTCAATACTAGCTTTAGGATTAGACAACAAATGCAAGCAAGCATTTATCACTTCTGTAATATTATGAGGAGGTATATATGTTGACATCCCCACCGCAATTCCCATTGCCCCATTTAGGATGATATTTGGTACTTGTGCTGGTAAGAGTTTTGGCTCATCCATTGTACCATCAAAGTTTTTAACCCAATCAACAGTACCTTTTTTTAGCTCATCTAATAATAATACTGCATATTTAGATAAGCGTGATTCTGTATATCGCATTGCCGCAAATGATTTTGGATCATCAATTGAGCCCCAGTTACCCTGCCCATCAATAAATGGATAGCGATATGAGAAATTCTGTGCCATCAACACCATTGCTTCATAACAAGCACTGTCACCATGAGGGTGATACTTACCCAACACATCACCTACTGTACGTGCAGACTTTTTATATTTAGATAAATGACTTAAGCCAATCTCACTCATCGCATAAATAATACGTCTCTGTACAGGCTTAAGCCCATCAGAAATATGAGGTAGAGCTCGATCTAATATCACATACATCGAATAATTTAAATATGCTTGTTCTGAAAACTCCCCTACAGACTGAGTACTTTCTAAGCTCGATAATAAATCCATTTTTATAGAAAAATATAAATATTTATCGATAAATTATATATCAACAAGGCGATCTATACTAGACAAGTAGTATATTGGTATACAAAGAAATAGTTTCTTAGCTTTTTTGCCTTCTCAGATAAGCTATTGTTTCTAGCTCTTTTGAGAACACAAACTTATTCCTTTGTAAAAAATCTAATGTTTTAAGTATGTCTTTAAATCCAGAAAGGACCCAAGCCTGAATACTATAATCAAATACAGTTTTTGCTTTTAAATATCTACTAACACCAGCTCGACACTCTTGCGTAAGAAAATCTGTAGCGGGAAATTTAATAACAATAACCCCTCTCTTATCATACACAGCCACCTTGGCATATCCACCAAGACTTGATAACTGTTCTTTGATTCCTTTAAAGTCTTCCCAAGCTAGCAGCATCTTCTCAGTAGCTTCTTTCTCCATATACTTTATTGACTTAGAGTTATAGCTTTGTTTCAGACTATATGACTCTTCTTTTAGTTCATTATATTTTTCTAATAACTCTTTGTAACGCCTGTCTAAAGTGAGGTTTGCTATTTCTAAACTATCATTTTTATTTGAGATTTCGACTTGTTTTTGTTTTATCTTATTTATGCTTTTTGATATTTCTTTATCAATATACTGCTTTATATTACTACGTAAGCTATAAGCAAGCTTATCCTCTTTAATACCTGATTCTTTGAGAGTAGATTTGATAGCTTCTAGCAACTCGTCTTTAACAACAGTAGTTACTGTCAGCTCCAGCTCTAATTCTCCAGTTGTAATAGCTTGCTTTCTATCATTTTTATATAAAGTAACCTTCTCAACTAAATCAATAATGGAAACACCTTCACCAATAAGCTTTCTAACTTTATTGACTGTGATTTCTTCATTCTGTGAGCGTAAAAGTTCACATTTTTGATTCACGAGCTTTTGAGTTACTTGTTTTGTCATTTTAGCTTCTTTCTTCTTCTCTTAATGTTAGAACTTCGTAACCATCCTTCGTAACTAAGATTGTATGCTCCCACTGAGCTGATAGAGATCTATCTTTTGTTACAGCTGTCCAACCATCTTTTAACACAGATACGGCTCTTTTACCAATATTTATCATTGGCTCAATTGTAAAAATCATACCCTCTTCAAATTTAGCACCTGTGCCAGCTTTACCATGATGCATTACATGTGGAGGCTCATGAAAGCTTGCACCTATTCCATGACCGCAAAAAGCATCAACTATAGAATAGCCATATTTTTTAGCATGCTTTTCTATTACAGCGCCAATATCGCCAAAATGATTACCAGGCTTAACAACTTCTATACCTTTCCAAAGACATTCGTAAGTAACTTCAACTAATTTTTTAGCCATCCCCGAAGGTTCGCCAATCATAAACATCTTACTAGTGTCACCATGATAGTCATCTTTTTTTACAGTAATATCTATGTTTAAAATATCGTCATTTTTTAATTTCTTATCAGCAGGAATTCCATGGCAAACTACATGATTTATAGATGTACAGATAGATTTAGGAAAACCGTGATAATTCAATGGTGCAGGATAAGCATCCTGTTCTTTGACTATATAGTCATGACAGATCTGATCTAACTCAGCTGTTGTTATCCCTTCTTTTACATAGGGAGTTATCATTTCCAAAACTTCTGCTGCTAATTTACCAGCAACCCGAATCTTCTCTATTTCATCTGGAGTTTTAATTATTATTTTACTCATATATTACAACTACTTTTTTCAAAAAATCTAGATACCTCATTATAAACTATCAGTTAATGAATATATAGATACCAAAAACGATGTTAGAATTATTAGCATAAATAAATACATCGCATAAATATGAGAATCAGAAAAGCACAAGATACAGTTGCCGAACTCTTTAAAGAATTACCCACCCTAGACTTGCTAGTTTCATAGCTCTTACTGAAGAGGTTGGTGAATTAGCTAATGAAATAATGCAAAAAGAAATTTATGGAGAAACTAGTGGTAATGACAAAATAAGCTCTGAACTTACTGACGTATTTATAAGTTTATTAGAATTAGCCAATATCTATAATATAGATTTAGAGATAGAATTTGATAAAAAAATCAAAAACTTAGAACCTCAAGTCAATCAATGTCTAGCGCTAAAGATCTTCTTCAATCAAAAAGGACGAAGCTTGACTAATAGTGTTTCAAATATACCTAGTGAGTTTTAAATATTTTCTTCTAAATTGTATCTTTTAGCGCTGTTTTATACTATAATCTATCACGTAAGGAATAGAGAAATTTTTATTAACAGTAAATTTTTCATATTATTTAATTTCAGTTTTTGTTTAATCCCTTAAATTGTTATTTCATAAGTCCATACGGTATAAAATAGCATTGAATATGCTAGAACTAACTAACAAATAACTAAAGAGAATAAAAATGGATAATAAATCACAAGGTACAGTAAAGTTTTTCAACAACCAAAAAGGATTCGGTTTCATCTCTCCTGAGAATGGTGGCAAAGATGTATTTGTACATATTTCAAAACTTAATGGTGAAACACTTGCTGAAGGTCAACAAGTTACTTTTGAAACTCAAGAAGGTAGAAAAGGCCCTGAAGCTATAAATATTGAGGTACTATAATGCCAAGTATTAGAGTAGATGAGCGCAAACCATTTGATATAAGCCTAAGAAACTTCAAGCGTGCTTGCGAGAAAGCTGGTATCAAGCAAGAGCTTAGAGATAGGCAGCACTACGTAAAGCCAACTGAGAAAAGAAAAATAGCAAAACGTCAAGCTGTTAAAAAAGCTAGAATTGCTCAAAGAAGAGCTTACATCTAATTATCTATTAATTTCCCAATCTTTTTTATTTAAAATAAAAACTAATCTTTCTTGAGAAGTATCATTCTCATAAAGTTTAGCTCCTAACTTTATTACTGCTTTTTGAGAACGAATATTTTTATACCATACATCAAAAAATATATTTTCGATAAAGTTAAATGCATAATCTAACATTAGTTTTTTAACTTTTTTATTAAGCTCTGTACCCCAGTATTGCTTAGCACAAAACGTATAACCTACTTTTATTGATTTTTTAATATAGTCATACTCATAATATCTAGTAGAACCTACCAATTCGTTGTTATAAAAAATTAAATAGCAGTTTTGAGGATTTTTTAAACCATCATTAAAATACTTTTAAACCAATCTACTTGACTACCTGATTTATCATTATGCTGAGCCCATATTTCAGGATCTTTGGCTATATTGTATAACCTATCGAAATCTCCTCTAATCATTATTTCAAGTCTAATATTTTCAGATAACAAAGATTTATTAAAATCCATAATGAATACCTTTTATATGAAACAATCCTAGGGAATGCTATCAGAATTTATAGCATTACTATTCTACAGTAACAGACTTAGCTAGGTTTCGAGGCTGATCTACATCTGTACCTTTAATTATAGCCACATGATAGGATAAAAGCTGAAGTGGTATGGTAAATACTATTGGCGCACTAAAATCATGTCCGCCATCTAACTCCAAGACGATACTATTATCAAAGCTAACCTTATCTTTTATTACCTTATCTACAAAAAGAATTAGCTTTCCTCCTCTAGCGTGAACTTCTTGAAGATTAGAAAGAGTTTTGTCCAATAAATCATCATTAGGTACCATAGCAACTATTGGCATATGTTTATCTACTAATGCTAGCGGTCCATGTTTTAGCTCACCTGAGGGGTAAGCTTCAGCATGAATATAAGATATTTCTTTAAGTTTTAAAGCGCCCTCTACTGCTATCGGGTAATACAATCCCCTTCCTAAAAATATTGTATGCTCCTTATCAGAGAAGTATTCACTTATCTCGTCTATTTCAGGATCTAATTTCAATGCACCCATAACTAATGCACGGATGTTATTAAGTTCTTCAGTATATTTTACTATTTCATCGTCTGACAAACTTCCCTTCAATTTAGACATTACAAGTGTAAATATTGCCAATGCTACTAACTGTGTTGTAAATGCCTTTGTTGATGCAACACCAATCTCAACACCTGCTTTTGTCATAAAAGCAATGTCAGACTCTCGAACTAAAGAGCTATTTGGCACATTACAAATACACATACTACCAATGTAGTTTTGCTTTTTACTTTTTCTCAGAGACTCTAAAGTATCCGCAGTTTCTCCAGATTGTGAGATACTGACAAATAATGAGCCATCGACGACTATATTATCTCTGTATCTAATTTCACTAGCTATCTCAACACTACATGGGATTTTTGCATACTTTTCTATCCAGTATTTTGCCGCCATTCCAGCATTATAGCTAGTACCACATGCAACTATACTTATATGTTTAGTTTTCTCAAATAGCTTTTGAGCCTCTCTATCAAAATTATCCAAACTAATCTCACCATCATTTAATGATGCCATTATAGTATTTGATATAGCTTCTGGTTGCTCATATATTTCTTTAAGCATATAATGCTTATAACCATCTTTAGTCGCACTTGAAGATGAGTAGTTATATTCTTTAACTTCTAAATTCTTAGATATTCCTTTACTATCAAAGACTTTAACATCTAGTTTAGATATAATAGCTATATCGCCCTCATCAAGATAAGAGAATCTATTAGTAACTGGTAATAGTGATAACGTATCAGATGAAATAAAATTCTCATCAATACCCACTCCTATAACTAGAGGAGAGCCTGAACGCACAACTACAATCTTATCAGTAAATTTTTGTGAAATTATTGCTAAGGCATATGCTCCTTTTAAAAGCTTAGTTATAATCTTGATATTATCAATAATAGATTTAGAATCATTCCATTCTCTATCTAATAGATGCGCTACAACTTCAGTATCCGTATCTGATTTAAAGAGATAACCCTCACTAATTAATGATTTTTTTAATTCAGCAAAATTCTCAATTACACCATTATGTACTATGCAAAATTTCTCCGAAGCATGTGGATGAGAATTTTCTTTGGAAGGTTTACCATGAGTCGCCCATCTAGTATGAGCAATACCGATATTACCCTTAAAATTTGATAAGCTGTGAACTGCTTTTTCTAACTCAATAACCTTACCTACTTCTTTACATATATCTATCTGATTATGATCATCAATGACTGCCAAACCAGCAGAATCATAGCCACGATACTCAAGTTTTTTCAAACCTTCAATCAAAATATTTGTAACATTTCTTGTAGAATTGGCACCTACTATCCCACACATAATATATACCCTATTTTTTACTTATCGTCTTTTTTGACAGGTCTCTGCCAAGTATCAATATGACGCTGCCTTGCTCTTGAAATAGCAAGATTATCAGCTGGAACATCTTTTGCAATAGTTGATCCAGCACCAATAGTTACACCAGGACCAATATTAACTGGAGCAATTAACTGTGAGTCAGATCCGATAAACGCATAATCTCCTACTGTTGTTTTATGCTTATTAACCCCATCATAATTACAAGTTATTACACCTGCTCCAATATTACAATTAGCTCCGATTTCACTATCACCCAAATATGTCAAATGAGAAGCCTTTGATCCTTTTCCTAAAATAGTTTTTTTTGCTTCAACAAAGTTTCCAATAACAGCACCTTCCTTGACATCACATTCTGGTCTAACTCTTGCGAAAGGCCCAACAATAGCTCCTTCTCGGATAATAGATCCATCAACCATACTATTAGCTTTTACTTTAACATTATCTTCTATAGTACAGTTTTTTAGAATACAGTTTGCTCCAACTACAACATTATTGCCAAGCTTCACATGCCCTTTAATGATTACATTAACATCTAACCAACAATCTTTGCCAACCTCAAGTTTACCGCGTACATCTATCCTACTAGGATCAGCGACACTTACTCCTTTTGACATAATTACTTCAGCAATATGTTTCTGCCACTGTCTTTCAAGTTGTGCAAGTTGCACTCTATCATTAACACCCTGTATTTCAAATTCTTCAACAGGGTGAGTTACTGTTATAGAAATATTATCTTCTCTTGCCATTGCTACTATATCAGTAAGATAATATTCACCTTGCGCATTCGTATTACCTAAATTAGGCAACCATTTCTCCAAGTGATCTCTAGAGACACAATATATGCCTGTATTTATCTCTTTGATCTGGCTTTGTCCATCAGTGGCATCTTTCTCTTCAACAATATGACTTACTGCTCCAAACTTATCTCTTACAATACGACCAAGTCCTGTCGGATTGTTTACAACCGCCGTAAGAACAGCTAGATCATTACTTGCTGATTTAATTAAATTAGCTAAAACTTCTGTAGATATTAATGGCACATCACCATACAAGATTAAGACCTTGTCTTCTTTAATTTGGGGTAAGGCTTTTAATACTGCATGTCCTGTACCTAACTGTTCTTTTTGCTCTACAAAAGTTAAGTTTTTATCAGTTAATTCTTCTTCGACCATATCTTTTAAATGCCCTGTAACAACAATAATATTATTAGGCTTTAAAGGCTCAACGCGATTTATAACATGTCTGATTAAAGTTTCTCCAGCTAAAGTTTGTAAAACTTTTGGCTTATTAGAGTTCATTCTCGAACCCTTTCCTGCAGCTAAAATAACAACTGATAAACTCATAATAAAAAGCTCCTTATACCCCTATACACCACATTCTTCCATTAAAACTGTGATAATTTGATAATGATCTTCTAGCATTTTATCATACATACTACCAATAACTGAATCTATAGATATCCACTTAACCTGATTAGCATCATCGGCCGCGTAAATGCTAGGTAAATCAGCCCATTCCTCAAATATAAAAACTCCAACATGACTTATTGTTATTCCTCGAACAGAGCGATCAGGATAGTCAAAGACTTTTTCACATCTTTTTGCCAAAGATAATTGTTCAATACTAAGATCTATATTTGTTTCTTCAAACAATTCTCTTATTATTGCTTGAGATATAGTTTCATCGCACTCCAAAAACCCACCTGGCAATGCCCATAATCCCTTACCAGGAAATCCTTTTCTTTGAACAAGAAGAATATAATTATTTACTATAACTAGAGCATCTACAGTAACTATATTTGGTTTATATGGCGCATTTCTCCATGAATATTTATAATCTATAACATAGCTATTTTCAGCAACCAAATCTTGATATGTTACACTTTGCATAAAAGCATTTAATAACTTAAATGTTCCTTGATTTGGTGTTGAACTACACATATACTCATCAAGAATTTCACCTTTATAAAAATATTCTCTAAACTCTGTAGCATTATAGTTTTTATAATTATCTACTGGTATATATCCCCACTCTGGAAAACTTTTAATATAATAACTAGAGTCATCTTTAATATGTCCAACTATAGCTATAGTTTCACCTGACTTAGCATGCTTATAGACATTTTGGCGCAAAGACTCTTCCCATTTTTGCTCTTGGTAGAAATAATCTGCTAGCGGCTCAATTTCAACTAAATTTAAATCAATATCCACTACTTTTAAATCCTCTATAATCATTTGCTTTCTAAACTCAAATGAAAATGGATTCTTCATATTTGGAGCATTAAATGAGCTACCTACATTTATGATAATCCTCTTACTATGCTTCAATGCTACTTGTATATTATGCAAATGACCTTTATGAAAAGGCTGAAACCTTCCAATAAAAACTGAAATATCATACATAACTACCACCTATATATTTAGCTCTTCGGCTTGAGTCTGGCTATCATAGACACTATCATCAGATGGCGCAGTAATCTTAGTATAATCTTTCATCTGATTTTGAATCTGATCAGTTTCATCTTGCTGTATAGATTTATCAATAGTTCTATCATAAGAACCAAAACCAAACTTACTTTTTTTAGTAGAACCTAGAAGTCCACCCAAACTTGACTGTCCCTTACTAGAATTAGCATCTGATACTGCCATTTCTGCTTCTGCTTGTTTTGCAATTTGTAAATTATTATCACTTTTTAATTCTGTATTATTTAACTCTTTACGAATATCGCTTAATAATCTTACACCCTCTGAGATATGGTCAGGCGCTTGAGTCTGTCCATCACCAGTAAATACCGCATTTATCTTAACTAAGCTTGAGAGTTCATCAATTTTGCGTGCTTTAATAACGAAATTTATATTTTTTTGACTATCTTTAACTGTTATCAAATGTCCTGATAATACCTCATCTTTCTCAGAAGTTATTGTGTAAATACTAGGAAGGCCTTTAAAGTAATCATCCAAAAGATTAATAGTTATAGATAAAGGCTCTCTAAACACTAGTTTCAATGAGCCTGAATCATCATAAACAACACTTATAGAAACTTTCGATATTTGATCACTAATGATTTTAGCCATATCAAATTTGACAGTGTAATTCGGAGGCAACATTTGTTGATAAGCCTTTGGAACTTGTGATCTAGGATACTTATTATCTCCATCGGGCAAGTTAAGTGCCGGTTTAATTTTTTCACCATTTAAACCAGTAGGAATTATTAATGAAGGTTCTTCTTTAACTTGAACTTTTGCATATTCATATTTTCTGTTTCTAAATATATCCCAGCTAAAGCTTTCATTAGAAAGACTCTCAGCCGAGAAATCATTATCCACATCATTAGTCGCACAGTTTTGCAATAACAAACCAAGACTCACTAAAATGAGTATTTGGAAATTTTTCTTCATCTGCAAATATTTAATAACTAGCTAATTAAATTAACTAAACATTATAACACAGTGCTATACTAATAATTAATAAAAGCTTCAACTGTAAAAAATAAATGAAAAATAAACTTTTTATATTTCTACAACATATTATTCCTCAATCTTTAATATCAAGATTAATCAGCAAACTCGCAGACTCAAAAAATAAACCTTTTAAAAATTACTTAATAAATTTAGCTATCAAAAAATTTAAAATAGATATAAGTGAAGCTAAAGAAAGTGATATTAGCAAATATTCTTCTTTCAATAACTTTTTCATAAGGGAGTTAAAAGATGGATTAAGGCCTATATCCTCAGATAAAAAGGTCATATCATCGCCTGCAGACGGTGTTCTGAGCGAGTTTGGAGATATCACTGATGGTAGTTTAATCCAAGCTAAGGGAAAAACTTTTTCACTGAAAGCATTGATAGCTGACAGTTCAACAACTGATTTCACAAAATTTGCAACGACCTATCTATCTCCAAAAGATTACCATAGAGTCCATATTCCTATCGATGGTAAACTAACAAAAATGGTTTATATCCCTGGTAAGCTTTTTTCAGTAAATCAGATCACTGCTCAAAATGTTGATAATCTATTTGCAAGAAATGAAAGATTAGTTTGTTACTTTAATACTGAAATTGGTGAAGTTGCTGTAATTTTCGTCGGTGCTTTACTTGTTGCTGGTATCGAAACAGTATGGCACGGCAAAGTAGCTCCAAGCTACTATAAAGATATACAAACTTGGGACTACAACAATGACATTTTTAATATAGAGTTCAAAAAAGGCGATACTCTTGGCTGGTTCAACTTTGGCTCAACTGTCATCGTACTGATGCCAAATGAGAATATATTATTCAGTCAGAGCCAAAATAATGTAAAGGTATCTGTTAATCAAGATTTAGCTTTGATTGCTGAATAGAGATTCATATTTATCCAACAACGACTAAAAATATTAGTCTTGTTAATTCTATTTGACTTACACTCATTCACATACGCTATTTCTTTACTTTGTCCAAAACGATCATCATCAAACCGAAATCTAGCTGGTAACTTAATATCAAATCTTTTTGCCCATTTTCTGATTGTCACGTGTTTAAAGCCTAATACTTTTTCAGCTTCTTGATAACTCAAACCTTCTCTCTGACATTTCAACAAAACTTCCTTCGCTGAACAGTTAAATTTATTTTTTACAATTTGCTCAAAATTTCCTGTATATTGATTTGCCATATAACGAGTCTCCTATTAATAAAATGAAACACAAATCGACCCTATAACTTCGTTATATTACCTAGTTTATTGCTGTTAAAAAACCTTTTATACAGCAAATTTAGAAGTTTAATTTTATTAATAAAATCATGTGATTTATAAGACACTTATTTTTAAAGAACTTTTAATAAAATAGATCCAAAAGTATTCAACCTTTAACCTTTAACCTTTAACCTTTAACCTTTAACCTTTAACCTTTAACCTTTAACCTTTAACCTTTAACCTTTAACCTTTAACCTTTAACCTTTAACCTTTAACCTTTAACCTTTAACCTTTAACCTTTAAAGTATTTATAAATCTAACCCAAAGGAATAAATCCAAGTAATAAGTATTTTGTGTACACGCATTTCTATCCATATACTTATTGCCATTAGCATCTAATTTAGTTGGACATTCATGTTTAACAACGCAAGACATTAAAATCATTGAAAGCGCTGCGATAACTGTTATTCTAAGAATATTTTTCTCATAATAATTCTCCTATCTTATTGTTGAGATTGCTTATCTGCAGGCATAGGTTCATATGTAGATACACATGATGCTAATACACAAGATACCAAAATTACAGTTAATAATTTCTTCATACAAACTCTCATTACAAATTTAATAAAATCTAATTAAATACAATATTAATCAGACTACACTTAAATTTATACCATACTAAATATTAAGGGTTTATATGCAGCATTTTATATTTTTTTATTAATTTGACTGTTTAACTTTATATTTACATATCAAATAACTATAACTTCAAAATCAAAATTCTCAAAATATCTCTAATGGATCTTAACCATATTTTAATAACAATTCTAATGGCTTCAATTCCACTAATATTTGCAATAACAATTCATGAAGCCGCACATGGATTTATTGCAAAATATAGAGGCGATGATACTGCATATAAATTAAGAAGAGTAACATTGAATCCAGTATCGCACATAGATCCAATAGAGACAATCATAGTACCTGGATTGATGCTAATAGCATCTTTTGCTTCAGGATTTCCTTTTATATTTGGTTGGGCTAAGCCAGTACCTATAAATTATAACAATCTCAAAAATCCAAAGATTGATATCGCTATAGTTGCAATTGTAGGCCCTTTAGCTAACTTTTTAATGGCAATAATATGGGCGATAGTAGCAAAATATGTAACTCTACATCCTTATATTCAAGGAATGGCTTTTTATGGCATAATGATCAATGTTATATTAATGGTTTTAAACCTTTTACCAATACCTCCTCTTGATGGTAGCAAAGTTCTGACATCCTTTTTACCTAAAGATATAGCCTATAAATATAATAATTTGCAAAAGTATGGTTTTTATATTTTATTAGCGCTAATATTAATTCCAGTTAATGGTTTAAATCTATTATTTTTTATTATGAAAGCATTTATATGCATAATAATAAATATTATTCAAGCAATTGTATTCTAATTAAATATTTGTATTTTTAATGTTTTATAAATTACATCTTAAACTAAATCACACAAAACTTTGAACAAAATTTGGTTTAATTATACTAGTTTAGTAAAATACTGATTAAGGTATATAATATTTTGATGCAAATGCTTAACAATAAACTTTTAAAATTTTTTTGTTATTACTAATATCACTAAGTTATTATAAAAATATATTTGGGTATGTTAGTACCCCTCCTCAAACACCTACAATTGTAAAACCTCTACATTTATAACTGATATCCAAAGTTTAGATGAAGTTAATGAACAATTACAAATCGATGTCATATTTAGATTCAAATGGAATGACCCAAGATTAAAATTTGACAAAAATGAAGAAAAAACTTCATACAAATTATATCAGGGAGATTTTCAATATGATGAAATTTTTGAAAGATGGAGACCACAAATATCTATAATTAATGAAGTTGGATCTCCTCAAATAAAAGCCAGACAAATAAAAATTTATCCTAATGGAAATATTATATATACTGAACAACGCACATTACATCTTGAAACGCCTATGCAACTTGAGAAATTCCCATTTGATAAACAAACCTTAAAAGCATATATAATACCATTTTGATATAACTCAAGCGAAGTAAAACTAGTAGTCGAACCAAACCATCAATTTACAGTACAAGACTATGTGAGAGACCATCTAAATGTAAATATAGCAGAATTTTGCCAAGAAACTAGATATATTTTCAAGGTTTGCGTTTCCAATTACCTATATTTTATTTATATTCACGCTATATATAATATATCTTCGCTAACTTATTATTAAAATATCTTAATGCTCTTAAATAAAGATAAAAACGCAAATATTAATACCTTCAAATAAAGTGTGCCCTATAATCTATCGAGTCTTACAAAGAAAATATTCTTAACTTTAGAAAAGTCATCATAAGATATTTATAAGTTATTCGTTCGAATTTTCTATCATACAAACACAAGTAAGATTTATTACGCTATCTATATTTCTAAAAGAGTAGCTAATTGTAGTAGTCCTACAAACATCTTTGAGAGAAAATATTCAGTAGTTGTAGCTTAGCAATCACATAAGCAGTGAAGACAATTATTCAACATTTTTTTCAATATCTAAGACTTTAAATCTTCTAGAATTACGATAGCTAGAAAATGATTCTTTTGAATATTATAAGACCTAGTACAATCTCGCTGTAAATTAGGTTCTAAGCCTAGTACTTTCTTAAGCTACAGTATCTATCTTATAGGTAAAAATAAAGCAAATTAGTATTGCTTATATAGTTCTAATTCTAGCTCAAATTATTTGGTAATATTTTCTACTGCTTTATTTTTATCACAATACAAGCACATCTTGTATATTTTTTTGTAACTATAAGTTAATAACTTTCATCAGCTAGTCCTTTATATAAAGTTGAATAACTAATGACATAATTTTAGACACTATCTTAGCTTCGATATTTTCATCTTTAAAAGCTATGTTAGATATAAGTGATAAATATAAATATCAGGAGATTATAGATGAAAGTTGCTGTTTAATATAGCAGTAATAGTTTTAAAAATCATGATGTCTATAAATGCAAAAAGCCCCATATTTCTATGAGGCTTTTAAAATGCTTATCACGATAAGTCTTTAATGTAATAAGATGGCGATTACCTACTTTCACCTGGGCATTGCCAGACTATCATCGGCGTTTTGTAGTTTCACTTCTGAGTTCGGAATGGGATCAGGTGGTTCCTACAAGCTATTATCGCCAAAACTGTGTTTTGGATAATATATCTTATAAAGATATTTAACAATTCAGCATAGAAATAGACTTAAGTCTCTCGGATCATTAGTACTGGTAAGCTTCATACATTGCTGTACTTCCACACCCAGCCTATCAACGTCGTAGTCTCCAACGTTCCTTACTGATTTTCATCAGAGAGATCTAATCTTGAAGGAGGCTTCCCGCTTAGATGCTTTCAGCGGTTATCCCTTCCGAACATAGCTACCCGGCAATGCTTCTGGCGAAACAACCGGAACACCAGTGGTTCGTTCACTCCGGTCCTCTCGTACTAGGAGCAACTCTTCTCAAATCTCTAACGCCCACGGCAGATAGGGACCGAACTGTCTCACGACGTTCTGAACCCAGCTCGCGTACCACTTTAAATGGCGAACAGCCATACCCTTGGGACCTGCTTCAGCCCCAGGATGTGATGAGCCGACATCGAGGTGCCAAACTCCTCCGTCGATATGAACTCTTGGGAGGAATCAGCCTGTTATCCCCGGAGTACCTTTTATCCGTTGAGCGATGGCCCTTCCATACGGGACCACCGGATCACTAAGACCTACTTTCGTACCTGCTCGAGCCGTCACTCTCGCAGTCAAGCGCACTTTTGCCTTTATACTCTTGGTACGATTTCCGACCGTACCGAGTGCACCTTCGTACTCCTCCGTTACTCTTTAGGAGGAGACCGCCCCAGTCAAACTACCCACCATACACTGTCCTCGAATCTCTCCTGAGTTAGAACTTCAAATACTCAAGGGTGGTATTTCAAGGATGACTCCACAGCTACTAGCGTAACTGCTTCAAAGTCTCCCACCTATCCTACACATAAATATTCAAAGTCCAGTGCAAAGCTATAGTAAAGGTTCACGGGGTCTTTCCGTCTAACCGCGGGTACACTGCATCTTCACAGCGATTTCAATTTCACTGAGTCTCTGGTGGAGACAGTGTGGCCGTCGTTACGCCATTCGTGCAGGTCGGAACTTACCCGACAAGGAATTTCGCTACCTTAGGACCGTTATAGTTACGGCCGCCGTTTACTGGGGCTTCGATCCAGAGCTTCGCTTGCGCTAACCCCTTCAATTAACCTTCCAGCACCGGGCAGGCGTCACACCCTATACTTCATCTTACGATTTAGCAGAGTGCTGTGTTTTTGATAAACAGTCGCAGCCACCTGGTATTTGCAACCCCCAACAGCTTAGAGAGCAAGTCTCATCACCATCAAGGGCACACCTTCTTCCAAAGTTACGGTGTCATTTTGCCTAGTTCCTTCACCAGAGTTATCTCATAGCCTTAGTATTCTCTACCTACCCACCAGTGTCGGTTTACAGTACGGTCGCTTATACAATATACTTAGAAGCTTTTCCTGGAAGCATGGTATCAATAGCTTCGTCAAACAAGTTTGACTTCGTCTCGTATCTCAGATCAACAGAACACCGG
Source organism: Francisella orientalis FNO12 (assembly GCF_001042525.2). Taxonomy (NCBI): domain Bacteria; kingdom Pseudomonadati; phylum Pseudomonadota; class Gammaproteobacteria; order Thiotrichales; family Francisellaceae; genus Francisella; species Francisella orientalis. The sequence goes on along the minus strand of NZ_CP011921.2, from coordinate 417,761 downwards.
ATTTGCCTAGCATTCCTACCTACATACTTTCACCTGGACAACCATTCGCCAGGCCTACCTAACCTTCTCCGTCCCTCCTTCGTTCATATAAGCGGCACAGGAATATTAACCTGTTTCCCATCGACTTCACTCTTCAGCTACGCCTTAGGGGCCGGCTTACCCTACGTTGATTAACATTGCGTAGGAATCCTTGGGTTTTCGGCCAATAAGAATCTCACTTATTTTACGTTACTCATGTCAGCATTCGCACTTCTGATACCTCCAGCATGCTTCTCAACATACCTTCATCAGCTTACAGAACGCTCCCCTACCAATATACTAAATATATTCCGCAACTTCGGTGCATAACTTAGCCCCGTTAAATCTTACGTGCAGGCCGACTCGACCAGTGAGCTATTACGCTTTCTTTAAAGGGTGGCTGCTTCTAAGCCAACCTCCTGGCTGTCTGGGCCTTCCCACTTCGTTTCCCACTTAGTTATGACTTAGGGACCTTAGTTGGCGGTCTGGGCTGTTTCCCTTTCCACTGCGGACCTTAGCACCCGCAGTGTGTCTCCCGTGATTAAACTTCATCGTATTCTGAGTTTGCATCGAGTCAGTAAGGTCGTAAAACCCCCATTGTCGAAACAGTGCTTTACCCCAATGAGTTATACACGAGGCACTACCTAAATAGTTTTCGGGGAGAACCAGCTATCTCCGTGCTTGATTAGCCTTTCACTCCGATCCACAGCTCATCCCATACTTTTGCAACAGTATTGGGTTCGGTCCTCCAGTTGGTATTACCCAACCTTCAACCTGGCCATGGATAGATCGCGCCGGTTTCGGGTCTACTCCTAGCGACTTATCGCCCTATTAAAACTCGCTTTCGCTACGGATCCCTTATTCAGTTATCCTCGCCACTAAAAGTAACTCGCTGACCCATTATACAAAAGGTACGCAGTCACATGACTAAATCATGCTCCTACTGCTTGTATGCAAGCGGTTTCAGATTCTATTTCACTCCCTTTATAAGGGTTCTTTTCACCTTTCCCTCACGGTACTAGTTCACTATCGGTCATTCAGGAGTATTTAGCCTTGGAGGATGGTCCCCCCATATTCAGACAAGGTTCCACGTGCCCCGTCCTACTTGTTCGCATGCTTAGTTCCACTGTGATTATTTCGTATACGGGACTATCACCCTCTATCGTCAAGCTTCCCAACTTGTTCTACTATAATTACAGCTAAATCATACCAGGCTCTTCCCACTTCGCTCGCCACTACTATGGGAATCTCAATTGATTTCTCTTCCTAAGGGTACTTAGATGTTTCAGTTCCCCTCGTTCGCTCTACACTCCATATCGAGTGAGTACCCAGCTTATGCCAGGTGGGTTCCCCCATTCGGAAATCTCCGGATCAAAGCTTATTTACCAGCTCCCCGAAGCTTATCGCAGATTAACACGTCCTTCATCGCCTCTGAATGCCAAGGCATCCACCGCTTGCACTTATTTTCTTAAGTCTATTTCTATACTAAATTGTTAAATATCTCTATCTTCGCGTAAATAAGTATGGTGGAGCCAAGCGGGATCGAACCGCTGACCCCCTGCGTGCAAAGCAGGTGCTCTCCCAGCTGAGCTATGGCCCCAAAATTACTGGTGGGTCTGAGTAGACTCGAACTACCGACCTCACCCTTATCAGGGGTGCGCTCTAACCAACTGAGCTACAGACCCATATTCTATTTACACTAAAATATATTACCTACAAACACTATGCTAAATCACTTGAATATGTAATTAGAGCTTATTTCTATTTTTTCGTATTTTCGTTAAGGAGGTGATCCAGCCGCAGGTTCCCCTACGGCTACCTTGTTACGACTTCACCCCAGTTATGAATCACTCCGTGGTAAACGCCCATTCGTTAAGCTATCTACTTCTGGAGCAACCCACTCCCATGGTGTGACGGGCGGTGTGTACAAGACCCGGGAACGTATTCACCGCAGTATTCTGACCTGCGATTACTAGCGATTCCGACTTCATGCAGTCGAGTTGCAGACTGCAATCCGGACTAAGAGTACCTTTCTGAGTTTCGCTCCAGCTCGCACCTTCGCAGCCCTCTGTAATACCCATTGTAGCACGTGTGTAGCCCTGGTCGTAAGGGCCATGATGACTTGACGTCGTCCCCACCTTCCTCCGCCTTGTCAGCGGCAGTCTCAATAGAGTACCCAACTTAATGATGGTAACTATCAATAGGGGTTGCGCTCGTTGCGGGACTTAACCCAACATTTCACAACACGAGCTGACGACAGCCGTGCAGCACCTGTCACTGCGTTCCCGAAGGCACCAATCTATCTCTAGAAAGTTCGCAGGATGTCAAGACCAGGTAAGGTTCTTCGCGTTGCATCGAATTAAACCACATGCTCCACCGCTTGTGCGGGTCCCCGTCAATTCCTTTGAGTTTTAGCCTTGCGGCCGTAGTCCCCAGGCGGAGTACTTAACGCGTTAGCTGCGCCACTAGATCCTTTACACCGAATCCAACAGCTAGTACTCATCGTTTACAGCGTGGACTACCAGGGTATCTAATCCTGTTTGATCCCCACGCTTTCGTCCCTCAGTGTCAGTATTGGTCCAGAATGTTGCCTTCGCCATTGGTGTTCCTTCTGATCTCTACGCATTTCACCGCTACACCAGAAGTTCCCTATTCCTCTACCATACTCTAGTTTGTCAGTATCAAATGCAGTTCCAAGGTTGAGCCCTGGGCTTTCACATCTGACTTAACAAACCACCTACAGACCCTTTACGCCCAGTAATTCCGATTAACGCTCGGACCCCCCGTATTACCGCGGCTGCTGGCACGGAGTTAGCCGGTCCTTATTCTTTGGGCAACGTCCTTCCTGCAAGCTATTAACTCACAGGCTTTCCTCCCCAACTAAAGTGCTTTACAACCCTAGAGCCTTCTTCACACACATGGCATTGCTGGATCAGGGTTTCCCCCATTGTCCAATATTCCCCACTGCTGCCTCCCGTAGGAGTTTGGGCCGTGTCTCAGTCCCAATGTGGCTGATCATCCTCTCAAATCAGCTATGGATCGTAGCCTTGGTAGGCCCTTACCCCACCAACTAGCTAATCCAACGCAGGCTCATCCATCTGCGGCAGCGCAAAGGCCACCTTTAATCCGCAGATATTATGCGGTATTAACAGTCGTTTCCAACTGGTATCCCCCACAGATGGGCAGATTCCTACGCGTTACTCACCCGTCCGCCACTCGTCAGCATCCGAAGACCTGTTACCGTTCGACTTGCATGTGTTAAGCATGCCACCAGCGTTCAATCTGAGCCAGGATCAAACTCTTCAGTTTAATTCTCAAATTCTGACTCTAACTACTGATACTCAAATTCTTTAACAAAGTGTTTGTATATAATATATCTCTTAAATATCTTAGAAGCCTTAGCTTCCTACCGTTGACATCACCCGTCAGCCGGTGAAGACATATAATACGCATCACTCATCCAAAATGCAACTACTTTTTTCAAAAAAATTAAACTTTTTACAACTTTTTTTATCTAAATATAAAATCATCTATAAAAACCAACGCCTATATACCATTTTTATACACTCTATATCACGTTTTAACGCTTTTGGGACAAATATACAAATATCTAACTTTTCTAAAAAAAATAATACTTTTTATCTATTTATTGCACTTTCAATAAATGTGCTGAATCTAAACACCTCTGTCTCTGTTAATCTAATTACTTATATCAATATACATATCTGCTATATTAACAATTTGATTTAACCAACTTTGGCGATTAGTGATATTATAAAACTCAAAGCAAAACAATAAAGTAAAGAGACATAAGTATTAGATATAACCTCTACTCTTTTTACAAATCTATATATGAAAAATTAGGCAATACAACACTTCCAATAAAAGAAGCACAGGTGCAGCTTAAAAAATAACAATAGAAATATTATTATATATAAAATTTGAAGGGCAAGTTTTGATTAGATTTAGACATAGACACTTCTAAACTTAAATGACTCTTAACCTCAAAGCAAACTAAAAATACGGTTATCACAATTACTTACTAAAAGATATATCTACAACATACTCCTGTCATTAGCTTTTAGCTAATTGCCCTATATAAGAATATTAATCTAAAACCGTTCTATATTTATTTAGCACAAATAATTAAAACACTCTCTATACCGTCAACTTCATAACAAAAGACAAAGCCCAATAGAAGTGATTGCAAAAAATTGAAGACATAAAAAAAGCGACCCAAGTCGCTTTATATTTATTAGTGGTGGGTGCTGAGGGGTTCGAACCCCCGACCCTCGCCTTGTAAGGGCGATGCTCTCCCAACTGAGCTAAGCACCCGATTTTGAAAAGATCGAAAACTTTGGATGGCGGAGAGGAAGAGATTCGAACTCTCGATAGGGTTTAACGCCTATACTCCCTTAGCAGGGGAGCGCCTTCAGCCGCTCGGCCACCTCTCCTAAACCATGTGATAGGATATTATATATATATAAAATAGTGTGTCAAGAGCACATTCGACAATTTTTTGTAGTATCTACTATTTTACCAATATTAATACTAAACAAACTTCAGAAAAAACTTTATAATACGAATATTATTTTAGATATTCATAACCACTAAAAGCACAATAATCATGAGAAAAATTTTAGTTACTAATGCGCTGCCATATGCAAATGGTGATCTTCATTTAGGCCATATGCTTGGATATATACAATCAGACATCTGGGTTAGATTCCAAAAATTACAAGGTAATAAATGTATATTTGTCTGTGGCAGCGATACACACGGCACTCCAATAATGCTTAAAGCTAAAAGCTTAGGTATCACACCAGAAGAACTTGTTGAAAAATACTCAAACAATCACCAAAAAGATTTTTTAAGCTTCGAAATTGAGTTTGATAATTATCATTCAACTCATAGTCCAATAAACAAAGAAATTGCTGAAGATATCTACGATAAGCTGAATGCTCAAGAACTCATATCAAAAAAAGAAATAGCTCAAGCGTATGATCCTGAAGCAAAGATGTTTTTACCAGACAGATTTGTAAAAGGTACTTGTCCAAAATGTAAGGCTGAAGATCAATACGGAGATAGTTGCGAGGTTTGTGGTGCAACTTATGATCCAACAGAACTAATAAACCCAAAATCAGTAGTATCAGGAAAAGCACCAATACAAAAAAATTCTGAACACTTCTTTTTTGATTTACCCTCTTTGGAAAAAAATATCAAAGATTGGATAGAATCCAACAAACTACTCCAACCAGAAGTAGCTAACAAACTAGCAGAATGGTTTGAGCAAGGCTTACAAAGTTGGGATATCTCGCGTGATGCTCCATACTTTGGTTTTGCAATACCAAGTACAAATGAGCAAAAATTCTTCTATGTCTGGTTAGATGCTCCGATGGGATATATTGCAAGTTTTAGAGATTACTGTAACAAAAACAATGTTGATTTTAATGAATTTTGGGGAGATGACTCTTGTGAAAACGAGCTTTATCATTTTATTGGTAAAGATATTATTTATTTCCACGCATTATTTTGGCCAGCAATATTATTATCTACAGGCTACAAAACTCCTACAAGTGTCTTTGCTAACGGATTCTTAACTGTAAATGGCAAAAAAATGTCAAAATCTCGCGGTACATTTATCCAAGCAAGAACTTATCTAGATAATTTAGAGCCTAGCTATTTGAGATACTATTTTGCCTCTAGATTAACATCACGCATTGATGATATAGATTTAAACCTTGAGGAATTTGTCACCAAATCAAATTCAGATATAGTTGGTAAGGTGGTAAATATAGCAAGCCGTTGTGCTGGCTTTATATACAAAAAATTTGATGCCTCCTTATCTGAGGATATTTTTGATCAAGAGTTAGAAATTGAATTTAGTAAGAATCACGATGTCATTACTCAAGCTTTTGAAAAAAGAGAGTTTGCTCATGCTGTGAGACTAATAATGACCTTAGCTGATAAAGCAAATCAATTTATAGACCATCATAAACCATGGCAACTAGCAAAAGAAGAAGGACAAGAACAAAAAGTTCATCAAGTATGTTCACAAGGAATTAATATGTTTAAGGTGCTTGTTGCATATCTTAAGCCAATTATGCCTTCAATTGTTAAAAATGCAGAGACTTTCTTAAATATAGGGCTATCAAAATGGAGTGATGCTCCTGTATTCCTAAAATCTCACAAGATAAACAAATTCAAACCATTAGCAACTCGTATTGAAAAAGAAAAAGTAGACAAAGTTTTAGAGGATACAAAAAAAATGTTAGAAAATGAACAAAACCAACAACCCAAAGAAGAACCTAAACTAGATATCGCTGCTGAATGTACTTTTGATGATTTCATGAAAGTTGATTTACGCGTAGCTAGAATTGCTGAAGCCTCACATGTTGAAGGCGCAGACAAACTACTTAAGCTAATATTAGATCTAGGTGGTGCTACAAAACAAGTATTTGCAGGCATAAAATCATCATATAAGCCAGAAGATTTGGTAGGCAAACATACCGTAATGATAGCTAACTTAGCTCCTAGAAAAATGAAGTTTGGAATGTCAGAAGGTATGGTTCTAGCAGCTGGTGATGGCAAAGGAATATACATACTGGAACCGCATGAAGGTGCTCAGCCTGGTATGCGTGTTAAATAAGCTAAGTATTTAGTAATGAAAAAATCCTACTATAATATTTTAATAATTTTTCTATTATTCTTTTTAGCATTATTAAATTATATTGACAGATCTACTCTAAGTATTGCAAATACAGAAATTGCTAATGCTTTTAATATAACACCAACAGAAATGAGAATATTGTTATCAGCATTTATATGGCCGTATGCTATCGCTAGTCTACCGGCGAGATACATGGTTGATCGTCTTGGTGTAAATAAAGTAACGCTAATAAGTATGGTTGCATGGTCTGTAGCTTGTGTATTAGGAGGCTTAGTAATAGGGTTTTATTCAATATTACTAACACGGATATTACTCGGTCTCGCAGAAGCCCCCTTTTTCATAGTTGCTACTAGAATAATACAACATCGTTTTCCAAGTTCTCAAATGGGACTAATGTCATCAATAGTTGCTCTAGGTCCTAGATTAGCAAACATCCTAGCACCATTAATCCTAGTTGGTTTAATGCTACTGATTAGATTGGCGAGGTATGTTTATTTTGCTAGGTATTATCGGATTGCTAGCTGCGTTAGGTTGGAAACTTCTACATACAGAAGAAACTACTCAATGTAGACCAACTTACAAAAAGACTCAAAAGGTTTCTATCTCTGATGCGCTAAAGAATAAGAATGTAGTTTTTTATGTATAGGAAATCTATGTTCATCTTACGCTTACTGGTTATTTCTAACATGGTTACCTTTTTATTTTATTAAAGTAAAACACCTAAGCCTTTCTCAAATGAGTATAGCAACATCTATATCTTTTATTTCAGGAATGGCTTCAGTAATGTTAGGTGGTATAGTATCCGATCTTATGATAAAAAAAGGATTTACAGCAGTATTTTCACGATTAACACCTATAATCATCGGATGTCTAGTTGCATCTATAGCAATCTTAGCACTACCATTTATAGACAACATCTTTATTACTGTATGTGTAATTAGTGTTACTATTTTCTGTTTGGGGCTACGGATATCTCCAACATGGGCATTAGTCGCTGATATCTCTCCATATAGCTTAGTAGGAACAATTGGTGGATTACAGAATTTTGCTAATTTTGTTGGTGCTGGACTTACCCCGCTTATTACTGGGATAATACTACAATCAACAAATGATAATTTTATATTTGTATTTATATTTAGTGGGGTTATTTGCTTACTTGGCTCATTTATATATATGCTTATTCGTAATAGTAGAGTTCAAACCCAAATAATTTAGTACTCTAACGTTTTTACTCTACCTTTGGTTATATTTGTAATTTCGTCTAAGAAGATAGATTTTTCGGATGTACATATCTTGATAACTTTGGATATCAAATTAGAATAGTTCTCTTTTATAATCTGAATATTATAGCGATTTAGTAGATTATCGATATTTGCTGTTTCTGAGTAATCATATTCTATTAAAATTTCACTCTGCGGCTCTACATCGATAATTTTGGCTAAAGCCAACCCTTCTTTAACGGCCTGCCCATACGCTCTAACAAGTCCACCCACACCAAGCTTTGTCCCCCCCAAATATCTTACGACCACAATCAAAACATTTGATATACCAAGACCTTGAATATGTGAAAGTATTGGCTTACCCGCCGAACCATTTGGCTCACCATCATCACTAAATCTAAGCTGATTATTATCTACCAAAGAGTATGCCCAGCAATAATGATTAGCTCCAGGATAAATAATCTTTGCATTATCTATTGCCTCTAGCACTTCTTCGTGACTAGCTACCTTGTAGACAAAAGATATAAAGGAGATTTTTTTATTGGTGAAATTTCAAACTCTAAATTTTCAAATATAGTTTTGTAAGAGTTCATATTTAACTATCTTATTAATATTCAATATCTATGACATCTAGGATTAGAGATCTATTTCTCCAGCACCTTGTCTTAAAATCTGATATGGCAACTCAAGCATTTCCACAACTGTAGTTGACTCATAACCACAATAATCCGACTCTATAACCACATCTATATAATTCATAACTTCATCATCAATAACTGAGCAATCGGTAATAACATGATCTTGCCCAGGTAAAATAAAGCTCCCAATCACTAATGGCTCACCAATTTCTGCTGATATTGCCTGAAGAGCATAATGCTCACTTACCCTTATACCGACTGTATTTTTAGATTTAGTAACCAATAATGATGATACCTTTTTTGTTGCATTTAAAATAAAAGTAAAAGGTCCCGGTGTATATCTTTTTAGAATTCGATAAGCGCTATTATCAACTTTTGCATATTCAGATATTTCCGATAAATCCTTACAAGATAAAGTAAAATTATGTTTTCCGTCTAATTCACGTATTTTGATGATCTTATCTATAGCCTTTTTTGATTTCATCCTACAAGCTAAAGCATATCCTGAATCAGTTGGTACAGCAAGAACACCATCATTATCCAAAATATTAGCTATCTCTTTTAATTCAGCAACATTATTACCATAACTATATAGTTCAATTAATTTCTTCATTATCTTAACAACAAGAGTTATACTTTTATGACATTATACAACTCTTAACATTAATACAAATGAATAAAATGATTAATGATTTGCTACCAGCAATCGTATTTTTTACAGTTTATAAGATCTATAATATTTTTTATGCTACTGCTGCACTGATTATAGTTACAGTTGCTCAAGTAATTTGGGAGTATATTGCTCATAGAAAAATTGCTAAAGCACAAATTTTAATAGCTGTACTTGTTGTAGTATTTGGTGGAGCAACTTTATACTTCCATAATGAAGAATTTATCAAATGGAAAGTTAGTATAATCAACTGGCTAATAGGAATTGGCTTGATAATATCAACATACACCATGAAAGAAACTCCAATGCAAAAAATTCTCAAAGAAGCTGTAGAGTTAAAAAGACATAAATGGAGAGAAATTAATAATATGTGGGGTGCTTATTTTACAGTATTGGGGACTCTTAACTTATTTGTTGCTTACTTTTTTTCAACTAATATATGGATGAACTTTAAACTTTTTGGTCTTCTTGGTATAACCTTTATTTTCTTAATAATTCAATCTATTTATTTATCAAAACATATCAAAAGATAATTTTAACATTTAATTTGCATTGGAATAATTATCAACTGTATAATTGATACATTACAACGATGTATAAATAATATGAATCAGGAAAGCTTAAATATAAATAAAGAACCCAATCCAGCAAATAGGATCTGTAAATATCGCAATATATTTGGATGTATTTGCCTAATTGCTATACTAGCTATATTTTTTATTACTGAATTAGCTATATTAGTTGGTATTTTTTTGACTTTCGCAGCCTTTTATATATTGATAGCTGGATGTGTAGCGGCCTATCTAATATATCTAGGAATAATGAGATTATCAAAATATCTCAAAGAAAAAAAATAATTTTACTCTACTTTAACTAATCCCGCCGCATAGGTACGCGCACCAATTAGACCGACATCCGTATTCATAATTATATGAACAGGGAAATCTTTCATCATACTAGACATTCTACCTTTATCTCTAAACTTCTCTAAAAACTTACTTTCTTTGATTTGTTTAATAAGTCTAGGTGCAATACCTCCCGCAATGTACAACCCTCTAAAAGGTAAACTTGATAATGCTAAATTACCTGCCACTGATCCATATATACTTAAAAATATATCTATAGTTCTCAACGCAGAGGGTTCTCTATGCTCTATGGCATACTTAACAATAACTGCTGCTTTATCAGAATCTGATACGCTAAATAATTCTCTTCGTAGTGATTGACACTCTAGCTGATCATATAAAGGATTACGTACAACATACTTATATATATTGAAAATGCCATAGCCACTGCAAAATCTCTCTGGTGATATACGATGAAAAGTTCTACGCATAAATCTAAAGAGTTGAATTTGCTCATCATCAACTGGTGAAAAGTCAACATGACCACCTTCTGTTTTGTACACTCTAGGATTATGATCTTTATCATAACTAACTAGACACATACCTAGGCCTGTACCAGCACCGACCACAGCACATAATGTTTTATCATCTTTTTTACCGTCTTGAAGGGTAATGAGATCTTTTTCTCTATCTAAAGATTCTATACCATAACCTATAGCTTCAAAGTCATTTATAACTTTGACTTTACTTTTATCTATCCCAAGACCTTCTGAGATATACTGCTCTGAGACTAACCATGGCAAATTTGTTACTTGAACTTCTCCATTTGCGACAAATCCAGCAACAGCAAGACACACAGAATCAATCTGCCCCACTAGATCAACTTCTAGTAAAAACTTATCAATAATATCAGACAAACAATTAAAGTTCGCTCCTTTATATTTTCTAATAGCAATGCTCTGTGTTAAACCATCTTCTAGAAGAGAAACCTCTAACCTAGTATTAGTTCCACCGATATCTCCAGATAATATATACATAGTCACACTCCCTCCCTTATTTAATGGTATCTTGCCAATACAAATACTTGATATTCTGCTATAATGAAATTATATCTTAATATTATGATTTTAGTTTAAATGTCTAAAGAGAATAAAACAACAGATTTCGGTTTTACAGAAGTACCTTGGGAAGAAAAACAAAAAAAAGTTGCCAGAGTTTTCCACTCTGTAGCAGATAAATATGACTTAATGAATGATTTAATGTCTTTTGGTATTCACCGTATCTGGAAAAAACAAACTATCGCAAAGACTGGGGCGCGCAAAGGAGATAAAGTCCTTGACTTAGCAGGTGGAACTGGTGATTTAGCATATAAATTCTGTCAAATGGTAGGTTCACAGGGTAAAGTAGTTTTAAGTGATATCAACTCATCAATGTTAGAAGTAGGTAAAGAGAAACTTACTAATAAGGGGTGTGTAGGTAATATCGAATATGTTCAGGCTAATGCTGAATGTCTTCCATTCCCTGATAATTATTTTGACTGTATAACAATATCTTTTGGTTTGAGAAACGTAACTAACAAAACTAAAGCTCTAGCATCAATGTGTAGAGTACTAAAACCAGGAGGAAGATTACTCGTACTAGAATTCTCAAAACCTATAGTACCTATGCTATCTAAGGTTTATGATGAATATTCTTTCAAAGCTTTGCCTTTTTTAGGCAAAATCATCACTCAAGATGCTGAAAGTTATAAATATCTGGCTGAATCAATCCGCAAACATCCAGATCAAGAAACGCTAAAACAAATGATGTATGATGCTGGATTTGATAATGTTGAATATCAAAATATAACTGGTGGAATCGTAGCGTTACATATTGGATATAAATACTAAGATGATTCAAATAATAGATAGAGCCCTAATATTATTATCTAAACTTGACCCACAAATGAGTAGCTTGCTACTACCCCTTAATAATAAAACATTAAGGGTAGAGATTATTGACATTGATTTTGCGGTTACATTAAAAGTTGAGAAATCAAAAATCCATGTAACTGATGAGCATTCTAAAAATGTGCTAAAAGGTAAACTTGCTTATATTCTTGAATTAATATTTAATAAAAATCTCCAAGAACTTATAATTGCTAACAAGCTTGATTATCAAGGTAGTCTTAAAGACCTAAATGAGTTTAATAAGTTCATAAGCGCTATTGATATTGATTTAGTTTATAAGATATCTGAGATTGCTAGCCCAGAATTTTCAGCAATAATAGCCAAACCTTTTACTAAAGCGAAAGAATACCTTAAAACATCACGTCAAGAAACTATAGTTTATATTAAAGATTTTTTAACTGAAGAAAAAAGAACATTAATATCACAAAATGAGATAAATATTTTTTATCGTCAAGTTCAAGAGCTAAAACAAACTACTGACAGAATAGAAGCCAAACTAAACTTATTACAAGGCTTATACAATGATTAGAAAATTTCTAAGACTTATATATATTTTTTATATTATAAATAGATACTACCTTCTCAATGAACCAATCCGAGCAACTAAGATAAAAAGTCTTAGGCTTATACTTTTAATAAATCCATTTTACTATTCTCCTAGAATACGCAAACTAGAGCATGGCGTTAGGATTAGAGAGGCACTAGAGAAGCTTGGACCTATATTTATTAAGTTTGGACAAGCGTTATCTGTACGTGCAGATCTCCTTCCTCCTGACGTTATAAAAGAAGTCTCTAAGCTTCAAGATAACGTGCCACCTTTTGATAATAATATTGCATCTCAACAGATTGAAAAGGCCGCAAAAAAGCCTATAGATGAAATATTTAAAAGCTTTGAAAGTGCTCCGCTGGCTTCTGCTTCGGTTGCTCAAGTTCATGGTGCAGTACTTCAAAATGATGAAAAAGTCGTAGTTAAAGTATTACGACCAGGTATAGAAAAAATCCTAAAACTTGATACTTCTTTGATGCTTTTCTTTGCAACACTACTTAGCAAACTAAAAGAAATTAAGCGTTTCAAGCCTATTGAAATTGTCAAAGAAATTAATCAAAGTTTCTTTGATGAGCTTGATCTAGTGCGCGAAGCATCTAATGCATCTCAAATACGCAGAAACTTTGAGGGCTCAACTATCCATTATGTACCTAAAATATACTGGGAATATACTAGCTCTACAGTTATGGTTATGGAACGTGTCAGTGGTGTGAAAGTATCTGATATCGAAACCCTCGATGCTTTAGGAGTAGACCGTCGCCTGTTAGCACAGCGTGGAGTAGAAATATTCTACTCTCAAGTATTTGATAACTGCTTCTTCCATGCAGATATGCACCCTGGAAATATGTTTATAGATGTCACAAATCCAGCAGATCCAAAATACATATCTATCGACTTTGGTATTGTTGGCACACTTAATCGCGATGACCAGCGTTATTTAGCAGGTAATTTTTTGGCTTTTTTTAAACGTGATTATCGTAAAGTAGCCGAACTACACATAGAGTCAGGTTGGGTCCCCAGTGATACGCGTGAAGATGTACTAGAGTCTGCTATTAGAACAGTTTGTGAACCGATTTTTGAAAAACCTATGAAAGAGATTTCACTAGGCTATACTTTGATGCAGCTATTTGCTGTCGCTCGTCGTTTTAATATGAATATACAACCTCAACTTACATTATTACAGAAAACTCTATTTCATGTTGAAGGCCTTGGACAAAAACTATGCCCAGAACTTAACATATGGGAAACATCTCGTCCAATATTAGAGAAATGGATGAAAGAACAAATGGGTTTGAGAGGTTTTTACCATCGTTCGCTAGAAAATATGCCTAGAGTTAGTGATAAGCTACCAGAGCTACCACGTATGGTATTTGATATATTACAACATACACAGATGAATTTAAAAACATCATCACCTAGCCAGGTTAGTGAAACTAAAGAGCCAAAGAAAAGGCACCGATTTGCATTGGGTGCAAGTATTGTGTTAATAGCTACAGGAGCTATAGCAAGTGTAACTAAAGATACTAACTCTCTGACTAAATTAAAGAGTTTAATTACTACTCACAGTACAATCATATTGATAGCAGGTGTTGTTTGTTTAACTTATTATATTTTCAAAAAGGAGAAATAGATGTCTGATTGTATTTTTTGTAAGATAGTTACTGGCGAGATTCCATCAAAGAAAGTTTATGAAGATGAAAATGTTTTTGCTTTTCACGATATCAATCCAGCTGCTGACATTCATGTTTTAGTTATTCCAAAAAAACATATAGCTAGCCTAAATGAGCTAACAGAGCAAGACGAAGAGCTTATGGGTAAATTTATGTTAAGCATTCCTAAGGTTGCTAAGCTTCTAGGTTTGAAAGGATTTAAAAGCGTTTTTAATACAGGTAAAGAAGGTGGCCAAATGGTTTTTCATATTCATGTTCATATTCTAGGTGGTAAAATCAAACTCAAACTTCCTGAGTAGACTTTACTCAACTAATATCATCACTGGTGGTGGAAATGAGCTACTTGAGAAACTGTTTATCTCATGTAAACCACTAGCAAAACTTATATTTATTAATCCTATAACTGAAAATACTGATAAAATTAACTTTTTCATTTTAATATCTTTTTTGTAAACTTTTCTAATTTATAAGAATATTATTACATGACAATTCAACTTTGTTGAATATATTGATTTTATTATTTGAATAAGTTTTTATTATTGGTAGGTGTTTTCAAATCACCAGCTAAATTAGTCGGGACGGACGAGAGTAACTATAGATATTTTATCAATTTGACTACCTTCTTATATAGTTCCTATAAATTCTCTAATCGTTGCCCCTGTCGTTAACACATCATCAAAAACTAAAAGATGCTTAGCTTTTATTGGCTGGTTGAGTTTAAATACATTTTTTATTTGTGAAGCTCTTTTTTGTTTGGATGACTTAGCTTGTGGCTTTGTATATTTGATACGCGAGTAATTTGAAAACACTGTTTTAATATCAGCATATTCTGCCAATTCGCTAGCAAGAAGCTCAGATTGATTAAATCCTCTGTAGATATATCTAAGTCTGTGTATTGGTACTGTAGCAATGGGATCTACATCTTAGAAATAGATATTTGCCATTTTATCCCACCATTTCTGCATAAGCTTATTGAACACCTGTGTCACTAACAAATCTTTTTGAAACTTAAATTTTTGCAATAAATATCTAACTTCTGTAGTATAACTAAGTAGACGATAGTAATCATACTCAATATTAAAATCTAACTTGTACCTCTGTGTATTCAAGTCTTCTTCTAGATTATGTAAACAGTAATTACAAACTATATCTTCCGCTGACTGTCTACATAATAAACTATTCTGAATAGAGAGTATTTGCAGTATTTTTGTTATAATCTTCATACAAATATGTTATTGCGATCACTTATGTTTAATTATAATCTCTTCTTAAATAGAATATCCAACAGAAAGTTATATCGACAATCTTTTATTAAAAATGAGATAGCTCATAGACTACTCAAAAGACTTGACTTCATAAAGCTTAATCCATCAGATATCTTGATAACTGGGTATCGTGATGATGATTATTTAAACAGTTTACAAAGTCGCTTTCCTAATGCAAGAATACATAAAAACCAAGATAAGATCCAATCTTTCGATATAATTATATCAAATAGTATTATCCATCTAACCGATAATTTAGCTCAAGAATTAGATGACTACTATGAGCTACTAAATGATGATGGTATCCTGTTATTTTCGACCTTTGGTAATAAATCTTTTACTACCATGAAAAAAGCTTTTGCAACTATTAGTAAGTCAAAGCATACAAATGATATGATAGATCTTCTAACATGGGGTAATACCTTACAAACTAGCAGATACAAAACCCCTGCTATCGAATCAGATCTTATTACATTTACTTATGAGAACACTAATACTGTCTTTGAAGATATTAGACATCTCAATGAGCCTCTAGCAGATACAAATATGCATACTTGTTTGACTGGTAAAAATATGTGGAATACTTTTATTAATAAATTTAAGCAAAACCTACAATTAGAAATAGAAGCTCTATATGGTTATGCAGTTCGAAAGAGTGAAAATAATAATACTGCTCTACGCGCAAATCCTAACAGGATAAGTCTTGACGAGCTCAAAAAGCAAATAACTGAATTTAAGAAAAACTAAAATACTTCTACTTAACAATACATGATAGACATGGATGATAGCTGTTGCCAGTCATAATCAGGACATTTGGTAGGTTTTTTAAGAGGCTGACAATATGTTCTCCATGTACCACCACCATAAGTCTTCATTATTAAACATTTTTTATAACGCTTTTGTTCTCCATCTAGTAATCCCACTGTAGTTATCTGTTCGATAGGATAACCATCCTTTAGTTTATATTTGAAATTACCATTATCATCTTCATCTATATCATTGAAAGACTCTTCAATATCCTTAGGAGTACTGATACTTTCAAGAAGTCCATCATAATCATAGTTTTTTGGCTTATAATCCTCATAATAGTTTTTAACATTTTCATTTATATAATCACCTGATGATTTTTCTGAATATGTATTATAGGATTTATCAAATTTCTGATCTACTTTCTGCATTTGATTACTATTAACTATATCGCTCGCTTTACTCAAAGTATTACTTGTTATACTTCTAAGAAACCCATCCTTTTCTTTTCTAGATTTTTCTTCTAATTCTTTATTAAAAGCATCAATCTTTTTTTTAGTTTCAGATGGTGTACTATCTGCTAAAATAGCATTTGCCTCAGCAATTAGCTTGTCGTAATTATCATCGCTTGTATCAACCAGACTACTTAACGCATCTCCATAATCATTTGCCTTAGGAACATTATCATCAGCCTGATTTGTTTTACTAATCGGAGTGTTATTTGATGATGCAGATGCCGTATTAATTGCTGAGTCGGTATTTATAGATGTTTTTTGAACATAGTCTCGTAATGGATTATCACTCGTATCTACATCAACTGCTTGATTAGCTTTAGCTGTAATAGTATCGGCAAAAGAACTACCAAAAAATAAAGATACCACAATAAAAGAAGATAAAATCTTTACTTTCATAATCAATTAAAAATATTTTTCCTAAGCAAAGTATATTAGATATTAAACATATAAAAAAGAGCTTTCAACTAAAGATACTAAATAACGATTTGTTCCTCGTGCAATTCGATATTATAATGTTCTAAAATCTGCTGTTTTATAAATTCTATAAGCTGCAATATATCCAGACCTGTTGCATGATCGTTATTAACTATAATTCCACCATGTTTAGGAGATATCTGCGCACCACCAATTTTCTTACCTTTCAGTCCTAGTTCTTCGACCATAACACCTACCGGTACATTTGCCTGAGGTCTTTTAAACACACTACCAGCAGTTGGTTTTTGAGGTAAATTTAATAATCTACGTGAATAAATATCATCAAGTTTTGCCTTAATATCTTGCTTAGACTTCGGTTCAAACTCAAACTCTGCCGATAATATACAAATATTTTTGAGATACTTAAACATAGAGTACCTATAACCATACTCTATATCTTCTTTGAGATATTTTTTTATTTGTTTAGTTTCAAGATCCAAAACTGTAACACTTTTAACATAAGTATATATCTCATCACCATAAGCGCCTGCATTCATAATCAGTGCCCCACCCACGCTAGCTGGAACATCATAAAAAGTTTCTATACCACTTAAACCTGCTTGATAAGTTGCTAATGCAAGATCTTGTAACAAAGCACCTGCCTGTACATCAAGACAATTACCCGTAATAGTGCAAGAGTTAAAATTCTTACAAAAAACCACAAATGCAACATCATCATAATACTCTTTTGATAAAATAATATTACTGCCATTACCAAGAAAAAATACTTGATCATGCTTGTCTATTATTTGCAATAATTCTTGTTCACTACTTGGAAAATAAACATGCTTAGCATAAGATTTAATACGATATGTATTATACCGCTCTAAAGATATATACTCTGACATTTGCTACCTAAATATTATCATCTAAAATCTCAATATGCATAAAATGAGACATATTTTCTATAAGGTTATTATACCCTCTAAAAATTTGATGAGCATTATTAATAGTTGAAAACTCATTCAACAACGAACCTGCCATCAAACAAGCCATGCCCGCACGCAAGTCTTTGACACTCATTACAGCAGAACGTATATTTCTCAAATCATTAATAGGATTAATCTTTATTAGATTATTGTCTATTGAAATATTAAAACCCATCTTACGAATTTGATACACATAATTAATTCGCTCAGGATATACAGTATCCTGAATAGTACTTGAACTATTTGCCATAAATAGCATAACTGCATATATTGGCTGTAAATCGGTAGGAAAGTGCGGAAAAGGAGCTGCGATTATATCATCACCTTTTATAGAACTATCTTTACCAAAAAACTTAATACTACGACTAGACTGATTATACTCCCACTTAGCTCCTATACTAATAAGCTTCTCAAGAGGTTTTTCTATACTATAAGTATCAGGAGTATTGATATTGGTGATTGTAACATTTGTTTTGTACAGATATGCCATAGCAGCATAAGTCATAGCTTGGATTCGATCAAAGATTATCTCAAATTTACACCCTGATAATCTCGATATACCTATAACTCTAATTTTTCTACTATCAGTATCAAAATAAATATTAGCACCACTCTGATTTAGATAATCAATTAAAGTAACAACTTCTGGCTCTAATGCAACATTCTCAAGTACAACTTCTGAACTACCTATGACAGCATACATAACTAAGTTCATAGTTGCTCCGACAGAAGGAAAAGGCATCTTAAACTCAGCATCTTTTTCTTCTTTATAGATAACATCTATATAATCATCAGCTAATTTAACCTCGGCTCCTAGAGCCTCTAATCCATTAAGATGTATATCAAACGGTCGCTTCTCACTAAAGCTACACCCCCCAGGGAAACCAATCCTTACACGGCCTTTTTTCTTCAGCATAGAGCCTAACAACATTAATGAACATCTAGTTTTAGATGTCATCTCACCACAAAGCTCTAAAGGCTCATTTGAGATAGAACTAGTATCAATAGTTACACTCTCGCCTTTCTCAACAACATTTGCGCCAACATTTTCTAATATTTCTTTAGCTCCTTTATAGTCCAAAAGAGTTGTGGGTACATTAGAGAATTTGGTTTTAGTATCAGGAATCAAAGCTGCAAAGATCAAATGCAGAAGAGCATTTTTTGCACCACTAATATTAATCGTTACTTCATCAGCAATTTTATTTAGTTTTTTTACTCTTACTGCCTTCATCTTTTGTTCTCTTATTTTTTCTATCTGCAAAAGGATTTTCTGACTGCTTAAATTCAAATACTATAGGAGTACCACGAAAATCTAAAGCCTCTCTAAAGAAATTTTCTAAATATCTCTTATAAGAGTTAGGCAACCTATTAACTTGATTACCATGTATAACAATAACTGGAGGATTATGCCCACCCACATGAGCGTACTTCAGTTTGATTCTAAATTTGCCAACCATTGGTGGTGAATGCGCCTCTACTGCAAGTTGCATCAGACGAGTTGCATCTGCTGTAGTTACTTTCTTATTCGCACAAGCATATGCAGTATCTATAGACTCAAATACATGACCAACATTTGTACCGTGCAATGCTGAAATAAAGTGAATATCAACATAGTTCTCTAAGAAAAATAATTTTCGCTTCAAATCCTGTTTGACTTGATTACGATCTTCCTCAGTCATGCCATCCCATTTATTTATAGCTAACACAAGCGCTCTACCATTCTTGATAGCAAAATGTATCAAACTCAAATCCTGATCTGAAATTCCTTCTCTAGCATCTACTACTGCAACTACAACATTTGAGTCTTGTATAGCCTGTAGAGTTTTAATCACTGAGAATTTCTCTAGAGTTTGCTTGACCTTACCTCTTTTACGTACACCTGCTGTATCTACGATAGTATATTTATGTTCATGGCGCTCAAATGGAATGCTAACACTGTCAATAGTAGTACCAGGCATATCAAAAACCACAACCCTATCTTCTCCAAGCATCCTATTTGTAAGAGTAGATTTACCCACATTAGGACGTCCAATAAGTGAGAAATGTATACCGTGACGAAGTTGTTCTTTATGTTCTTGTGTTTGAGTATAATCTTG
This sequence comes from Francisella orientalis FNO12, assembly GCF_001042525.2. NCBI lineage: Bacteria > Pseudomonadati > Pseudomonadota > Gammaproteobacteria > Thiotrichales > Francisellaceae > Francisella > Francisella orientalis. Next base: position 397,508 of record NZ_CP011921.2, on the reverse strand, counting down.
ATAAAATCCATTCAAAGGCTTTTTAAGAAACTTATCAAGTAACTTTTGAGTATTTCTTCTGTGAGCTGCTGATATTGCAAAAACCCTCTCAAAGCCTAGCTCATAAAATTCTGCCATTGCTGATTCTTCTTCAACACCGTCAACTTTGTTTACAACGACAACAACTCTTTTGTCTTTTTGACGCAAAAGATTGGCAACGTACTCATCTCCAGATGTCAAACCTGACCTACCATCAACGACAAAGAAAACTAGATTTGCTTCATCTATAGCCATCTGTGACTGTTTTGCCATAAATTCATCAAAGCCAGCATCATGATCTGATATACCACCGGTATCAACTACCAAATAATCCAAGTCATCATACTTAGCTTGACCATATTGACGATCACGAGTTACTCCCTCAAAATCAAAAACCAATGCATCACGAGAGTTTGTTAAAACATTAAAAAGTGTAGACTTGCCAACATTGGCTCTACCAACTATTGCAACTAAAAAAGACATAATTACTCTATTATCTTAAATATTATAAATTTATAACCAATCTTACTCTATTTATCGTTTTTTATAAAGCTAAAGCTTATATTAAACATATACAGATAAATCTATAGTAAATGTATTCATCTTCTGACCATTATATAAACTTTGCCAAGAATACTCTGGACCAACCAAAACATTATCATCAAACAAAGATCTTTGAGTAGATATTAGTATTTGATCTTTAATACCAGAAGCTGTCTTGAATGTTCCTACACCTGCTGACAATGGCATAGGTATATTATCGGCATTATATGAATGCCCATAACTGGCGTTAATATTCTGTCCCTTACCAAACAATTTCATAGTATAAGCAGCCTGCACTGTAAATGCTCCTGCATAAGCATTACTATAGCCATTATACTGTGTACTTTGTGTTGTAGTCGTAGCCCAACCAGCACCAAGATTTAGACTCCCAGGTAAAAAAGGTATACTCTGGAAACTTACTGCCGTATCAATATTAAACTCACCTACACGACTATTTATAAAATTAAATCGACTACTAGCACCTCTAATATCATGTATATAGCCTAAGTTAAAACCAATTTGTGCTAGATTTTCAATTTTTACAGCATCAAAATATGCTAAAGAAAAAGTAGCATAATTCTCCGCATCAAAAAGCGTAATGTTAGCATTTGATGTATCTCCACGATAGTTAACAGCAGCATTGGTTACCCTATTTGGTCTAAACATGTTAGCAGTAATACTATTTGTCCATGGCCCACCACCACCGTATGATCCAACAGAAGGTCTATATTTACCAACAGATACAAACATCGGTGTCGTATCAAGATTACCAAATATAACAAAAGCATCCTGAAGATCATAGTTGTTATTCTGATCTGCAACAAAATCCATATTTGCAGTTACATAATGACCAAGATTTGCCAAAAAATATAGTGTCGCGCTAGTTAAATATACGTTCTCGCCATTACCATTAAAAGTTCCACCAGATCTTGTTGTTATATTACTGCCATTCCATGCCTGAGCATCCGTTTGAATAAATCCACCGAAAAAAATCGCATAATCATCAAAAAAAGCTCTTTGTCTAAGAATACTTGATGCAAAAAGGTTACTAGGTAACTGTCCAATTGGTACCGTGTTATTACTTGAAAATGAACCCACATAAGTAACTTCACCTTGTGTAGTAATTTTAACTTGATCTCCGACATCGACCTGATCGCTATCGCTATTAGCAGGGGCTCCGATAACCATTTGCTCTTGCAAATATTGCTCTCTAACTCTTACATTTTTATCAAAATCACCAAATTCAACATTTGTATTTTTTTGTTGAGAGCTCAATCCAATAGCAACTTCGCTACTTTCTTGTTTATTTAACTTATTAATTTCCGCTTGCAATAATTTAATTTGATTAGCAAATTGCTCAACTTCTTGCTGACTCAACTGCTGTTGCTGATCAAGATGCTGATTCTGATCGTCAGCATAAGATATACTAAAAAATAAAAATACTAATACGACAGCATATATATTTTTCTTAAACATTCATAAAAATATTTTATACGTATACTGCCATATCCAGCGTTATAGTATTCATATGCTCGCCGCTATACAATCTTTGATAAGAATACTCTGGACCAAATAAAACATTATCATCGAAGTATGCTCTCTGGGCAGAGAAAATAAGCTGATCTTTAATACCTGTAGCTATTTGACCAAATGATGGTGAAGCATTTGAAGTGCTCATTGGAATAGCTTGAGCATTATAAGTCTGACCATAAGTCGCGTTAAAGTTAGTATTTCGACCACCAATCATAGCTGCATAGTTAAGTGCTCCATACCATGCACCAGCCAATACATTACCCGTACCGATACCATTAAACTCTTCTGAATTTGTTGTACTTGCCCAACCAGCACCTATCTGGAAAATACCTCCGAAGACACTATAACTTAAGTTCCCGTCAACGTTTAAAGCACCTACAGTATCTCCTGCACGGTTAAGTGCTTTCAATGAATCTTGAATATTGCTATTTTGTGCTCCAGCAATATTATATACATAACCAACGTTTAAACCAGCCGCTAAATTTGGTGTCCAACTATCTGCATAAAACACACCTGCCGAGAAGTTAGCATGCCTATCATCTGAACCAAACACAGCAACCGCAGCGTTCCATACGCTATCTTTATAGTTGATAGAAACGTTTGTAGGTGATCCTGGTTCTAAGAAACCTGTGACACCACTAGTCCAAGGACCACCACCACCATAAGAACCAACTGTCAGTTTATTTCTACCAGCTGTAACAAAGAATGGCGAGGTATCAAGATTACCAAATATAACAAAAGCATTACCTAAACCAAAGCTTCCAGACTCATCTGTATCAAAGTCAAACTGCGCTGTCACGTAGTGGCCTAAATTTGATAAGAAGTATAGCTTAGCATTTGTCAGATATATGTTCTGCCCATTACTAGAAAGTCGATTATTACTAGGATCCCACTTAGAAATACCACTACCCCACCATGCTTGAGCATCTGCTTCAATAAAACCACCAAAGAATACAGAATAATCATCAAATTTTTCTCTTTGACCTAATAGCGTAGATGCAAAAAGGTTAGAAGATATCTGTCCGATAGGAATACTGTTGTTACCGGAGTATGAACCTAAATAAGTTACCTGACCCTGTGTTGTAATTGCAGGACCACCACCAACGTCAATACCACCATTTGAGCTAAAGATACCTCCAGCAGGTTGATCGCCTAAATTAACAATTGAATCACTAGCGCTCACATTCTGCATAATGTCAGATGGATTACTATCTGATACTAAAGCTTTACTTAAATCTCTACTCTCACCATTGCCGCCAAGAGAAGTAGGAGTTTGATTACCATCGACTTTTGAACTGTAAGTAGTGAATGATGACTTGCCATTAGATGTATTTTTTAAACTGCCACCATCTTGTGACTTCAATTGCTGTAACTGACCTTGAAGCTGCTGAACTTGCCTTTGTAAACTTAGTAACAATTCTCTTTCATTGATATTACCACTAGACTGCTGCGAAGAACTTGCTGTGCTAGAAGCTGAATTTGCACTACCTTGAGATGCTTGTTGACCAAGACTTTGATCTCCAATACTTGTTGCTCCCAAAGGCCCACCTTGTGAAACTACTTGAGGAGAGTCTTCAGAATAAGCATAACCATAGCAAGCTAGTAAGCTGCCAACCAACATACAAGTTTTCTTCAATCTACTTACCACAATGAATCTTCCTCTAAAGAAATTTTAACCAGCGACACAGAAAAATCTTCTTGAGAATAGCATAATTTTATAACTAGTTTCAACAATTTTTATGCATTAAAATCAGATAGTGTTTATCAATTTTAGATAGGCATGTATGGAGCGTATGTTGGTGTCCAAGAAGAGAGATTAATTAATCTCTCTACTTCACCATCAAACTCATCTTCAGTAAGATCTTCTAGATCTACATCTACACCATGGACATTTTCCAAAATAGCCTGCTTAGCTACTGCTTTTATTATTTCCTTCGTTACCTCTACCAAGTCAGATATCTTAGCAAGTAACGGTTGTGTTATATCCTCATTGATAACCATCGGTGAAAGTTCACTTAAACGATAACAAGCTGCTCTTATCATACCTTTAGTTAGCACTCTAGCGTACACCGCAACTGAACCTAAGCCTAAACCTGGGAATATAAACGCATTATTACCCTGAGATATACGATACTGACAACCATTATAAGTAACATCTGGAAATGGACTACCCGCTGCTATCAATGCTCTACCTTCTGTCCACTTGATAATATCTTCAGGTAATGCTTCACATAGTGATGTAGGATTAGACAAAGGCATAATAATTGGATAATTATTATTTTTAGCCATTGTTTTAATAATCTCTTCAGTAAATGATCTTGGTTGACCAGACGTTCCAATTAAAATATCACACTTAGTGTTTTTAACAGCCTCTTCTAGTGTTATGTAGTTTGGATCTTCAACTTTCCAACTATCAATCTCTTCACTAGATTTAACAAAAGGTTTTTGCTCTGGTGTAATTCTCTTAGCTCTTAATTTATCGCAAATCAAACCGTACCTATCAACTAGATAAATACTTTTCATAGCTTCCTCTATAGAGACTCTCGCTCTATCTGATATTACATCCGCAAGCTGTATTGCAATACCGCAACCCGCACTTCCGGCACCAAATACAACTATTTTGATATCACATATACTACTTAGAGCTTCTTCAACTGTTAATTCGCCCGCTGCTATTCTTTTGCCATTTGCTGTCTTAACAGCTGCAATACAGTTTGCAGCGGCAACAATACCCGTACCTTCTATATCATCATTAAATGTACATAGTTTATCTTTATATTTCTCAAGAATACGAGTAGCATTATCACGTCCAATGTCTTCCCAATGCAAGAAGACATTAGGGAATCTTGCTTTAACTTGAGTTACAAACTCATCGATGAACTCATCATAAGTCTCACCTGAAACTCTAGGTAACCTAATACCCAAATAACCTTGAGCATTCAACAAAGAATCATTATTTGTGCCCATATCAAGCTGAACTGGCAATACTCTCGCTGGATCTATACCACTAGCAGCAACATACACCATGATCTTACCAATGCCAATATTCATACCGCCAATACCTTGATCGCCTATACCAAGAACCGCTTCACCATCTGTAACAAGCACTAAGTCAATACTGTTGTACTCATATCTTTCTAAAATCTTAGCAATGTGTTTTTTATGACTTATAGATAAGAAAAGTCCACTTTGCTTCCTAAAGGAACTACTATATTTTTGTACCGCCTCACCTACTGTAGGCGTATATATAATCGGCATTATTTCTTCAAGATTTTCTCTGACAAAATGATAAAAAAGAGTTGTATTTAGATCATGCAATCTATTCAAAAAAACATACTTCTCTAGTGCATTTGGCTTGAGTTTTAACTGTCTTTTTACCCTAGCTGCTTGTTCATTAAGACTCTCAACCTTCTCAGGAAGATAACCAATAAGATCAAAAGCAATTCTCTCTTCTTGACTGAAGGCAACATCTTTGTTCAAAACACGATTATTTAACAACTGCCTACCAGTAAGATTTGTTTCAATCGCAAAAACCTTACCAATTTTATTTCTTAATTTTCTAACTCTTTTTTCACCTGCCATGACTAAACCACTCAATAAAATTTGTACTACACGATAACTCTAAATATCTAACAGATAAGTATCTATCAGTAATTGCTTTTTTTCAACAAAAAATGAATACTATACGTTATTATACTCCTAAATAAAATAACTTTAAACCTTCTTTTTATAATGAAAATTATTACAAACTTAAACAAAACTAATAATTCTTTAGCTAAAGCTGTAGCCATAGGGTCATTCGATGGTGTTCACTTAGGACATCAGGCAATTATACAAAAGCTTATATCTATTGCTAAAGAAAACGATCTAGTACCTTATATTATGTTTTTTGAACCTCTACCTAAAGAATTTTTTCTGAAGGAAATAGCTCCTACAAGAATATATGACTTTAGAAATAAGGTTATCAATCTCCACAAAATGGGAATCGAACATATAATTTGTCACAAATTTAATCAAAGGTTTGCGAATATTGAAGCAAAAGACTTTATCGAAGATTTTCTTGTTAGAAAATTAAATACTAAGCATATCATAGTAGGAGATGATTTTAAATTCGGTAGAAATCGGATTGGCGATTACGCTTTACTAAAACAATATTCTCTAACCCATGATTTCACGGTAGATAGAATTTCTACTCTAAATCTTGATAACCACCGTATAAGTAGTAGCCAAATTCGTCAAGCTATTGCCGAACAGGATATTGAACACGCTAATAAACTAATAGGTAGCTCACTAAAAATTAATTCAAGAGTTTTACATGGACAAAAAAATGGTAGAAAAATTGGGTTTCCTACTGTAAACCAGAAACTCCTAAAGAACTCTGTCCTTAAAGGAGTATATTTATCAAAAATTTATATAGATGATCAAGTATTTTTTGGTATTAGTAATGCTGGAACTAGACCTACAATAAATGGTAAAAATAATCTTTTAGAAACACATATTTTTAATTTTGATGAATTTATATATGGCAAACATATAACAACCGAAATTATTGCTTTCATCCGACCTGAAAAAAAATTTAATTCGTTTGATGAACTAAAAACCCAAATATATAAAGATGTCGAGATTGCAAAAAAATATTTTTTCAATTAATTACACAAATTTTTCTTTTAGTCTAAAAATATTAACTAATTTAATTTCTTTGACTAGATAACAAATAAATATAATCATAAACTAAGACATCAAATGAAAAACTCTATTTCGCAACCAACATCATGGATATATTTTATCAGCTGCACTTCTACCCTTTAATGGTGGTTATATCAATGCAGCAACACTAATAAGTTTTCTACAAAACTCAGTAGGTTATGTAACAGGTAATTTAACATATGCTGGTGTATTTTTATCTAATGGAGAGTTTTTAATATTTGCAAGAATGATCTTGCTAGTTATCTTTTTTTAGTAGGTACTATAATTAGTGGATTAATCATAAAAAGTCCTCATTACAATCAAGACTACAGCTACCCTACCAACTTAATATTACAACTACTTCTAATTATTATTGCCATTTTATTTTTAAATTCACATCTAAGCTACTGTGAATATATTCTTGCTATGACAATGGGATTACAAAATGCTATGACAACATACTATGGCTCGGCAATAATTAGAACTACTCACATGACAGGAACTACTACCGACTTAGGACTACCTATTGCTTATAAAACAAAAAATAGAAAAATTGCCACATGGAAACTTAAACTATACATAATATTAATATTATTTTTTTAACAGGTTCTTTTATTGGGACTTTAGCTTTTTAAAATTTTCATGGTAATGCTCTGTACTGCTCTATACTTATTTATTCAATAATGATTATCCTCTATAAAAAGAACCATCAAACAAACTAATTACTATCTATGTTTTTTATGTAATTTATCTATTAACATAATCATCTTTGTACTTTATAATTTAAGCTTAAGTAATTTTAATTTCAAACATAACTTATTTAAATACCTAAGGAATCCAAATGAGTGACTATAAAGACACCTTAAATCTTCCCAAAACTTCTTTCTCAATGAAAGGCAACTTAGCTAGCAAAGAACCAATGATCCTCAACAAATGGGAAAAACAAGGTATTTATAAGAAAATTAGAGAGCATTTTGCTGGTCGCGATAAATTTGTATTACATGATGGCCCTCCATATGCTAATGGGAGCATACATGTTGGGCATACTGTTAATAAAATCCTAAAAGACATAATCGTCAAATCGAAAACATTGAGCGGTTTTAATGCTCCTTATATTCCAACTTGGGATTGTCATGGCTTACCAATAGAATTACAAGTCGAAAAGAAATACGGCAAAGCTGGTCAGAAAATATCTGAAGATGCTTTTAGAAAAGAGTGCCGTAAATATGCAAAACAACAAGTAGAAATACAAAAGAAAGACTTTAAGAGACTTGGTGTATTAGGTCAGTGGGAACAGCCTTATTTGACTATGGACTTTAGCTATGAGGCTAATATGATTAGAACATTAGCTAAAATAATCGAAAACAAACATCTAACAAAAGGATTCAAGCCTGTTCACTGGTGTACTGACTGCGGATCCGCACTTGCTGAAGCTGAAGTCGAATACAAAGATAAAATCTCACCAGCAATTGATGTTAAATTTAAAATCAAAGACAAAGAGAAACTTGCTAAAGCTTTTGGTTTAGAATCTTTAAACCATGATGCTTTTGCAATAATTTGGACAACTACTCCATGGACATTACCTGCTAATCAAGCGATTGTTGTCAATAATCAACTTAACTATAGTCTAATAAAAATCGAAGACTTTTATATTATTTTGGCAGAGAATTTAGTGGAGCAAACACTCAAAAGATATACCATTGAAAACTCTCAGGTTATAGCTAGCACAAGTGGAGATAAACTGATCGGTATTATTGCAGAACATCCCTTCTATAGCCGCCATGTACCTATCTTACATGGTGACCATGTAACTGATGATTCAGGTACAGGGATGGTTCATACAGCACCTACTCATGGTGTTGAAGATTTCACTCTCGGAAAAGAGCATGATTTATCCATGGAGATTTTTGTAAAAGGCAATGGTTGCTATAGTGAAAACACTAAACTATTTGCTGGCGAATTTGTATTTAAAGCAAATGATAGAGTTATTGAACTTCTTGGCGAGAAAAAGCGTCTAATGAGCTTCGATAAACTTAAACATAGCTATCCTCATTGCTGGCGCCATAAAACTCCTTTGATATTCAGAGCTACACCTCAATGGTTTATTAGCATGGAAAAAGAAGGTTTACGAGAAAAGGCTATAGAGGCAATTAAAGAAACTAGCTGGGCCCCTAGCTGGGGACAAGCTCGTATAGAGGGTATGATTAAAGATAGACCAGATTGGTGTATATCTCGTCAAAGAGCATGGGGCGTACCACTACCATTATTCATCCATAAAGAAACTGAAGAACTACATCCTAATACTATTGAGATACTTCACAAAGTAGCTCAAAAGATAGAAAAAGGTGGTATTGAGGCATGGTTTAATGCTGATGATAATGATTTCTTAGCTGAGACAGATGCATATAAACGTGTGAAAGATACATTGGATGTATGGTTTGACTCTGGTTCATCAAGCATGTGTATTTTAGATATAGACAAAGGTTTAAGCTACCCTGCTGATTTGTATTTAGAAGGTTCTGATCAACATCGTGGCTGGTTCCAAACATCTCTATTAGTGGCTATGTCTGCCAAAGGTAGCCAACCTTACAAGAAAGTTTTTACCCATGGTTTTGTAGTTGACGAGCATGGACGTAAAATGTCTAAATCTCTAGGTAATGTAACTTCACCTCAAGATATTTATAATACCCTAGGTGCAGATATACTTCGTCTATGGACAGCATCTACTGATTACAAGAGCGAAATGGCTGTTTCTGATCAGATTCTAAAAAGAACTGCAGATACTTATCGTAGATTGCGTAATACTGCTAGATTCTTATTATCAAACTTAGAAGGCTTTAATCCAGAAACAGATATTATTGAGTTTGACAAACTAGTCAAATTAGATCAATGGGCAATAGCTAAAACAAAAGAATTCCAAGACAAAATAATTGAAGCTTACGATAAATATCAAACTCATACTATAGCTCAATTGATCCACCACTTTTGCTCTATTGAAATGGGTAGCTTCTATCTAGATATTATCAAAGATAGACAATATACTGCAAAAGCAGATGGTCATCCGCGTAAATCAGCTCAGACTGGCATATATCATATAGTACATGCTCTAGTAAGGTGGATGTCTCCTATACTTTCATATACAGCTGATGAGATTTGGGAAGCTACGCCAAAAACAACAGATTTACCTATTCAACTTTGTGAATGGTATACTGATCTAAAATCATGTAATGATCAAGATGAATTAAATCTAGATTTCTGGGCAAAAATTCAAGAAATACGCTCAGAAGTCAATAGAGTACTTGAAATTAAAAGAAATGAAGAAGTAATTAAAGCATCATTAGAAGCAGAAATTATAATATATGCAGATAATGATAATTATAAACTTCTAGAGAAGCTTAGCAATGAACTGAGATTCTTACTTATATCATCAAAAGCAAGTCTGAGAACTATTGAAGAAAAAACAAATGACTCCATTGAATCAAATATCACTGGTCTAAATATTGAAGTGAATAAGATTGAAGAGCCAAAATGTGAAAGATGTTGGCATCGTAGTGCTACTGTAGGTCAAAATCAAGAATATCAAGATATCTGCAGTCGTTGCGTTGAAAATATTACTACTGAAGACGGAGAATCACGTGAATTCGCTTAAACCTAAGCTTAAATATTTTATCCTGGCAATTGCTATTATAATTGCTGATCTATACACAAAGTATTTGGCTAATACACAATTAGAATTTGCCCAACCTGTAAAAGTAACTAGCTTCTTCAATTTTACTTTATTATACAATCATGGCGCTGCATTCAGCCTACTAAGTAATGATCAAACATCATGGCAAATGATTATGTTTGCCACTATTTCATTAATCGCAGCGATCATACTTATATATCTAATCATCAAACAACCTACTAGTGCAAGACTTAACTTAGTTTCATTCTCACTTATATTAGGAGGAGCACTGGGTAACTTCTATGATCGAGCTTTTCAAGGTTATGTCATAGACTTTTTAGATTTTTATATTGGTAATTACCACTGGCCATCTTTTAACATAGCTGATTCAGCAATAACATGTGGAGTAATACTTCTCATCTTTGCATCATTATTTACTAAAAAGTCATAGCGTTTTCTTATAGTTAGTATAAAATTGTCGAGCTTTAAACTCATTACCTCCATAAGAGATACTATATACAGTTTGACCCATTTTTGAATCTTGCTCCATTATAACTCCCATATACTTCATATCAGGAAGAGGTTTATTAAGTTCAGCGATAACAGTAGCTGTTTGAGGCAGCTTCTCATTTATCATAACTGTATAGCCATTATCTTTAAGATACTCTACTAGCTTCTTATATCTGTCATCAAAATCTTTACCATCTAAACAAATAACTTGATCTGGATAATTTGCAACTAAAAATCTAGCACCATCAATATCATTTGTATGCTTACTATAACTAACTTCTTTGGCTTTACTATACCTTGTTAACTTATCGTAGTGATCAATATTATCCTGAATATCTTCTTTTATAGTACAAGAGGTCATAGACAAACCTATTAAACAGACCACAAATATTTTTCTATACATTCTAAACTCAAAACATGAGAACCCTACTAAATTAATTATAACTCTAAAACATCTGTTTTATAAGCTTTTGATATACATAAAAACAATATCCATCAGCATGCTTTATTTATTTATAAAATATTCATACAATATAAAGAAAAAATTCTAAGATAACTATGTCTAAAGGTTCTAGTACTAAGAAATGGATTCAAGAGCATACTTCTGATTACTATGTAGCTCAAGCCAATAAACTTGGCTATCGAAGCAGGGCTAGTTTCAAAATTCTTGAAATACAAGATAAATATAACTTATTCAAGCAAAACATGTTTATAGTTGATCTTGGAGCTGCTCCAGGAGGGTGGTCAGAACAAGTAATAAAGTTTATAGGCAATAATGGTAAACTTATTGCTCTTGATTTACTTGAAATGACTCCTATTGCTGGTGTCGAATTTATCCAGGGAAACTTTTCTAGTGATGAAACTTACGAAAAGCTAAATCAACTTATAAATAACAACAAGATTGACTGTGTAATATCTGATATGGCCCAAAACCTAAGTGGAAACAAAACCTCTGATCAGGCAAGATCAATTTACCTTCTTGAACTTGCTCTAGACTTTGCGACTACAAATCTTAATAAAAATGGCTCTTTTGTTGCAAAGGTTTTTCAAGGTCAAGGAAGTGATGAGTATCTTAAATTAGTGAGAGAATCTTTCAATAAGGTAGTTCAATTCAAGCCCAAATCATCAAAACCCAAATCAAGAGAATTCTACGTTGTGGCAACTGGATTTAAAGGGTAAAAATTAGATATCATGCTTCCACAACTCCAGCATTTTATTTGCCACAACTCTATTAGCCTTCGCAGTGGGATGGCAATAGTCCCAGCATAAATATTTCTCAGGGTCTCCAAGTATGTCTATATCATATTGAATATTACCCAAAGAATCCGCACCACCATAACTATCAACACAAGCATCAGTAACATTTTCAAATCCATATTTTCTTGGAGAATCAATACAATCATTTAATAAGGTAAAAAAGTCAAAAAGCTTAAGATTAACACTTGGAAAAAGCATTTGAAGCTCTGCCACACGATTTCTTAATAATCCATTTTGCAAATTTATATTAGTTTTCAAATATGACTTAAAAAATTTACCAACCCAGTTAGAAAGATACTCTTTGTATCCTGGTGCTCTAGTTACATCTGGAATATTCCACAAGATTATATTTTTAGCACCCATTTTTATAACTTTACGGACAATTTTATTTAAGTCTCTAGCTACTCTAAATTTTGGCATTAGATTTATATATGGTATTTCATTATATACCATAAACATGAAGTTATTTGCTCCACCATTGACAATAACCAAATCATCAGCAGCAAAACGACCTTCTTCATTCTCAAATCTAGCAACTTGATCAGATACTGCAAACGAATGATAACGTAATAGAGATGAAGGATTAACTCCATGGGTCAATGCCCCACCTATTGCATAATTCTTATGTTTAATTTCTTGCATTTTTTGATCTTTAGCCAAGATTTCAGCCAAAACCTCTGTTGAAACAAGCCCATTTGAAAATCTGCCATCATGATATGGTTTACCTGGTATATCTAATGTCTTCATAATATTACCATTATCCAAAAGGCTATCACCAAAGACTACAATTCTACCTATTTGTTGCATACCTAATCCTTATACTCAAAAAAATTAGCCATCTAGTGGGCTATTATTAAACCATTATCCCTAATTCTCAAACTTTCTAAAGCATGATGAAATTCATTTTTTATATCATCTTGGTATTCTTTTATAAGAGTATGATTATGTACTTTTAGCATCTCATGATAAGCCTGTATCCCTAAAATATGATTATTGATGCAAAACATTCGAGCTTTACAATAATCTATTGTGCTTATAAGTTCAGCATCCTTAGGTAGCTCAACTATCATATCTTGATGATAAAATAATAAACTTAGATAGTTATGAAACGGATTCATCCATGGTTTCTTTATTAAAACCTCAACATTACGTACACCTACTGCAAACCCCTTAGGACCTCTCTCTACTCTTCCACCAAGGGCTTGAGCTAAAATTTGATGTCCAAAACAGATACCTATAATCTTTCTATTATGTTTGTAAAGCCTCTTTATTTCAGCTTTTAACTTAATAATCCAACCAAGATCATCAAAAGCAGTAGCCTTACTACCTGTAATAATAAAACCATCATAAATATCATAATTCTCTGGATATTCTTGGATAGTTACATCATAAATATCAAAATCAACAACCACAGACAATTTAAAAAAAAGATTAGCAAACATCTCAGGGTAATTACCACCTGCAACCCCTCGTCGATGCTCTGGAATATGGTCTGTTTGTAATATTGCTATTTTCATCTTAATTTTATTAACTTATTAATGCATCAAATAATATTTTTTTAAATTCTTCTGTTATCTCAAAAGTATAGCTATGATTCTTTGAATCCCCTCTGGCACCCTTTATTATCAGAAGATTACCATCTTTAGAAATATTATTGATATTAATCACATTAATCTTTTCACTATCTAATATCTCAGCTTTACGCTTCCAGTTATCTCTATATCTAGTGATAGCACTACGATATGATCCTGATATTTTATTTTCTAAAACTTTTTGAATAAACTGTTGAGCACCTTCGGGTATCTCTTCTGCGAACTTTTTAAGTTCATATAAAGTTCTTACATCTTCAATAATGCCTTTATTTGATAATTCACGAATGTTATCTTCAGCATCTGCTATTTTTAGACGCATCGATATCCAACTATTATCCCGACCTAGGACTTTGGCTATATCAGACTTTTTAACATTCTTATTTTCAATCAAATCTCTTAATGCATCAGACTCTTCAAACGGTGATACATTCTCTCTTTGATCATTTTCTAAAAGCTGTAATAAAATAATACTAGCATCAGACTCTTCTTGTCTTACAATACACGGTATAGTTGTCAAACCTGCTTTTTGACTTGCTAAATACCTTCTTTCTCCAGCAATTATATGATGTACTCCATCATCTTTTTTAGCAGTAACAATAATTGGCTGAATAATACCATTTTCTCGAATACTTTCCGCAAGAGAATCAATATTATTAAATGTCTTTCTTGGCTGATTAGCATCAGGTTTAACAAGATTCAAAGGCAATTCAAAAAGTTGACCTACTTTGCTTGCTTGATCACTAAGCTCCTGTAATTGCATAGCTCTAAGAATATCTTTTTTTTCTTGGGCTACTGCATCATGAATTTTAGGATTAGTTTTACGGTTCATTAAAGAAACTTTCTTAACCATTATTTTTCTTCTCCAAAAAACTCAATTATTTCTCTAGCGAGTTTTTTAACCTGAATATGTACTTTGCTTTGTTTCGCATAATCACCAACATATACTCCTTCAGCTTCAGCCTCAATGAACTTAACACTTTGAGAGACATAAGCTTCAAAGAAATTTCCATCTTCTTCAAAAAATTCTAGTAAGCTCTTTGCCATATTTGATTGCATTTGCACTCTATTGGCAAAAAACTTGTATGGCTTCTCAGCTGTTAAAGCCAAATCTTTAGCTTCTATCAAACCTGACAAATCCATACCACTTGGAGAACACGGTATAACTACTAAGTCAGATAGCAGTGCTGACTTCAAAGCCGCTGTTTGAAAATTAGGTGGCGTATCAATAACAACAAAATCTAAATTCTGTTTTAATTCCATAACTTTTTCTCTTACATTTTTCTCGTCAAGGTTATAAACAAAATCACTAGCATCACTTTTTTTTGTCATCCACATGTATGCATCTGGTTTATCTTTATCCATATCAACTATAGCAACTTTGTAGCCTTGCTCTTTTAGGCCACACGCAATATTAATTGCTGTTGTTGTTTTTCCTGAGCCACCTTTTTGTTGCAACAAAGACACAACTTTTGCACATTTTTGATTCATTTAAAAAAAACCTTAAAATATATAAATTAACTTATTATATAGAGTACTCAAGAAATTATAGTCTATATTTGCTTGCTATAAAACCAACTTTTATACATTAACTATTGATAAGCTGACTGTTTTCTTATATTTTATTAATTCACTTGCGAGTATTCATAGAAATACTCTTTTTATACAAAATTATTTCAAAGGTTAAAAATGGCAAAAAATTTAGTAATTGTAGAGTCACCAGCCAAAACGAAGACTATAAAAAAATATCTTGGTAACGATTTTAATATTTTAGCATCATTTGGACATGTTAGAGAAATACCTTCTAAAGATACCTCTATTGATGTAAATGATGACTTTAAAATCAAGTTTACAACAAGTGAAAAAAGCAAGAAACATTTAGATGCTATCAAAAAATCTGCAAAAAATGCCGAAAACATATATCTTGCTACCGACCCAGATAGGGAGGGAGAAGCCATATCTTGGCATGTACAAGAAGTACTCAAAAATGCGCGCTTACTAAAAGATAAAAATGTTTATCGTGTCACATTTAATGAGATTACAAAATCAGCAGTAACAAATGCCATAGAGAATCCAAAAGAACTTTCTATGGATTTAGTTAATGCTCAAAAAGCTCGGCAAGCATTAGACTTTCTAGTTGGTTTTAATTTATCGCCTTTGCTATGGCGCAAAATAACTAGTGGATTATCAGCAGGAAGAGTCCAAAGCCCCGCTTTGAGAATGATCGTTGAGCGTGAAATAGAGCGTGAAAACTTCATAAAACAAGACTATTGGAGTTTAACTGCTGATGTTTTTAAACAAAAACAAATATTTGCAAATTTAATAGAGTTTAATAAAACTAAAGTAGAACAATTTACTTTTACTGCTGAAAAAGATGCTGACAAAGCTAAATCTACCATTGTTAAAGATGCAAACGGATTTTTGATAGTTGAAGGAATTACAGAAAAGAAAACTAGAAGAAACCCCTATCCTCCTTTTATAACATCGACACTTCAACAAGAAGCTTCAAAGAAATTAGGCTTCACTGCCCAAAGAACAATGTCTACAGCTCAGAAACTTTATGAAGGTATTGATCTTGGTAATGGTGAATCTGTGGGTCTTATATCTTATATGAGAACAGACTCAACCAACCTATCCAATGATGCTCTAAATGACATAAGAAACATTATTGAGTCTAAATTTGATAATGACATGCTACCATCTAAGCCTAGAATTTTTGGCAAAAAGTCACAAAATGCTCAAGAAGCTCATGAAGCTATCCGTGTAACAGCTGCAAATAGAACTCCTGAATCAATCAAGCAACACTTAACTTCAGACGAGTTTAAACTGTATAGCCTAATATATAATAGAACTATTGCTTGCCAAATGAAGCATGCAACATTAAATAGCGCATCTGTTGATTTAATAACAGAAAACACAAAGCACAAATTCAGAGTTACAGGAACTGTCATTGTCGATGCAGGATTTTTAAAAATCTATAATGTTGAAAAAGATGAAGATGAAAAAGATGAAGATGATGAGCAAACTTTACCGAAGTTTGAAAAAGGTGAAAAAATACCATTAAGTGATATCATAATAAAGGCTCACTCAACTGAACCTCCCCCTCGTTACACCGAAGCATCTTTAGTTAAAGCTTTAGAAAAACATGGTATTGGCAGACCATCGACGTACGCCACTATCATTTCAACATTACAACAAAGAGACTATGTAGAGGTTGATAAACGTCGCTTCATACCTACAGACAAAGGTCGTATTGTAAATAAATTCTTAACCGAGTATTTTAAAAAATATATTGAGTATTCTTATACGGCAGGACTAGAAAAAGAACTTGATGGAATCGCCAATCATAAAAACAATTATTTAACCGTACTAAACAACTTTTGGAAACCTTTCATTGAAAGAATCAATAAAATCTCTGAAGGTATATCTCGTAAAGATGTAGTCCAAGAGGAACTTGATGAAGATTGCCCTGAATGTGGTAGTAAATTATCATCTCGCTTAGGTAAAAATGGTAGATTTATTGGTTGTACAAACTACCCTACCTGTAAATACACTCGTCGCATTGATAATGATGGTAAAGAAATAGAAAAAGAAGAACCTACTATTGTCGAAGGTAGAAAATGCCCAGAGTGCGAATCTGATCTACACATCAAGCAAGGACGTTATGGTAAGTTTATTGGCTGTTCTAATTACCCAACATGTAAACACATGGAACCTCTCGAAAAACCTAAAGATACCGGTGTATTATGCCCTAAGTGCAATAAAAATCACATTGTTGAGAAAAAATCTCGCAAAGGCAAAGTATTTTATGCTTGCTCAGGCTTCCCTAAATGTAAAAATGCTTACTGGTATCCACCAATAAAAGAAGAATGTCCAAAATGTAAATCCCCAATACTTTTACATAAAACAACTAAAAAAGATGGTGAACAAAAAGCATGTCCAAATACAGAATGTGATTACGCTGTACCTTGGGAAGAAAATAATTAATACAAATATTTACATCAGCAAAATTTAAATTTTATAGTTTTCTTGAAGCCAAGCATAATCAATAATTTATAGATAAACCCCCTTAAATAGATAATATTTTAGCCTATTATGTATAAGCAGTATACCTTGCCATCTTGAATTTATTTCAACATGATAAAAATAATTAATCCTTTTAAATTTTAAAATATAGTTTCAACAATATTAATTAAGCCAAAACCTAAATCCACATAGGTGGAAATATAAGAGGTAATATTGTTATACAAAATATACTAACAAATATTAATGTTCCAACTACTATATAGCTTACAACTGACACATCAGTATTCTGCTTAGATTGTTTTACAAAAATAGATACGCAAAAGCCAAATACAAACACGCAACCAAATAATCCTAGCGATGTTTTAAACATAGCATTTAACATGCCATCTATCATTCCAGCTGTTAGCATCATCACAAATATACAGTGATAAGGGTTAACACAAATATCTATACGTTTTTTAAGTAAATTTTTAACCGCAGTAATAATAACTATAATCGCAGCAATAAAAGCTGGAATACCCCATTGCGACCATATTTCTAGTAGTAAATTATGAGGATATCCATCTGGTCGCTTAGTAATTGCAAGGTAATTCCATTGCCCTACTCCTCCAGTAAGAGGATGTTCTACACCTATCTAGAATGCTTTATTCTATAGAGGAATCCTGCCACTAAAACCTCCTCTAATAAGATCTGCTGATGACTTAATATTAGTATTATCAACCGCTGATATAAAATGAGTATAGAACAAGTCTAGTAAACCTCCACAAACCAAAGTTAAGCTAAGTATCAAGACAACTATCTTAAAATACTTACGAGCAAAAATAAAAAGCAAAGGTATTATTAGAATATACTCAGCGAATATTGTTCTAAAAGCATGATTTATCAACACAAACTAAACTATAGTTAATGCTATAAAAGAACCTATCTTGTAAATAGGTCTTAAATCAATAAACCATGGTAATAATAACAAAGGTAAAAACCAACTAAAGTAATTATCCAAAAATCTTGGATTTAGACAATTATATATGAATAATAAAACTTTTTGGATGCTACCTGCAACCACAGCTCCATAGACCGAATAATTAGCCAATGATAGCTGTAAAAATAACGCTCCTCCGAAGAAAATTAAAGAGAGCAATATAATCACATAAAAATATTGTATAGACTTAAAATTATCTCTCACATAACCTGAAATAAACAATACACAGATAAATTGTAAAAATGTTACGCTAACACCTTTGAATGCAATTGAAGGAGAAATAGCAAAAGCCGAAGATACAATACCGAATATAAAAAACATGAAGATTGAATATCTTACTAGATTGCCAAAGCTCAAAAATACTTGTATAAGTTTAGAAAGACTTTGCTTATTAAGCAAAATAGCGACACTAGCAATACAAAGCGTATAGAAAAAAATATAATATCTATCTAAAAACAGATAAATATTCGCACTAAAAGTATCATTAAAATAATGAGTAATCTTACCCCCTGATGACACCGGCACTAAATTTAGTGGGGTATATTTCATAAAAGGCATTAAAAATACTCAAAATAGTGAAATAGCAAGAAAATAAAATATACAGTCGTTAAAATTAATCTTTTTGACAAAGTTTTTCACAATTAATTCTCGTGTTAGAAACTCATGTTAATAAGAAATATTGTAGTATTTGAAATTACTAGAAAAATTTATTTAATCTCAATTGTAGACTTAGCTAGTTCTGAATTATCAGATTTATTAACAACCGTAGCAGTCCAAGTACCATCACAAACCTTATCATCACTAAGAACACTCTGATTGTCTACAGTATAGTCTTGAGCATCTTTAAACTTTGTAATAGGGAAAGATGTACTATAGCAGTTAGTATCTTTAGGTGCTCTCCATGTTAAATAAATAGTGCCTTGTGGTGCACCATTCCAATTTGTTATTATCTTTGCCTCAATTTCATGAGACTCCGACTGATAGTTCAAGTTCAAAGTGGCTGTTGGTTTATCTTCTGAGTTATCTTGAAGATCTTCTTGATCAGGATTATCAAGATTATCATCAGGATTAACTTGTATTGAATCATCCGAACTATACAGCTTATCAACAAATGAGTTATATGTACTACATCCAGCTAAACTCGCAGTTATTAAAGCTAATAGTAAAATCTTTTTCATTATATTCTTATCCATTACTTTTTAGTTTCCTTTTTGCTCAATGACTATCTTATCTTTAAGTTGTTGAATTTCTTGATTCGTTTGCTCAAGATTATCTTGAGTTTGCTTTATTTGTTCTTCTAACTTCTGAGATTTTTCTCTATAAATAGATGCTTTTTTAGTATAGCGCTTAAGTCTTTTTTGAATATGTACAGAATCTTGGGCAGATTTCATTAACTGTGCTTTTAATTCTTGTTTTTTAGCTAATGCTTCAGCTGTATTCTCTTTACTAAGTTTAGCATGCTGAGCCTCCATCTTATCAATCTCTTGCTGTTGCTTATCCAATAAACTCTCATATTTATTAGATAGCTTCTCATATTTATCAGCCTTCTGCTGAACCTTAGCTATTTCCTCTTGGAGGACCACAGTCTGCTGCTGTATTTGTTGCTGATTTTTTTTTGTAACTCAGCTAATTTTTCTGTATGTGAAGTACAAGCTGTTAGCATCAAGGCCATTAAAGAATTTAAGCAAATTAATAAAGTTGATAGATTATTTTTCATATATTAAGTTTATCTGTATAGTCTTATAAACATATATTTTATCAGCTAGACACCTTAAGTAAAGAAGATTAACAACTCAAGATAACAAATATATATATTATTTTGATTTAGACTGAAGCTCTACAATTTGTTGAGCTATTTTAGATGCTTGGTTAGCTTGAGTTTGTGAAGTAGCTTTTAGATTATTTATCTGCGATTGATATCCATTTGCAAGAGTTCGATACTCATTTATTTTCTCATCAATTTTAGCTTTTTGGAGAGTCTTTTGTACTAATTCTTTATTAACAGCTATTGCATTATCATTATTTGGATCACTAAAGTTACTATACGCTTTCTTGAGATCACCGATATCACTGCCTAATTTATCTGATTCTTTCTGTAAATCATCTGCTTGTAACCTATACTTGACTATTTTAGTTTGCAGACTATCGATATTAGCAAGATTCTGAGATGCTTGCTCGCTCAATTGTTTTTGAGTCTGCTGAAGCTGTTAGATTTGTTCTGCACTACATAGATCCACAAGAACTAAGACTTAGTACTGCCAGCAATACCACAGATGCTATTAAAAAACCTTTTTCATAAAACTTATTACCGTTATTATTCCAGAATAATAAAGTATAGCAAAAAGTGCTATTTAATAATAATCTGATTTTCTAAATTAAAGAGTAGATGTTTAAAAGAATTCAGTCAATTTTCAGGATGACTATACAGTGATTGAATCAGAAGCAATTACTTGCTTATCAAAAAGAACGTTTGCTATCCATTTACCACTACAATACTTATTACCCTGTTTAATTTCCACAGTAGCCCAAGTTTTATCATTCTTCTCAGCATACTTAGTGATAGGGAAACTAGTATCATGGCACTTAGATCCTTCTGGAGCTTGCCACTGCAATCTTACACTTCCTTGAGGGTTGTTATTATAAGTAGTATAGATAGTAGCTTTGATATCATCTTGGTTAGTTTTCTTTAGCTTGATCTTAGCCGTAGGCGCTGTGCTCGCAGAAGCTTGAACAGCTGTTGCATCTGAAGCTTGTGGTGCTTGATCTTGAGCAGTAGGCTTATCACCTGATACTGTAGAACAACTAGCAAGACCTGTAATAGACAACGATAAAAGACTAAGTTTAATTATTTTTTTCATAAAATATTACTCCTTTTACAAGTTATATACTCAAAGTCGATTATAACACTAATTACTGTTAAATAAATAGCCGTTTATCAAATAATTATGCAACTGACACTACGATTTTCATTAACAAGTAAATTATATGTCTTACAAGCAGTATCACTTGCCATAAAATCAACACTTCTACCAGCCTTTGCTAGCTTATTAATTATCTCTATTGGAGGTAATAATTGCCTCTTCCCTGTACCAATAATGATGATCTCTGGACTTGTTGATAACACAAGATCAAGATGACCTTGATTAATGCTGTTAATATCACTAATTTTATCTTGATATTCTAACACCTCTGTAGAAGATAGAATCAAAGGATGATTATACTCACCAATATTGAGGATAATTCGCCCATCAATATATTCTTTAAAAAAAACAGGTGCTTGAATTTTTTCTTCTTGTAAAGTCATCATAGCAAAATAACCTTGATTATAATAATATAGTTAGCATATACAAATTATAACTTATCAGTATCATATCTAAACATTATTTTGAGGCTATCATGAATTCAATACTAGAAGAATCTAATTTACCTAAACTTGCTGAGTTTAAAACTGATGAAGTCAAGCCAGCAATAGACTATCTTTTTGAGCAAGCTGAAAACCAACTTCAAAAAGCACTGCAAGAGCAAAATTCTAGCTGGCAAACTATATTATCACTAGAAGAAGACGATGAGAAAATTAGTCAGGCATTTTCTACAATTGCGCATATGAATGCTGTTTGTAATTCTAAAGAATTACGCGAAAGCTACGAATACTCTGTAACCAAACTTACAGAGTACTATACCAAGCTTGGACAAAATAAAGATTTATACAATTTATATAAACAAATCCAAAATCACGATCTTAATTCCGAGCAAACACAAGCTATAAAAAAAGCTATTGTCGGATTTGAGCAATCAGGCGTAAATCTTGACGAATCAAAAAGAAAAAGATTGCAGGAGATCTCGCAAGAGTTAGTCCAGCTAACTACAAAATTTGAAAATAATGTCTTAGATGCTACTATGGACTGGCTCTACACCACAAATGATGAGAAAGAGCTAAAAGGTCTATCTCAAAATACTATTGAATCAGCAATAAATAAAGCTAAACAAAAAAATATTTCTGAAAAATATGCATTAGGAATAGATATTCCAACATACCTAGCAGTATTACAGCAAGCTGACAATCGTAAACTACGTGAGAAATTCTATAAAGCATATTGTACTAGAGCATCAAAAGAAGCAGATAACAAAAACTTCAATAATAATGACAATATTGAAAAAATTCTAAAACTGCGTGCTGAAAAATCGCAAATACTTGGTTTTGATAATTATGCAGAGAACTCTCTATTTACTAAAATGGCTGAATCTCCAAACCAAGTACTTGAGCTACTTAATAATCTTCTTGAAAAATCATTACCTCAAGCAAAGAAAGAACTTAATGAACTACGTAGATTTGCTGAAGATGCGGGACTAGTAGATGCTCTTCAACCATGGGATACAGCATATTATTCTGAAAAACTCAAAAAAGCTAAATTTGACTTCACAGAAGAAGAGCTTAGAGAATATTTCCCATTAGAGAGAGTTTTGGAAGGACTATTCAATATACTTAATAAAATCTATAATTTAGAAATCACAGAAAATACAAACTATACAAAATATGTTGCGGAGCAACAAACTTTCGATTTTTTCAAAGATAGCAAATATATTGGCAGTATAATTTGTGATTTTTTTGCTCGTGATAATAAGCGTGGTGGCGCATGGATGGATGGTTCACGTACAGCATTTATCAAATTAGATGGCTTAGTTCAAAAACCAGTCGCTTATGTTAATTGCAATTTCTTACCACCGTCTAAAGATGGTGCGAACTTAACTCATAGTGATGTCGTAACATTATTTCACGAGTTTGGTCATGCTCTTCACCATATCTTATCACGTGTAACTATTGCTTCAATTTCTGGAACTAACGGAGTTGAATGGGATGCTGTGGAATTACCCAGCCAATTCATGGAGAATTTCTGCTGGTGTGAAGAAGGACTAGCACTTATATCTGGATCACGCGATGGTAAAGCCCTTAGTAATAAACAAATTAATAAACTTGTAGGCACTAGACATTTTCAATCTGCATTGATGATGGTTAGACAACTTGAGTTTGGTATATTTGATATGAATATCCACTATAAGAAATTAACTACCGCGACTGAAGTCCAAAATGAGCTAGATAGTATCAGAGAAAAAGTAAGCTTGCTTAAAACTCCTAGCTACAATAGATTCCAAAATGGATTTTCGCATATTTTTGCTGGTGGTTATGCTGCTGGATACTATAGCTACAAATGGGCTGAAATACTTTCTTCAGATGTGTTTTCACGTTTTGAAAATGAAGGAATCCTTAGTAATGAAGTTGGTAATAACTTGTTAGAAAACATAATTTCAAAGGGTTCTTCACGTAATGCTATGGATAACTTTGTAGCATTTATGAGGCGTAAACCAAATGAAGAAGCCTTGCTTCGACATAGTGGAATTAATTAAAGTAACAAAGCTAAATGTAGCTATAGATCTTTAATCTGCCAATAACATTTATTCGTACAATATATATCACAGTTATAAAACTTCTAGGAATATGAAAACAATTGAAATAGGTAATAAAGCTGAAGAGCAAGCCTCTAAATTTTTACGAACTAAAAACTTACAAATTCTAGCTCAAAATTTTAAAGCCTTACCTTATGGTGAGATCGATATAATTGCACTTGATCAGAACACTCTTGTATTTATTGAAGTAAAATTTCGTAGCAAAACAAAATTCGCTAAAGCTGAAGAAATGCTAACTTACAGTAAACAGCAAAAACTTATTAATGCAGCAAATATTTTCTTACAACTGAATCCTAAGTTTGAAAACTACGAATGTCGATTCGATTTAATAGCAATTAACAAAGAAGATATTAACTGGATAAAGAATGCTTTTATCTTAAACTAAAGCTTTTGAGAAAGTTCTATAAAGCTTTTTAGCTTGTAATAACTGATAAGCATCTGTTTTTATCATTTAAGTAATACATACAGAATATCCTTCTCTTGCTGCTTGAATCGCTGTTGAAGCTCCAATATCTCTACTTGATCCAGTACTAGTAAAACCTTGTTATCCATACTCATACTAAATTTTTCTATGATTATTAAAGAATATACATACAATTAGGTTTTTGAAATACTTTTCAAATATCACATTTTATTTTTTATCAAGATACTAAAGTTTTTGTGACATTATTATTCTATAGGGAATAAAACTTTTAGGAGTACAAAATGGACAAAAAATATCTTTTACTGTTTAACATAGAAGTTCTTTATAAAATTTTACTAAATTATGCAAACTTAGAAGAAAGTATATGTTTTATTGAGTTAAATGAGCTATTAGAGAAAAAGAACTTCAAACTAATTACAACCTCTGAACTAGATTTAGAAATTTCTCATATCCTCTTTCAAAAATATAAATATGTTATTAGTAAACAAAGGGAAATACAAATACAAAAAGGTATTGAGCAAAAAGTTATAGAAGCAAATACTTTTACTTCTCTATAGGAGAGTTTCAAAGAAGAATATTCTAATTTTATTATTACTATTAATGTGCTAGTTATGGATAGAGAGAAAATTAATAGTGATTATCGTCACTGCTTATCTCCTTTTGAAATTAATACAAAGATAACAAACCACAAATCATATGTGTTTTGCTCTTTTGAGTCAATATATAGATATATAAACTATAGCAGAATATCTATAGAAAATATTTTTATAATTTCTGATAATAAACATTTTAAAGAATTCATTAATAAAGAATATAATGGAAAGTGCCAAACATATAGCTGCCTAAAACAAATTATTAGGAAACTTTACTGTTCAGAAAATTAAATCTCTCGACTATAATTAAAGCTCCTCAGAAAGAGTAATTAATTTTTTAGCCTGTAGTAATTGATATT
Source organism: Francisella orientalis FNO12 (assembly GCF_001042525.2). Classification (NCBI taxonomy): domain Bacteria; kingdom Pseudomonadati; phylum Pseudomonadota; class Gammaproteobacteria; order Thiotrichales; family Francisellaceae; genus Francisella; species Francisella orientalis. The sequence continues at coordinate 371,861 of NZ_CP011921.2, read as the reverse complement.
CATCAGTCTCATCATTAAGGTTAAGATTTAGATGCCCTACTTTTCTGCCCTTACGTGGCTCCTTGTTATAGCTGTGAATCTTAACTTTATCAAGCGCTGCTAAATCTTTTGTAGCTGGCATACCACCAATACAATTTAGCATAACCGTCTTACGACTAGTTGTATCACCCAAAATCAATCCAGCGATAGCTCTAACATGATTTTCAAATTGTGAGGTAATTGAACCATCAATACTCCAGTGTCCACTGTTATGCACTCTAGGAGCTATCTCATTAACTATTAACTCATCACCCTTAACAAAAAACTCTATCGCAAGTGTGCCAACATAGCCAAACTCTTTAACTAAAGTTTTTGCAACGTGCTGAGCTTTGGTTTGTAAAACATCATTTTCAAAAGGAGCTTCCGATTCAACTATAATACCTTGTTTATGAATATTTTTAGCTAATGGATAAAAAGCTATATTTCCTTTAATATCCACCGTACATATTTGTGAAACTTCATAATCAAAATCGACAAAAGCTTCATAAATAAGACCATCTGAAGCATTTTTAAGAGCACCCCAAGCTTTTGATACATCTTCTTGAGATTTCATCACAAACTGACCTTTGCCATCATAGCCAAATCTACGTGTTTTGACTATAGCCAGTAATCCATAATCTTGTACAGCTTTTTTAAGCTTGTCTAGACTATCAATATTTACAAATTTAGCAGTAGCTATACCATGATCTTGCATAAAAGATTTCTCAAGTAATCTATCTTGAGAGATAGCAATAGCTTTCGCAGATGGATATACATTCACATCATGATTAATTGCTTTAATAAGCTCGTGAGATATATTTTCATTCTCAAAAGTTATTACATCAAACTGTTTTGCCCATGCAACAACATCATTAACTTGTTCTAAATCAATATCTGTAACACTTTTTACAACCTCTTCGGCGCAATCTCCTGTCTTGCCTAGACAATGAAATTCTAAACCTAAAGGCGTACCTGCTATACTTAGCATCCTTGCAAGTTGACCTGCGCCAATAATACCTATTTTCATACTATTGCTCCCTAGGGTTAGGATTATCTAGAACTGATTGAGTTTGATCTACTCTAAACTTAGTTAACGCTTGACCAACTTTTGAATCTACATGTTGCAAAATACTTGCAGCAAAAAGAGCGGCATTTTTTGCCCCTGCTACACCAATAGCAAAAGTAGCAACCGGAATACCTGTTGGCATCTGCACGATTGATAGTAAACTATCTTTTCCACTTAACGTGCTAGATTTCAAGGGTACACCTAGCACTGGCAGATCTGTTTTAGCAGCAACCATCCCTGGCAGATGGGCCGCACCACCAGCACCTGCAATTATTACTTTTAGGCCTCTAGACTTAGCTGTCTCAGCATAATCGAACATTTTGTCAGGAGTTCTATGAGCTGAAACAACCTCACACTCATAACTGATACCTAGATTTTCTAAAATATCACAACACTCTTTCATTGTACTCCAATCAGACTTAGAGCCCATGATTACACCAACATTTATACTCATATATCATCCCTCCACATTAAAGCTAAATGTCATGCTAAATTCATTCAGCACTGTTGCTTTTATATTAATTGAGCTATTTCTTCCAATTATTAATAACTTCAATCCAGGCTGTACTCTCTAGTGCCTGTACTTTTTCTTTTAAGCTTTCTGCTATATCATCTTTTGTTACATCACATTTTAACTGTAAGACTATATCACCACCATCAACCTCTTCACTTACTTGATGAATCGTGCATCCCGATATACTATCTCCAGCATCAATAACTGACTGATGCACTGCCAAATCGATTAATCCTGCGTGCTTTGGCAATAACGATGGATGAATATTTAAAATTTTACGCTCAAAAGCCTTTATAAATACTGGACTTAAAATACGCATAAAACCAATTAGTAAGATTAGGTCTGGATTGTATTTCTCTATTTCTTCGACAAGAAGCTTATCATAAACCTCTCTTGATAGACCTTTTGAAGCTATGAATTTATTAGCTATATTCTGATTTTTTGCTCTTTGTAAAATATAGGAATCTTGCTTATTAGAAATAACCAAACTTATTTCAGCATCTATTTGCTTATTCGCTATAGCATCCACTATAGCTTGCATATTAGTCCCTCGTGTAGAACCTAATACAACAATTTTAAGCTTAGACATTTCTAAAGCTCCTGATACTTATTACCACGTAATAAATTCATATGCTTAATGCGCTTATTGATAAGCTCTTTAGTGCCAATATCAGGACGATGAAATAACTTACCATAGATATTTTTGACAGCGTTTTCTGCTTTTTGCTCTGCTTCTGCTATCGTATTACCTAAACCTAATACTGCTACTGCTCTAGAACCTGTACCAATTAGTTTACCATCTCTAAAATCTACAGATCCTAAGAAAATTTCAACATTATCAGGGCATTTTGATATATCTATCTCAAAGTTTTTGACTGACTGATTCGGATACCCTAATGGTACTAGATATTTACATACACTAGCTTTATTTTTAAATTCAGCTTTTATCTTATCAAGAGTACCTTTAGTTATTGCTTGTACTATCTCAACAAAATCTGTTTCAAGTAAAGTTAGCAAATTCATAGCCTCTGGATCACCAAATCTAGCATTATATTCAATAACTTTGGTGTCATCTTTGGTAGCCATAAAACCACCGTATAAAATACCTTGATAAGGTTCGCAAAATTTGTCACTCAAGGCTTTTGCAACTTTCTCATTTATCTCTTTTGCTCTAGTTATATCAGAATCTGATAAAAATGGTAAACTATGATTAGCATCTGAATAAGTACCCATACCACCAGTATTTGGGCCTTTATCGTCCTCATGTGCACGTTTGTGATCTTGTACAGCTGGCATATTAATAAAATGCTCACCATCAGTGAAAGATATCAAAGAGAATTCTTGACCAACAAGCTTCTCTTCAATCACAAATTCCTTACCTGCATCTATCAATGACTGACAATGTTTAAGAGCATCGCTCATTGTATGTAAATGATCCCTCCATACAAGAACTCCTTTACCACCCATCAAACCATCTGCTTTTATAACAAACTGATTTCTATATTCTTTGAGAGTCTCTTCTACACCATCCATAGTTGAGAACTTCCTAAAGAAAGGGTTTGCACCTATATCATAGTCACGGATTAGGTCTCTTGTGAAACCTTTTGATGTTTCAAGTTGAGCAAGTTTCTTAGTTGGACCAACCACGCCTATACCATTTGCTTTAAGAGTATCAGCAAGACCAACTTCAAGCGGTGCCTCTGGACCAATAATAGCTATATCAATACTCTCTGATTTTGCATACTCAAGAACTGCTTCACAATCACAGATATTACCAACTTTATATCCTTGAGCTATTCTATCAATACCAGGATTTACCGCTGTGCTTATACAAAAAAGCTGATTCTTAATAGCACTTCTTTTAACTGCTTCAGCTATTGCATGCTCTCTACTTCCTGAACCTATTAAAAGAATATTCACTTGACTCTCCGTATTTAAATAATCTGTAACATTTTTTGCGATTCTATGATTAATATTTTCTATATCCTCTGGCACTTCAAACTTCTGCCCAGTTATCATCTCAAAGAGAGTTATATATTTTTGAGATAGCTCTACCACCAGCTTCTGTGGTGATTGTGGTAAGATATCATCATTGTATGGATCACAGTTTTTTGCAAACCATAATCTAAAAAATTCTTTGTCAATATTTTCTGGCTCTTCACCATTTTCAAATCTTTCAATATAACTATCTTTTAGCCAAAATCTTGAGCTATCAGGTGTATGAATCTCATCTATCAGAATAATTTCGCCAGTCTTTTCATCAACTCCAAACTCATACTTTGTGTCAGCTAATATCAAACCATGTTCTAGGGCTTTTTGCTGACCAAATTCAAATAACTCTAAAGCTTTTTGCGAAGCATAATCCCATTGCTCTTGAGTTAACCAACTCTCCTTGACAATATCATCGGCAGAAATTGGTCTATCATGGTCTTGCTCTTTCGTTGTAGGTGTTAGAATATTTTGTGGTAGTTTTTGATTCTTTTTCAAACCCTCTGGGAGAATATTACCACAGTAGTTACGACTACCATTTTTGTAATGAGTCCACAACGATGTTGAAGTTGAACCAGTTATATAGCCTCTAACCACAAACTCAATTGGTAGCACTTTTGCTTTTCTTGCTACTACGACATTAGCATCTGGAGATGCTATAAAATGATTTTTGACAATATGAGCAGTTTCTTTGAACCACCAAACTGATGATTGAGCAAGAATCTGGCCCTTAAATGGAATGAATCCCAACGATCTATCAAAAGCTGACTGTCTATCAGTTGATATCAAAATACTTTTATCATCAGTAAAGTACATATCTCTAACTTTACCAGTGTATTTATCTTTGATACCCAGATCTGTTGATTTTAAAACATTTTGTATATTATTGATGATGATTTGTTTATCAATCATTAGATAATTTCCACCTTGCCTGTATTTGTAATCTTACCTATTTGATATAGTTTTGTATTTGTGTGCTCTTTAGCTAACTCTTTCATCTTATCAAATTGATCTTGGCTGGCGATTATAGTCATACCTATACCCATATTAAATGAGCGATACATCTCAAATTCACTAATATCGCCAATTCTTTGCATAACTCTAAAGATAGCTGGAGTTTCAAAGCTATCTTTAACAATCTCAGCACCTAACCCTTGTGGTAAAACTCTTGGAATATTCTCTATAAATCCACCACCCGTAATATGTGCCATACCTTTGATATCAATACAATTATCCAAGAAATCGTGGATAATATTAGTATAATTAACATGCGGCTCTAGCAATACATCGCCAATAGTTCTGCCATCTAGCTCTGGATATGTATCAGTGTGCTTGTTGCCAGCTACATCAAAGAATAATTTACGTGCGAATGAATATCCGTTCGTATGCAATCCTGATGAACTAAGACCAAATACTATATCACCTTCTTTGATATTCTCGCCATTGATAACTTTATTTTTATCAACGATACCTGTGATTACACCCACCATGTCAATCTCACCAGCTTGGTACACCCCTGGCATTTCAGCAGTTTCACCACCAACTAAAGATACACCACACTCAGCACACGCCTTTGACATACCCTTGACAAGCTCTTCCATAATCACAGGATCAAGCTTATCGTGAGCAACATAATCTAAAAAAGTGATTGGTTTAGCGCCCATCACGACAATATCATTTGTCGCAGCTGAGAAAAGATCATAACCAAGATTTTCAAACTTACCACACATTACTACAACTTTAGTTTTAGTTCCAACACCATCTATTGATTGTACTAAAATAGGATCATCATAGTTATTGATGATATTTTTTAATGAATAAAGTGATCCAAAACTCCCTAAGCCTGTCAAAACATTCTTTGTAAATGTTTTTTTGACATGTTCTTTCATTCTATTAACAGCTTCATTACCTGCTTCAATATTTACGCCAGCATCTTCATATTTTAAGCTTGCCATGTTATTTCCTTTCTACATAAATTAGTATCCCCGAGCAAGCGGGAATCTTTTCAATTCAACCCATTGGTATAGAGATACCCGCCTACGCAGGTATGACTACCCATCATAAAATCAAATCTATAAGCTACCTATTTAACTCCTGAGCACACTGAAAAGTATTATAAAGAAGCTCTGTAATAGTCATAGGTCCAACACCCCCAGGTACCGGAGTAATCGCAGAGACTTTATCTTTCACTGCCTCAAAATCAACATCACCCACAATTTTACCATCAACATGATTAATACCAACATCTATAACTACAGCACCATCTTTGACCATGTCAGCTGTGATAAAACCTGGCTTACCTACCGCCACGACCAAGATGTCTGCTTTGGTTGTATGAGACTTGAGATCTTTGGTAAACCTATGACACGTTGTAACAGTTGCTTTGGCATTTAATAATAACTGAGAAACAGGTTTGCCGACTATATTACTAGCCCCAACTACTACTGCATGAGCGCCTTCTGTCTGTATACCATACTCTTTAAGCATAGTCAGGATACCTTTAGGTGTACAAGACTCTAGACACTTTTTGTCTCTAAGCTGTAGTCTACCAATATTTGCAGGATGAAAGCCATCCACATCTTTTTCTGGCTTGATCGCATAGATAACTTTTTGTTTATTAATATGAGTTGGTAACGGTAATTGCACTAGAATAGCATGTACACTAGAGTCGTTGTTTAGTTTGTCAATCAATTCTAATAACTCTTGCTCAGTTGTTACTTCAGGAAGTGTTATAACTTCTGAATTTATACCTACTTTTTCACAGGCTTTTTCTTTTGAGCCCACATAAGTCTTACTAGCAGGATCATCACCAACAATTATTGCTACTAACTTAGGAACTATACCTGTTTGTTCTTTGTATTCTCGAAGTTGATCAGCCAATCTCTCTTTTAGATCTATAGAAAGCTTTTTGCCATCGATTAAAGTCATTTTTTGATTACTTAATTTAATGAATAAAAAAGATATTAGATATGATATCAAATTCAGTAGAATCTTTGGAGCTTTTTTAGAAATCTTTTTATAAAAATAAATTAAGAAGTAATTAAATATCTTTAGGGTTTTATTTTTTGGAGGCAACTCCCTATTTAACATCCAATAATATATATATGCGGTACAATAACAACCAAAAGCTACTCCAAAAATCACATCACTTGGATAGTGAGAACCAACTATAATTCTACTACCAGCGAATACAACTATAAGTACGTACCACAAATATCTAAATTTTGGAAAAATATAAAAAAGTGCTATAAACATCGCACCAACTGTTATTGAGTGCCCTGAAGGCATACTTGCAAAATCATAACCTGGAGCATGAAAGTGCTGAAAATAATGCGATCCATATTCTAAGAAAAATTTCGGTCTAGCTCTGCCTATTATAATTTTGAGAACCTGGCCGACAATACCACTTATTGCTACAGTTGCTAGAATAAATCCTGAATATATACAAATCTTATTAAAAGCAATTTTGGTACTCTCAGAAAGCTTATCAATATTGATAAATAGTCTGACTAAAACTATCACTCCACATATTATCAAGATATATTCTGCTTTACCAACATCTGTAATATACCTAAAAGCATTGTCGACAGCTTCAGGCATAGAATGCTCGATATAGTTCTCAACAGGTGTATCAAGATTATAAAATGCAAATACAACCAAAATTAATATTGGCACAAATGTATATTTAAGTTGTAAATATTTAGGTAAATGATAGTTGTGTTGCTTAGGTCTTTTAAAGATTTCTTTGAAGTCTTTAAAATTAGTTTTTAGTACATTTTTAAGCATAGTTGCTCGGCAGTTAGTATTTTATTAGAACTTTAATTATAGCAGAATATTAACCACTCGGATTAGTTATAAATCAAAGCTTTAGTTCTATAACTAATCCGAGTAACTTTTGAAAGACTGTTGACTTTAATAAGGACACACCATCAAAAACAGTAGTCATCCTCGTGCTTAACACGCAGATCTCTTAAATACTTGGCAGATTCCCTCCTTCGCGAGAATGAGTTGATGATTAAATCAACAGCCTTTTCAAAACCATTTTTGTCTTCCTGTGGCTTGCCATAGGATCCTCTTATTATAGGCTTTAAACTTGGATTCTACGATCAAGTCATAGCATAAAAAAGAGAACTTTGTGCATATCTCGCCAAAGTGAGAATCTCTCAAAGATCTAATAGAAATCTCGAATCAAAGAGCAAAATAACAACATTTTTAAGTTTTAGTGGTATAAATCAATATCCTCATGCTTTATCATTGCCGTATAAAAACTAGACTATCAAGTTAAATATTACGACAATTGCTACTAAGTGATAATGAAAATCATTATTTTAGTTAAAATTAAATCTTGGAATATTAAATTAATGCAATAATAATAAAAATACTTGCATCACATAATTTTAAGAATATAATGTAGTTTACAGTGGATTAAATTAATTTACTGGATTGTAAAATTTAAAAGCAATAACATAAAAGGAAAACAAATTATGAAAAAGAAAATGCAAAAAGGTTTCTCACTTGTTGAGTTGATGGTTGTGATCGCAATTATCGCGATCTTAGCAGCAGTTGCTATCCCAATGTACTCTAATTACACTACTCGTGCTAAGATTGGTACAGTATTATCAGATGTTGGTGGTGTAAAATCTGAAATCGCTGAGCGTGTGATGAATAATGGAGCGACTACAGGCGTTTCTTCTTTTGGATCAACATTTAATGGAAGCACTCTTCCAAGTGCGTCAAGCTCTTCTTTAGCATACACTACTGCCGTTGCTGATGGTACGATAACTATGACTTTAACAGCTCCTGTGACAGGTACTATTAGTTTAGCGCCCGTATATAATCCTACTAATGGTGCAATGACTTGGTCATGTACTGGTAGTGCAGTAGCGGGTAATAACGCTATGACTGCATCGCAATTACCTTCTCCTTGTAGTTTTAGTTAATAAATAACCATATCATTATAATTACTCAACTCTTTTTAAAATGATGGAGAGAAATCACTTAGGATTTTCTTTAGTTGAATTAATGACAGTAGTAGCAATTATTGCAATTTTGGCAACTGTAGCCCTTCCGATACTTCTAAACAATAAAGAACGTGCAGCTATTATTGAATCTTTAAATATTATTGGTAATATTAAAACTAGTATTAGAAAGCGACTTAAACCTTAGTAAGGATATCTCCCAACAAAGCTATAACACCCCGACAGGAGTAAGTGTATCAAGTGGTTCAACATCAGGAGCCTCAATAAATATAAACTTAAAAGAAACCTCTCCTCAATATTTTGACAACCCTAATGATATTATTAAACTTGATGCTATAGTTAACGGTAGCACTATACAGTGGACTTGCTCACATAATTATAAATGCCTCAACCTTAACTACGGGCAATGTACCTCTAACTTGTAGAGATACATTTAGCAATTAAATTATTAGTTTTTTCTCTTAAATCAATATATCCCTTTGCATAACCACTAATCGAATTTATTCTATTTTTATATATAAAAAAAATTTTTAATGAATTCTCTTAAAGCATGATTAAATCTTTACACAATAAAGGATTTTCATTCATTGAAATTTTAATAATTATAGCAATTATTAGTATACTTTCCGTATTTGTCATGCCTACATACTCAAACTACGTCACTAGAGCAAAACTTACAGAAGCACCCGCCAATTTAAATAATTATAAAAAGGATGTTCAGGACTATTTTTTTTCGCATGGTGTTTCTACACAAGAACAATTAGAAAACTATAATGTCACAGATGATGTTAATATTGGTGATGCCAATACTAGCGTGATGAGTGATATAGTTGGGCATAACGGTAGAATCGTAGGTGTAAGCAATATCAATGGAAAAACCTATCAGATAGCTCTTTCACCAAGCATTGAAAACAATTCTTTTAAATGGACTTTTCAGTATCTATAGTTGAAGAACAGTCTAGCATTAATGATGGTTATTTTGGACTTAACTTTGAATTTTATAACAATAGCGGTTCTTACATTGCCCCAAGTAGTAGTGTCTTACCAAAAGGATGTAACTCATCTGATGAAAATCAAGACCGTGATTATGAAGCATATAAATCACAAAGAGCAACCCTAGATAGTGATTTAATGAATGGTCATAGCAATGCTGTCACAGCATGGCAAAATAGAACAACAGAAGCTTTAGCACAAGATAGTCAATACAATGACCTTATAAATACTATGAGCTCAGCTGAAAGCAATGCAGACACTGCTTTCAGTGATTACCAAAAATATCAAAACATACAAAGTAATCAATCTAATTTAGACTACTATCAAGAACTAATTGATAATTCTGCAGATGGTGTTGATACAACATCTTGGCAAAATAGTGTCGACTACTACCAAGGTAGAATTGATGATATAGAATCGATGCTGTCTAGCCAAGCAGGTAGTAACTATAATAGCGCTACAGAAGCTGCCGAATACTTTAATCAGCAAAGCAGTATCTATAATACAAATAGACAGGATGCGAATGCAAGATCTTTAGAGATCCAAAATGAACAAAGGAATGTATCTAGTTCAATTAACGGTATTGAAAGTCAAGGATTCAATAGTGACTATAATGGTTCTTATGAGCAATATAATAGTGCTATGGATTCACTGCAATCTAGTCTTAACAGTTCAGTGGATGTTGAGAGATTAGATACTAATCAAGCCGAAGACATATCTCTAAGAGCTTTTACTCAAACTTCTGATAAATATAGCTCTTGGCAGTATAATCAAATCAGAAGTTAAAAGTCTAATAACTACATCTATACAGTTTTAGCTATATAAATCCTTACTTAACTTATAACAATGTTGTATTCACACAGATGAATATCCATGAAATACTATCATCAAGCATTAAGTGACATACTTCCTACACAAATCACAAACCTAAAAGCTCTCTAGCATGAGATAGAGTATTTTCTGAAATATCTACTCCACCTACTATTTTAGCTATTTCTTCAATACGTTGTTGCTGATTTAGCTCTATAATTTTTGATTCTGTAGTATTTTTAAGATACTTCTTAGATATATGTAAATGTGTTTGACCTTGAGCTACAACCTGTGGCTGATGAGTTATACACAATACTTGTAGTCTCTCTGATAGCTTCTTGAGCAATTTGCCAACTTTCTCTGCAGTAACTCCAGATATACCAACATCTACCTCATCAAAGACTAATGTTGGATAAGATCTCTTAGCCGCTGATACTGCCTGTATTGACAACCCTATCCTACTGAGCTCACCACCTGATGCAACTTTTCTAACTGATGCAAGTTGCTCGCCTAGATTGAAGTTAATCATAAATTGACACTCATCTATGCCTTTAGATGTCTTATTCTGAGATGACAAAATCTGTGCCACAAAGCTACCTTTAGGTATATTCAAAAAGCGAATACTTTTCTCAACTTGTTTAGAGAATTCTTTTGCTGCCATTTGACGTGCTTGGCTTAGATCTTTAGCATAATTATCATATTCTTGCTCAAGCTTTTGTTTTTGTTGATTAAGTTGCACTAGCTTCTCACCATCTTGACTAAAATTTTCCAATTCACTATGAAGCTCTTGGATATAATGATACATATAGCTAGGTTCAACTTTATGTTTACGGGCAAATTCATATATCTCACTCATTCTTTGCTCGACTTTCGCTAGCTCTTCTGGATCTTGCTCTAGAGATTCTAGTCTATTCTGTGCCTCATCATAGCTTTCTTGAGCATACACCTTAGTTTGTGAAATCAACTCCTGAAGATTACTGAAAGATACACCATCAAGTTTTGATACCTCTTTTTCAATATCTATTAGCATTGCTCTAACATTAGTATCAGCGTCATACATCAAATTTGAAATATGATTAAGGCTATAGCCAATATCATCTACACTTGAGAGATTTTTTTGACGCTGAGATAACTCTTCAAACTCATTCTCTTCTAGATTTAATCCCACAAGCTCATCAAGCTTATACTCTAAGAGTTCACGCTGGCTATTTTGTCCATCTACATACTCCTGAAGCTCTGATATTTCTGCATTTATCTTTTGTAACTGATAAAAAACACTAGAGACTTTTTTTAAAACTTCATCATTATTTGCAAAACTATCTAATAAACTTAGTTGCGATTTAGGATCTAGCAAATCTTGATGAGAGTTCTGACTATAAATATTTATAAGCTTATCTGAGATTTTTTTGACATCTGTAGCCTTGGCGACACTACCATTTGTAAATAAGCGACTCTGTTTAGACTTATTAATCACCCTTCTAAATGTACATTCATCATTCTCATACTCAACAAAAAGTTCATCCAATAGTCTTTTTGCTTTTTGATTATCTTTGATACAGAATGTTGCCGAAACTTCAGTTACATTACCATCTTGTAAAAACGTTTTTTCTAACCTTGCACCAAGTACAAAACTCAAAGCATCAAGTAAAATTGACTTGCCAGCTCCTGTCTCCCCAGTTAGAACAGTCATACCCTCTCTAAAGTCAATTTCTGTAGATTTTATAATCGCAAAATTTTTAATAGCCAGATGTTTTAGCATACTAATATTACCCGAAATATTGTAACCCCTTCATTATATATACTTTTGTAGAAATTCTAAATTTATTAATAATCGAAAATGGCATTCGATCAAATAGCTGGTAATAAATAATAAGTAACAAGTTCAAATAATTAGCTTATTTTTACTAATTGATAATTTTTTAAGCTTTGAAAATATATTATAATCAAATTGTATATCTTAACCAATATCAAACAAAAAGGATTTACTAAATGCAATTATCAAGAAGAGTTAGGGCGATGCAAGCCTCTCCTGTACGTAAGTTAGTGCCATATTCTATAGCGGCTCAAAAGCAAGGCAAAAAAGTTTACCACCTAAATATAGGTCAACCTGATATCAAAACTCCTAGTGAGTTTATGGATGCTATCAGAGCTTTTGATGAAGAGACTATCGCATATTCAGTAGCTAATGGTGAGCCTAGCCTAATCAAGGCAATCTCAAAATACTACAAAAGATTCGGTATGGATTTTGCTGAAGACGAGATCTTAATTACAAATGGTGGTTCAGAAGCATTAATATTTGCAGCGATTGCTGTTTGTAATGCTGGCGAAGAGATACTTGTACCAGAACCTTTTTATACAAATTACAATGGTTTTACAACTGCGGTTGATGTAGCAATTATACCAATTACTACAAAAGCTGAAGAAGGTTTCCACTTACCTTCAAAAGAAGAGATTCTAGCATGTGTAACTGGTAAAACTCGTGCTATCATGATATCTAACCCAGGTAACCCTACCGGTGTTGTATACTCTAAAGAAGAATTAGAAATTTTGGCAGAAGTAGCTAAAGAGAAAGACTTATTCATAATAAGTGACGAAGTTTATAGAGAATTCACTTATGATGGTCTTATTTGTACATCTTTCGGCAACATCAAAGGTGTTGAAGATCGCGTAATCATAGTTGACTCTGTATCTAAGCGTTATAGTGCTTGTGGTGCTAGAATCGGTTCTCTTTGTACAAAAAACAAAGAGTTCATCAAAGAAGTTACTAAACTATGCCAAACTAGACTATGTGTACCTACTCTTGAACAAATTGGTGCCGCAGCTCTTTATGAAGTATCTGAAGATTACTTAAAAGAAGTAAACACGGAATACCAAAAAAGAAGAGATATAACTTTTGAAGCTCTTTCAAAAATGGATAATGTAGTTTGTGAAAAGCCTACTGGAGCTTTTTATGTAATTGCTAAACTTCCTATTGATGATGCTGAGAAGTTCGCATTATGGTTACTAACAGACTTTGAAGATAATAAAGAAACAGTAATGGTTTCTCCTACAGGTGATTTCTATGCAACTAAAGGTCTTGGTAAAGATGAAATAAGAATAGCATACATCTTAGAAGAAAAAGCTCTAAAAAGAGCTCTTGAGCTTCTAGATAAAGCTATCAAAGCTTATAACAACAAATAAATTTATTCTCTGAATTTTTTTATTTTTTAACTCCTTACTTAACAAATTGATTATCAATATTGGTGATGAACTAACCTAAATATTTCTCTAACTTATAAATATAGCCCACTACTTTTGTATGGTTTTTATGGTTTTAGCTACAATTAAACTAAGAAGAGATACACGCATTTGCGAGAATGACGACAGGAAATACAATATATAGAGTATCTAAAAAGTAACCACTGTTCTTATATTGTTATGCATATTTTCAAAGCCCTTATTAATATCTTCTATCTTAATATTTGAAGTAATAAGGCTATCAATATCAATACGACCATCCATATACCAATCAACAATCATAGGTACATCAGTTCTACCACGCATGCCTCCAAATGTGGAACCCTTCCAAGTACGACCTGTTACAAGCTGGAATGGTCTAGTAGATATCTCTTCACCAGCGCCTGCAACGCCTATTATCACACTTTGCCCCAACCTTTATGAGCACACTCCAAAGCCTGACGCATAACTTTTATATTACCTATACACTCAAAGCTATAATCGGCTCCGCCTCCTGTTAGACGGATTAAATGCTGCACTAAGTCTTCATCAATTTCATTTGGATTAACAAAGTCTGTCATCCCATATTTTTCTGCTAATACTATCACTTATTAGTATCAACACCAATAATCTGTCCTGCTCCAACTAACTTCGCTCCTTGAATAACATTTAGACCAATCCCACCTAGACCAAATACAACAACACTAGCACCAGCTTCAACATTTACTGTTTTAACTACAGCACCAACCTCAGTTATCACTCCACAGCCGATATAGCAAACTTTATCCAAAGGCGCATCTTTACGAATCTTAGCTACAGCAATCTCTGGTAGAACAGTATAATTTGAAAAAGTTGAGCAACCCATATAATGAAAAATCTCTCTACCATCTTGAGTAGTAAACCTTGAACTACCATCGGGCATAAGACCTTTTCCTTGAGTCTCTCTAATTGCCTGACACAAGTTTGTTTTAGGATTTAAACAGTACTCACACTCTCTACATTCTAGAGTGTACAAAGCAATAACTTGATCACTAGGTTTAACAGTGGTTACATTTTTACCAACTGCTACAACTTCACCAGCTCCTTCATGACCTAATATTAGCTGGAAAAAGACCTTCAGGATCTCTACCTGAAAGCGTATATGCTTCTGTATGACATATTCCTGTAGCCTTAATTTCAACTAGCACTTCATTATCCCTTGGTAGTGCTACATTTCCTATCTCTACAGAGAGTGGCTTTCCTGCTTTATATGCTACAGCAGCTTTTGATTTTATAGACATTAAAATTATCTCCAACTATATGAAATTGTTGATTTTATACTTAAGTAGTATTTTAGATGATGAAGAAAAAATAAGTAACTTTTTTAGAAGAGTTTTAGAGAATTAATCACGCTTATATATATCTTCTAAACGTACGATATCATCTTCTCCAAGATAATCACCAACTTGAACTTCAATAATTTGAATGTCACTATCTGTGAAGTTCTCTAATCTATGCACAGCTTCTTTAGGGATAAAGATATGCTCGCCAACATTATATTCTTTGACACTTTCATTAACAGTTATAGTCGGTTTACCAGTTACAACCACCCAATGCTCCGCTCTTTTGAAATGCTTCTGTAAAGAAAGTTGCCCTTTAGGCTTTACAGTGATTATTTTAGTTTGACTCTTATCTGTAAAATTAATTGTTTGATAAGTTCCCCAAGGACGCTCGTAGACTTTACCAACTTCATTTAAATTAGACATACCAAACTCCCGTGTCTAAGGTATTTTTTATCTAAATACCATTATCAAATAAAACTATTATTAATTCAAGTTTTCACTAGGTGTAAATTTTAATTGACAAAATTTAAAACAGGTCTATAATTCGCTCACCTCATACATGAAGTACGTGAGAATACAGAAATCATATCTAAGTATTTTTGTATGAGTTTATTGCTTTGAATTACGATAGCAACTAACTATCCACCAAAATTCAAAGCGCTAAAAAAACCAATAAACAAAAAAATAAAAATCTGTATTTTCAGGTACTTTGTGTAACGATTTTTGGAGGTAGTGTTATGGCGTTGGCTAAAACTCTAAAACCTCGCCACATTGAGCTAATAGCTCTTGGCGGTATTATTGGCTCCTGTTTCTTTTTAGGTACAGGGTATGTTCTCTCAGAAGTTGGTCCAGCTGCTATCATTGCTTATATATTAGCGGGGATCATAGTGTACTGCGTTACGCTATGCTTAGCTGAATTAACGGCAAATTCGCCAAATTCAGGATCCTTTATCCACTATACAGCAAAATACGTCTCTCCTTCGATCGCGTGTGGTATGGGATGGTCATACTGGCTTAACTGGATAATTTATATTCCTTCGGAATGTATAGCTGGTGGAATAATCATGCATACATTTTTGCCTTCTGTACCAACTTACCTATGGGCAACTCTGTTTGGGCTATTTATAACAATCTTAAACCTTACTAAAGTTAAGCTCTTTGGTGAGATTGAGTTCTGGTTAGCTCTTATAAAAATCATAGCTCTTGGCTTATTTAGTGTAGTGGCTATACTTATATTTTTCAATATTATCAATAATGATACTGGTGGTATACTAGGTAGCACTTATATTGTTGGCGAAGAGGGGTTTTTTCCTAAAGGAAAATTGATTCTAATCACAACAATGGTCATACTGCTAGTAAATTTCCAAGGCTCTGAAATCATTGGTTTAGCTGCAAGTGAATCTAATGATGCAGGAAAGCAAATGCCTAAAATTGCTAAACATGTAGCAGTAAGAATTGTAGGATTATATGTAATTCCAGTATTCCTATTAGCAACAATTTTTCCTTGGCAACAAATGAATTTAAGCGACTCTGTATTTGCTACAGCACTACAACACTATCATCTTGACAAATTTGCTGGAGCATTTGCATTTGTAGTACTTGTAGCTGCATTTTCATGTGCAAATAGTGGCTTCTATGCAGCTGTTCGTTCTCTATATGGATTATCTAAAATGCGAATGGCTCCTAGTATTTTTAGAAAGTTAAATAGCTCTTCAATACCGCATTATGCTGTGTATGTGAGCATAGCTGGAGTATGGATATTTTTGATACTTTCATTCAAACTATCTGCATCTGCTGCATTTACAAACTTACTTGCTATGTCAGGATTCACAGCTACAATCTGCTGGATCTGTATATGTTGGTCTCAATATAACTTTAGAAAGCAAATGATACAAAAAAATGCCGTTGAAACAATGGTATTTAAAACGCCATTATTTCCATACATCCCTCTTTTTGGAGTTTGGATACAAGCATTATGTTTAGTACTAACATTATTTAACGAAAATATAAGAGGAGCTTTTTATTTTGGTGCTCTAGCGATGATTATTCCTTGCTGTGTATACTTTTTTATTTCAAAAAGAAAAAGTACAAAAGTAATCAAAGAACTTATTTTTTTGAAAAAGGTATTTTAAGCATACTTAAAAATGGTTGTGTAATTTTAGAATCTCTATAATTGCTTAATCCTATATTCATTTGAATATGTCCTTTCTTAGGTTGAGCAATATAAGTTCCCATGATCTTATCCCACCAAATTAGATTAAAACCGAAATCAGAGTTTGTCTCAGCAGGTATTGTAGAATGATGAACCCTATGAGTATCTGGTGTTACAATAAACAATCTCAAAAACTTATCAAACGATTTTGGCAAGCGAATATTACCATGATTAAACGAAGAAGTACCATTTAGAACAATTTCAAAAATGATAACTGCTAATACAGGTGCTCCAATAATAAATATTGCCATAAATTTTATTAACATTGACAAAACTATCTCTACAGGATGAAAACGTAGTCCTGTGGTAACATCATAATCCAAATCAATATGGTGAACCTTATGAAATCTCCATAACAACGGTAAATAGCGAAATAATACATGCTGAAGGTATATCGTAAAATCTAGAGCTAAAAAAGCTACCATAATCTTAATCCAAGCAGGTATATCAAAAAGGTTCAATAATCCTAAATTATATTGCTGAGAAAATATCACCACTCCAACAGCTGCTGCTGGAAATAAGATTCTTAATATCAAGGTATCTAAAATACCAGCAGTAAGTTATTAAACCAACGAGAGACTTTAGAAAGTTTGAGCTTACGCATAGGAGCTACAATCTCCCAAATAGAAATCCCAAAAAGAATCAGTAGAAAAAAACCTAATCTAGCTATTAGTTCATAACTCATAGTTTAATCCGTAATAACCCCACACCACATTCTAGTACCACCACCACCTAAAGGTTTTGGAGTATCTGAGTAATTATCTCCTCCTTCATGAATCATCAAACTATGACCCTCAAGCTCTTCTAAAGAATCGAGCCTTGGCGCTACCACAGGCTCAGTAGCTGTACCATCTGCATTTACGACTAACTCCGGCAAATCTCCTTTATGCCCATCATCTTTATAGGGACCTAGATGTTTACCAGTATTATCAGGATCCCAGTGCCCTCCTGCAGCCATGCCGTCATCATCACAACTAGGATTAATATGAATATGCATGCCATGCACACTTGATGCTGGTAAGTTATATAAATAAGGAATAATCAACATACCCTCTTGCTTACCATCATGAATATAAGGAGATATCGTAACCGTACCCACTTCTTTTTGAGTTTTAACCTCTTTCATGTGAACAATTAATTCAAAATCATGATTAAAATTATACTGTTTCTTCTCATGAAAAAGTGAACAGTTTGATAGCAAAAACGTACACATGCTTACACCTAACAATTTACAAAAATTACCCATTTTATACACCTCTAAAAATTGTAGTTTATACACAAACAATCATACAAATATTTATTTTTTAATCTAGAGTTTAAACCACAATTAATATTTTAACCGTAAAAAATATTATATAATGTTTAAATAGATAGTTAAAAGTAAAAGGAAGTATTTGATGAGTAAGTTAATATCTGTTGTTTTTTTTGTGCTTCCATTAATAAGCTTTGCAAACATTCCTAGTTGGCAAAACTTTGATAAACAAAAAGCCTTAGCTAACCTTAGCAAGCAACAATATTATGTAACACAACAAGGCGGTACCGAAAGAGCTTTTAATAATGAATACTGGAATAATCATAAACAAGGAATTTATGTTGATGTTGTATCTGGTGAACCACTTTTTAGCTCAACAGATAAATACGACTCTGGAACTGGATGGCCAAGCTTCACAAAACCTATAGATGATTCATTCATTAAAACCAAAAATGACAATAGCTGGTTTATGACTAGAACAGAAGTTCTGTCTAAATATGGAAACTCTCATCTAGGTCATGTCTTTGACGATGGTCCGCAACCTACCGGCAAAAGATATTGTATGAATTCTGCTACTTTAAAATTTATACCTAAAGAAGATATTCAAAAAGAAGGTTATGGTAAGTATCTACAGCTATTTAAATAAACCTTGGTTGTAATTATTTGTTAAAATCTTAATAAGTGTTATATATTAACAACATCATATTTAAATAAAAATAGAGATAATGGACAATTCTTTTTTTGGACAAATTATTTTTAATATCTCTATCATATTATATTGTGGTCAGTTTATTCCACAAATAATACATAATAATAAAAACAAAAACTCCCTATCTAATATTAGCATATTAACTCAACTTGGGATTTTCATCACTGTATTATGTGACGTAATACAAACTATTAGCTTTGGGTATGAGTGGCAATATGCAACTGTTGCTATAATTTACTTAATAGGAGTATCCATACAACAGCTACAAATTTCTATTTTTTACAAGAAATTACCTGAAATAGTTAACTTCAGCTTTATTATTTCTATTTATGCTTGCACTACTTGCGATGGGATCTGATAATGAAAATATCTATAGTTTAATAGAGTATATTGGTTTCGCTGTAAACACATTGTATTGGTTACCGCAGATTTACAAAAATTATAGACAAAAAAGAGCTGATGGTTTTTGCTTAAGTTTTATATTGATCGCATTAATATGAACTAGCCTTTATATAGCAAGTAGTTTTATACTCTCATGGGGACCAACATTTACTCCAAATGCACTAATAATTCTCCCTGCATTAATAATACTTTTGGTACAGTAGTTTTATTACAAAAAATAACTATTATAAATAAGTATTGCAATAGGTAGATTTTAGTTAACTACGGCCATATAATTAAAGATAATAAGTAGTAAATTCAAACAGTTAGCACATGAAACAACTATCGACTAACACTCAAGAACTTAGCGAACTAGTTTAAACATATCACTTATAATATATTTAATACAATTTGTTCCACAAATTATCTATAGCACAAAAAATAGAAAGTCTCTAAATAATATAAGTATGCTTACTCAATTTAGTCTACTTATTTTTACACTTTGTTGTATTGTACAAATAGTTAGTTTAAACCTTGACTAGAGATTGCTAGTTATCGCTATGGGTTACCTAATCGGAATAACGATACAACAATTACAAATATCTTTTAATAACAAAAGAATGCCAGAAGTAATCAATTTAGCTTTTGTGATGCTAATTACAATTGCGATATTAGCTATTCGTTATAAACCAAATGTAATGTACATGTTCACAACAATTTTAGGTATTTTAGCATGCTTTATATACTGGTTACCTCAAACATACAAAAATCACAAACAAAAACTTTTTACAGGATATTGCTCACTATTTATTATTCTAGCTTGGCTAGGCTTTTTATGCCTTCTAATAAATAGTTTCTTACTTTATACTCCACTAAACATAAAAATAGGACTAGTCGTAATAACTATAACCATACCATTATTAATTATTCAAAAACTGCTCTATAGAAACTCTAAAAAAATAGTCTAAACATATTTAAATTAAAATAGCTCAACGCTAGGTACCTATAAGGCGAGTAAAGGCTCGGTCATATATTAGGGTAATATTAGAAACAAAAAACTTTTTATCTAAAATGGATATTAGATTAGACAAATTTAGTTATCATTTATGCTATTATAAAAAAATACACTATTTATTATTGTTGAGTATGTCAGGAAATACTTTTGGTAAAATTTTTACAGTAACAACATGTGGTGAGAGCCATGGCGATTCACTTGCAGCAATTATTGACGGTTGTCCAAGCAACATCTCTCTCTGCGAAGCAGATATACAGTTTGAACTAGATAGACGTAAGCCAGGTCAATCTAAATTTACAACTCAACGCAAAGAGCCTGATGAAGTTAAAATCATCTCAGGTGTTTTTGAAGGTAAAACTACAGGAACGCCAATAGGTCTAATAATAAAGAATCAAGATCAAAAATCAAAAGATTATGGTGAAATAAAAGATAAATTTCGTCCAGGTCATGCAGATTACACATATTTCAAAAAATATGGAATTCGCGATTATCGTGGTGGCGGAAGATCTTCTGCTAGAGAAACAGCTATGCGTGTTGCAGCTAGTGCAATAGCAAAAAAAATATTAAAACATAATGGTATCGAAATTTTTGGTTTCTGCTCGCAAATTGGTGATCTTAAGATTGATTTTGTAGAAAAAGACTTTATTAATGAAAATCCCTTTTTCATAGCAAATAGAGAAGTCATTACAAGTTGTGAAAACTTAATTCATAACATTCGTAAACAGGGAGATTCAATTGGTGCAGAAGTCTCTGTCATTGCTACTGGTCTACAAGCAGGACTTGGTAGACCAGTTTTTGATAGGCTTGATGCTACTATTGCTTACGCTATGATGAGTATTAATGCTGTAAAAGCAGTCAGCATTGGTGATGGCTTTGATTGTGTTAGTCAAAAAGGTAGTGAGCATCACGATGAAATAACTCAAAAACAAGGGTTCTTAACAAACCATGCTGGTGGAGTTTTAGGTGGTATATCCACAGGGCAAGATATTATTACTAAACTTGCTTTTAAACCAACATCAAGTATTTCACAACCTGGTAAAAGCATAGATACCAGTGGGAATGACACTATAGTTGTTACAAAAGGTAGACATGACCCCTGTGTTGGCATTAGAGGTGTGCCTATAGCCGAAGCAATGCTCGCACTAGTTTTGGTCGATGAATTACTAATCACGAATGCTTACGGAAAGTAAACATGACTCAAGCTGAATTTTGGAATCTATTAATGGATTGGGGATATTTAGCTGTAATATTAGCAGTACTAATAGAAGGTGAGATATTTCTGATTATAGTCGGTATAGCAACAGCGGCGGCATTGTTTAATTATCCACTAGTTATTCTAGCAGCGACATTTGGAGCTATACTCCATGACAACACAATATTTACTATCGCTAAACTTATGGGTGAAAGAATTCTTACAAAAAAAGCTTCTTGGCACTACAAAGCTCAAAAATCTCTAGCTATTTTAGATAAACATGAAACATTAGTAATACTAAGTATAAGGTTTCTATATGGCTTAAGAACAGTTACTATCTTAATCGTAGGTATTAGTAAAGTAAAAAGGGCTAAATTTATGACTTTAGATGCTATAAGCAGTTTTATTTGGTCAACTATATATATCTTTAGGATATATTTTTGGTAATGCTCTATTACAACTAGTCAATAAAGCCAATATTAAACTATGGATATATGAACATAAATTCTTGTCATTATTTATCATTATATTCATCTCTAGTATTACATACTATGGTTATAGAAAAATTCGCTCAAAAAGAGCTAAGAGGCATACAAAATGAGTAGATTAAATCTCCTAAAAAAAGCTCTCTCAACTAGTCAAAAAAAAGCTAGTACTAAAAGCAACCCTCGTGGTGGAATGTTAGGACAAAAACCACAACAAAATTCAGATGATTTATATGATGATATATTACTAGAGGATGATTTTGAGAATGATTTAGTTGATACTACGGCTGATGCGTATGATACCAATGATGATATTGATATCGATGATGAAAATGTAAATATTATTGAAATTGATCTTGGAGAAACTAAAGGACTTGATATAGATTCTTCACTTATAAATGAAGAAAATGAGAACAATGAAACTGTTGATGAAGATGATATAAATAGCGGTGAGTCGGCTATCAAAGAAGACAATGTTAGCTCTACTGAAATAGTCGAAGGTCAAATAGGTGTTGACTATAGTGAAGATGACATTAAATTTGAAAAAGAATATTTATTTGATCAGCGTGAGCAACTATATAATCACTTTGTTAAGTTAATTAAAAATGGTGGTATAGAAATTGGTAGCTCAAAACTATTATACTTAGATGATATAGTAAGAATCTCTGTAACTCTGTCTGAATTAAAAGAACAAGTTGGCTGTGAAGCTCGAGTTATTTCTGTTTTTCCACCAAGTATTTCAATTAATGATGAAAATACAGAAAGATATCGCTATATAGTTCAATTCATCGGTCCCAATGCTTCTGAAACTAGAGAGTACTCTCCAAGTATATATTAGGTTATAAGGCAAAATAAACTAAATCATGGCTAAGCAAAAAACAATCTTTATTTGCCAAGAATGCGGAGCTTCTTCACCTAGATGGCAAGGACAGTGTCATAATTGTAGTCAATGGAATACATTTATTGAAGAGATCAAACCTGATCCGAAAAAAACTCCTCAAGCTAGAGCTGGATTTGCTGGCAGTATCTCAAAGGCTACTGCATTATCAGATATCAAAGGTAAAGAACATTCTAGAATGTCTACCAATATATCTGAATTTGACCGAGTACTTGGTGGTGGAATTGTAAAAGGATCTATAACACTAGTTGGTGGAGATCCTGGTATTGGTAAGTCTTCAATATTACTACAAATTATGTCTTTTTTATCTCTAAAAAAGAAAGTTCTATATGTTAGCGGCGAAGAATCTCTTGAGCAAATAGCACTACGAGCAGAAAGATTAAATCTCCCCAAAGATAATCTTCTAGTAATGTGTGAGACAAATATAGAGCAAATCTCTAGCTACATGATAGAACACAAACCAGAAATAGTTGTAATAGACTCAATCCAGACTATGCATAATCCCGATATCTCATCTATGGCCGGAGGCGTCTCACAAGTACGAGAGTCTACAGCTTATATCACTCAAATTGCCAAGCAACATGAGATATCTATTTTTTTGGTAGGACATGTCACTAAGTCTGGCGAGGTTGCTGGCCCACGAGTATTAGAACATATTGTTGATGCGGTAATATTTATAGAATCCCAAGACAATGGCAGATATCGTATGATGCGCGCCCTAAAGAATAGATTTGGTGCTGTAAATGAAATTGGTGTCTTTGCAATGACTGATAAAGGCATGAAAGAAGTCAAGAATCCATCCGCAATTTTTTTGAATAATGGTCGTACTAACTTAATTGGTAGCGTAATAGTATCAGTTTGGGAAGGTACACGCCCTCTACTTGTTGAGCTACAATCATTAGTTGTTGGCAAAAACATCAATCAACCTCCACGAAGATTATGTGTAGGTATTGACGGTAATCGTTTAGCAATGATCTTAGCTATTATTCAACGCTATATGCATATTGACTTATATGACAAAGATGTATTTTTAAATGTTGTTGGTGGAATCAAAATTAGTGAAACAAGTATTGATTTGGCACTAATATTGATTATATATTCTAGTATAAAGGAAATAGAGATTCCTCATGATATGCTAATAATGGGAGAGGTCGGCTTATCAGGTGAAATTAGGCCAGTACCTTATGGTATAGAACGAATAAATGAAGCTAAGAAACATGGTTTTAAGAAAATTATTGTGCCACAAGGCAATGTTTCAAAATCGCTAAAGACTGAAGGAATTGATATTATTGGTATAACAAACTTGAATCAAATTAAAGATATAATAACGGGATAAAAATGGATTTTTTAGCAAGTATTAATTTTTTAGATATCTTATTGGTAATTGTAATTTTAATATTAAGTTTATTTGCTGCTGTCAAAGGGCTTTTTAAAAACATCGTATTACTAATACTTATGGTATTCGCTGTAATAATGTCTGGAATACTAGCTCAAAAAGTACAGCTAGCATATATAAACTCATTAATAGAGGATCTAGCTACAGCTTATATTGTATCATTTATTTTAGTATTAGTCTGCGCATACTTGATCATATTTGGTGTAATGAAAGTATTTATGCGCAATAACAAAGAAAAAAAGAGTTTATCAAATACGCTTTTAGCATTTTTTATAGCTTTAGTGCGTTTTGGCTTTATATTTGCAATCGTTTGCTCAACACTTAATTCTTTCGACTCTGTAAAAGATAATTCACTATGGGAAAACTCTATACTTGTCAAGCCTTTGGTTAAAATAGGAGATTCAGCATTTAATACAAAAGTAAAAATGCAACAAACTAATCTAAAGGATTATGTTCCTGAGCAAGCAGCTGGAGGAGATTAATTTTCATTTTTTAACTGTCTATTCATTAGCTGTCTAACCATATCTTTTGGATCTACATTCTCATATAAAACTCTATATGTAGCAAAGACCAAAGGCATATCAACTCCATGCTTTTGAGCAAGTTTATATACTGCTATAGCAGTAGAATATCCTTCAACAACATTATTTACCTTAAGCAAAGACTTTTCTATAGACATACCTTGACCTAGGTAATATCCAAATCTACGATTACGCGATTGATTGTCTGAACAAGTAAGCAACAAATCACCAAGACAGCTCAAGCCCATAAATGTTTCCACATCGGCTCCAAGCTTAAGCCCTAATTTTTTAATTTCTGCTAGACCTCTTGTAATTAGTGCTGCATGAGCATTAACACCAAAGTCCATACCCGCAGCAATACCCGCAGCAATTGCTAAGACATTCTTGACAGCTCCACCAACCTGAGTACCGATAATATCAGTAGTTGTATAACACCTAAAATTTTCATTGCTGAAAAGCTTTTGTGTGTATTTAGCATACTCAATATCTTTAGACGCTACTACAACAGCAGTTGGAAGTTTATTAGCTACCTCTTTGGCAAAACTCGGACCTGTTAATAAAGCAAACTTTGTATTTGGTATAATATCTTCTGCTATTTCACTCAATAGAGCATAGGTGTCATGACAAAATCCTTTCGTAGCACTAATAATATTTTGATGAGGCAACATACACTCTTTTAGCTCTAAAATAGTCTTCTTAAAGCCTGAACTAGGAGTTGCAACTAATATATCATCAAAATAACCAATACTAGCTTGCCAATTTTGTATAGCTTTTAGTGTATCTGGGAATTTTTCTATGCTCGGTAAATATTTTTGATTATTACCTTCTGCGAGCATTTGATCGTTATGCTCTGCTCTCCAAGAGTTAATTCTTACTTCATGGCCTTTATAAGCTAACTGTAATGCCAGTGCAGTACCCCAAGCACCAGCACCTAAAACAAGTATTTTCTTGTGCATAAACTAAACCTGTTTTCTTTTTATATCTACTATATTCTATAGTTGTTAAACTGTAAACACTTACACATCATAAGTTTTTATTATCAAACTTATACATTTAATATATTTAACATTACGGAAATATGCTGAGATAATACATACATCAAATATTAGAAAGTATTTTAAGGAATGAGAAATGAAAAAGATTATGTTACCAGTGGTAACAATTTTAAGTATTATTTCAGTGTCTAATGCTAGTAACTTACATCAAATAAATAGTTTTTCATCTAAGTCATTTCCAGCGCCCATAATGATTTTAGCAGAGTAAAAGCTACTTTTTAGGTTGTGCTATAACATACATACCTTTTATACCTTTTGAATCCTGCCACATATATTGAAATCTATCTGGATTAATAGCACTCAATCCATAAACTGTTTTCACATTATTAAAATGTGCTGCTGGATCAATCATAAACCATGTATCTTTATCATCATCAATTGTTTTCCCAACTTCTGATATCCTGATACTAATGTCCAGTGGCCTCCCCAATCAATCCAATCTACAAGTACAGGTACACCTTTATCTATACTCTGATAAATCAGTTTGATATCACCATCAGTAGCATATTTTACCTCAAAGCCATGCTTTTCTAACCAGTTGCTATCTGTTGCGCTGTAGTACCATAATCATCATTTGTACCCATTTCTTTAGCTATTTGTAACTCCATTTGATGATTCATTTGAGAATCCTTAAGAACTCCATAATAATTAAGCAAGCTTATAACCGCAGATGGTCCACAAGTATAATCGGTAGTTTGTTGATGATCTTTTATGTCTAGTATTTTTATATTCTTATCTGTTGATAAATCAAATGTTTTGACAACATTTTCTATATAAGTCTTATTAGCATATTCTCCAGAACTATAACTTAAATTCATAGAAAAATTAAAGTTAATAAAATAAAAATCTCTCTTTTAGACATATTATTTAACCCACTAATTTAGAAATTTGAGGGGTTTTAGCATTAACTTTGAAAAAAGAAATTAAAATTGGCTATATCACTTGAATATAATAAATTTTATAGATATCATTTCGCTAATTCGCGAAACATGGTTTTACAAAAATTAAATTAGCAAATATCGTAGATTTTCAAAAAGCATTAGGCGATGAAACTAGAATTAGAATTCTAATGGTTATATGTCAGCATGAACTATGCCTTTTTCATCTAGCTCATATTTTCAAACTTGCAAACTCAACATTATCTAAACATTTAGATATACTTAGACGTAATGCTTTTATACATAAGCGTAAACAAGGCAGATTCCACTACTTTTATTTTAATTCTGCATTCAAAGAGCAATTAAACTGGCTACTAGACAATCTTAATGATGACGAAATTATTCAAGCCGATCAAAAACTAGTCAAGAACTTAATACAAGAAAATCTAGAGCATTTACCAGAGATACATGCAAAGGAGAGTATTGTATGAGTAAACAATATCAAAGCTTTAAAATATATGGCTTAGATTGTATTGAAGAAGTCAATATTATCAAAAAGCATTAAGTAAAAAATCGCCGCAGATAATATGCAATTTGACCTACTTAACGGTAAATTGTCTATTGATAATCAAAATATTTCTGAAAAAGAAATTATAACTCTAATAAAAAAAGCCGGACTAAAAGCAATTACTTGGGATGAGCATATTACAGAAAGTCAAAACATCTGTTTTTTAACTAAACGCTCTCGACTAATTACAACATTACTTAGTGGAGCATTCATCCTTTTTGCATACTTGTATCATAGTATAAATCATGGCTTTGTACACGCATTTATAGATGATGAGAACATCCCTCAAACAGTTCCTCTTATATCTCAAGCCTCTTACTTAATAGCTATCTTATTTGGCAGCTGGTTTATTTTACCCAAAGCAATCTCTTCTATTAGAAGGCTTGATGCTGACATGAACCTCTTAATGTTAACTGCCATAACTGGCGCGATTATTATTGGTCAATTATTTGAAGCAGCCGTAGTAAGCTTTTTGTTTGCTTTTTCACTTTTGCTTGAATCATGGAGTGTCGCAAATGCCCGATCAGCAATAACAAAGCTTATGAAATTAACTCCAGATACAGCTCTAGTTTATTGTTGCCATGATAAACGGTTTGAAGAAAAGCCTCTAGCAGAAATAAATACAGGCAAAACTCTTCTAATAAAACCAGGGCAAAGAATCGCTCTAGATGGGATTATACTTAAAGGTAATAGCTATATAAATCAAGCGCCTATAACGGGTGAATCTATTCCTGTGGAAAAAACGATTGGAGATCAAGTTCTTGCAGGAAGTATAAATGGAAACTCCGCGATTGAGATAAAAACAACAAGTACAGCTGAAAACTCATCGATTGCAAAAATAATCCGAGCTATTGAACATGCTCAATCAAAACGCTCAAAAGCAGAAAAATGGGTTGTTAAGTTTGCTAAGATTTACACCCCTACAATGATATTTTTAGTTATTATAATAGCTACTATCCCTCCACTCTTGCTAAATGAATCTTGGCTTAAATGGGATTATGAAGCTTTAGTAATACTAGTTATTGCTTGCCCTTGTGCATTAGTAATATCTACACCAATTTCAATAGTTTCAAGTTTGGTAAAAGCTGCTAGAAATGGGATCTTGATCAAAGGTGGTGAATTTATAGAAATACCAGCTAAGTTAAAAGCTATTGCCTTTGATAAGACTGGTACATTAACACAAGGCAATCCTTCTATTAAAGAAATAATTGTCACACAAAATTATTCGCAACAACAATTAATCACCATAGCTACGAGTCTTGAGAGTTCTGTTGATCACCCAATCGCTAAGACTATTTTAGACTATGCCCAAAACAACAGCATAACATTTACACAGGCTACAAATATTGAGGTTTCAGGTGGTAAAGGAGTAACAGGAAAAATCAATGATAGTAGCTTTTGGCTTGGAAATCATGCTTTTGCTCATGAGAAACGGCTATGTACTAATGTAAGATCTGCATAGCCAAGCGATAAAACTTGCAAATAATGGTCAAACATTGATTTTCATTGGTAATAATGAAAATATTATTGGTATCATTGCTGTACAAGATATGATAAAAAATAATGTTAACGATGCTCTCAAACAATTAAAAAAACTTAGGATCAATCCAAAGCATATTTTTTGTATTTATACCACTGTCCAATAATTGTCCAATAGTTGTCATACCTGCAGGACCAGCACCAACTACTGCCCACTTATATCTTATAAAGCTTTCCATAATTAACCTAATTTATTTACATAAGATATATTATACTCAATCATCAATATACTGTCTTAATAAATCTTATATATATTGAATATCAGAAAATCTTATAATAAAATCCTGTAATATAAGTATTACTAGAATATAAATATGCGAATAACATTAAAACAATTACAAGTATTTGTAAATACAGCTAAGTCAGAATCCATTAGTGCTGGTGCTGAAAAATGTTTCATCTCACAAGCAGCCGCAAGTATGTCGCTATCTCAACTTGAAAACATGCTTGATACAACATTATTCGACCGTGTTGGTAAAAGAATGAAACTGAATGATAATGGCAAAAATATGCTAGCAAAAGCTATTAAAATTTTAGATGAAATTGAAGAATTTGAATCTTTTAGCTTAAATAGTAACCAATTATCAGGGAAGATAATTATTGGTGCTAGTACCACAATAGCCAATTATGTATTACCAAAATATGTAGCAATGTTTAGAAAGTTACATCCAGATACAGATTTTGAGATTATCTCAGGTAATACAAAAGAAATTATAAATAGTATTGAGTCACTAAACTGTGATGTAGGCTTTGTCGAAGGCGAATGTAATAGTAAAATATTAGAGACTTACCTTTGGGTAAAAGATAGTCTAAAAATAATTTGTCGTATTGACCACCCATTAACTAAGAAAAAAAATATTAAGATAAAAGATCTTTTAGAATATGATTGGGCAATGAGAGAGCAAAGCTCTGGAACATTTGAAATATTTTTTAATGCTCTTGAGGATAAAGTATCAAGCATAAAAAAAGCTATAACTCTACGTAGCTCAGAAGCAATAAAACAGTATATTGCATATAGCGATTGTCTAGCTTGTATATCTGAAGTAATTACAACTCAAGCTTTAGATACTGCTAAATATTGCATACTTGAAACTAAAGAGCTCGATTTATCTAGAAACTTCTACAAACTACTTCACGAGAAGAAATACCACACCGCATTGACACAAGCTTTTTGTAAATTTATAGAAGATGATATCAAATAGCTAAGATAAAACTTGAAAATCTCAGGCTTTAGAGTCATCCTTACATAAGTAACACAAATTCAAATAAACGGAGATAAAAAAATGTCTATAGGAATAATTATACTGATAATAATAGCTATTGCTGCTGTATATATAGTTATGACTTACAACAAACTAATAGCAGAGATCGAAACTGTCAAAAATTCTGAAAAACAAATAGATGTACAGCTTGATCGTAGAGCTAAAGTATTTGACTCATTGGTAAATGTTGTCAAAAAGTATATGGACTACGAGCAAACAACACTAAAGCAGGTTGTAGCACTAAGAAACCAAGCTAATTTAGCGAAAGCAAATGGCGATATTCAAGAAAGAATAAATGCTGAAAATCAAATCTCTAATTTAGCTAAAGGAATAAATGTTCAATTTGAAAACTATCCAGAATTAAAAGCTAATCAAAACGTAATCCAGTTACAAGAAGAAATTACATCTACTGAAAATAAATTAGCTTTTGCTAAACAGGCGCTTAATGATTCAATAGAAAGATACAACGCTCATAAAAAATCATTCTTTGCTGGGATGGTAGTTAATATCTTCAAGAAGCTAAATGAAGAATTTGTATACTGGAATATCTCAGAAGAGAAAAAACAACAACTAGAAGACTCTAGAGTGGAACTATAAGATGTCAAATACTGATAATCTACAATATGGCTCTGTTGACTGGCGTGAAGTTGTTCGCAAAAATACTTATCGCACATATTTTGTCATAGCAACATTCCTAATTGTTTTTTTTCTGCTAGGAATTTTTGTTGATACCTTTTGGCGATATGGTGAGTTTGCGAATGCTTACTATAGTAGATATGGTATTGAGCTACCCATATCAAAAGTATTTTATGCCTTAGCAACATTTCAAATACCTCCTTATGCTACTATGATTATATCTGCTATAGCAGTAATTTGGATATTCATCACTTTTAGTATGTATGACAAAATTATGCTATCTGGCACTGAATATCATGAGATCTCAGCAGATAACCAAGATCTTCTGGCACGCCGTGTATATAATGTAGTTGAGGAAATGAAAGTAGCTGCTGGCATGCGATATATGCCAAAGGTTTTTTTAATTGATACAAATTATATGAATGCTTTTGCATCAGGTTATTCTGAAAAATCTGCAATGGTTGCTATCACAACAAAACTTGCAAATGCTCTTAACCGTGATGAACTACAAGCTGTTATGGCACATGAGTTAACTCATATTAGAAATCAAGATATTAAGCTTAACCTATTTACTATGGTTTTATCCAATATGATGCTTATTATTATGGATTTCTTATTTTACTCAGCTCTTTTCTCAGGAAACAATAATAATAGCAACAATAATAACCGTAACAATAATGCTGCCGTATTTTTTATCATTATTATGATTTTAAGATATGTATTACAAATTTTTACGATATTTATGATGCTGTTCTTAAATCGTACAAGAGAATATATGGCTGATGCTGGAGCAGTTGAGCTAATGCGTACAAATGTACCAATGGCAAATGCTCTACTAAAGATTGCTAGCGATAGTAAAACAGCAGAAGCTCAATATAGCTATAAACATAACAAAAATGAAAATCTACGCCGTGCATCATACATCTTTGATCCACTAAGTGCTGGTATAGGCAGTGGAGATATGTCTGATATGTTCTCTACTCATCCATCTATCGAAAAAAGACTAGCTTCAATTGGTGTGAAAACTAGATAACAATCCAATCCTTTTTAATATAAAACTAATATACTATTACTCAGTAGATAAGCTATAATAATTATGTAGCGTATGGAGTAATTAAGATATATGGCATCAAAAACTAAACAAAAAATTTAGGGTTTTCAATTGTTGAGTTAATTGTAACTATAGCTATAATCGATATCTTAGCTACGCTTGCTAATGCAACATATTCTAATTATGTAATTAGAACAAAAATAGCTACCGAAGTTTCTGTACTAACAACTAGAGCAAAAGAAATATGGGACTTTAAAAGAAGTAATAAAGATTTTTATCTTAATGGTGATAATTCAGAAGTTAATGAATATGCGGCTCTTAAGAAAAATATTGGTACTGTAGGTGGAACAGGTATAGTTAATGGATATGCAGAGATTATGGTGAGACCAGAATTGGTAGGAGAAGATTCTGTGAGATGGCGATGTGTCGTTACTGGTGATATATTAACAGAATCAAATGTCCCTAATCACTGTATTCTTGGCGATGCTACTTTCTTTAGAATATTAAAAGAAAATAATATGATTTTCAGTGAAGACAATTTCCAATATGATCAAACACCTGTGAATAATGATGATTGGAGCAAAGTTGATACTGATAGTGATTTTCTTGGTAAGTGGTATATAACAGGTGGCGATGAGCAAATAGAAATCTAGAGTAACTTTGATAATATTGATGACGTTCGACCAAATGTTGCTGAACTTGATGGTGATAGAGACGAAATTGTAGACTTCTCTCATGATTGAGCATCAAAAGGTTTTGATAGTATGCAGATGTCATTCGACTACTACTCCAGAACAGGTGATAACTCAAGTAATTTTGAAATTTATCTAGGAGATGAACTTGTCTATACGCATGATAGTTTTGCTAAGGGTTAGCAAACTATCAATATTGACTTACAAAATACTAGTGCTTCAGGTAAAACACTAACTCTAAGAGAGTCTGGTAAAGATGATAGCTACGGTGCTTTGATAGATTTAGAATCACTAAGAGTCACTCCAAATAAAATCACCTAAAGATCTAAAACTTGGAACTATAAATTTAGTAACAAATATATTATAATCATTACATTAAATTGTTATTCTTAAACAATTCCAACACATTAGATCTAAAATTTAAATAACAAAGAGATGTAAATGTCAGAACAAGAGCCTCGTAAAAAACTTTCTTTAGGTAGTAGAAAAAAGTTATCAGTAAATAGAACTTCTAATCTAAGTACAAACCTTAAAACTAGACTACAAGCCAAAAAAGAAGATAATATCCAAAACTTTTTTAATAACACTAACAAAGAGCTTCGTGAGCTATATCAAGAAAGACAAACATTAGAGGATCAGATCAAACAAATAGAACAAAGACTTCTTTTTGCAAAAAGTGAGCCATTACAAGAGTTTTTATTTGAATTAAAATCACAAGATTTTGATCTACTAGCTAAGATAAACTCTTATATAAATACTCTTTAAGATTTTATTTTATAAGAATTATGTTTATCATGAACTAGAATATACTTTTAAATATTTCTTTAATACCTTTTTTAGCAAGACCTAGCATTTTAGCAAACTCTCCTTCTGAGAAGTCTTTGCCTTCTGCTGTACCTTGAATCTCAATCATACCGCCATTTGAGTTCATAACCACATTCATATCTGTTTCAGCATTCGAGTCTTCATCATAATCTAGATCAAGTATAGGCTCATTGTTATAAATACCAACAGATATTGCAGCAACTTGAGATATTAATGGATTAGTTTGTTCATCAAGCATGCCATTTTGCTTCATATAATCTATAGCATCCCTAATAGCTAATGATGCTCCGGTGATAGACGCTGTACGTGTGCCACCATCTGCTTGGATTACATCACAATCAACTTTGATAGTATTCTCACCTATTTTCGTTAAGTTAACACTTGCACGTAAAGCTCTACCAATTAGTCTTTGGATTTCTTGTGTTCTACCAGATTGCTTACCTCTAGCAGCTTCTCTATCCATACGAGTATGAGTTGAACGCGGTAACATACCATATTCAGCAGTTAACCACCCCTCACCAGAATCTTTTTTGAATCTTGGTACACCAGCAACCACAGAGGCTGTGCATAAAACTTTAGTATCACCAAACTCTATTAAAACTGAACCTTCAGCATGTTTTGTAAAATTATGTGTAACTTTTAAACTACGTAATTGATCGTTATTTCTTCCACTTGGACGCATTTTGGAATCCTTTTAATTAAATTCTTAAGTTATTAAGTGTATAATTATACAAATCGATATTAAAATAAGAAACTTTAAGTTTAAGGTAATTTCTGATATATGAATATTATTAACAAACAAAATTTATCAAAAGTAGAAAGATACTGGCTTAATGATGCGAAAACCTTAGTTACAAGCCTATCAAAAGGCTATGGTGAAATTATATTAGATAAAATCTCTCAGAGTTTTACAAATGTTAATCAATTAGAAGCATCACTATTAGCGATTAAGACTGCATTAGTACGACAAATAACACTTTCAAGTATTAATGAAACTTTAGTTTTTGCTAGGACAATCATTCCCTGTGATACTTATGATTTTTTTTCACAAGAAGTTGATAATCTTGGCACAAAGCCAATTGGCGATAATTTACTTTTTAAAAAATCCAAGTTTACTCGTGATGAATTTATAATCCGGAAGTTATCTAGTAATGATTTTTATCAAGAAGCAAATAGGCATATTCAGCAAGAAATCTTTTCTCGCAGTTCGATATTTACATACAAAGATAATCAAAAGCTTAAATTTTTAATTACGGAATATTTTCTAGTTTTACCGGAGTTTTATAATGCAGAGTAATACAAAATTCAAAGCATATATTACGCTGATGAGATTGCATCGCCCTATTCCAATACTGCTAATTCTTTGGCCAACTCTTACTGCATTAGTTTTGGCAAGTCATGGTATTCCAGATATTAAATATTTGATTATCTTCATTATTGGTGTAGTTGTAATGCGTACAGTTGGTTGTATTGTTAATGATATCGCAGACATAGATTTTGACAAACACGTAGAACGTACTAATACTCGCCCTTTAACCAGTGGTAAACTTAGTGTCAAGAATGCATTATATTTGTGTCTAGCTCTTACGATAGTTGCTTTTATCTGTGTATTGTTTTTAAACTTATACACAATTTTACTATCATTTGTAGCCCTATTTTTAGCTGTTTTATATCCATTTTGTAAAAGGTTCTTTGCAATACCCCAACTAATCCTTGGTTTAACATTCAACTTTGGTATTTTTATGGCGTTTTCTGCTATACAAAATCATATACCATCTGAAGCTTGGATATTTTATCTATCAACGATATGTTGGACTATAATTTATGATACTATCTATGCCCTAGCCGATCGAGATTTTGATTTAGAAATTGGTATTAAATCATCAGCTGTTTTATTTGGAGATAAAGTATTTAAGTACATCTTTTTATTCAATTTCATATCATTAATACTTTTGATAGCTCTAGGTATATATCTAAGCTTTAATATTATTTTTTACATAGGTGTTATTGTTAGTGCTTTTTTATTTATCAGAAATTATTTCTTATATAAAAAACTAGGTATAGCTAACTGTATAAAAGCTTTTTCTGATAATCATTGGATTGGATTGATAGTTTTCATCACAGTATTACTTCAATATGTATAGGAGATGATATGACTTTAATAATTGGTGCAATCTTAGGTTTTATATCAGTAGCTTTTGGCGCTTATGCAGAGCATGGTCTAAAATCACAAATCTCAGCTGAACACTTTGATTTCATAATAGCTGCAGTTCGCTATAATCAAGCTTAAGCTATCGTAATTAGTGGTATTGGAATAGCTCTTTTAAGTAGTAAGAGCTTAGCACGAAGCTTATCTCTTAAACTAAGCAACTTTTTTTTATAGTCGGCACAATATTATTTAGCTTTAGCATTTATATTTCTGTAGTTTATAATATACCTATTATTTTGAAGCTAGCACCATTAGGTGGCAGCACTCTGATGATAGGCTGGCTAATGCTAATTTTAGCTGCTATTTTTTTGAAGAAGAACCTAAAGAGAAGCATATGAAAAGATATATAATTACACTAGCGTTATGTATATTTATATTATCTGATACTAGCTTTGCATATGCGAAAGATAATCAAGGATATATTGTCAAACTTTACTTTGGCAGAACTATGAAAGATGATAAAAATAATATCTCTTACGTTTCAGATAATATATTCAAAAATTTTGAGAACAAATACATAACTCCTTCTTTCCCTGATGGTTATACTGAAAATGATGCTAGAGGATATTGGCGTAGCCTAACAGGAACTACGTATAGTGAAAAAACCAAAGTTATCACAATACTTGTAGATGATAAGTCAAAACAACTAGAGCAAAAAGTAAACAATCTAGTCAATGTCTACGAAAAATCATATCATCAAGAAAGTGTTTTGGTAACTTATACAAAGACAGATTATTCTTTTATTTAAAGCTGGCGGAGATTAGTTCGCTCCAACCTAACCAACTCCAAACTGAGGTAGTATAGTCATGTTTTTACTCTCTGTAAGCGATTATAGAGGCGTACCTGGAGAGTGTCAAATGAACGATTTTGGATTCTCTGACACAAAACATTGAGTGAGTTTATCGTGTCTCTAAAATTACACTATATGTAACTTTAGGGACATGGCATGAACTATTTGTGATAAATTTCGTCACTTTCTTCATATACAAAAGCACTCGACATCCTATCGCACTCTTGCTTTTCATTCACTCCAAGCAAATAATCAATTTCAAAAAGAGTGGTGGGTAGGCGATTTTGCTATTTTGCCTTGGCCGCCTCAAAACGTCGCATTAGTACACGCCCCCAACGATGATCTGGAGCAGAGTCGCCAAATCCACCAAATAAACTTAAGTTCTGACCTGTATGAAACCCACCTTCCGTAAGCTTTAAAGCTGGTTCAAGTGCAAATCTTTCAGGATGATCAAGCCATTTTTTATCATATTCAAAGGAGGCTCTTTCTTTATTACCCTTTACATGAAACCTCAGCTTTCCAACGCGGATATCTTATGCCCCTAAAGAAACCAAGACAATAACTTCTTTGCTACTCATCGCTTTTCTCATTTATTTTATTAGGGAGACGCACCCTTTGGGGTAAATTTTCATCTTCAAGCCTTCGTCCAACAAGGTCATGCATGCTATCGACTAAATCGCTCAGGCGTTTTTCCATCCCCAGAACAAATAGTACTGCGCCGTAACTACCAATGGAGGTAGTTGGATCTCCCTTTTCAATTTTTCCAATAGTGGACCTTGATAAGCCAGCACGCTCTGCCATAAGCTGGGCGGTGATACGCCTGCGACGCCTTGCATCATTGATATCCTGCCCTAATTTTCGCAAAGCGCTTATTACAGGGATGGGTAAATTTGTCATAGTCTTCTCTTAAGTGTTTTATAGCCATCACAAACATCATTAATGAATAGCATAACAAACATTAAGTTTAAAGTCAAGTCGTATCAATCTAAAGAGTTTTATATCAATCATTACAAATTATAAAGACTAATATAAGCGACATTAAATGTACTGCTGCAGTAGAATCAACTAGATTGAGCATTACTGGATATGCCCATGCTCTCGTTAAGCTAGCTAAAAAGATTTTGTATGATGTTGATGATTCCTAAACAAATGCGTCAAAAACAACTTGATTATATGAATCGTTCCAGAAATGCCATTCTAAAACAGTACTTTTATAAAATGCTTCTAGCATTAAATCCCGAACTTCGTCTGATGCGGACAACGCTACTTCATCAAAAATACTAATAGCTCTTTCGACGCTATCGCTAAACTCCTTGCCAGAATAAGTCTCTATCCATTTTTTATAAGGATTTTGAGATTCCATATCAGTATTTTGAGCAATAGATTGTCCTACGATTTTATAAACCCAAAAACACGGCAAAATAGAGGCGATTGCGATTTCTACTGGTGCCATGCTGCTTACTTGTAACAGATAGCTTGTGTAAGAAAGTGTTGCTGGTGTTAGTTTTTCTGTTTCTTGAAGATTAAAGGTGTGACGAAAAAAGCTATGCACAACTTCTTGCTCTGCTATTAATGCCCCACCTGAAAATGATAGGAAATCTTTTACAAATTTAAGGGGGGCTTTTGAAGCAATCACAGCAAGGCTTCTTGCAAAATCTCTTAAATACAGGGTATCTTGCTCTATGTAATAAGCAAATTTATCCATATTAAGTGATCCATTCGCAAGCTCTTTATTAAAAGGATGGTCCTTTATCGCCTGAATGATAAGCTGACATTTTGCTAATGCTGTTTCTGATAATTTTGTCATTTAGTTTAACCTTAAATTGATTGCTATAAATATTTCCATAAATGGTGAAAATGATGTACCGGGCCATGTCCTTTTCCTACATTGCTGTCTTTGCTATGCAGCATTGCGCCATGCAGATATGACTTGGCTTTTGTGCACGCCATAAAAGTAGAAAAGCCTTGAGCAATAAAGCTTGCTATGCCTGCGGATAAAGTACATCCCGTACCATGAGTGTTTTTAGAATTGATACGCGGTGCAGATAACGTTTCTGTAATGTCATGCGATAAAAATAAATCATCTGAGGTCGCAGCGTCTTCATGTCCTCCCTTCAAAAGAACAGCTCCGCATCCTAAATCGAGTAACTTTTGCGCTAATGTCTTTTTGTCGTAATTTCCTGGTAATAATGTTCTTGCTTCAGGCAAATTGGGGGTAATAATATTTGTAATTGGTATCAATTTTGTTCTTAACGCTTCCACAGCATCAGCTTGCAAGAGAGGATCACCACTTTTTGCCACCATCACTGGATCTAAAACTATTGGAATGCCTTTTGCATGCCTCATTAAGAAAGCAGTCACGAGCTCTATGATCTCAGTAGAGAAGAGCATGCCAATTTTTATCGCATCTGGCCTTATATCATCAAATATAGCTTCAAGCTGCTCATGGATGCATGAAAGCGGGATATCATAACAGCCGCGTACACCACAAGTATTTTGCACAGGAATGGCGGTGAGGACAGTCATCCCATAACATCCTGTTGCAGAAAATGTTTTAAGATCAGCCTGAATGCCAGCACCGCCAGAACCATCAAATCCTGCAATAGATAAACTTTTGTATTTCATAACCTTTCTCCAAAATGCGCAAAATGATTGACCGTAATTTCGACAGGCTTACTGTTTTGTTTGAACGACAAACCATCTCCATCAGTGATATGCCCAACAACCTTTAAGCCATAACCAAAGCTTTCCATAAACCTATGGGATAATTCTTCAAATGCGTCTTGATGAATTGTCACGAGCAATCCATAATCTTCTCCACCTTCCAAAGCAACTTGCACAGACACATTAAGGCGTAAGTGATTTTGCAAAAGATCGATATCGAGGACTGCATGCTTTCCCGCACTTGAAGCTAGACGCTTCAAATCGATATAAAGCCCATCAGAAATGTCCATCATGCTGTTAACAGCACGCAGCTTTCCTAGCCATATTCCTTCTTTAATTTTGGCT
This sequence comes from Francisella orientalis FNO12, assembly GCF_001042525.2. Taxonomy (NCBI): domain Bacteria; kingdom Pseudomonadati; phylum Pseudomonadota; class Gammaproteobacteria; order Thiotrichales; family Francisellaceae; genus Francisella; species Francisella orientalis. The sequence continues at coordinate 332,379 of NZ_CP011921.2, read as the reverse complement.
TCTGGATGCAAGAAGCTATTGATGTATTTCGTATCTGTAGTCAGAGATTGCTCTAAGCCCAAATGTGCAAAGCCTAAATTTCCTATTATACAAATCAGATCTGAAGCTTGTGCACCGTTTCTATATTTAATATTAGATTCAGGGGCTGTTCCGATGGCTGTTATATTGATAAATAAGCGTTCTTTAGAGGCGGTAGTGTCTCCGCCAATCAAAGTGACGCCAGCATTTTGGCACTTAGCAGTTAATGAATTTAAAAACTTGGGTGCATAGTCCTGCAAGCGACTTGGGATGGAAATTTCACATAAAATATATAAAGGCTCTGCTCCCATAGCCGCTATATCGCTTAAATTGACGTGCAGAGCTTTATGTGCAAGATCTTCTGGGGAAAAGTAAGAAGTGCGAAAATGCACATCTTCTATGAGCAAATCTTTACTAATCACATACCTATTGCTCCCATTTAGATTAGGTAGGACAGCAGCATCGTCACCGATAAACCCATCGGCGCTAGCGGCCTGCAAAGCTTTAATTATTTTATCTTCTTGAATCATACAAATCTCTCATTAATGCAAAATCTGGGTCATGTAATTGATCCAGAAACGCTACCTTGAATGTTCCAATTGATTGCTGCTTTTTTGATGCTATTTCTCCGCAAATAGCAAAGTAATGTGCGGCTATGACAGCAGATTCAAAAGGATCTTCCACAACGGAGACAAATGCTGCGATTACTGCTGTCAGGCTGCAGCCCATACCTGTAACCATTTGCATAAGAGGCGAACCAAATGGCACCTCAATTGATTTATTTCCATCTGTGATAAAATCCACCGATCCGCTAACTATCACAACCGCGTTATTCTGTAGGCTTAAGCGTTTTGCAATGGATACAGCTTCATCTGTCGTATTATTGGCTTCAACTCCATAGGTTGTGTGCGTATTACCTGCGAGTGATATGATTTCGCTACTATTACCTCTGATGAAATTTGAAAAAGGCAGAATAAATTTTGAGGTCTCAGTTCTTATGATCGTGGCACTGCTGCCCACAGGATCAAAGATAAGAGGTTTATTGTGTTCTTTGGCGATCTCTATCGCTTTTTTAGCTAGCGCAATAAAATCATGATCAAGCGTTCCTATGTTGATATAGAGGGCCGATGCCATTTTGACTAGTTCTTCAATTTCATCTTCGCACGTACTCATAATTGGTGCAGCGCTAATGCTGAGTAAACTATTTGCAACAAATTCTACTGTGACAAAGTTTGTAAGGCATAGTATAAGGGGGTTTTTACTCCTAACCTTAGCTAAAGCTTTTTCCATTTTATCTATCATTATTTGCCTCATTGATGATTTTTATTAAATTCTTTGTTGTTAAAAAAGGATCTGCTGCTTGATGAAATGCGCCTATGGCTGCTATTCCGTTCGCACCAGAATTTATAACAGAAAAGGTATTACTTTCATCTATTCCTCCTATTGCTATAATAGGGTGAGATGGAATGAGAGAAGCTTGACGCAGTCCACTTAAGCCCCATATAGTTTCAACATCAGGTTTGTTATTAGTTGGGAAAATGGCGCCTACTCCTATATAATCTATAGGCAGAGTTCGTGAGTTTTGAATTTGTTCTATTGTATTTACGCTTAAGCCAATGATTTTATCTGCCCCCAAGATGGATCTTGCTTTTTCAATTGTCGTATCTGATTGACCTAAGTGAACTCCGAAAGCGCTAAGTTTTATGCAAAGATCAACATTATCATTGACGATTAAAGGAACGTTATATAAATCCAGAAGACGTTTTAATGAGCTGCCAAAATCCAACAAATCTTCTCCTGGCAAGGATTTTTCTCTAAGCTGTACGCATGTGATACCAGCTTTGAGGCACACTTCAATACACTCGAGATAAGGAGCTGTAGGGATATTACCTTTATTTGTGACTAATGTAAGTTGCCAAAAATTTTCTTTCATAATCTTCCTTATATTTTTCTACAAAGGAAGATATAAAAGCACTTAAGAGCCCAGAATGAAAGCCAAACGTGGGAATTCAGATGCTTCACACTCCCTCCGCAGGCATTAACCAGAGCAGGTTTTAGGGTATTTCTCAGCCTTCGAAGCAAATTTATTTCGCCCCTAAAGCACCCCCGGTGAATAAAAATTCTAAGGATATTATACTTAGAATGTATAATTCATCAAGCTAAAAATTGATGATCGAAATACATGCTCAAGTTATGCATTACCTAATTACACCACCATATGTAAAAGTTTAAGTAAGCTGTAAATAGAATCCATGACAGATAAGGAATCATCTGTAGCGAAACTACTTTGATTTTTCGGTAAGCTAGGCAAATAAGCCACAGACCAGAATATCCATGGCGACCAAAACGATGAGGGAAAGTCCCGTGAAGTGATGGTGGAAAAACAAAGGCGCCCTGCTCCAGTTTAAAATGAGCTGGGTCACGTATAAGGTTTTGATCACCCTTAACTTAGGAAATGAAGACGCACGCCAAATTAGCTAGTCACAAGCGCCAATAATGCCGTATAAAATAGTCCAAGCAATTGGAAATACATAATTTGGCGGCGTCAGGGTGGAACGATGTAAGGTGCTATACCAAGTGCTAATCTCTGGCTTGGTAAAAGAGCCAATGACTCCTCCTATCGCGATCAGCGCCACGATCTAGATGATTTAAAAGAAGCGGGTTTTATTTTGCATTTTTCGTTTTAAACTACTTAGGAAATGGATCTGGAAGGTTTTGGTGGATGAGGGGATTTGATAAGTAATCTTTAATAAGGCATGCATCAAGCTGCTTTTTAATCATTGCTTTAAAATCACTTCCATCTGGCCAATTCTTTTTAGGAGTCGCAATCCACCAACGACAAATACCTTGATTGCGTACAAAGGCTCCTGCTTGTGATACTTCCCCTACAAAATCAGGTCGTGTTGAAATCCAAAAGAAACCCTTTGCACGTAAAACACTAGGTCATTCCTCTTTGAAAAAATGATGTATTTTTTTGGGATCAAAAGGCTCCCTTGCCCGATAAACAAAGCTCGTGATGCCATATTCTTCTGTTTCTGGAGTGTGATTTTTAAAATCATATAATTCTTGCGCCCATAGGGGATGATCTTGGGCTTCTTCAAAATTGAATAAGCCTGTATCCATAATTTCACTCAATGATACTCTAGATTCTGATGTCGCTATAATTTTTGCTTTAGCATTCAGACCCCTTACAATAGGTTTTATGTCATGCATTTGCGACTCTGACACAAGATCACTTTTGTTCAAAAGAACGACGTTCGCAAATTCGACCTGTTCAATAAGAAGATCCACAAGAGTTCGTTCATCTTCATCGCCAAGGCTTTCCCCTGTATCTTTTAAAAATTTTGTTGAACTATAGTTTTGAATAAAATTGGCAGAATCCACTATTGTGACCATGGTATCTAAAACAGCAACATCTGACAGACTATGCCCATCCTCATCTCGAAAATCAAAAGTAGCTGCAATGGGTAAAGGTTCAGAAATTCCTGTGCTCTCAATAACAAGATAATCAAATTTTCCCTCATCTGCTAATTCACGCACCTGCAACAGAAGATCTTCACGTAGTGTGCAACAAATACAACCATTGCTCATTTCAACGAGTTTTTCTTCTGTTTTAGAAAGATTGCTGCCGCTACGTTCGACTAAATCAGCATCAATATTCACCTCGCTCATGTCATTCACAATGACCGCGACTTTTAGGCCTTCACGATTGCCTAGAATATGATTTAAAAGGGTTGTTTTTCCTGCACCCAAGAACCCTGACAAGACAGTTACAGGGAGTTTTTTTATTTAAAGCTTGCATTTAAGGATCACCATTTGCTTGATTTATCTAGTGTTATAATATAACACTTTATACAGGATTACTTAAAAACTCAAGAGAATAAATTGCTGAATATACCAAGTGTTTTAGAAGTGAACAGTCTTACTGCACTTTCTCATTTTAAAAAATCACCGCATCAATTAGGTATTATAAGACGTCAAGCACCCAAAAATTATCATGTTTTTTTGAGAAAATCATGCAGTATCCTTTTAATATATTCGATAAAATCTATAAAAAAACTGCTGAAATTGATATTAAGGAGATTCTTTTAGAGGTCATTTCAAATGATCTTCGCCTTGATCCTTGCTATGAGAATTGGATTATGGATATGGGAAATATCACAAAAGCGTTTTGCAACATTCTGGACACTGCTGCTGTGGGATTTTGGCTAGGATCAAAACGTGGATGTAAACGTTATCACGTCGATAATGTCCCTTTGCGCATGCTTGTAACCTATACTGGTACGGGAACAGAGTGGTTGCCTCATGAAACCGTTGATTTAGAGTCTTTTGAAAGGGGAGAACCTAATGAAAAGATTGTCATCAATCAATCAGCTATTCAGTTTCTTAATCCCTGGGATATTTCTGTGTTTAAAGGCGGGTCCAAAGGTATATTACATCGTACACCTGATGAAGCCATGAAAGGATCATCACTTTTAATGAGGCTCGATCATCCTTCTTTTTGGGAGAAGATTAATCAACAAAACCAGAGCCATGTAAGCTCATTGTAGTCATTATGAAAAACAAATGCTTATGGAGATATTATGAAAATCAACCAAGATCTCACTCAACAAGCGCAAATGATTTGCGCAGAGAAAAAAGAGCGTTTAACACAACCAAGGCTAGAAGTTCTGAAAATTATATCTCAAAGTCAAAAGCCTTTAGGAGCTTATGAAATTCTTAACAAATTGGCAGAGGTTCTTGATTCACCAAAGCCCCCTACAGTTTATCGAGCCATTGATTTTTGGGTATAAATGAGCTTTATTCATCGCATTGAAAGTCTTAATGCTTATGTCATTTGTCACGCTGATCACGTCCATCAGGGCGCACAATTCATGATTTGTGATGACTGCGGCACAGTATTAGAAGTACATCTTGATGACATGATTCACCTGTTTCAGCGCCATTTAGATGAGGGTACTTTTCTTCCGTTGAAATGGAATCTTGAAATTCACGGTCAATGCAGTAGCTGTCGCCCTCATTAATTTAAGTGCCACAAAAAGTTTGATAGACACGTTCACTTGGATTTGGTGGCAATGTATAGGATTGCAAAAGGCTTCGGTTGTTATACGGCGATTTAATAACCTCTAGCAGTACATAAAAATCTTTGAAATCACCATTGTTGGCAGATTTTAAAGCCTCTTCTACTTTGTGATTGCAAGGAATAATAGTCGGATTAATATTCTTTTAAAAACTTAAAAATTGAACGGATAAACTTGCATCAAGAGCCCGTCTTTCTTGCCATCGCATATACCAATCCTCAAATGATCTTTGTGCATATATTTTTCCTTAAGGTTTTTTCTCTTCCATTAAATCAAGAAACGTGTTGGTATAATCTGCATGATTTTTCTCCATCCATGTCAATAAGTCTGAGATAAGCTGTTCATCTTTTTCGTGATTTTGATGTAACCCGATCTTAGCACGCATCATTTGAGCCACTTTTGTTGATAAACATCTGCAAATCGACTCATCACTTCTCCTATCATATCTTTGGCTGTATAGTGATTATGATGAATAAAGGGTAATAAAGTTATAGCTAATTTTGTAATATTCCACTGTGCAATTTGAGGTTGATTTCCATAAGCATAACGCCCCGAATGATAAATGGAACTAAAAACAGTATGAGGATGATAGGTGTCCATAAAAGCACACGGACCGTAATCAATCGTTTCGCCCGATACAATCATATTATCAGTATTCATCACACCGTGTATAAAGCCGACACGCATCCATCCAACAATCAAATTGATTTGTTTTTCTATGACAATCTCTAGGAATCTTAAGGCTTTATCTTTGTCCTCAGCTAAAAAGGGATAGTGACGTTTAATGGTACAATCTAAAAGGACTTGTACAAAATTTATGTCCCCTTGAGCAGCCGCAAATTCAAATGTCCCCACTCGAATGTGGGATGAGGCAATACGGGTTAAAACAGCACCAGGCAATAAAGTTTCACGCATAACGGGATTACCTGTAGCAACAACAGCCAAACTACGCGAAGTAGGGATGCCAAAATAATATATAGCCTCCGATACAATATATTCACGCAGCATAGGTCCAAGAGCTGCTTTTCCGTCACCACGACGGGAATAAGGTGTTTGCCCCGACCCTTTAAACTGTATGTCAACTCTTTCTCCTTGTTGTGTAATATGCTTACCCCACATCAAAGCACGACCATCACCTAAATGAGTAAAATGACCAAACTGATGCTCTGCATAAGCCTGTGCAAAGGTCTTGGTGCTACCTGGCATCTGATTGCCTGAGAAGAGCAGCTCCAATTCATAAGGGCTCATATGAGAAAAATTCAGCCCTATGGTTTGAGCTAAATCGGTATTTAGTATGACTATTTCGGGAGACGCACAAGGAAAGGGATCGCAATACGTATAAAACGATCTTGGCAACTGGGTATAGGTTGTTTCGAATTGAAAGCCGCAATCTTTTTTCATAACTCCATCTCCATAACGGTTACTGGGTGAAACTTAAATTCATCCATACCGATTTTCCTCCATCCAAGACGTTCGTAGTATTCTGGTATGGTGGGATCAAAAGCAAACAAGTACAGCTTTTCAAAACCAAGCTCTTTTGCTTTCAGTACAGTCACATCAATCAGCATCTTGCCAATGCCTTGCTTTTGATATTTTGGATCAACGACAAGTGAACCGAGCCAAGGATTAAGATCTGGACGAATGTCATCATTTTCACGCAAAGAGCACATGCCAACCGGTAAATCGCCATCTAATGCAATAAAAGTGATTGACAAAGCTTGGGTCTTCAAATGATCTGCAAATCTTGTGATAACACGTTTGATAGGAATATCAGGCACCCAGATTTTACCCAAGACTTCATGCCAAATGTGAGCGAGGGCTGGTATAGTGTTGGGATGGTTTGTAAGAAGTTTGATTTTGATCATACAATACCTCCTACAAACCACTCAGATGCAATAGATAGACTTTGTTCGCTCAAAAACTTGCGTTTTGGCGGGTCATGAGCACAGCATACAACAAGGGTTTGTGTGGTGCCTTTAGTTTTAGCTGCAGCTTTGAGCCCTTCAATTAACTTATGCCCAACAGATTGCCAAAGGTTCTCGGATTGCACACAGAAATCATCTATCATCAAAGTCAGCCCACCTGGATTATAAACTTCTGGAGCACTTATTAGCTTGCCAATCACAAATCGAAGGATTTCTTTGGCATCGCTTTCTGCAGTGAACATCACATGATTTTCGTCCTCCAGCAGTTCTGTAAACCAATGTTTTTGCGTATTATCTCCTTCCTCTCCAGCATAACGCCAAAATTGTGGTTGGGCCTTTTCATACGCTAACCTCTTGGCTTTTGAGAGTGCAACAATGGTAGAGATATCAGTAATCTCAGATGTACGTACGACAAACTTGGGAATTATATTTTGATGGATGCTATTTTGCGTATCAAACTCAAAAATGATTCTTCGTGGGCAATGCTCATCATATGTAACTTCTTTGATTTTCCTATTAAAAGCGCCATAGGTAAATTCACTGATAGACTTTTCCCAAAACTTTAAGGCTGACTGATTATTAGGGATAACAGAAACTTCCCACCTGCCGGTATGCATATTCCATACCTGTTTAGCAACACGAGTAGCAATGCCCGCACCTTGGAATTTAGCGATAATAAAAAACTCACCCATGTTCCAGGTGCTTGTAGAATTTTCAGTTGCTTGATTCAGCAAAACAAAGCCGGCTATCTCATCATAAACTTTAACTAAATAAGCTTTTCTGGATGGTTCTTCAAAGTAATTTTTAAAGTCAAAGCTCTCATAAAGACCATCTTCCGGAATAGCCCAATCAGATGAGATCGAGCCGCAGTCTCTTGATAAATCATAAACGTAGAAACGCGCCATGTTTTGAATGCGCGGATAATCACCCATAGTTGCTTGAATAATCGAATTTTTTGGCTCAAATTTTTTGATGAGCAAATGATGAAGTTTTCCTGCGCCACTTACATCACCTTCCATCATGAAATCACACACATGTTTGAATCCCGCTTTCATATAAACATGCTTTGCACGTAGATTAGCGCTATCAGGATCAATCAAAAAAGTATCTGCTTTTGGATCGATAGATTCTCTGAAAAAATCGATAAAGTCAGATAATGTTTGAGATCCGTAACCCTTGCTAAAAAATTTAGAATTACCGATCATGTAATCAAGGCCATAGGTATGACCTATTTTAGAAAGTCTTTTGAGTTTTTCTTCGCCTATAATGTGTGGCTCGGTAAGCCAGTTAAATATGGTATCTAAATGAACTCCAGTTACTTTTTCAAATTTAACTTTCATAGATCTTATTCCAAATATAATTTCATGCCTTCGTAGCTAGCTTCGAAGCCAAGTTTTTCATAAAAATGTTTTGCTTTTGGTCGTTTTTTATTCGTTGTGAGCTGGGTGATAGAAATATTATGTCCTTTGGCATAACTAATGGCTTGATCGAACATCCATCTTCCTATTTTCTGCCTCTATATTTCCCTGCGACCCTTACGGCTTCTATTTGCATACGGGTGCTGCCAATAAAAGTGAGTGATGGCATAATGGTGAGGTGGCAAGTACCGATAATTTCATCATCGTTTTCTACAACCATTAAATATTGATTTGAATCAGAATCAATTTCATGAAAGGCTTTGATGTAGTTTTCTTGCACCGCAGCTGATTTTGATTCTCTTGTGCTCCCTAGTTCATCTTCTAAGAGCAGCTCTATAAGACGTGGTAAATCAGCAATTCTTGCCTTTCTGTGAGTAAGATTTTTCATAAATTACCTTTGAATTTTTGTATAAAACGTTCCATATGGGGATCTGACTTTGAGTGAGGCACCTCATCAAGATGGAACCAACGGATGTTATTGAATTCCTCTTCGTCAAACTGATAAGTGGCATGATTATCTCCTTTGAGCACATACCATAAGCTTACATCTGCATGACCCGCTGTTAAGCCTACTGTTGATGTTGACGCGATAAAGAATGGGTCAGGGATCCAAAAATCAGTTTGCGCACCTAGTTCTTCTAAACATTCCCGTTCAACTGTAGTTTTGGATCTTCATCAATTTCTACATGCCCTCCAGAGGGGAGCCAAAGAAGTGCTTTCTTATGATCACATAAGAATATTTTTTGGTGAACGTCATCGAAGAGTACAAAATAAGATACTAAATGTTTATTTGGGACATCAGGCTTTTGAACCCTAAAAATAGGCGCGCCACTTTCAATCCAAGAGAGCGTATCATGAATATGTTTTTGTTCAACATCGTCATAAGGGATAATGGCGCTGATAAGGGTATGAATATGTTCCCTGATGGGGTTACTGTGCAAAGCAAGGTTTGTTGTCATATCATCACGCTCCTACCATTTTCCAATCTGAATCATTATTAAAATGGTTTAGCATATCAATCAGGTCGCCTGCATTTAAAGCAATCGGCACATCTAATAATTGAATATTATGTCGATACCAATCAAACCCCGCGTGACTTCCTCCTAAAAATCCAACCACATCCATGCCAACATTTTGGGCTGCTTTGATCCCTGCCATACTGTCTTCAACAACCAAACAGTTTTGTGGAGAGACTCCCATCCGCTGCGCAGCAAATAAAAACAGATCAGGGAATGGTTTTCCTCTTTTGACTTGAGAAGATGTGAAAATGGATTCTTGTGTAAAAAAGTGATCTTGTTTTGTCTTGGATAAGGATGTAGGTAGTCAAATAATTATCCGGTGCGATTTTTGTGAGCTAAAAGCCTTTTGCTTCCCAAATATCTTGATAATCTGGGTTGTTATACCGCTCGAGTAGCGTTTCTATGACGTCTTGTTTGGTGTAGACATTGCCTGATGCACCAACTTCCCAAAACTCATCACACATTTGGTTTTCGATATCTTGCTTTGTTTTTCCAAATTTTTCAGGATCATAAAAAATCGGCTATCTTGATTTAAGTTCATCAAGGATTTTGCTTTTATCGAACGCTCGTGGCCCTATGCTTATGTTTTCGTTCTCTTCCACATTCACTCGATCATTGTGAGAATCAGGGCATGAGATGACAAGAAAACGAACAGAGTCTTTGGATTTGTTCAATACCTGATGAACGGCCCCGGCTGGAATTTCAATTCCCTGATTATTGTCTAGTTTATATTCGTGATCATCTATCTCAATGTAAAGCGTTCCATTTAAAACATAAAAAACTGTTCTGTTAGATTGTGAAAATGTTTAACCTCTAATCCGCCAGGCGGCATCATTTCTTCGATGACGGTAAAATTACCACCTTTTTTAAGCCACCAACCATCACAGAGATTTCCCCATACGAAATGTTCCACATTATTGACTGAAACGACTTTGTTTTTTTAAAAGCATCCACACCTCTGTAGTATCTGCCTGTTCTGAAACCATTTTGAAACCTGCTTTCTCGTAGCATTTAACGGCAGCAACATTATGGCCTGTTCTAAAATGAAGTGCAACACCTTAAAGTGTTTGTTGAAGAGACAGACACAGAAAGGTATTGCTAATGAAAATATACAAACAAATTGGAGCGGAAGAAAGGGTTAAGATTATCCGAATGAGAGGAGAATGGAAGAGCGTAAGGCAGATTGCCTGCGTGTTAAAGCGTTGTCCATCAACGATTTCCCGAGAGTTGCGTCGCAATTAGGCGCCCCCCGGAGAATATTGGCCGGATACGGCTCAACAATTGTGCGATCAACGTCGCAGGCGCATCAGCCGATTAGATCGAAATTTGGCATTGCAAGATTTTGTGGTCACAAAACTTATCTGCCATGGGTGGACACCCGAACAGATTGCTGCGTGGCTAAAATATCAACAAAAGGAGCTGACATACGTGAGCCATGAGACTATTTATCGGTGGATCTATGCGCCATTCTCCGCCCCAATAACGAACCTCGAGACCGGTTTTGCAAAAGCCCAGTAAAATCAAGGGTTCTGGACATGCGTACCTTGACGACCGACGTTCGCATCTAACGGAGAAATGGAGAATAAAAAGGGATATTTTGGGGTAAAATCGGTGATTTTGTAATTCTCTAAGTATGCATGTGGTAAGCGACTAAAACGTGCTAAAGCCTATGAATACTGGGATTCAGAGGGTGGTTTGATAATTTTAAAAATGACGCCCAAAAAGTTCGAGGGCTGTAAACTGGCGGAGAGGAAGAGATTCGAACTCTCGATAGTCGTTAAACTATACACGCTTTCCAGGCGTGCTCCTTCAACCACTCGGACACCTCTCCAAAGAGATATTAAGTATACAGCAAAAGCTTATATTTTCAACTTTTAGATAATCATCACGCCACCAGAAACAAACATCAAAATTATAAATAAACTCTTTAGAAGCTTAGGTGAAATTATCCCTAAATAATTAACTGCCAAAAGACTACCTGCTAATGCAAATATGCCCGACGATACTAGTAGCGGAATATTTAGATAACCAAGTGTTGATGGTACATTAACGCTAATTCCATAAGTAAGTACAAATACGGCTACTGATGAATTTATAAGCACACAGACACTAGTTATAGCTATAGCTTTTTTGATATCAGTACCAATTTTTATAAAAAACATTGTTGCAAACGTTGTCGAACTTGCCAAAACACTCAAAACACCACAAAAACTAAAAATACTATATCTAGCACTTCTAGGTAATTTGACAACCTTATTATCATTATGCAATATCATCCAGATACCACTACCAAACAATAATATTGCAAAAACTATTTTCAAAAGATCTGTATTTATTTGCTTTGCGACTATTGAGCCTACTAGCGCCCCTACTGATAAATATAATAAGTAATACTTTAATTCCCCCAAGTGTATATTACCCTTACGATAGTGCTTATATGTTGCTATAGAACTTAAAAATATAGACATCCCACAACAAGTTGCTATAGATATTTGCATAGCAAAGTCAGCTCCATAAGTATGTACAATTATAAAATAAAAAGCTGGAACAGCTATTAAACCAGCACCCCCACCAAGTAGTGTAGAAATAAAACTAGCTACAAAACCGACAATTGCTCCTAATATGATTAACATTATTTTTCCCTATGATTATTTAAGATAGTTATAGACAGTAGCTCGACTAATATTTAGTGCATTTGCAATGTATTTACTAGCATTCTTCCCATCTAGCGCGCCTTGTTTTTTAAGTTCTAAAATCAAATTTTTCTTTTGATCTCTAGTTAATTTATCAATTGATAAATTATTATCTATACAATATCTCTGAACAAAATTGTTAATTTTTTCATAAAAAGTATCTATAAAAAGACTCTGTTGCTGCTGAGACATTTGCATATTGTTATTATTTAGAAACACGTTTATTAAGTTTTGATATCTATCAAATACAGAAACATCTAAATTTATACATAATGTTCCAATAACATCATTTGTTGAGCTTTTAATTACAGTGATAATACATTTCATTTTGCGCCCATCATAATTTATTTTGTCGTACGGCCCTATTACAAAATCATTATATGCATCTAAATCTATATGGTCTAAATATGATATATCTCCAATTTCTCTTTTAGAGATAGGATTAAAAATTGCTACTATCTTGTTCTTAGATAAATCATGAATTACAACTTCTGCAAAAGGATGCAAAAGCCTACTTATAGCCTCTGTGACATTTATAAATTTTTCTAACTCAAGATTCATTTTGATATCTAAAACCATATTTTTAGATATATTAGTATATTTTAGACTTTTTTGTCAACAAAATGTTTTAAGAAGATTTAAACTTAGTACTGCGATATATATTTACAAAGTTAACAATTATAGGTCCAATAATATTCTGCCAAATTGCATAAAAAGTTGCAGCAATAGCTGCTTGATTACCAAAGAAGGTCAAAGCTATTACAATCCCTAAACCAACATCTAATATGCTAAACTCAAATAGCAAAGCTAATCTACTATCAAAATCAAGACCCAAAACTTTACCTATTAAATATCCAACACATTAGCAAATATACGAAGGATAGTAACGCTCAAAATAATATCTAAAGGCACAAGTATAATAGCGTCTTTATTTAAAGCTGCTACAACCATTACTATTAGCATAATCAAGAGTATTGGAATACTGGAGATTTTCTTCAAAGTTGAATCATTTAGTTTAGTAAATTTACTAATTAAAATTCCTAAAACAATTGGTAAGATAACTATTATTGTCATTGTTTCAAACATATCAAACCAATCTAACTTAATATTTTTTGCAAAGAAAAAATAAATGATCAATGGCATAAATACTGGTGCTAACAGCGTAGTCAAAAAAAATTAAACTAACAGTAAGTGAAATATTTGCTCTAGCTAATAAAGCCATAACTCCAGAAGCTGTGCCTCCAGGACAAGCTCCTACAATAACTAAACCTATTAAAGCTGTTAAGCTCAACCCAAAGAGCTTACCAATTATAAAAGCTGCTATTGATGTAACAGTTAATTTTAGCACTAATATAATGAGCAGCTTTCCACTTAGGTTAGCGACTTTTACAAAATCTTTTGCTTGTAGATGAAGTCCTATTACCAACATAATAGTAGCCAACAAATAAGTAATATATGGCTTTAATGGTATAAATATGGAAAGTATTGATATCGCTAAAACAACCCCTGCCATAACTATAATCGCAAAATATTTTTGCGATAAAGTTCATTTTTATAGTTATTACCTAATTTTTTCAAACCATTTTATATACTAATTAAAGATAAAAATAGATTTACCTCTTTTATAACATCGAAAATAAGAAACAAGTTTGGAAAACTATAACAGCTTGATATAATGAATTTGTTAGACTATTAATCCATAAACAAACAACAACCTTGTGAGGTAAATTATGATGAAGAAAAAACTAATAACAATCGCAACTCTTTTAGCTGCTTCAGTGGCGATTACATCATGTACAGCCGAAGCTGTAGCTATAACTGGTCTAGTCTTAGCCAGCGTTGCTGTGGGTGCTTTAGCATATAAATGGATGGAAAACCCTGATGCGTACAATGCTTATGCTAAAAATAGAGAAACCGTATTCTCTACTGCCACAGAAGTATTAAAAGAAAATAATTATACTACAAAAGAACAAACAATTGATGAAAAAAAATCTGAAATCAAAGCTGTTTCGCCAACAGGTGATTCTATTAATATAGTAGTTCAATCAGCTAAAAACAATCCTAATCAATCAGCTATTTACATTAAAGATGATAGTAAAACTGATGCAACAATCATACTTAATCAAATTAATCAAAAACTTGCAGATTCAAAGTAAACTATTTTACAAATAAGTTTTACTAAAAAATAATTCTTTTTTTTAGTGAATTTTTTCTATTTTTCATATTAACAAATAGCGACTTACTTATAACTTCGGCTAGATTAAAATATTCATCATGTTTTAATATTTACTTTTTATTTTTTGATCTACGACATTTTTCAGAACAGTATTTTACCTCATCCCATACTTTTGCCCACTTCTTACGCCAAGTAAATAGCAGACCACAAACGATACAATTCTTTGTCGAGAGATGCTGTTTTTTCATATTCGCAAATCCTCAAGAAATTTTTTACTATCTTGCCTAATTAGTTCTTTTTTCTCATCAGTTATCTTTTCATAAGATTTATATATCATTGCTAAGCGTGAATTATTAGCTAGCTTTGTGTTATTTCTCGCTAAAAAATCCCAATATAAGTAATTAAATGGACAAGCATCATCTCCATTTTTCTTACTGACTTTATAACCACAATTATCACAGTAATTAGACATCTTTTTAATATAGCTACCACTTGCAGCATAAGGCTTACTTGCCAAATGTCCACCATCAGCAAAAAGCACCATTCCTGATACATTTGGTAGCTCGACCCACTCATAGGCATCGGCATATACCAACAAATACCTCTCATTGACATACTTAAGATCAATCCTAGCTAATAATGCAAAATTACCCAAAACCATAAGTCTTTGAATATGATGAGCATAGGCATTCTGTTTAGTTTCTTTGATACATTGATGCAGACAATTCATTTTGGTATCAGCATCCCAGTAGAAATTAGGTAGCTTACACGTAGCTTCAAGATAATTCATATCGCGATAATCTGGCATTTTCAACCAATAAACTCCACGCACAAACTCTCGCCAACCAAGAATCTGACGGATAAAGCCCTCAACGGCATTTAAAGGAGCATTGCCATTATAATATGCGCTTTCCGCAGCTTTGATACATTCTAAAGGTAGCAGTAAGCCACTATTGATATATATAGAAATATGTGAATGATACATCCATGCCTGCCCCTCAAGCATTGCATCCTGGTAATCTCCAAAACTGCTAAGTCTTTCTTTAACAAATAAATTTAGTGCTTCGAGCACCCGCTCTCTAGAAACAACATAATTAAATGGCCAATATCTCCAAAATTATCAGCGAATGTTTTCTCGACTAACTTAATTACTCGCTTAGTTATATCATCTGCTTTACTCTTATATGATTTTGGGATTTGCATATCAAAACTTGGTGTTTTACGGTTTTGACTATCATAATTCCACTGGTTACTTCCCGGCTTACCATCACTATCAAGCAAAATATTATGCTTAGTACACATATAACGATAGAAATATTCCATACGTAATTGCTTGTAACTTTTTGACCATTTTGAAAACTCATCTATTGTAGCTAATAATCTATCATCTGTGCGTATTTCAACATCTATTGAAAAATCTTTTTGCCAATTTTGGATATCTTTTAATACTCGATATTCACCTAGCTCAGTTACAATAACCTTTTGTATGCTAAGCTTTTCAACAACCTTCTCAACTTCACTATAAAATGAACCTGTATTTTTTGGATCATCTAGTTTTGTATAACAAACTTTATAGCCTAATTTATGTAACTGCAGTGCAAAATGGCGCATTTCTGAGAAAATGTACACCAGCTTCTTTTTATGATGTTTAACATAGCTAGCCTCTTGCATTACCTCACACATCATTACAACATCATTTGCTTTATCACAATCTCTCAAGCTAGAAATACTTTGTGAAAGTTGATCTCCTAGAATTAGGCGTAAAGTCCTCATTAGAATAATTCTCCTTGTATACTCTCGACCTTGTGTTCCGTAGATTTTATTTTTCTAGGCTTTTTCCTACTAGCATGTTTTTTGACAATATTTTTAGTTTCTTGGCTATTCTTTGAGTCTTTTCGAATTTTATAAATATTATCCGCTGCAAATTTCCGTGCCTGTTTTTCATTAACAATTGGATCAGGATAGTCTACAGCATTATGCTTTTCTAACCATGGAGTATGAATATTTTCATCAGTTACATTTTCTAGCTCAGGTACCCATCTTCTAATAAATTCACCTTTAGGATCTTGATCTATGCTCTGTTTAATCGGATTATAAATACGGATACTATTTATACCAGTAGTTCCAGATTGCATTTGCACCTGTGAATAATGGATACCTGGTTCATAGTCAGTAAATAATCTTGCTAGATATAATGATGTAACACACCAATCCAACCACAAATGATAGCTTGCAAAACTCATAAGCATCGCTCGCATCCGAAAGTTTAACCACCCTGTTGCAATTAAGGCTCGCATACACGCATCTATCATCGGATAACCAATATTACCAGCTTTCCATGCCTCAAAATATTGATAATTTAGCGGCTCTTTGCGTAGTTGATCATAAGCTGAATGCAAATTTTCATATTCAATACTTGGTTGATCCTCTAACTTCTGCATAAAATGACAATGCCAGCGCGGGCGCGATAAAAATGAACGCATTGCACTTAACCATTTTGTTTTATTTTTTATACTACTAGCTTTGATTTCATTTTTACGATGATTAGCTAACTGATACACCTCTCGAATTGAAATAGCTCCAAAAGCTATATATGGAGATAATCTCGAACAGCTTCTAAAAGCTGTCAGAGGTGAAGACATCTCTTTAGTATAACCACAACCTCTTTGATATAAGAAACTATCAATAATTCTAAGTGCACGAATTCGACCGCCTTTTTGTCTTTTGTAACAATTATCATACTCTAAACCAAGGCTCTCAGCAGTAGGTAT
Organism: Francisella orientalis FNO12; assembly: GCF_001042525.2. Classification (NCBI taxonomy): domain Bacteria; kingdom Pseudomonadati; phylum Pseudomonadota; class Gammaproteobacteria; order Thiotrichales; family Francisellaceae; genus Francisella; species Francisella orientalis. The sequence goes on along the minus strand of NZ_CP011921.2, from coordinate 315,278 downwards.
TTTAATTTAATTTTCGCAAATAAACTTAAGTTTGGTAGGCGCTTTTATAATCTTTTCACTCATCCGTTTATGCCATAACAAAGCCCTGTTATCTCTATCAGCTAAACAACGAACTACTCCATTTTGATATGGTTCGTGTCATGTAATATTATTTTGTTTGAAAAAACTCTCAAGTTTAATATCACGTTGATATGTTCAGTCATTCCAAGTTTCTTGATGCGACCAAACATTCTTGATAGGATGTTTTTGTATTAACTGCTCAAAAACCTCTACAGCATCACCAATCATTAAGATTAAAGGTTGTCCGTATAGCGGTAAAGCATCTCCTTTTTCAGATGCTAAAGATAAGGCTAAGTTATCATTTATGCGTAAATCACGCTTAAACCAAACCACTTGCATTTGTATGATTTAACCTTTTTTGATGTTTTGCAACTCTTCCGGTTACTCTTTTTCGCCAAAGCCTAAAGCTACTCAGCTTAAGATTATTTCGCATAATCTTTATAACCTGAGGTTCTGATAACCCTGTTATATTTTTGATTGCGTCAAATGATGTTTTATCACGCCATGCTATTTCTATAATTTCACTAGTTGTTATATTTCTATCATTCATAATAAAACCTAAAAAATTATAACTATGGAGCAATTTCTTCACCATCCCATACAAAACATTTACCACTATCATCTGCTTTCAAACTATCTAAAACTTCAATTAGCTTACTAGCAGAATACTCTAGCGTGAAAAGCTTGCCCTCAGGCACTCTAGCTTGGAAAGGTTCAGAAAGATAACTATCGACAGTCCATGGATAAAGCCCAACTATCACAGCACTTGGATTTAAACGCTTAGTTTCAATACTTGCTGTTTTGATAAACATATTTAAAGCAGCCTTTGAAGCTCTATAAGCATACTAACCACCAAGCTGATTATCAGATATACTACCAACTCTTGCAGAAATAGCTGCAAATATAGATTTGGTATCTTTGGCTAGTTTTGGGATAAAATGTTTTGCAACAAGAGCTGGGAAAATTGTATTTGCTTTAAAAAGCTCAATAAATTTATCTACCGATAGTTCTTTTAGCGACTTCTCTGGTTTTATATCTTGAGCATGTAATATGCCAGTAGCAACAAATACCAGATTAATAGAATCTGATTTTTCATAAACATCTTTCGCGGCTTTTTCGATTGTTGATTCATCCGAGTAATCAATATGCCCGTAAACTACACCCTCTAAACGATCAGCTACTATAGAACGCGAAAAAGCATATATATTCGCATCTGGGTACAAATATCTCAATCTTTTAGTTATAGCACAACCTATAGAACCAGAAACTCCGATAACAACTAAATTACCACTCATAGCACTCTCCCAAAATTATGCTCTAGTACTACAAGTATACAAATAAGATTATGGATTTTTTATACAGATAAATGAATATTAAGAAAGTTTAATATACAGAAACTAATCATCTATCAGATCATACTCAGTCGACTCTGTAATCTCGACGGTTGCAAATTTACCTACTTTTAGATTTCTTTTTAGAACCTCAGGAGATGAATGTTGTAAAGGTACATCAAGATAAGGAAGTATCTTACCCTGTGCCATAAGCGGCACAATTTTATCAACATGAGGATAAGGGTAAACGTAGTGTAGTCTCGTCCACATACCCAATTCGCCAAGAGCAGTAGCAAGATCTAAAATATTACTTTGATATTCTTTATCATTCCAAATACCTGATTTGTACTTAATATCAACACCATACGCAGAAGTATCTTGAGATATTACAAGTAGGCTCTTTAACACCTGCATTTTTAAGCTTTTCAGCTTCTTTCATGATGTTGTCAATTGAGCGACTTTTTAGCTTACCACGAATATCTGGAATAATACAAAAAGTACAAGTATTGTTACACCCTTCTGATATTTTCAAGTACGAATAATGTCTTGGTGTAAGCTTAATACCTTGTGGTGGTACTAAAGATACAAAATCATTTGCAAATATCGGAACATGAGTATGCACCGCTTCTATCAAGTTCTCATAATCTTGAGGCCCTGTAATACTTAGAGCTTCTGGATGTTTTTCTTTAATAAGATCTGCCTTATTTCCCAGACATACTGTTACTAGAACCTTGCCATTCTCAGCTATTGCTTCACCAATGACTGCCAAAGACTCATCAATAGCAGAGTTTAGAAAACCGCAAGTATTAACTATAACCATATCAGCATTATCATAGCTATCAACTAAATCATAACCTTCAGCTTTTAACTTAGTTATTATACGCTAAGAATCAACAAGGTTTTTTGGACAACCAAGACTCACAAAACCAATTTTAGGAATTTTAATCATAATATTTAATTTAAACAAAAAATTATACGACTATTGTAGAACAATTTGAGATAAAAAAATAGTTAAAGATAAAATTACAAATCGAGATGAAAGGTTATTAATTAGTTTGAAGAATTACTCTCATCACATTTCACACCGAAATCAATTTCCGTTCTTCTATCTAAGTAGAAAGCTTTTTCAGATGCTTTATATGAACACGTATCATTAACACCATCTGTACAGAACTCATCATAGAACTGAGTTGGTTCTGCCGCTGGTTTTAATTTACCATAGCTTACAACACAGATTTGATCTTTATTTACATTTTTACCTAATAAGTAGTTGTATACTGCTTCAGCACGCTTTTGTCCTAGGTTAAAGTTATATTTCTCGCTACCTCTAGGGTCAGTATTACCTGATAATTTGATTGGTTGATCTAGATGCGCTATTAGATAGTCTGCTGTCTTATCTAAGCATTCTTTAGCATCATCAGTAATATTATAACTATCAAAACCAAAGTATACTGATCTACACTTAATATCCATTAGCTCTTTTTTCATTTGCTCAACTTGATCTGAGCTCATATTATCAGAACCATATATTTGCGAAGACATCTCTAAAGCTTGTGAACTATCAACACCAGCGTACTTATCTTTGATTAAATCACTATTATCCAGTCTAGTGCTTGAGCAACTCGCCAACATAAGCATAGAACTTACAACCACTATACTCACAATATTTTTTTTCATCATATTTAACTCCTAATTTTTAGCTATTTTCAAAACTTGAAACCTCATAATTACCACCATCATCTGCATAGCCAGTATAACTTGATCCATAATTTTCACCACTTTTAAGCGTACTGATAAAACCAGGACCACTTGTTTCATTCAAAGATGAACCATCTAAGCTACCATTTGCATTAGCTTGTAAAGGAGGTCCTTTATACCACGTACAACCTGTAATTAATAAAGCTAAAACAAAATAATTTTTAACCAAAAATCTCATACAAGCTCCTTAAAAGTTTTTGGGTGACCAGCTTGGGGACTGAATTAAAATATTACCATTATTAGCTGTGTCAACATTAAAATGATTGTCGCCATCTAACGATACCATATCTAATGAACTATAACCTCTAGAGTTTGTAGATATATACGCAATCATATTGCCAAATGGAGATACTGTAGGTGAACTATCTGATTTACCATTTGTAATATTTGTTACACTTCCATTAGCTAAATTAAAATCCGCTATCTGAGTACAACTTGATCTAGATTGGTTCATGAATACAATATCTTTACCATCTGGAGTATAATTTGGCTCATAGCCTTGATATATTCTACTACTTAGTTTAGATGATTGAGGATATCTTGAGTTAACCGGTGCAACATAGATATTTGGACGACCATCTCTATCAGATGTGAATACTATGCTTTGACCATTTGGTGAGAATTTTGGAGCTGTATTTATACCATTTATAGTTACTCTCTTTAAGGCTTTAGTAGCTAAATTTAATATACAGATATTAGTTTGATCAGAATAACCTTTAGATAAAGCTAAAGCAATTTCTTTGCCATTAGGAGAGAATGATGGCGAACTATTGATCCCTTTAAAGTTAGATATCCTTGTAACTTTTCCGGTAGCTATCTCTAAAGTGTACGCACCCATGCTACCTCCACTATAGCTTGTATAAACTATATATCTTCCATCATTCGACCATGATGGTGTAGCTATTGGATTATCACTCTGTCTAAGAACAGTATGTTTGTTATACCCATCATAATCAGATATCACAAGCTCATAAATTCTGCCATATCTAGCATAAGGATTACTTACTTGCACATATGCCAACTTTGTCAAGAAGAAGCCTTGCTCTCCAGTAAGTTTTTGGTATACATAATTGGCAACCTTATGAGCTAAAGGTCTTACCAAAGTTGTACTTATATTTTTATATGTTATAGATCTAATATAGCTTGTATCATTTCTTTTATATATCTGTACTTCAACAGTGTAGCTATTATTTGAATCTTTTGTATATTTTGTTAAAACAACATAATCAGACTTCAAACTCTTCCAAGGTATATTCTGACTTTGATTAATTTCATACTTAATAGAGTCATCACCTTGTAGCTTACCATTATGATTAAGATCTGAAACTATTATAGAATTTACTTGTTGAGGAAATTGATCTACAACATTATTACTTATTACAGTTACCAATGGTTTTTGAATTACTCCAGTAGTTACAGTAGCAACTAGCTCTGCTTGTAAGCTCGTTAGTAAAAAAATAAAAATACAAAAAATACTAATAATTTTTCTAATCATAATTTTCTTTTACCCTTATTCTGGTTTAAACTCTATACTTAAGTTTTCATTTTGTATTCTTTGTTTCGCCACTGAATTTGTAATCTCTGGCGGCGTCGTATTTTCAACGGCCTCAATTAATGACTGATCGCACACAGGATTCCCAGTAGAACCATCTAGCCTAATAAATTTTCCATCTTTAGTAACAACTTTTGGAAAGCTATATATTCCTCTACAGTTATCCCTAATCCAGTTTGCACCAACCCTATCTGTATATTCCACAAAATACCTACTTAATGCTCTAGTTGCCTGATTTTTTTCCGCCTCGCGCTTAGCTGATGCGATAGCTTCCGCTTTTGCTTTAGCTAACCTTTCTTGACGAGCTTTTTCTTTGGCTTCTTGTTTAGCTTTTAACTCTTGTTGTTTTTTACGTTTTGCTTCTAGCTTTGCCCCTTTCTCAGCTTCTGCTTGTTCTTTTGGTTTTTGTTGATGTCTTATAAGAACCTGTTTTTTTGCTTGCTTGATATCTTCTCTAGCTTGTTTTAATTCTTGCTGGTGATTTTCGTAAGCAGAAATCTGTTTATTCAATTCACTACTACTTATCGATGTTGCTTGGATAATTTGAAGTTGCTTAGGAGCCTTCTGAACCTCAGCACTCAAAGCTGCCTGGCTAGTTCCAAACTTAAGATCACTTATAAAGGCTAGCGTATATAGCAAAATTACCATACCAATATGTACAAGTATTGCTTTTACTAAGAATAGATTTTCATCCACTGCTTTTTTACAAAAACGAATAATTTTTTGATAATTAAGATTTGCCATCTTCAGTGACTAACCCCACTTTATCTACACCTGCTCTTTGAATAAAAGCCATAGCTTTTACTACCTCGCCATAACTTGCACTACTATCACCTCGTACGTATACAGGCTTACCAGGGGATTGCTGAGATAAGCTAACAACTGCATTTGTAAGATCTCTAGCACTTAGTGGTGCTTTTGGATCACTAACTCCTTGATTAACAAAACACTCTCCATCCCTGTTGACAGTAACAACAATAGGCTTACTATCGTTAGAAGGTATTTTCTCAGACTGAGCTTTAGGTAAATCAACCTTTACACCTTGTGTTAATATAGGTGTTGTAATCATAAAAATAACCAAAAGCACTAACATTACATCAATATAAGGTACTACATTGATTTGCACCATTGGTCTTTTTTTTCTAAAAAATCTTCTGTTTCTCTTTTTCATATTCAAAAGCCTTTATTTAAAAGCTTTCTTGATGTTGCTGTTGAACTTCATCTCTATGCGCCTCTTTCAAAAGTAATATACATAGATCATCTTGGAATGATTCATAACTTGACAAAACATCATCAACCTGATTAGACAATCTACTATGACCAATAACAGCAGGAATTGCCACAAAAAGACCAAGTGCTGTAGCAATTAGTGCTTCTGCGATATGAGGAGCAACTACAGAAATTGTGGCCTGTTCTACACCACCAAGTGTATTAAATGACGACATAATACCCCAAACAGTACCAACTAGTCCAATATATGGAGATACAGCACCTATCGTAGCCAAAGCTGGTAATTTTCTATCTAGTTCTTTCGCCTCTTGAGATATGGCTATACTTACTGTTCTTTCCATACCTTCTAGAATAGTATCGCCTCTTAGTATCCCAGTATCTTTAAGATTATTAAATTCTCTCAAACCTGAGCAAAATATTATTGATTTACCAAAGATGTTTTCTTTATGCTGGAGGTAGTAGTCATACAATTTTTGTATATGATGTCCCGCCCAAAATAACTTATCAAATTGAACTTGTTCATTACGATATTTTTTTACACGATTGTTGACTTCAAACATAATAGCCCAAGAGTAAACAGACATGGCTACTAGGCCTAACATGATAAGCTGAACTATAAAGTTAGCATGTAAAATTAATTGAACTAAAGAAATAGAATTATCCATAAATATTCCTGACAGACTTATATCTTCATATATTTTCGCGCGTATTATCGCCAATTATACGTAAACTAATATAAATTATAAACCATTTAATACATCTAAATTAAATATAAATCTGTTATTATTAAGATCAATAATAAAATTTTAGATTTATATATAATGAAAAAAACAACTTTGTTAGTATTAGCTTTTGTCGCTACAGCTTTGATATCGTGCTCAAACTCCGGAGGAGATTCTTTTGGATATGTAATTCCTCCTCCAACTGATCAAAACTTAGACTCTAACGAACCAGGATACATGCAGCAACCAGGAGGAGTATCCGCAGGTATTATAAGTGAACAAGGCCATGCTAGCCACGATGCTTTTGTTACAATCAAAGAATAACTCTACACACTAATCAGCATCTATAATTTTTTTTACCATCTACTACTGAATCTTCATTTAAATCACTATTTTTGATTTTCTGCTTGTACCTATAATGAGATACTGGACCAGACAAAGCGTAACCAATCATTATAAAATAAAGTAATTTATCTGGCATTGTAAATAGCATCAAAATTATTAGTATAAAACAAATAACATATAGCTTACTAATATTACCTTTACCGTCACTATCTTTGAAACTTCTAAATTTAATATCACTAACCATCATAAATGCCAAATATAGCGCAGTAAATGCCGTAAGAACTACAACCACAACACTTAAGAATGTAGAGTCTCCAACCAAAAATCTTTGACTCATCCAGATTAAGCCTGAGATAGTTACAGCCCCAGCTGGGCAAGGCATGCCATAGAAGTATAGACGACATTCTAATACGCTTTCTTCAGAATTATCACTAGCCGGCATAGTATCAAATTTTGCTAACCTCAAAGCAACAGCAAGTAAATATAAAAATGCAATGGCAGCTCCTAAAGCTCCCAAATTATGTAAACTCCAAAAATACATTACCAAGGCTGGAGTTGCTCCAAAAGAAACTACATCAGCAAGACTATCTAATGCAGCACCAAATTCTGTCTGAGTATGGGTATATCTAGCAACTCTACCATCAAATGCATCAGCGAACCCTGCTAACAACATATATACTGCCGATGAGATAAAGTTACCTTGAAAGGCAGCAATAATAGCCAAAAAAGCAAACAACAAACTTGCACTAGTAAATAAACTAGGAAGTATATATTTTGACTTTTTCATATCAATATTTTCTAATAACCACATCACTATAATCCTACTACTTTATTAATAAATCTGGTCTTAATACTTTCGCCCCATGCAAGTACACATGTTTTACATCAATCTGGGACTTAGTTGTATTATATGTCAACATAACCCTAATACAAAACTCTAATGCTCCTTTACGCATCATTTGCTGGCAATCAATCAAAGGAACATTAACTAAACCCACCTCACGAGCTGCAACAGCAGGAAATTCGGATTCAATATCTCTAGTTGCAGTGAATATAATATTAACAATATCTTCTGACTTAATATTATTGAGATCTATCATCTCTTGCAAAAGCTCTCTTGTAGCACTTAAGACATTCTCTTTAGTATCTTTTTCTATCGTTGTCGCACCTCTAACTGACCTCTGCATAAACTCTCCTCAATTAATGCTAATAATTTTCTGCTTTAGTAATCTAGGAAGAGGAAAATACACTTCTTCCTTGATACCATCAAACTCCTCTACAGCAACATCTCCTTCACAGATCCTAGATATCTCTGTAATTATTTGCTGAACAAGATATTCAGGTGCAGATGCTCCGGCACTTACACCACAAACTTTCTTATCGTCAAACCATGCTTTCCTAATTTCCGAAGGATTATCAACCAAATAAGAATCAATACCTTCTAGTGTCGCCAGCTCTTTAAGCCTATTAGAATTCGAGCTATTTTGTGAACCTACAACAACTAAGATATCTATTTCTTTAAGCATTGATTTTATTGCAGTTTGACGATTCTGAGTTGCATAGCAAATATCTTCTTTTTTAGGTCCTTTGATATTTGGATATCGACCCTTCAATGCTTCTATAATAGACTGGGTCTCATCAACTGATAGAGTTGTTTGTGTTGCATAATACAGATTCTCAGGGTCTTTTATATTCAGCTTACTTACATCCTCTTCGCTTTCAACTAGGTATATAGCGCCTTTTATACTACGGTACTGGCCTATTGTGCCCTGAACCTCAGGATGTCCCTTATGCCCAACCAAAACACACTCAGCATCATTATTACTAGCTAGTCGAACACCTCTATGAACTTTAGTAACTAATGGACATGTCGCATCATATAAGACAAGATTTTTTTTAGCTGCAGATTCTTCGACCTGTAGCGAAACACCATGAGCACTGAATATACATACAGCATCATCTGGAACCTCATCAACATCTTTAACAAAGACTACACCCTTTTTCTTCAAAGAATCGACAACAACTTTATTATGGACAACTTCATGACGCACATAGATAGGAGACTTTTCAACTTCTAAAACTTTTTCTACAGTTTCTACAGCTCTGCTTACTCCTGCACAAAAGCCTCTGGGATTAGCTAATAATATCTTCACCTAAATCTTCCTCTTTTTCTGCTATATCTAAAATCTTAGCTTCAAATACAATTATCTGACCTGATAATGGATGATTGAAATCTACTGTAACATCATTTTCATTAATTTCGGTAATCAAACCCGGTAGCTTAGAGCCATCTTTTTGGCTAAATGATACAATTAAACCTTCTTCTAACTCCATATCCTTTGGAAATCTATACTTTGGTACGGAGTATATACTTGCTGGATGTTTTTCACCAAATGCTTCTTCTGGCATTAAAACGACTCTTTTGCTGTCACCAATAGATGCCCCCTCCAGCTCGCTTTCAACCTTATCAGTAAAACATCCTTGACCCATCTGAAATATAAAAGGTCTATTATAGTTTTCTGTATCTTCAGCTATAGAACCATCTTTCAATCTAAATTTAAAGTGTATTTTTAAAAAGCTATCTGAAGTTATTTTCATATAAATTCTAATTATAGTTTTTGAACTACAAGATACCATATTTACAGATTTTATTCATCTTTTGTTTACATGACAAACTGATTTTGTAGAGATAAGTTAACAACCTTAGCTACAAATACTATTCTCAACAATAACTTTATAGTAAAATCCTACTAATAAGATTATAAGCTTTATTTATCCCATATGAAAAAACTATTAAACATTGGTGCAATATTAATATTGGTGCTTGCCATTACAAGCTGTGAAACTTTTACTGGTAGTGAGAATCCTAGCGATGAAAACCTCTCCTTTCCAACACTGGAGCCATGCACAAAAAAATTAATAGAATCTAACCCGTCTTTCATATGTTTAAAAGAACAACAAGGTCCAGATCTAATTCAAACAAATATAAAATTTGATGCTGATAGCTATAACCTTAATGATCAAGCCAAGCAAATTCTCAATAAACTCTATGCTTACCTAAAACTTACGGACACTACAACATTTACAATAAGAGGATATGCAGGAAAAGTTGAGTCAAAACTTCTAACTGATAAACAGATCCTGACGGAATACAATATTAGACTATCTCAGAACCGTGCAGAAAGTGTCGAGGAGTATCTTGTTAGGAGAGGGCTAGATAAAAATAATGGTATTATAATTAAAGCTCTAGGCTACCAAGACCCTATTGCCCCAAATGACACAAGCTCAAATAGAGCAATAAATCAAAGAGTTGAAATTACTCTAAAAAGTAGACTTATCGAGCAAATAGATAATATAGAACAAAATCTAAAACATGTAAGGCTTGCAGATTATACTAAATTCTTTTCAAATGTTTACCTACTAAATGGTAATGAGGTTGATAATGTATCAAGAATATACGATTCTAGCGAAAAAAGGCCTGTACTTAGTATAGGCTTCAAGATTTTTGCCAATAAAGAATATCCTCAAAATGTTGATAACAAAAACTTTATTATTATTTCAGAACCTAAACCTCTATCCTCATTTAATGACGATACAAAATACTATAGGCTAGGAACTGCAAAATATGACCATACTTATAAAGGCATTACAGCTCTTACGATTACCAATCTAACTAGAGAAGCTGGCGTTGGCAATTATGTAATACCCGATGCTATTGTAGATCAAAAACTTCCAAATGAAACATTTAGAATGGCCAGCAAAGTAACTGTTAATGTTCTCGAAGATGTTATGAATACAAACACATTCTCATCATCTTATAATAGTATTCTACTTAACAAAGGAGCTACTGATGGCCTAAAACTAGGAGCAGAAGTTATATTATACGAACCAGAGAGTAGAACTGATGTCTTTCCTATACCACCTAAATATATAGGTTATGGTTTTATATATAGAGAATCTAACAACTACTCTATAGCAATAATTGTAAATTCACTACAGGAAATTACTAGCAACACGATGGCAACAACTAGATTGTAATGAACGATGTCATTAATTTCATAATTGCTCTTTCATCCACTCCATATTTTGGTAATAGCCGTCTTTTGAGAGCATTAGAACTTAACATTAGCTTTAGGGAGATTGTCGATAATCCAAGCGAATTTATCAAAAGCTTATCGTTACGTTCTGAGAGTATAGAGTATCTCAGCAATAGAAAATATCAAAGCTATCTAGATAAAATTAATAACTGGCTAGAAAATAGCAATAACAAGTTAGTAATATACACAGATCAAGATTACCCAGAAAGTCTTAAACATATTAGTAACCCTCCTTTTGTTATTATATTGTACAGGTAATACAAAGCTTTTAGAGACTGCTCAATTAGCAATTGTTGGTGCAAGAAATAACTCTACTTATGGAAAGAATGCTACTTACAAACTTTGCAAAGAACTCAAAGACTCAAATATCACTATAATAAGTGGGCTAGCATATGGAATAGATACATTAGCTCATAAATATGCTCTCGAAAACAGTTTAAACACTATAGCAGTAGTAGGTACAGGAGTTGATATTATATATCCAAGTTCGAATAGAGAACTATATAGCAATATTATTTCCAATAATGGATTAATAATATCTGAGCTACCCCTAGGAACAACGGTTTCACGTTACACTTTTCCTCAGATAAATCGTATCATTAGCGGACTATCTAAAGAAGTTGTTGTAATCGAAGTAGCTAGCAAAAGTGGCTCATTAATAACTGCTCAACATGCTCTTGAACAAAACAAAGAAGTATTTGCAGTACCAAGAGGTATTTTTAGCACATCAAGTCAAGGCTGTAATGAATTAATCAAACAAGGAGCAAAACTAGTTTGCGATATCAATGATATTCTAGAAGAGATAAATATCAACCCAAACAACTTGTTACAAGAAACTTCTACAAAAATAGCTGTTGATAATATAAACCTGAGTGACCCCGAAAAAGTAATTCTAGATATTATCGGACAAGAGCTCGCAACGATTGATAAAATAGTTACTGAGTCGAAACTTCCTTACATCGAAATAACCCCCTATTCTATTTGAACTCGAACTCAAATCGCTGATTGAGTCAGTACCAGGTGGATATATAAATACTCAAAGAATCGCAACTCCGTAATTTATTATACCTATTAAGGTCTGCTATACTTTATGTATACAGTCATACTGAGATTCAAAATGGTTCTACAGTTAGTACTCAATACACTCAAAAACCCTCTCATAACACTATTTTTAACGATAAGTATTGGTTATTTACTCGGAAAAATTAAGTACAAGACTTTTGTATTAGGTGGTATTTCAGGATCTCTAATAATTGGAGTAGTCATAGGACAACTTAATATTATGATTCCACCAGAGATAGGCTCTTTGTTTTTTGTTTTATTCATATATGCTGTTGGCTATCAAGGAGGGGCACAATTTTTTAGATCACTAAACAAAAGTACTATTTTGTTATTAACTTCCTCAACTATAACATGTTTACTAGGATTAATATGTGTATTAGCTTTTGCTTGGATATTCCAATTAGATAAAGGTACGGCAGCTGGACTAGGTGCAGGAGGACTAACTCAATCAGCCATGATAGGCTCGGCAAATAATGCAATAGCTGCAATAAGCTCACTACCAGAATCGATTATTCATACAATGCAAGCTAACGTTGCTGTTGGATATGCCGTATGCTATATTTTTGGATCTTTTGGGCCAATTATTCTATTAGCTACAATCTTCCCTCTTATAATGAAATGGGATATCAGAAAAGAAGCTATTAAACTAGCGACCGAACAATCAGATGGTAGCTTGGATTTAGAAGCTGGTCAATTCTCTGCTTTTAGCGAATACACTACTCGAGCATATAGAATTAGTCACAACTCAGAACTACTAAATAGATCAGTTATAGAAATATATAAAGCATATGAGTATAAAGTCGTGATAGAAAATATCATTCGCGATAATCAACTACTAACTATAACCTCTGAAACCACCCTAAATACTAATGATATAGTAGCCATAACCTTCTACGAAGATTTAGACATACAATCTATCATTTCAAATGATGATGAAATTACCAAACCTCCGCAATTCAATTTCATTGAAGAAAAAAGATCTTTCATCTTAACAAACAAGAATCTTTTCAACAAAACTATCCAAGAAATCAAAACTATAATTCAAAACAAAAATTACTACGGAGTCTTTTTACAAAAAATTATTCGTTCTGGTCAGAAGCTTCCTATTTCTGACAATCTAAAACTAAGAAGAGGCGATGAAATTGTCCTAGTAGGCAAACCAGAAGATCTTGACAAAATTAGCAACAAGATAGGGACTTATATTTCTGAAGCTCTGATTACTGATTTTATTTTCTTTGGTTTAGGAATGGTTTTAGGTTATCTTTTGGGCCTAATAAGTTTCAATATCTTTGGTATTTCAATAACTTTAGGAGCTGGTGTTGGTTGCTTACTATCAGGCTTGATTTTTGGTTGGATCAGATCAGTGAAACCTCAATTTAGCAATCTACCATTAGGCGCTTCTAATTTTATCAGAGACTTAGGTTTAGCAATATTTGTAGCTAGTGTTGGAATTACTGCTGGACCTCAAGCTATAATTGCCATCAAGGAGCACGGACTTACACTATTTTTCTTGGGTATTGGCGTAACTATCATACCTCAAGTAATTTCTTTTTATATATCGTACTATTTACTTAAAATCAAAAACCCAATTATATTATTAGCAACTATTGCTGGTGGTAGAAGCGCAAACCCTGGTTTTGCTGCTTTATTAGAACGAGCGGGCAACGCTACCCCTGTAATTCCATTCACATCATCTTACGCTTTAGCAAATATATGGCTGACACTATGGGGTCCTATTATAGTTGCATTAGTAACAATCATACCTAATTAAAAGGATATTTTTATGAGCCAACAAGATTTAAGTCCGTTTGAATTTAAGGATGAATTAATAAAATTAGCAACAAGTAAAGCCGATAGATTAATGTTAAATGCTGGTCGTGGTAATCCTAATTTTTTGGCAACCGTTCCAAGACATGCTTTCTTACATCTTGGAGACTTTGCACTCAAAGAATCTGAAAGATCTTATTCCTGTCTTGATAACATCTTTGGTGGCTTACCTGAAAAAAAAGGTATGTTAGAAAGATTTGATTTCTACTGTATGGCTAACGATAAGCTAGATGGAATTAGTTTTCTTAAAGCTGCAATCTCTTTTGTTGATGATCACTTAGGCATTAATAAAGAAGATTTTTTATATGAAATGACTAATGCATATCTTGGATGTAACTACCCTTCGCCACCAAGGATGCTTTCTATAACTGAAAAAATTGTAATGCACTACCTACGCGAAGAGCTCTATAAAAATACAGATATTCCACTAGAGTTTGATATTTTTGCAACAGAAGGTGGGACTGCTGCCATGACATATATTTTCCAATCTGTAAAAATAAATGGATTGCTTAATGCTAATGATAAAATAGTGATGATTAGCCCTATTTTTTCACCATATCTTGAAATTCCAGAGCTTCCAGAATATAACAATACTATAGTTCACATCTATGCTGATGAACAAGCAGACTGGCAAGTTACTGACAAAGAGCTAGAAAAACTATTAGACCCTACTATCAAAATTCTTTGCTTAGTAAATCCAAGCAATCCACCATCTGTCAAAATTAGTGACGCTGTTCTAGAAAAAATAGCGAAGATCATCGAAGATCATCGATCTGATTTAATGATTATTACCGATGATGTTTATGCAACCTTTTCAGATGACTTTGAATCATTATTCTCAAAATGTGGATACAACACCCTTTGTGTTTACTCATTCTCCAAGTACTTTGGAGCAACTGGCTGGCGTATCGGTACAATTGCTCTACACAAAGATAATATTTTTGACAAAATGATTAGCGAACTTGATGATAAAAAATTGCAAGAGCTTGATAAGCATTACAGCTCTCTTACAACAAATTCAAGAACATTAAAGTTTATTGATAGATTAGTAGCTGATAGTCGCTCTGTTGCACTAAATCATACTGCTGGAATCTCACTACCTCAACAATTACAAATGAGCCTTTTTGCACTTTCTAGCTTATTAGATAATCAAGATATTTATCGTAAAGAAGCAAAAAAGCTTATCAGAAGACGCTACAATATCTTATTTAATTCAATATCACCTAAGATACAGCACCGTTATAATTCAGATAATGTTGGATATTATACACTTCTAGATTTAGAACATCTCTCAACTGTAATTTATGATAAGTTTTTTTCTAAATGGTTAATACAAAATCATAGTGTCAATGATATGCTAAAAACTCTGGCATCTGAAATGGGGATTGTACTTCTACCTGGTAATGGCTTTGATGATCTACATCCTTCTGCTAGAGTCTCTTTAGCAAACTTACGCGAATGTGATTATAGAAATATAGGAAGCAATATTAGACAACAATTAGACAACTTATATTCTAAATATAAAAAATCTTGCTAAACCTCAAAACCAAATAGACTTTTGTCATACTAATTACTACAATATAACTTTTAGTGATTTAGCTGTAAAACATGTTGAAAACAATAGAATCATTCCTTGATCTAAAAGCAAATAACGCCTCAATAAAAAAAGAATTCCTAGCAGCACTAGCTTCCTTTCTAGCGATTTCTTATATCATTGCAGTAAACCCAAAAATACTAACTGCTGCTGGTATGCTCAGCAATCCTTTGGTAACAAGCGCAATCTTAGTATCTGCTTTTGGTAACATAATCATGGGGTTATTTACACGCAATCCTTTTGTAGTAGCTCCTGGTATGGGAATGAATATTTTCTTCTCATACACCGCAGTATCAGTGTATCGCCTACCATGGCAAACCGTATTAGGCGCAACATTTTGGTCAGGGATAATATTTAGCTTATTAGTAATTTTAAATATTCGTACAAAAATTATGCTAAGCCTCCCTAAGTCAATCAAGCAATCCCTAGGAGCTGGCATTAGACTCTTTATTGCATATATCGGCTTTATAAATAGTGACTTTATTACTTCTAACGAAGGCCTATTAACTTTAAATAGCATCAATCCACATACCGTATTATTTATGGTATGTTTAATATTATTAGTGATACTTTTCATAAAAAAATTCCTGTACCAATTATTATAGTAATCATAATAGGCTACATATTATCTATACCTTTAGAGCATTTTTCTCATGAAAAAATAATAGCTCTACCAACTACTATAGTAAGTGCTCCTGATTTCTCTTTGATAAGTCAAATAGATTTCATAAGTGGCTTAAAATTCGCTATTTTACCAACAATATTAACATTCTGCTTTTTAAGTCTTTTTGATGGTACTGGAACCATATATAGCTTATATGGAAGTATGCAAAAAGAGCATAATCATAGAGATAAAGAACTAAAAAAACCTTCCTTGCTGATGCTACAAGCGCTATAGTATCTAGCATACTAGGCTCTAGTCCTTCTACAGTAGTTGTAGAATCTGGTGTAGGTATTGCCCAAGGAGCACGTTCTGGTCTTACAGCTATCTTTGCGGGGTTAATGTTTTTACCATTTTTATTTCTATCACCATTAATTAGCTCTATCCCAATAGAAGTGATTTCTCCAGCATTAGTTCTAATAGGTATAATGATGATGCAACAAGTAGCAAATGTTAACTGGAATGACTTCATTCAAGCTACTCCTGCATTTTTCACCATGATAATGATGACTCTTGCATCATCAATATCAACAGGTATTGCTACGGGTATTTAGTCTGGTTCTTAATATCTGTTTTTTGCAATAGAAAAGAACTAAATATTACTGTAGGTATTATTACAATTTTCTGTGCAATCATGTTTCTTCATGCTGTTAATTTATTCTAAAAGCACTATCACTAGGAATTCTCCATCACTAGCCTAAGATATAATCACTAATTTTTAATAAAAAATTAACCATTTAGTATTTACTAATAATTATTGATTTAGCATAACTAAAATAATACCAATTAATTTGTGTCAATTTGATTTTAATAACTGTTAGGAGAAATAACCAATGGCTATAAAAAAACTATCGGCAATATTACTTACTTCTGTAGTATGTGTAAGCTTACTTGCTTCATGTGGGCCAAACAAAAAAGAACGTGCATTACAAGATCTAGAACAACAACAAAGCCAATTAAACGAACAGGCTAAACAGGATCAATTAGAAGCTAATACACTAACAACTGATGCTGGAAATCTTAATAAAGAAGCTAGGGCTGATATTTCTAAGTCTCAATATGACAAGGATCAGGCAAATGTCCTAGATGCGGAAGCTCAACAAAATCTTTCAAAAGCTGCTAGCCTAGATGCACAAATTGAGAAAGCAAAATCTGACGCAACAGAATAAAACAAGTCAAATTTTAAATTATTCTAACCCCATTTTTCTTCGTATTCTTTTTTATTCCAGCCAGTTCTAGCATAGTTGCTATCTACAACTAGAGGTCTTTTAAATAATAGGGCGTCGGTAACTAAAAGCTCAAAAGCTTCTTGCTCTGACAAGCCATCAATTTTTTCTTTAAGACCCATTTCCGTAAAAAGTTTACCTTTAGAATTGAATAAGTCTATTATTTGAAAATCACTAATTTGTTTTATCTCTCTCATTTCTCGCCAAGTAGGTTTATTTTCTCTGAGATTTATATATTCAACTTTCTTGCCTTTTTCTTCGAAAAACTTAAGAGCATTTCTTACGCTTGTACAATTATTTATCCCAAATACCTTTATCATATTATTCTCCTTCTTAAACTAATAAAAGAAACCTTTGATTCCATCAAAAACCATTTCTACCGAAATAGCAACTAGCATCAAACCCATAATTTTCGAAATAACATCTATAACGTGCTCTCCAAGAAATACGGATATCTTAGGCAAATACCTAAAAAAACAGCCTCAACACAGTTGCCACGAACAACAAACATAAATTTGCAATAGTTTTTGACTCGATAGTTGCAAAATATTCATGTGAATCTGTAATTACAGTAGCTATTGTCCCTGGACCAGCTAATAGTATAGCTAAGAGCACAACTGTTAAATCTCTAGCAGAAACACTTTTACTGTAGTATCTGATACTGGCTGTGCTAATACTCCCAAAATTCTCAAGCCAAAGAATAAAACAATTACCCCACCACCAGCACAAAAGCATCTTGGTTAATACCAAAAATAGATAAGATATCATTACCAAACCATACCATTAGACTAGTACAGCCAAAAATGCTAATATTATCGTGAAAACAATTGTATTCTTTTCTTTTTGATCTGATTGTTTTACAGTATCAAGATATATTCCAGCTAATGAAAATGGATTAATTATTGCAAATAAGCTAACAATAAATTTAAAATAATTGCTATTTTGACTCCTAATATCACGACATAATGGTTAATTTATAAATCATTACTCAAATACTATTTATCTAATAACTAAATGTAAACCCTCAATATACAATTTTTATTCAAAATAAACAGTATCATCCTTATATGTCTTCAATATAATATCCAACTCTTCTTTTGTAAGCTTATGCGATAATCTTGGCAACTCATTAATATCAAAAAAATCTACTTTATTAACCTCAAAATTTGGGCTATTCTCGCCACCTACAATTTCTGCTACAAATACCAAACTATAAACATTATAAATTTCACTTTGAGTATAATTATTTCTATCCATAAGCGCTAAAAATTTAGTCACCTTAATCTTATAACCAGTCTCTTCTTTAACCTCTTTGATACATGTTTCAACTGGTGAAAGATCAATATCACACCAACCACCTGGAATAGTCCATTCATTTGGAGTATCCACATCTTCAGCCATTAGAAGTTTATTATTTTGAAAAATAACCACTCGCACACCTGGCTGCGGTGTTGGATAATACATATCCCTGTATATATCATAAGGTTGCACATCAGACTTGATATACTCATGTAACATCTTTGAGCTCAGCTCTAATAGCTCATGGTAATTATCCAAGGCATATGGGCATTTAGAATAAACAATACCCGTATGAGATATTGCTTGGACTTTCTTTATAAACTCAAATATTTTATCTTTATGCATCAATTTATTTTTTCAAAACAAATAAAGTAAAATATATCACATATGCAACTTAAGATTAATGGCTAAACTTAGCTATAATATTATTTACAAGGCATTAAAGCAGTCACAATATATGAGAATAGAACATATTGCAATTTGGGTTAAAGATATTGAACTAATGAAAGATTTTTATTGTAAATACTTTAATGCAAAACCAAATGATAAATATATAACCCCCATAAAAGGCTTTTCTTCTTATTTCTTATCTTTTGAATCTGGAGAAAGATTAGAAATTATGCACTCAAAAAAACATGAACAATTTAAATCTCGATAATACAGAAAGATTTGGTTTAATTCATCTTGCTATATCAGTAGGATCTAAAGAAAAAGTAGATCAACTAACAGAACAACTAAGAAATGATGGTTTTAAAATTACAGGTGAACCTAGAATCACAGGCGATGGATATTATGAAAGCTGTGTATTTGACCCAGAACAAAATTTAATAGCAATCACAATCTAACAAAAAATCGCTATACCAAAAAATCAAAATCTACTATAAATTAATCTTTTTTGTTTTTATGTTTTTTACCACCATGGACTTTACATTTCTTTAGATCATCTTTTGAATTAGCTTTTTCTACACAGGCTTGTTTTTCTTGCAACATTTTAAGAATTTCTTGCTTTTTAGCCTCAAATTTTTGTTGCTTTACTTGTTTGATTATCTACATTTATATTCGAATCTTTTGCACTATCTGCAGCAAAAATAAGTACTGGAGAAGCCAATAGCGACATTAATAACATTTTTTTCATATATTGCTCCCTAAACTATCAAAAATGAAAAGAATTATAGATTTAATATACCACACATATATTCGTATTATCACTATAATACTTGTCACTAAATTCTAATTCTTTGAACATTAAGATATCGTAAATCTATTACCTCTATACCTTATAGAAATAAAAAATGACTAAACTACTGAATATGTAAATATATAGTAAAAATTTACACAATATACAGAATGATACAAATAGAATTAACCTTTTTTGATTTCAGCAATCTTAGCTTTCCAAAACTTAGGACCTTGCTTATGCGCTGAAACACCAAGAGAGTCTACAGCAACAGTTACTGGCATATCTTCTACTTCAAATTCATAAATAGCTTCCATACCAAGATCTTCAAAAGCGACAACTTCCGCTTTCTTGATTGATTTAGAGATTAGGTAAGCAGCGCCACCTACTCCCATAAAATAAATAGCATTATTTTTTGCAATAGAGTCAATAGTAGCCTGACCTCTTTCTGATTTACCGATCATACCGGCAATGCCTGCTTTCTCTAACATAAATGGTGTAAATTTATCCATACGCGTAGCTGTAGTAGGACCTGCAGGGCCAACAACTTCATCACCAACTGGATCAACTGGACCTACATAATAGATAAATCTACCTTTAAGATCTACAGGGAACTCTTCGCCAACATTATACATATCCTGTAAACGCTTATGCGCTGCATCACGACCAGTCAAGATCTTACCTGTCAATAAAACATTATCACCAGATCCAAGAGCTTCGATTTCTTCTTTAGTAACTGTATCAAGATTGATTTTCTTAACATCATCATTTTGTGCTTGCTCGATTACTGGCCAATCTTCGATCTTAGGTGCTGGCAAATCAACAGACCCAGAACCATCTAATGTGAAATGCACATGACGAGTAGCCGCACAGTTAGGAATAAGAGCTACAGGCTTACATGCTGCATGAGTTGGGTATTCATTAACCTTAACATCAAGCACAGTTGTCAAACCACCAAGACCTTGAGCACCTATACCAAGAGCATTAACACGATTATAAATATCTAATCTTAGTTGCTCAGTCTCATTTTGAGGACCATTTTTGATGATATCTTGCATATTAATCTCTTCACCTAGAGATTCTTTTGCAAGAAGCATAGCTTTCTCAGCTGTACCACCAATTCCGATACCAATAATTCCTGGTGGGCACCAACCCGCTCCCATCTGTGGAAGCATCTCTTCTACCCAGTCGATAATGTTATCACTAGGATTTAAAACTTTAAATTTTGACTTAAACTCAGATCCACCACCTTTTGCAGCGATATCAATCTCAATCTTATCACCATAAACCAAATCAATATGTACAATTGCTGGTGTATTATCTTTTGTGTTTTTTCTAGCTCCATTAGGTGGGAAAACCATAGATGCTCTCAAAGGGTTATGTGGATCATTATAGCCACGACGCACCCCCTCGTTAACAAGCTCTGTAATTGTTCTATCAGTTTTATCAAGCTTAGCATCCATACCAACTTTTACAAACGCACACACCATACCTGTATCTTGACAGATTGGACGCTTACCCATAGCAGACATTCTTGAATTGATAAGAATCTGTGCCATCGCGTCTTTTGCTGGCTTTGATTCCTCACGCTGGTACGCTTCATACATTGCATCAATAAAATCTTTCGGGTGATAATATGAAATATATTGCAATGCTTCTGCAACACTATTTATTAGATCTTCTGTCTTGATAACAGCCATTAGCTAATCCTCTTGTTTTTAAATACAATATTCACCTTTATTATACCAATATTAGCGAATGTTTTTTTAAGTTTATAATCTTATTATATCCATTTGCTATAGTTCTTAAAGCAACCAAGTAAGCCTCAAATATTTATGATTAGCACATATGAGAAACTACTTACACAAAAAAACACTAAGCCAACGATAACTCCATTAATAACTTTATCTTTCTTAGATTTAAGTGTTCCTTTCCTAACACTTTGCTTATACAAAGTCCTAACAACTACCACCGTAGCTATCAAACCAATTAAAATTGCAACCACACTAGCCAATAACATAATAATTACACATCCACGTAATTCACTCTTTGCTTAAACCACTTATCCACCAATTTCTTTTTTAGATGTGGATATTCACTTTCTACTATAGCTGTAGCACTAGATATTTTATCATAATTATCATAATACTCATTTATATCAAAAGTCTTAAATGTTGACACTCCTGACTGCTCTTTACCTAAGATATCTCCCGCTCCGCGTATCTCGAGATCTTTCTCAGCCAAATAAAAACCATCTTGCGACTCTCTTACAAGCGATAGTCTCTTCTTGCCAACTTCACTTATCCTATCACTATAAAGCAATATGCAATAACTCTCCTTTGCCCCTCTACCAACTCTTCCTCTTAGCTGATGAAGCTGAGATATGCCCAATCTTTCGGCATTATCAATAATCATAATACTAGCATTTGGTACATCTACTCCAACCTCAATCACTGTAGTGGCAACCAATACCTTGTACTTTTTGGCTTTAAAATCACTCATCTCTTGTATTTTATCTTTTGATTTCATACTGCCGTATACAAGACCCACATTTTCCTTGCTCAAAGCTTCTGCTAGTTCTTTATGTAAGGTTTTGACATCCTGTAAAAAGTCCATATTTTCAGACTCTTCAACCAAAGGACAAACCCAATATACTTGTTCGCCACGAGATACTGCTTCTTTAATCTTACCTATTAAACTTTGTTTTTTAGCTCTATTTAAGACCGTTGTTACTATAGGCTTACGATTAGGCGGTAACTCATCAAGTATTGATAATTGCAAATTTCCATACAGAGTCATCGCTAGAGTTCTAGGAATAGGTGTAGCTGAAATTATGAGCTGATGAGGCACCAAATGCCTATCGTTTAGAGATGATTTATTAATTAAAGCTAAACGCTGCTCAACACCAAACCTATGTTGCTCATCAACAACTACCAAACCCAAATTACAATATTCAACACGCTCTTGAAACACAGCGTGAGTTCCGACAATAACACAATCTTTTTTAGACTTAATAACCTCTAAACTTTCTCTAGTTTGCTTTGCAGTTAACTTACCTAATAGTGGTACAACCTCAATATCCAAATCTGCCATATATGATGCAAAAAAACTATAATGTTGCTCAGCCAAAATCTCTGTAGGCGCCAGCACAACTGCTTGATATCCTGACTTAACTGCAGTATACACAGCCATAGCTGCCACAATTGTTTTACCAGCGCCAACATCACCTTGCAGAAGTCTTATCATTGCACTTGATTGACTTATATCCGTTAAAATCTCTGTGATTGTACGTTGCTGAGCTGGGGTTAATTGATAAGGTAGCTTTTTATAAAATTCAATTTGCTGAGACTCTTCTAAAGACAATCTTGGAGCACTACTATTTGTTATGCTTTTACGAATACTCTCCTCAGCAAGTTTGTAGGCAAGCATTTCTTCAAACTTTATGGAAGATCTAGCAATATTTATAAGTTTGTCATCTATAGAATCTGTAAGAGCATGAACATAATACAAGGCATCACTAAAACTCATCAAACCAAATCCACGCAATAGCTGTCTTGGTAAAATATCTGCAACACTTTTACTTTTAAGGCAAGATAAAATTATTCTAGACACTACTTTATCAGAGACCTTTTTTAACCGATAAACTGGTGAAAACTCTTTTTTGATAGCACACATACCATCTTTTATAACTGCCCATTCTGGATGAACCATTTGTGGATTCAACGATAAATCGACTTTACCATAACAGCGCACATATTCAGCATTTTCAAGCACAACTATTTGATTAGGGTAAAATTTAAACATTACAATAGTACAAATTCCAGTCTCATCATTTACTATAAAGCGTAAGAATTTCTTACCAAACTTCTTGTATGTTAAATTGGTTATTCTACCCTCAATGAGATACTTCTTATCTGTCACCAAAGAACTTATGGTGCTGACAAAACGAGTATCTTTGCACTCTTTAGGAAAGATTGTCAAAAGGTCATCCGGATTATACAGATTATATTTAGCTAACGCTTTAATAGTTGCCTCACCAACACCTTTGACTTCATTAAATTGCATAAACTTTTAAATCAGAAAGTCGACTGAGTTGAATTTTAACATCTCAAAAGTCAAATTAACAATTCAATTGCTAATACAATCATTTATTGTTAAATTTGAATAATCTATTTATAACTAAAAAGCATAAACATTATGAAACAAAAAGTTTTTATTGCGATTTCGATTACATCAATTTTAGGATTAACTACATGTGGACAGACTGGAGCTTTATACTTACCAGATGAAAAAAGTGCAAGCTCCGGTTCTACTATTGCTACTTCAGGCTCTAGCATAATGAATAAATCCAAACAACAAAACTCATCATCAAACAATGCCAATGAGAAAATAGATTACGATCCGAGCACTCCGTCAAGATACGTTAACCCAACTACTGCTCAAGCTTATGAAGGAGAAGGCCACTTTAATTACAATAGCAATATTTTGGATTCAGAGCAAGCAGGCGGAACTCCCATAATATAAACTCGAAAGTTATTATTCACAGACAAAACAATAAAACTTATTTATATTACAGGTTTACTTTTTATACAAAAAATAATAAAATCTTCGAGATATTGTATAATAAATAATAAATAAATTTGCCCAGGGAGGGTTTCTAGATGTCTAAAGTTTGTATAGTTACAGGTAAAAGACCTGCTACTGGTAATAATGTTTCTCACGCACAAAACAAAACAAGAAGAAGATTTTTACCTAATCTTCATACTCATAGATTTTGGGTTGAAAGTGAAAATAAATATATCAAGCTAAAAGTTAGCTCAAAAGGTATGAGAATCATTGATAAGAAAGGTATCGATACTGTTCTTAGTGATCTTAGGGCTCAAGGCCACAAAATTTAATCAAAGTTTTTTATAAAAAGGAATAAAAAAATGAGAGAAAAAATTAGATTAGTTTCTTCTGCTAAAACTGGACACTTCTATACTACTACTAAAAACAAAAGAGAAATGCCAAATAAAATGGAAATCAAAAAGTTTGATCCTTTTGTTCGTAAGCATGTAATGTATAAAGAAGCTAAAATCAAATAAGATACATTCTTAAACTTTTAAGGCCTTACACTATGAAACAAGCTTTTCATTTTAAAGGTGGTAACTATACTATCAGTGCCATTAATATTAATGTAACTGAAATTACACAGATTGAGAGTTTACTAAACTCTAAGCTTTCGCAGTCACCATCCTTTTTCCAAAATACTCCTTTTGCGATTGATATTCGTGATATAGACAAAAGTGAAAAGTGCACTATCAACTTCCTAGAGAAAGTTATTGAATCATTCAAATCCAATGGTATGGTTCCTATAGGCTTTGTAGTTGATAATAAGGAAATAAAAACTCAACTAGCTAAAGCTGGACACAACATACTCAAAGGCGGGAAAGCTAAAGATGCTAACGCCGAGGATGAAAAACAGTCTTATTCAACAAAAATAATCACCTCTCCTGTTCGAACTGGCCAATCAATCAATGCTCGTGATGCTGACGTAATTGTTACTGCCAATGTCAATAATGGCGCCGAAATCATTGCTGATGGTAGCATCATTGTATATGGTAGAGTTGGTGGTAGAGTAATTGCTGGTAGCTCAGGAAATAAAGATGCTAAAATAGTTTGTAAGGACTTAAAAGCGGAGTTAATATCTATTGCGGGTAAATATGTTACACTTAATAATGAAAGTATACCTGTTGACGATTCTAAAACTGATGGATATATAGTGTACTTACAAGATGACAAAATCCATATAGAAGGTTTATAAAATTTTTAATAAGAGGCTTAAGCTAAAATGAGTGAAAAAAAGCAAGGTAAGGTTTTCGTAGTTACTTCAGGTAAAGGCGGTGTTGGTAAAACAACTTCAAGTGCAGCTATTGCATATGCTTTTGCAAAAAGAAACCTTAAAACAGTTGTTATTGATTTCGATGTTGGTTTAAGAAACCTCGACCTTATTATGGGTTGTGAAAGAAGAGTCGTTTATGACTTGATAAATGTTGTAAGAGAAGAAGCTACTATAAATCAGGCTATTATTAAAGATAAAAGAATTGATAATCTTTATCTTATTCCCGCATCTCAAACTAGAGATAAAGATGCACTGACCGAAGAAGGCGTAGATAGAGTAATTGAAGAATTAAAACAAGCCTTTGATATAGTTATTTGTGACTCTCCTGCAGGTATTGAAAAGGGTTCTCTAATGGCTATGAGATGTGCCGATGCAGCAATCATAGTAACTAATCCTGAAGTTTCATCTGTAAGAGACTCTGACAGAATATTAGGTATGTTATCAAGCAAGACTCTAAAGGCTCAAAAAGAAGGCGAATTCAAAGAAATCCACCTACTTCTTAACAGATATAATTCAGCTAGAGCGAAAGCAGGAGCTATGCTAAAAGCTGAGGATGTTAGTGAAATATTATACACACCTATCGTAGGAATAATTCCTGAATCTAAAGATATCCTTGAAGCTTCAAATAGTGGGCATCCTATAACACATCTTGATGATACTATAGCTGCCAAAGCATATTTCGATGCTGTAGATAGAATACTTGGTAAAGATATACCAATGAGATATACAGAACAGAAGACAAGTTTCTTTAAAAAATTAATAGGTAAATAGTAACCATGTTAGCTAAACTTTTTGGATTAGGTAAAAAACAGCAAAGTGCTTCTTTAGCAAAAGAAAGACTTCAGATTATTGTTGCTCATCAAAGAAATGAATTACATCCAAGATCTTCAAAAATCAGTAGTCATTTACTTGCTGAACTTAAAGATGAGATTATTGAAGTTGTCAAAAAATATGTTGCTTTATCTGAAGACAATATCCGCGATATTGATATAAAAGTTGAGGATAGTAGCAAAAACTCAACAATTGAAGTTAATATCCCATTCAATTAATTATTCATAATAATGAACAATATTAGTTTCAAGAATGTTTCCTTTTACAGAGGTGAACGTTGCATCTATGATGATATCACAATCTCAATCCCAACAAATAAGATAACAACTGTTCTAGGTCCATCAGGGGCTGGTAAAACTACTATATTACAACTTATTGCCGGACTAATTAAACCTGATTTTGGTGAGATACATATCGCTAATAACATTATCAAAAAAAACACAAAAGAAAAACAGCTTGCTCAACTACGTAAGAAGATGGGTTTTCTTTTTCAATCCGGAGCACTTTTTACTCATCTAAGTGTATATGATAACATCGCATTTCCTTTACGAAAAAATACCAACCTAAGCGAAAAACTAATTAGAAATATAGTTTTACTCAAACTGCAAGCAGTTAGATTAGCTCATACTATTGATATGATGCCCAGTGAACTATCAGGAGGAATGGCACGCAGAGTCGCATTAGCAAGATCTATAGCGATGGATCCAGATATTATGATGTATGATGAGCCATTTACAGGTCAAGATCCCGCTTCTTTTAACAAGTTGTTAGAGCTTATTTCAACACTAAATGAATCATTAGGAATGACTTCTTTAATTGTCTCACATGATATACAAGAATCATTGAGTATTTCTGATCACATTATAATAGTCGGCAACAAAAAAGTCATAGCTAGCGATACTCCTGAAAATATAAAGAATAGTAAAGATAAACAAATACAAGATTTTTTGGCTGGTAGGTCTCTAGAGAATAACAGTAAAAACTCTATAGATAAAAACTTCTTTTATAAAGAAATTTTGAGGTAATTATGTCAGTTTTTAATAATATATATAAACTTACAATTTCACTGATATATAGTTTTTTAAAATCTATTGATATTGTATTAAGAATAGTTTTTAGCAAATTAAGCATAAGAGATTGCATAACTCAGATAAAAGCAGTTGGTGTTAACTCTGTTATTATCATAGTAACATCTGGGATTTTTATAGGATTAGTATTAAGCCTACAAGGTTATTACACATTGTCAAAATTTGGGGCTCACTCGCTACTAGGTGTGATGGTTGCATTAAGTGTTCTAAGAGAATTGGGTCCTGTAGTTACAGCAATGCTTTTTGCTGGACGCGCTTGCAGCTCAATCACATCTGAAATAGGGCTAATGAAGGCTACAGATCAAATCAATAGCCTAAAGGTTATGAATGTTAATCCAATTAGCTTTATATTATCTACAAGATTTTGGGCATGTGTAATTAGTGGACCAATCTTAGCTCTTATCTTTGCAACAGTCGCAATACTTGCTGGGTTTGTACTCGCAGAAGCTGGATTAGGGATAAGTTATGGAGAGTTCTGGAGCAATATCCAATCATCTGTAACAATCTCAGATATTACAAATGGCATTATTAAGAGTTTGGTTTTTGCATTCATAACTGCATGGATAGCATTATACCAAGGTTATTATTGTATTGCTGATTCAAACGGCATAGCTAAAGCTACTACAAAGACAGTCGTATATTGCTGTATGAGTGTCTTAGGTGCAGATTTAATTTTGACATCAATCATGTTTGGGGGAATTTAATGAGGAATAAGCATTTTGAAACCTCTGTAGGGATTTTTATCATTATAGGTGTTTTATGCCTTATATTTTTAACATTCAAAGTAAGTGGAACCTCTTTTAAATCCTTTGGATCAAATGAATATACAATTGAAGCGGATTTTAAAAATGTGGGATCTCTACGCACAAATGCTTCTGTAAAAATTGCTGGTGTAGAAGTAGGTAGAGTGACAAAAATTTCATTAGAAAAAACCTATAATGGCTTTATGGCAGCAGTCTCTATAGCAATAAATAGCGATAAGAAAATTCCTGCTAACTACTCTGCTGCAATAGCAATGTCAGGCATTTTAGGAGATAACTATGTTGCGCTAACTCCACCTAGTGAAGATATAATGTCTATAGCAGGTATTGGTCATACCGAGATCAACTCCGAGCAAGATAAGTATCTACACCAAGGTAGTGTGATAGAGCTAGAAAATACACAATCTGCTTTAGATCTAGGATCATTAATAAATACCTTTGTCGCAGGAAAGGATGACGACAAAGGTAAGTGATAAGATTTGCTACTTTTAAATATATTATTTTTGTATTAAAATCTATGCTCGTAAATTAAATCTAGGGAAACTGAATATGCTACGTAAAATTTCAATTTTATTTATAATTATGGTATTGACTATATCAAGTGCTTGGGCTATAGAAAATCCAGTTGATATGCTCAACAGAACTATAGTACAAACTCAAGATAAGCTAATCAAAAATGCTGATGAATACAAACAAGACCCATATAAATTATTGCGTCTTGTTGATGCAGAAATTATTCCAATAGTTGCGCCTAAAGTGATTGCACAACTTGTAGCTGGTACTCCAAAATGGAAACAAGCGACTCCAGAGGAACAAAAACAATTTATACGTTCGGCAACTGAAATGTTAGCATTCATGTATGCTAAAAATGTTGCCTACGCTGGAAAATATAGATTGACACTATTCCCATTCAATAAGGATGATAATAGCTGGGAGAAAAAACCTATAGTTGTTGTAAATGGTAAAATTACTAACATTGATAACAATCAAAGCTCAGACTTTGCAGTAAAAATGTTCCAAAAAGATAATCAATGGCATATATATGACTTTGATGTTGCTGGCGTAAGTATTCTAAGAACATATCAACAACAATTTGCAGCCTACAAAACTGTTCCTGAGATGACAGAAGCTGCTCAAAAAGTTACTCAAAAAATCAAAGAAAAAACATATCCGAAACTTTTAGACATGAACTATAATCTTCAAAGTATAGAATGATAAAGATAAATAATAATAAATGGGTTATAGAATCAGAATTGATACTAAAAACAGTTTCTCAACTCTATAAAACATATAAAAAAGAACTAACTACGCTAGGCGACATATGGATTATTGATTTTTCAAAATGTAAAAAAATCGATAGCTCAGGTTTATCACTAATCATTGAATATATAAAATGTGCTAAAAAAAATAATATACAACTAAAGCTAGAAAATATTGATCAAAAAACACTTTCTTTAGCGAAGGTTCATGGTGCAAATACTATATTAAAAGAATATATAATTTAGTAATATTGGGAGAAAATATGACAAAAGAACAACTTAAAGATATTTTAGAAAATTCACTAACAAACTGTAACGCCGATATTCAAAGTGATGATAATGTACATTTTTCAGCTACTATAATTGCTGATGATTTTAACGATATGAAAAGCAAAGTTAAAAGACAGCAATTGGTTTACTCTAAAATAAACGAGTATATCATTTCTGGTGAACTTCATGCTATAGCAATGAAAACTATCGCTACTAATGAAGTTAAATAATTACCATACACCATAGCATTGAATCGCGTCATAGGTGATAATGAACTTATTGTTCTAGCAGCTTCCTCAACATCAAACTACTATAAAAATTTAAGACAGAAATAATGTAGTAATTAATACTTATCAGATAACAACTACTCATCAAGATTAAAAACGAATATATCTAGTTCTTACCTAATATTAAAATCTCGGAGATAATCATTACTTCATACTGCGAAGCTAATACTTATGATAAGGATTTTAGCTCCGCATTTGGTTTGTACGTAAATATACTAGTTACAAAGCACAACATATATCTTACACAATGTCATATAGACAGTGACATTATTGCTATTAGCCAGTTAAGTAAAATCACTTCAAAAATATAATTCCCATTGATTGCTCTTATATCTATGAGCTAGCTGAGGCCGTTAGATGTATAGTCTCTATAACTAAGAAATGAAAATAAAGATAGATTTATAATTTTTTTAAAAGAATATAACAACTTAGCCTTGTTCAGCAAGAGTTTGTAAAGTAGCTGCTGGAGAATCTGCGTCTCCTGGTAAGTCAGCTTTAGCATCATTAATTTGAGTTTGAGGTTTTTCTGACTCAGTTTCTATAGTGTCATCTTTATCAGTGTGAGCCAAGTCAAGAGCAGTACTATCTTTTGAATAAGTCTGATCAAACGCTTCTTGAACTTGAGTAGCTTTATTAACAGTACCAATATTACTCTTAAATATAACTGGTGGCTCTGAAGACTTAGCAGCTGCTGAACCCGTCGTAGCAATTTTGCCTTCTATATTATCATTATCCATTCCTAATACACCAAGTACTGCCATATCTGTCTGAAGTGCTGCATCATCTTTACGTAGATTTTGCTTAAGCACTTTAGCTATACCATAGTCATAACTTTGTAGATAAGCATTTCTCATTGCTATATATGGATCTACTGATACCTCTTTCAGATTCGAATAAGAAGGTAAGTATGATACACCTTGGTTTACATAATATGTACCAGTAGTACCAACACTCACACCCCAAGAAATAGCTGGTGCTACAGGCGCGAAGAAGAATATATACGTCAATGGATTGAATAAAGCATCTACACCTGTTGTAACATCTTCTAAAGTACCTGGTCCAATCAAAGGCCATACAACATAAGGAGATGCCTCATTATCATCATATACACCCCACTTATGTAGAGTAACAGCAAAGCTTTGGTGATATCTCATTGGCTTATTGAACCAACTATCAGCGACATCAAAATAACCTACAAGACCTAAAGTTGTATTTGTTAAGAACCTTACACTATCATCGCCAGCATAGTCTAATTCACCTTGGAATAAATCATTCATAATTCTCGCAGGTTCTGCTAAGTTCTCGAATATATTAAATATACCACTTTTGAACGAATCCGGAACAGTAGCATCATATGCATTTGCTGCTGGAGTTAATGTCTCATATGCTTTATCATTAAAAGCATACATTGATCTATTATAGCTCTCAAAAGGATCGCGATTATCTTTAGTTGCTTTCATGCTAGAACAACTACCCAAAGTTATCCCCACAATAGACAACATTAAAATATTCTTAACATTTGATTTCATTAAAATTAGTCTCTTATTTCAGGTTGGTAAAAATATACAGACCCTATTATAGTAAATTAGTATCAAAAACTCTAATAAAAATTTTCTTAGATACTATATCTTTGATATTATTTAAAAAATATATATCTAATAAAAAATAATAAGCATGAGCAATATAGATAATAATGAAGTCGATAAATTTTCTCGTTTAGCCAGTGATTGGTGGAATCCAAATGGAAAATTAAAAACCCTACACCAAGTAAACCCTTTAAGATTAGAATTTATCAAAAAACATATAAACTTAGATGATAAGAAAATTATTGATATAGGTTGTGGTGGTGGAATTCTAACAGAATCATTAAAAAAACAAACTAATGATACCTATGGGTTAGATGCTTCTTCACAAGCTATTAGTATAGCTAAGGAGCATGCCAAGCTAAGTAATATTGAGATAGAGTATATAAATTCCACTATTGAAGATTTTGTTACTAACAGTAATACTCAATTTGATGTTGTAACTTGTATGGAAATGTTGGAACATGTTCCAGACCCTGAAAGTATTATTGCTTCTATTTCAAAACTTACCAAAAAAGATGGGCTATTTTTTGCATCAACATTAAATAGGAATCTTAAGTCATATTTATTATCTATAGTTGCTGCCGAACACATCTTAAAAATGGTACCTCAGGGAACACATCAATACACTAAATTTATTAAACCTTATGAACTTATAAAAACAGCTGAGAAATATGGTTTTAGTGCCATCGAAATAACCGGTGTACACTATAATCCACTCGCTGATAGCTTTAAGCTTGGTAAGGATACCAATGTTAACTATATTGTCGCATTCAAAAAGGTATAAATATGCAGTATAACTATTTTAATTATCCCAATGAGAAGCTCCCTCCATATGGATCGGTAGTTTACTTTGCATATCGTAAACTTAGTACAAAAAAACAAGAGATTCTTTATCTTCTTGATCAAATAAAGTCTCAAATAATTTCATGCACCGAGCTATACAATAATATTGAGATTGCTAATGAAAAAATGAATTGGTGGCTTAAAGAAGTAAATAACTTAAATAATGATAAAAGTATTTCATCTCCTCAACTAAAAAAATTAGCTGAAGTTTTTGATGCTAAAACTCTATACAAGCATTTAGCAGATGATATAAGTACATCTATAGATAATAGTAGTGCTACAGAAATAGATTTTAAGTGCCATATATCTAATAATTTCCTAGGTATAGAAACTTTGAAAATGATGTATCTAAATGATTTTGCAGCAACTGATGAATCTTTGATTAAACAAGTTAATATTAATAATGAGATAATAAGACATATTTTCTGTATGCCTAAACATTTTTATAATCAAATTTCGTTTGATAATAAGATTACTCCTACTATGTCTAATGAAGATTTTAGAAATATAGCTAATCAATGGTTACAACACTATAAAAAGATAAGCTTGAGCAAAAAACTTAAATCATTAGAGAAAATCAATAATATCCATTATAGAATGGTAAAAAAATATATTAAGAAAGTTGATAATCCCTTTAGAGAGACACTACACTTCTCTCCCTTAAATTTACTATTTTACTCGATTTAAGCATAGTAGTAGATGATACATAGATATAAACTATTTATATTCTTTTTATACTTCCTTAGCATAAATCTAGCTGTCGCAGTCCCATCTCTCTATCCTTACACAGGATTTACAGAGCAACCTAACTTCAGGTATGATAAAAATCTAAGCCCTTATATTAGCAACTATGGTCCTCTCTATAATCAACAATATAAACCTATTAAAACAAACTCATCCCCATATCAAGTTGATATTCAAGGTCAGAATAGCTCCGGAGGATTTTATACTGGTATTAGCAAAAACTTTACCTTCTAATTTTTCAGTTTAACAAATAACTCTATTGCTAAATGGCTCGATTAAAGTGTATATTCTAAATTACCTGTGTTTTTTAAAAATAGGGAAACTTATAATGGGGACGATTAATTCGAAGAAAATATCTCTACTGAGTGCTGTACTTATTGGGGTGACATCCATGGGTTGGCTCCGAGTGGCTATTTAGTGCTCAGCTTACAGCAAAAGCCGCTGGGAACTGGGCATTTTTAGCATGGGTACTAGCATCAATTGTGATTATGATGGTTGAACTATGTCTAGCAAAAGTTATTTCGGTATTTCCGGTAAGAGGAGCTACTACAAGATCTAGCGCTCTTTCCCATAACAGCTTATTCGCAATGCCTTTTGCCTTTGCCAACTGGTTTGGTGTTGTGGTCATGATTTCTACAGAGGCTCAAGCAACTACTCAATATTTAGCAGGATTAAAAAGTTTTAGCTGGTTAATAGATGGAAGGGTATCTCAACTTATGGAATGATATTATCTCTGTTTATTCTTTTTCTTTACCTAATCATTAACTTTTATGGTGTAAAACTCCTATCTAGTGTTAATAATAGTATAACTATATTCAAGATGACTGTGCCCGCGCTTATAGTCGTTATATTTATTGTTTATGCGTTTACACATAGTGGTGAACATCATAGCCTATTATCTCCAGAGATACCTAACAATAACTTTACAGCTTATAATGCTCTTACTGCAATTGTTGCCGGTGGGCTTGTGTATACATTTAATGGTTTCTAGATAGTGGTTGCTTACAGTAGTGAAATCAAAACCCCTTCTAGAAATGTTCCTATAGCAATAATACTATCGCTAACAATAGTTTTAATACTCTATATTGCTTTACAATATGCCTTTATGGAAGCTGTACCGCATAGCTACCTTATTGAAAAAAGTGGTTGGGCTGGACTAGATTTCGAGTCTCCTTTACTACAGGTTGCAACAATGATAGGACTAGGATATATTGCCGTACTATTAATCATCGATAGTATTGTTAGCCCTTCTGCAACTGGATATAGTTATCTTGGTGCTTCTTCTAGAATGTTATACGCGATGTCTGCTGAAGGTCAAATGCCAAGATTTTTTGCTAAAATAAATCAAAAAGTTAATATTTCGAGAAAATCACTTATTGCTAACTTTATTTTATGTGCAATCTTCTTGATGTTTGCTGATAACTAGGCTGCTTTGATGCTATTTGTTACAGGTTTCAATATTATCGGTTATATGGCTGCTCCTGTTAGTATGGGTGCTATAGCTCCTAGATTAAGAATATTCGGTCTAGTTGTATTTGTACTTTTAACACTCCTATTAAATACTGTTGATATCTTATCTAATATTTATCTCGGCGTGATTCTCGCTGTACTGGTTATTATATTCTGCTTTTTGAATATAAACGTGTCAGCATCAAAACTCTAATGATACTGGTACTTCCTTTTATAATATTTATATGTGCTAAAGCTCCTGTAGAAAACTATATAATTAATGCAATTGCTGGAGCTATATTCTATATTGTAGTTACTGATAAGCGCTATGTGGCATACTGTAAAGAAACTGCTAATAAAGATAATATTGTTGAAGATTAAAATATCTCAATTATTTGACTCAAATCTCTTTCCCTCTAACTTGTTATAATCAAATATTTTAGCTAAACTCTAGATCAAATTGATATTTTGAATAGCTAAGAAATGTTAGTAGATAAGCTAATTAACCTTAAAACTGCTACAGATATAGTTAATAATAATAAACACAGCTCTTTTGGTTACGCTATAAAAAATGCTAAAGGACAAGTAATAACTTGTAATCACATGTTCTTAAAGTCGACAGAAGTAGCTAGTCTAAAAGAATTGCAAGGCCTATCAGATCAAGATATAGAATTGTGGAAAGATGATGTCTATGATTATGCTATCGGAGAGAAAATATCAATTGATTCAAAATCGTACTATCTTTCAACTGAATCACTAGCAAATTAGACTGGTATTGAACCAGCAACGATTCTAACAGAAAAAATACCATTTTATGATGAGGATGGTAAAAACTATATTTTGGTTAGAATTAAGATTCTACAAAATAATGATTTAATTAAATGTAGAATTTACACGCTCAACGATGCACCAATAATTGAGTTTAAATATTATTTTGAAACACTTAAATTCACAGCTAAAGAATACCAGACTCTTAAGTATCTAATTGAACATAATCTAGAATATAATCAAATAGCAAAACTAATGAATTATACATCAAGCTCAATAAAAGCATGTATTTCAAAGATGTACGTTAATCTTAATATATATTCAAAAAATTATAGAAAACTAAATTTTTTACGCTCACTATTAAAGTACATGTTCCTGCCAGAGCTAAATAGAGAAATTTCAAAAATTATAAGATTTTGATAAAATGTGACTGAAAAATTACAAATTATACACATAAATATTTTATAATTGATCTCTGAAATGATTATTTCGCTAATAAACAAAAAGCATAAATAATGAGCAAACAAATAAGAATCCACATAAATATAATCCTGCATAAGTCAATGAATCGATACTTATCAAATTCTTCGGCATGACAAACCCTGCTATCATAGCAACTAGGATACCTAAAATACCCATAACACATAAACTATAAAAAATTAGCTCATTGTGTATAATATTTTTTTAGCTGTTTTTCTAAGTCGTAACGCTGCTAAAAACATCAAAATATACATAGTCAAATATACTTCTGTATTAAGTGATATTAACACCCAATAAAAAGAATTCATATTATTCACCATAGTTGTTATCAATGATAATCCAACAACAACTAACCCTTGTACATATAAAATATTACTAGGAACGCCATAACTGTTATTAGTAGAAAATCTCTTTGGTAAGTAGCCTCTTTCAGCAGCTTGGCGCAAACTCACAGCAGGACTTAAAGCCCAACTGATAGCCGAGCCAAATGCTCCTAAAACTAAACCAATACTAATCAAAGGCATTGCGGCTGGTAAACCTAGTCTTTCAAAACCAATCTTAAAAGTCTCAAAAAGACCATTGTATAAACTTATAGAACCAGCTGGAATTAGAAAAGCTATAGTCAAAGCTCCCAAAAACATCATTAATACAATAAATATTACTGCTAAAAAAATTGCTCTAGTAAATGTTTTCTGAGGATCTTTTAGCATCTGAACATATACTAAACATAACTCTATCCAAAAAAAAGAAATAATAACCACAGTTAATGCAGATATATCTTTCAGCGCTGATAAATTAAATGATATCTGAGATATTTTGAGCTCTAGAGGATAGCCCTTAACCAACCAAAAACCAATAAATATAAAAAGTACCAAAACAGGAACTACTACTCCAAGAATCATACATATAAAAGATACTACCGCAGATTCTTTGATACCAAAATGATTAACAACCATTATCAACAAATACACAGTTACCATAATACTAGCTATAGCTAGAGGATTCACGAAACCAAACACAGAATATATAGTGGATGACATAAATAGCAAACTAGCAGGAAACCAGATTACATTACTACTCCATTGTGCCCAAATTGCAAACATACCAGCATTATCATTAATATCCTTTGAACACCACTGAAAGATCTGATTTTGATGTTGATCGGCGAAGTTTGCACTAAGTTCAGCCGAAATAAATGATACAGGTATAAGAAAAAATACAACACCAATTATAAAAAATAATGGCAAATACTCACCAAATACAGCTAAAGAAGGCAAATTTCTCACAGAATCTACTAATATAATTATCAAACCTGTTAATATTAATAAAGATAGATTATTTTTCATCAACATTGATCTTTTATAAATTTAAGTCCTATAGTAGAAATAAATAGCAAATTAGTAAAGTCAAATATTGAGTATCTTCGTAATAAAAATCCTCACTCAAAAATAATGTTTATCGTCAAAGCTAATGCCTATGGTGTAGGTATAGAAAACATCTATAAGGTAATTAATGATTTAGTTGATGCTTATGGCATAGCTCGTATAGAAGAGTATTATGTTCTAAAGAATTTGGGCTGTACAAAAGATATAGTTTTCCTAAGTGGTATATATGCAGAATGCTTTAACTTTAAGATACCTAAAAATGTTATTCCTATACTTAGTAATGAATTACTAATCAAAGACTATATAAAGTATGAAGATGATAAGTCAAAACCAATTATGCTTGATTTTGATTGTGGTATGGGAAGGTTTGGTTTTTATAGAGATGACTTTATAAAACATCTTGATACACTAAAAAGTTCCGGATTTTCAAACATAATATTATTCTCACATATTCCAACGGGATATAACGGCTATAATAAATCTAAAAAATATATTAATAAAATTCTTTCGTTAGCTGAAGAAACCAAACTTAAATACACTTTCTCTAACTCACCAGTTTCTCTTTTTGATACTGATTTTCAACAAGAGTATATCCGTTCTAGCTCTGCAATATTAGGCTATGATCAAGAACCTAAAGAAATCAAGTTTAGTTTATCTCTTAAAGCTTGTATTATCTCTATCAGAGATATCCCCGAAGGAGAATATATAAGCTATGGTAATGAATATTTCTGTAATAAAAATACGACTGTAGCTATTTTAAATATTAGCTATGCCGATGGACTAGGTTGTGAAATTCATCATGATTCATATCTACTTAGCAATGCTACTAAGTGCTCTATCCTATCAATAAATATGGATTATTTATACGTAGATATATCAGCTATTAAACATCAGCTAAAAATGCTTGATATGATTGAACTATTTAGACCTAATAGCCTAAGCTTAGAACAACATGTCAATATGTACAATATAACTAAAGATGAAGCACCCACCAGGCTTAATGCTCTAAGAGTAAGAAAGCTAGTACGATAAAAGAATATAAATTCGAAGCTTTGTATATTTGACAAACATTAAATGATAGCTGAATATTCGGCGTAATATAAATAATTCACTCCAGAGAACCGCCGTAGATTTTTGATTTGAATTATAAAATAATTAGAATTTATTTGTCAATTTTTGACAAGCCTTATCAAACTCTAACATACCTACACACCGATTACTTAATATATAATTAATAAAAAAATAAATAAAAAATATTTGAGCTAAATAAGTAATAATAACTACTTAATAATTACTAAATAATATTAAAATTTATAAGGATATTGAAAATGAATAATAAGATAAAAGTCTTATCAGCATTTACCTTAACTTTAATGGGATCTTTAGCTTTTGCTAATTGCAAACTAGAAGATGTACAAAAAGGTTGGATAGGTAAAATAACGTTTAGCTGCGATAAAAATACAAATCTAGAGGAAAATCCTATCTCATTTAAATTGAGCAATGGTGTAGAAGTTGGAAGTATTTGGGGTATTGGCAATGCTAGCATGACCCAGTCAAATGGAGGAGTTATATCCATTACTTCTAAACAATGGAGTGGTCAGCCAACTATTGTTACAGCTGGTAGTACAGCAAGCTTCAGCTTCTCTCCAAGCGCTGCTGGGTGGGCTTATGCTCCAGGTTCTGGTACTGCTTGGGAGACTGCTTGGGATTTATACGATCCTAGCAATCCTGATGAGCCGGTTGATCCGACTGATCCTACAGACCCTGATGAGCCAACTTCTGATAAATATGTTGCGACTCAAGCTAAACTTGATGCAAAAGAAGCTGAATTAACAAGTGGAACAGTTTTAAGCCGAGTGAAAGAGTCCATTAAAACTAGAGATAACAGCGTGGTTGAAGCTGTAACTGTAGGTAACCCAAATAATCCTGATAATGTTAAAAGAGTTGAAAAAATATTCGCAGAAGTAGCTATAAAAGATAATGCCATTGAAACTAAATCTGCTGAAGGTGTATGGAATTATATGTTCCCAGAACGTTCGCCAGAATATACATATGAAAACTTCCTAAAGGCAGTGGCTAAATTCCCAGCATTCTGTGGTACTTACACAGATGGTAGAGATTCAGATGCTATTTGTCGCAAGTCTCTAGCTACCATGTTTGCTCACTTTACTCAAGAAACAGGCGGACATACTAGTTGGTGGGATGTACCAGAATAGTGTCAAGGCTTAGTCCATGTACGTGAAATGGGATGGGATGAAAATATGCGTGGTGGTTATAATGGTGAGTATAATCCAGATGTATGGCAAGGTCAAACTTGGCCATGTGGTAAGTTTGAAAATGGTGACTTCAAATCTTACTTCGGACGTGGTGCAAAACAATTAAGTTATAAATATAACTACGGACCATTCTCACAAGCAATGTTTGGTGATGTAAGAGTATTACTAGATAATCCGGATATGGTTGCTGATACATGGTTAAATTTAGCATCTGCGGTATTCTTCTTTGTATATATCCACTGCCACCAAAACCATCTATGCTACATGTTATTGATGGTACTTGGCAACCAAATGCTGCTGATAAAGCAAATAACTTAACTCCTGGGTTTGGAGTAACTACGCAAATCATTAATGGTGGTGTAGAGTGTGGTGGTAGTGTAGAAGTTGCCCAATCTATGAATCGTATAGACTATTATGGTAATTTTATGAACTATCTTGGCTTAAATATTCCAAGCACTGAAGTTCTGGGTTGTAAATTGTATGGAGCAATTTGATGCTAATGGTGCCGGTGCTACTGAGATTTACTGGGAGCAAAACTTTGATCATTATGCTGATAACCCAGGTGGTAAATCGTTTACCTGTAAATTGGTTGGTTATCAAACACCATACTCAGCATTTACGGAAGGTGACTATACTAAATGTGTTAAGGCTCACTTCCCTAATATTGTTATAGAAGGATAATCTTTTCTTAAATCTCAATCTCCATTGAGATTATCTTCCATTTTTCTTTTAAACTAGGAATATCAATATATTCTTCTATAGTTTTCTCAAATCCTATAGCTTCATAACATTTAATTGCTGAGCTATTAAAATCAAAAACTTTCAAGCTTATGTTTTGTAAACCAATAGATTTAGCAAATTCTAAAAGCTTTTTGATCATTAACTTGCCAAGACCCCTTGCCCTATATTGTTCATATATTAGTAACCTACCTATAGAAGCTTTTTTGTTAGCCTGATCTAATCTAATTATTTGACAATGTCCAATAGATTTATTTTTATCATTTACAACATTAAAGAGTAAGTTTAGT
Organism: Francisella orientalis FNO12; assembly: GCF_001042525.2. Classification (NCBI taxonomy): domain Bacteria; kingdom Pseudomonadati; phylum Pseudomonadota; class Gammaproteobacteria; order Thiotrichales; family Francisellaceae; genus Francisella; species Francisella orientalis. The sequence goes on along the minus strand of NZ_CP011921.2, from coordinate 274,401 downwards.
TTATTATCCATAGTTTGTTTTATCTGAAGGTAATCAAGAGGAAATTGATAATTAATACCACCAAACTGATATAAAAAACGAATATCATACTTCTTTAACTCAGACAAAAGATCCGATATATTGTTTTCTGTAAATTTTTCTAATTTAATCATATACGCCTAATTTACAAAAGTTTTTTAAGATCAATTATTTTTAAAATCACTATCAATAATGGTGGTACCATCATTAATAATCCAAATAAAAATTGATTATTAAGGCTAATACTAGAAACAAGTGATGATGAAATAGTAGTTATAGCTATCTGTATAAATCCGAATATTGCTGATGCTACGCCAATCTCTGTGTATATCCTTATAAGCACAAATGTAAGTAGCTGTATATTGAAAAACATTCCCGCAAAAGGCTAAAGCACATAATACAACAATTGCCTTAGCATCTAATCCAAAAATAAAATATGATAAAGCCAGTAATATACCACTTAGTGCAGAAAAAGATCCACAATAAAGTATTACCTTATCCATATATAGTTTACTAATCTTATTTTTAAAGATTATTAAAAATATTGCTGAGGGTATAATTACTGCTGCTGATAAAATGAAAACTCAACAGCAGAAAATCCTAATTTTACTTGGAAGAAAAATGGTGAAAGTGTTGCAAACACAAAACAAGCGATAATGTCAAACCACTACATATTGCATTAAGAACAAAGACTTTATGAGATAATATTCTCTTATATGACTCTAAAAGCTTATAATTACTTTTTGGTATAGCCTCTAGATGTAAGTACTTGATAATCAAAACTGTAATAGCAAATGCCACTATTGAATGCAAAGCAAAATTACCACGCCAACCAATAGTCTCTTGGATAATTCCTCCAGTAATCGGAGCTAGATAGAGGTGGAGTTAATGAAACTATACTAGTGATTACAAGACTAGCTTTTGCAAGTGATTGGTTATCACTAAAAACATCTTTCATAATTGCACGAAAAGATACAAAAGAACTACCCATTCCGATACCCTGTAAAAAGCGAAAAAATAACAACAGCTTTTCACTTTGAGCCAGCATACAAAAAATACTTGCGATGCAAAATACCAAATATCCAGCTAATAATGCTTGTTTGCGACCATATTTATCAGATAAGTAACCAAATCCAAGCATTGAACATGTCATACCGAAAAAGTATATCCCAACAGTTAGTTTAATATCTTTGGCAGCTGCATGAAAATAATCAGCGATATGTGGTAGTGATGGTGTGAAGCTGTCAGTAGCAAATTGTGACATCAAACCAAAAAGACAAATTATGAGAATAACCGTTTTATCAGATGATATTTTTTTAAAAGGATCATTAGACATAATGCCAATCCCAATTTTTTTTTAAAAGATTAAATTTTGAAGAGATTATAGACTAAATATTAGCTTTGGAAATATTTTTTAAATGAATCTTTATATTTAACTAGTTCATCATAAGTAAGTAAAAACACACCATCTCCACCATCAGCAAAGCTTAACCATGTAAATGGAATATCAGGATACATCTCCATAAGAGCATACTGACTATTGCCTACCTCAACTATCAATACTCCTTTCTCTGTCATATACTGGTCAGCTTCAAGAATTATTTTTTTTGCTAAGTCTAAACCATCATCTCCAGCTTCTAAAGCAAGTTTAGGCTCATAATGATACTCTTGTGGCATACTGCTTAAATCTTCTCTATCAACATAAGGAGGATTTGAGACAATCAAATCAAATTTTTGACCATGAAGATTATCAAATAAATCAGACTTCACAGCTTTTACCCTATCACTTAACTGATGCTTTTTGATATTATGATTTGCTACAGCTAAAGCATCATCAGATATATCTACCAAAGTTATATTTGCATCTTCAAAGACATTACTACAAGCAATACCTATACAACCACTACCTGTACACAAATCTAATACATTAGTAACATCATCAATATCATTAATCCATGGTGAAAACTCATTACGTATAAGCTCTGCTATTGGAGAACGAGGAATAATAACTCGCTCATCAATATCAAACTCCATATCTGCAAACCATGCTTTCTTTAAAATATATGGTAATGGCTTACGTTCACATGTTCTTCGATATACATAATTTATGATTTTTTGCTTTTCTTCTTTTAAAAGTCTTGCAGCAACCATATTACTATCAATATCATGAGATATATTTATTGCACTAAGTACAAGATGTACTGCCTCATCCCAAATAGACTCTGATCCATGACCAAAGTAAACATTATTTGTAGTCATTTCAGAGATACTCCAACGGATATAATCTCTGATTGTATGTAGATTATCTATAATATCTTGTTGCTTTTCGTTTGAATACATTTATTAACCTTTCTTCCATGTAGTACCAGTTGCACTATCTTCTAATATTATTCCTTGATTTTGAAGCTCATTTCTAATCTCATCAGCTCTAGCATAATTTTTGTCTTTTTTAGCTTGAGCACGTTCTGCTATAAGCCTCTCAATTTCACTAACATTGACACTATCACCCTGCTTGAAATACTCTTCTGTATCCGTAAATAAAATACCTAATACATCACAAAGCTTACGTAACAAAAACGCATAACCACTAGCTTTATATTTATTTACTGTCTTAAGAGTATTTATTTCTTTAGCTAGACTAAACAAAACAGCTAAAGCTTCTGGGGTATTAAAATCATTATCCATAGCTTTGATAAACTTCTCTTCATACTCATTAGCATCATCTGGTAGATTTACCTCAACTGGCTCTATATCTCGAAGAGCATTAAAGAATCTCTCTACCGATGCTCTAGCGTTATCTAGATTTTCTTTTGAGTAATTAATCTCACTTCTGTATACAGTAGAAGCTAATAAGTATCTAATAACTTCTGGATGATATTCCTCTATGACCTCGTTGATAGTGAAGAAATTATTCAAAGATTTTGACATCTTTTCAGCATTAACTTTTACCATACCCGAATGTAACCAATAATTAGCAAAAGTACATTCATTACAAGCTTCAGATTGAGCTATTTCATTTTCATGATGTGGAAATCTAAGATCAGATCCACCGGCATGGATATCAAAAGTATCTCCTAGAAGCTTCTTTGACATTGCTGAACATTCTATATGCCAACCTGGGCGACCCGCACCCCATGGCGAATCCCAAGCTGGCTCACCTTCTTTTGCCATTTTCCAAAGCACAAAGTCCATTGGATTTTCTTTTTCTTCAACAACATCAACCCTTGAACCCTGCTCAAGTGCTTCAAGGTTTTGTTTACTTAATTTGCCATAATCAGCAAACTTAGCAACTCTATAAAACACATCACCATTAGTACCTTGATAGGCGAATCCTTTCTCAACAAGAGTTTGAATCATAGCTATCATTTCAGGGATTGTTTGAGTAGCCCTTGGCTCTTTTGTTGGTCGAAGAATATTTAACTTATCAAATGCATCATGCATTGATTTGATAGTTCTCTCAACTAACTGATCTATAGTTTCACCATTTTCATTGGATCTTTTGATAATCTTGTCATCGATATCTGTAATATTACGCACAAAAGTAACATCAAAACCACGATACTTGAAGTATCTATTAATAACATCAAAGGCTATATTTGTGCGAGCATGTCCAATGTGGCAATCATCGTAAACCGTAATACCACAAACGTACATCTTGATTTTGTTAGGTTCAATTGGCTTAAATTCTTCTTTTTTACTAGATAAAGAGTTATAAAAAATCATAAACTAAAAGTCCATTTCTAGAATCTTATAATATAAGTTATCAGTATAACTAAATTTTAGTATTTTTGGAAAAAATCTTAATAACTGAAGTTTTTATAAACTATATTCAAATATGGTGAAACATTATTAAGCTCAGTCATTGCATCACAACCACCGCTATATGCTCCACATCCACTATCAAGATAAACCTTAGAAGAAGTATTACATTGCCACTGATAGTACAAGTAAAACCATCTGGCATTGCATAAATCCTACTACTATCTCTAACAATTTGATAATTTGCTCCATATTTAGCCACGCGGCTTATCAGTGCTGAATTTTGGACATCTTCAACATATATATTATTAGTGATAATAAATAATGCCCCATATTTAGCTATAATTTTTTGAATTGTCTGTCCAGAAAAAATATTAGTCAACACTAGTGATGGTGAAGATACTCCATAACTATATAGATATTTATAGACAGTATTATTATTGAAATAGACTATATAAAACTGTGTTGCATTTTTATTGATAATAACTGGCTTATTGGTAACATTAGCTGTTAAAACTGGTTTAGTTGAACCTACTCCATCATCTAGTGTATAAGGAGCATCATAATTAAAATCTATAACATTAGTACCTTGAAAAATTAATGGTACTGCACCGAATAGTGTAAATAAACTATCAGGGACTAGTGTGAAAACCTCTTTATCATTAAAATTGGTTGAGCCGGTGACAAATCTATCTGTTAGCGTAGCTGCGTAAGTTTTAGTAATTGAGGCATATGTTGTCCGATAGACATCTATATCGTAACTACCACTTCTAAGAAATTTCTCCAAAATCATTAACTTCGGTACATCTTCTACATTATCAAAGTACCATGTCACATTAACAATATCACCATCAAACTCTTCTAATCCAGAGACCTCTTTCCAGTTTGATAAAGATACTTCCGCTGTTGATGGATTATTCTTGATATCATTGAGAGTAGCTGAAGAAGTATAAACTCTGTCCAAATCATAACAGCTAAATACAAAGTCCATTGACCACCATCAAGACCCCAACCTATACTAAAATGATAATAACTCAAAGCCAAAATATCAGGGAAAGTCATAGTAAGAGTATTACCATATATGTTGATAGTAAAGCTGCGTGAACTATTTAAACAAGGTCCTCTATAGTCACCATGATCATGGTGAGCATCCCAAGAGTTCTCTGATACAACTATTCTATTTCCACCATCCTCTGGCTTATGACATAAAATATACTTTATATTACCATTACCTTGATCAACAATATAATCAGACTCTAAACCTGTGCCATCATAGCCATCTATTACCGGTTTTCGTAAATATCCAATATAGCCACCCTCAACTGGAACTGCATTTTGACTTCCAATTTTATAATTATATTCTGCTTGACTCATAGCTTCAGCATTAACATATGGTAGATTTAGAGGAATAACTGACCTGTCATACTGAGTCATAACAGAAGAACCTGGCAATATATTATAGATGAACTCTCTTACATACCTATTAATTTCTCCCTCAAAAAATCGATGGGTATATTTATAACTAAGTAGATACTGCTCTGATTCGTATAAACCAGCATTACTATCTTCATACAAAAATTTCAGACTCGAAGAGTCAATAGTTGTCTGAAATTTATAACTACCTATAGTTTCTTCTTTATCTTGTGAAGTATCTAAATTACCTATAATACTACCAAAATATCCTTCATCTACACCTATATTTTGCTTTTGTTCTAGTATAGTACTAACGGATAAGGAGTCCATTCTATAGTTATACGCAAGTGCTGATATTACGACTAATATTAAAGATGCTAATAGCGTAGAACCTTTGATTTTTTGTCATTATGAATAACCTATAAATTAATTATCTTATAAAATGTTTGCCCATCTAAATCAAAAGATACCTTAAGTGATAGATAATTAGAAGCTCTGACATCTATATCAGTAGAAACACTATTCCATGTTACATTACCATTACTAACTGTTGCTAATTCAACTATTAGATTATCAACGCCTCTTACAAGTTCATGAGATACACCATTAGAATTACTATCTTTGATAAAAGCATATAACGAATAGATGCTTTGGCCATTATCATCTATCACATCACTATCTCTAACATACAAAACTTGTAAAGAATATTTACCAACATAGTCTCCAGGATAATAATCACCGCCCTGAGGGCTCTTGAGAGATAAACAATACTACTTCCACTATTAATACTAGTCGCTTTCACAAGATTAATATGCTTTTTATTACACGGAAACGAATAATCTCCAGCAGATATATCTTCTACTGAAGTAGTATGTAATTCTGAACTAGAAGAATTTATTTGTGTAAGATAAGCACGATTTTCTTCTTTCTTAATCATTATGTAGTCTGTACCACTTTTAAAGCACTCTCCTGAGCATCCATTTTCTAAAGTCTCTGATAGATGATCAGAAGTTGGTAGAGGCAACTGGCCTACTTGAATCATTGCTGAACTATAAAAAAGTTATCAAGAGAGTCGGAAGTACTATCATAATATGTTTGATTTAAACTACCAAAGTTACAAGCAAAACCAATATCTTTGATAAAATCATATAAAAAGTTCTTAACAAGTAATTCCTTTGCTTCTGTAGTTGTTTTATCCTTATACTCTGTTTAGCTATGCTTAACTCCCATATATGTGTTAATCAATGCAGAAAGTGCAATTACTGCAATCACCGTAGCAACTAATAGTTCTGTTAAAGTGAAGCCTTTTTTATTTCTTTTGTTCAAAATGCTAGCATCTCTATCCTCTACTATAAAACACACCAAGAAGGAAGCAAATCAGAAGCTAAAATAAAAATAGATATCCATAAGGCAGATTTTAGTTTTAATATATTATTTATCTATATTTGAATCGTTTCAATTCGCTGATTATTAAAATTTTCTATATATACTTCGCTACTGGTAACTATAAATTTTAAACCGTATTTAACTATTATACTCTGGATCTTCTGTTTAGGATATACTACTGGATTTGATATATTTATGAGCTTGGTATTAGTCGTATATAAGTACTGATAATAATGATCTCCTTTATAGACTAAAAATATAGTTACTGTACTGATCCTTTCTCACAATTATTGGAGCATTTTCTATAACTCTATCTAAATTCACTTGTTTTTTACTAGTATCAAAAGAGTTTCCTAAACCATATACTACAAGTTTATTCCCAATAAAAGATATAAAAAACTTTTTGCTAGATATAAAAAACTTTTTGCTAAAGTTCTTGTTGGATCTAATACTTGCACATAAACATTATTATCGCTAATCTCTGCTCTAGCATCTATGATATATCTTATTGAAAGGATATATCTACTGTTAGACTGATCATACTCGACATCTTGGACAATTACATTTATATTATCTGCGTTATCTTTACGCGTAGACAAAACTACTAGACTTGGTGTTGACTCATCTGACTGATAATACCAATCTAATGTTACTATATCTTTTGGTATATCAGTCACTTTGATTGGTGTTGATAAAATCTAAGACCGCCTTAGATAAATTATTTACTAGATTAGTTAGCTTGGTTTTGAATATGTATAAATGTTGTTTATCATATATTGCCAATAACATTTGCCAACTACCCTTACTAAGTTGCCAACCAATTTTTAAGCTATAGTTTTCGGAAAGATCTAAGTTTTTTAGATTTATTATTTGAATATTCTTGTTTACTGATATTAATAGCCAGTCATACTCTTTCTTAAGAAAACCAATATAACCTCGCTCTGTATCACTAATATGCCCACTTGAATTAAGTTGTAATATGTTCTGTATATGATAACTCCCAAAGCTAGTATCTCCTGTAGCAATAGTACCTTTTTGAGATATTTCTTGGATATATTGTTGTTCTACTGTTGATGCTATCTCTTGTGATTGCAAACTTTTTATACTTAATAAATTATATCTAACAAGATAGCTAAGACTTGATACTGCAATTAATACCACAAAAGCAAATATCATCGCAGGCATCAATGATGATCCTGTTTTTTCTAAAAGTTACTAAGCAAAAATAACTCATATTAGCTCTACTTTATCATAATATTGATTGTTGGATTGAAACGATATTTTTAGAGCTTTTGCATCTATTTGATCAATATTAATGTCTTGCAATATTTCTTTCCAACTAAGTTTATCTTTATCTAATATTGCATAAGCCAACTTAAGGTTAGAAACGCCCTCCACAAGAGGATATGTAACTGCATTGTTATCACCTCTTTTAACAAACATATATAAAGAATAAGTATATTCACTTAGATTCTTTAGAGTAGCTACCGCAGCTGTATAAAAGATTTGGATATTTATCTTACCTGCATAATCACCTTTATTAAATTCGTTAGTTGGTGCTGAAACCAACTTAATCGCTTTTGTAGTATTATCAGCTTTTAGTACTTTCACAATATCAATATAATCATTATTACAAAGTGCTAAATAATCTCCCTTTTGCCACTGCTGAAAATCCTGTAAATATAAACTTAAATTTAATGGTTTTTGAGCAAGCTCGCTTGATGAGCTGTCTGTTTTAATCATTAAGTAATTTGTATTCGGTTAATACAAAAATTTTTGCTTAGTATATATAGACTGTTGAAGAAATCTTTCTATCGAAGATATTTTTCCCACTCTAACTGATGAAGCATCATACAAAAACTTAAACTCTTGAGGATTTTCTCCGGTTCGATTTATGTAAGTCTGGTGATTATCTCCATATTTACATGATAGTCCAGCATTGATGATAGCATCTGACAATACTTTCTGAGCAGAAATAATTTTTATATTTTGCTCGGTATTGAGCTTGGCTTTGTTGTAACTTTTTTTGGTAGAAATATATATTAACAGCGATTGTAATTACAATAATCGAAATAGTAATGCCAACCATAAGCTCGACTAACGTAAAACCCCAAATAACTCGGTTTCTATAAGTTTGAGCCATATTTGATAATTTCCTTAGAGATACATAAATTGGAGTCTTTATTTTTAGCAACAAACTTAGTTAACTTAGAATCATTAACTTTTTCTGAAAGAAATAATCATCATCGATAGTTTTTGTATTAAATTTACCTGTTAGAATATAATCCGCTATCTTTTTATCTAGTTGCTGCGTTAGCTGTATTTTCTTCTCCGCTATTACTGAAGTAGTTATTGATGAATTTATTATCAAAAATGATGATAAAACAAACAAAATCAGCCCTGACGAAACTATACTCTCGACTAGAGATGCCCCTTTTTGTTTATTCGCATTATAAAACTTATACTTAATCATTCAGTCATTTTTTCAAAGGTTTAATTTTTAATATCTTACTTAAGTTTTAAAATAACTTCTTCTAAAGAGTCGTTTTCAAAACGATATGGTTGAACGATGAACATTTGTTGCTACCAAATATCATCTATAGATGGATAGTGCCCGAATAAATTAGTTAATAAGTCAATAACTGTATCTACCAGATATTCAGATAGGTCAACATCTGCTAATCTTTCTATTGCGTACACAGGTACGTTAGCTTTTATCAAAAACTTATTATTTGCTAAGGTTATCCATGGCTCTCTAACAAGATGGAACTCATCTGAAATTCTACCAATCATTATTGTCAATAAGTTATCTAATGTAATAAAGCCTATAAGCTTGTTCTTTTTGTAAACTAATGCAAAGTGTGGTTTGCCTTGTTGAAATTTACGTAAAACATCAATCAACTGATCATGATGAGATACTTTCAATATTGGTCTAAGACTCTCTTGTTGTAAATCATTATCTAAAGCACAAAGGATATCTTTTGTATGAATAACTCCAATAATATTATCTTTATTTCCTTGATAAACAGGATATCTTGTGTACAAGTTTTCTTTAACTACTTCAAGCTTTTCTCTATTTGATAGACTATAATCAATCACAATCATCTCTTCGATAGGTCTCATAGCATCAATTGCTTGTAGATGCGAAAACTCAACCATCCTAAGCAATATATCTCTATGCTCTTCTGTAAGTGGCTTCTTAAGATGGCTACTCTTTAGGATAATTTTAACTTCATCTGTAGTATAACCATATTCAGCCTCTGCTACCGTATCTAACTTAAACAACTTTAGAAGCTTATTTGCTGTAATATTTAGTACCCAGATAAAAGGAAACATTAACCAGTAAAATACATACAATGGTATACACGTCAATAAGGATAGTTTTTCTGTTTGTCTAATAGCCATCGATTTAGGCATAAGCTCACCAATCACTATATGCAAAAATGATATAATCGCGAACCCAGTTGCAAAAGCAATGATTTTTGACAGACTCCCTGTCACTCCAAAAAACATAAAAATAGGTTCCAAAAGTTCAGAAAAAGCAGGCTTACCAATCCAACCCAAACCCAATGATGCTAGTGCGATACCAAATTGACAAGCTGAAAGATAAATATCGATATTAGTATGAACTTTATAGAGTATCTTACCTTTTAGCCCCTTTTTCTTACTTAAAATTTCAACCTGAGAGCTTCTTATTTTAACTAGTGAAAATTCAGTGATAACAAAAAAAAGTATTAAGTAAAACAAAGCCAAAAGCAACCATTAGATAAACAACATTATCATATTCAATCATTAATATTTCTCTAGTATCTCGCTCTACCTAATACCAGCACACATAAAATAGTATTCAAAAAAAGTAGTATACTTGGCAACATACATAACATATACAAATAAAAGTCAGTTTGAGAATAAAGTGTAAAAATAGAATAAATAGCTATAATCAAACCAACAAAAGAAAAGCTTAACTTACCGATATTATCATATATAACTTGTGCCCAGCCTTCAACTTTATCAAAGACTTTACTTGTTGGTTTCCAGCCCTGAGGCTTATTTAGATAATAATTTATTTCTGCTTTTATACCACACCAAAACACAAATGATGACAACATAAACATCGCAATATAAATTTGAGAAATTTTACTTATAAAACTACCTTTTATGTCACCGTATAAATAATACCAAACACTTAGGATAAGCAACGGAATAAGTGTCACATTTACTATCGACACAAAAGCTATATTGTTTCTCGGAAAAATAACTAATAATAATGCAAATATTGGAAAGCCTGAAGCTACAACCTTAAATAATAAATACAACATATCAAGCTTCACTCTAAAGTTCAGACTAGAAGAGCTTATAATATTTGACATATATTTATGCATTACTTGCATACCACCAAAAGACCATCTTAACCACATTTTCTCAAACTCTTTGAGAGATGTAGGAACCCACTCTCCTGTTTTAAGAAAAATAGGCGCACTATTAAACCCTGATTCATAACACCTAAATCCAGCTGCAATATCTTCTGTGACCATAACTTGAGATTTATAATATTCTTCCCATTTAGATGTTGCTTGTAGTGCTTGTTTACTCCAAATACCATTGTGCCCCTGATAATTACAATAGCCATATTTACCTACAAATTCATTAAAATAGCGAATTGTATTTTGGAAAATACTAGCGACCTTAGTAACTAAATTAGTACTATAGTTAGTACTTTCTATCAAGAAACTAACAAAACCAAGCTTAGAATCTTTTTTAAACTCTGGTAACCCTACTTTTAACGCACTTTGAGGTAAAGTTGAATCAGCATCGAGAAACAATACATAATCAAAATTAATATGTTGCATTGCAATATCAAGATTACGTGGCTTAAAACCTTCTGTCCCATTTCTATGGATAAACTTACAACTTATACCTTCTTGCATATTATGCTTGTTAACATAACCTTGCCATTTCAAGAAGTCTGGATGATCTAAATCACTATTATCAACAATTATTATCTCGATTTTACCAGTAGGATAATCAAGCTGATATGCCGAATCAAAAGTTAATTTACAAACATCGAAAGGTTCATTACGTGTAGTTATAACGACAGAACATCCTAGCTCTTCATCAGTTTCCTGAAAATTCTTATTTTTACCAAAAAGACTATCAATGAAACAATGAACACTTAAAATGATTCTATAACCAAGTAAAAAGAAAGTTGGTAACAATATACACAATATCAACATTGATATAAATGGATGAGAACTATAATCAACGCTCAATATCGCAATTGTAGTAAATACCACAAAAATAAAGCTTAATAATACATATATTATCGTTATAAGATTTAGCTTACGAGACTTAGATGTCACGAATAGATAGATAACAAAACAACACAAAAAAGATAATAGCGCTATACTTGCAAAAGTCTCTCCAACCTGTGAAAGACCATAAAGAACAAGTAAAGCTGCTATAAGAGATAACAGTTTTTTCATAAAAAATCATAGAATCCAAATGATGAGAATTTTACTCCAAAAAAGTACCACTAACAATAAGTAATTATAATGATTGTTTATATTTTTGATATTCTAACTGCACAGATTCTTCTGGCTTCGAGCTTAATAAACTAAATACCACTATACAGATACTGCTCAAAGCAAATCCTGGAACCATAGCATAAACATTAAACCAGCCACCTAAATGACCAAATAGTAGCCAAACTAAAACTGTCAATGAGCCCACAAGGATTCCAGCAATAGCACCATTTTTATTCATCCTAGACCAAAATAATGAAAATATCACTACTGAACCAAATGAACTACCAAGACCAGCCCAAGCAAAACCTACCAAATTCAAAATACTCGTTTCAGGATTATATGACAAGATAATTGCGAATATTGCCACTAATAACACGATCAAACGACTTACATTTAGAAGCTCTCTATGAGATGCATTCTTTCTAAGAAATTTGGCATATACATCTACCGAAAAAGCACTAGATAATGATAGTAATTGTGCTGATGATGTACTCATTACAGCAGATAATACTGCGGCAAGTAAAATTCCTTCCATCCAGGGATTAAAAAATACTGATGATAATTTCAAAAATACAGATTCTGGATTAGCTAAACTATCACTATAATATGCAGCACCAAGTATACCTACACAAGTAGCCCCCATTAATGCTAATATCATCCATATCATACAAATCCACATAGCTTGTGATGTCTTGTTTGGGTCTTTTATTGCCATAAATCGCACAATAATATGAGGCTGACCAAAGTATCCTAAACCCCACGCAAGTAATGACACTATAGTGATCAAAGGAACTCCAGAAGTAACATCGAAGAAACCATCTGCTTTTATATTTGATAACGCAGCTGAAATATCTGTACTTCCCAAATTGAAATAAACAACTGCTGGTACAATCAACAAGGCTAAAAGCATCAAAGTTCCTTGAAAGAAATCAATCCATGATATTGCTAAAAAACCACCCACACATGTATAAATAAATATAATTGTCGCTGTTAGAAGCAAAGCTTCATGATAAGAGATACCAAACATTGAACTAAACAATACTCCTCCAGAAACAAATCCTGCTCCTGTATATATTGTAAAGAAAATAACAACTACTACTGCCGTTAATGATCTTATTATACCCCTATCATCATGAAATCTATTTTCAAAATATGCAGGAATAGTTATCGAATCCTTAGCAATTTCTGTATAAATACGTAACCTTCTAGCGATAACGCTCCAGTTAACAAAAGCTCCTAATGATAAACCTAACGGTAACCATATTTGATTAAACCCAGAAACCATAAATGCTCCTGGTAGAGCTAACAGTAACCAAGATCCCATATCAGAAGCACCAGCGCCTAGCGCTGCTATTGGTGCACCTAAAGACCTACCTCCCAACATATAATCAGAAACTTTTTTTGTTTGAAAGTATGAATATATCCCTATACCAAATATAATTAAGATATATATTATAAATGTAACCCAAAGTATGCTGTTTTGACTCATTACCTAATGACTATTAAAAAATACATTCTATAAACTTAACATTTTCAGATGCTATTTAAAAGTTTACAACAGAAGTTTAAATGAGAGAATCTCTTGACAAAGTATTTTAAAATACTAATTTAATAATATTTACCAGCAAGTTAAATAAAAGAAAATTACAATATTCAGATAATTATTAAGACATAAATTTTTCAACACCATCTTTAAAATCAAAGCTATGCTCTGCGGTAATATGTCTAACTGTTTTAGTTGTTGAACGCATAACTACACTATGAGTAACTGCATATGAGCCTCTGCGAGTACTATTAACCCTCTTAACACCCCTAAGCATATTACCATCTGTAACACCTGTTGCCGCAAAAACGATATCACCAGATGCTAAATCATCAATATCATATTTTTTATCAAGATCTGTTATGCCTAATCTATGAGCTCTTTGAATCTCTTCATCACTATTAAATTCTAATCTAGCTTGCATTTGACCACCTAGACACTTAAGAGCTGCTGCAGAAAGGACTCCTTCAGGAGCTCCTCCAGTGCCTATAAAAACATCTATACCCGAGCCTTCTGTAGCTGTAGAGATAACTCCTGATACATCACCATCATCGATAAGAACAACTCTAGCACCGCTTTCACGTGCTTCTTTGATAATATGTGCATGACGAGGTCTATCCATAGTACAAACAACTAGTGCCGACATATACACACCCTTAAACTCAGCAACTCTTCTTAAATTTTCTGTGACAGAATCATCTAAGTCGACAATACCTTTAGGAGCTCCAATACCGCCAACTGCAATTTTTTGCATATATACATCAGGCGCATTTAAGAATCCACCCTTATCAGCTACTGCTAAGACAGTAAGAGCATTTGGACCACCTTTGGATGTTATAGTCGTACCTTCTAGTGGATCTAGAGCTATATCCACTTCACAACCACCTGAACCTACTTTCTCACCTATATACAACATCGGTGCTTCATCTAATTCACCTTCACCAATAACAACAGTACCATCGATTGCTACTTCACTTAATGCTTTTCTCATTGCATCGACTGCTGCTTGGTCTGCAGCAATTTTATCACCCCTACCCATCTGGCTCCATGATGCTAGAGCCGCTAGCTCAGTAACTCTTACTGCTTCTAGTGCTACATTTCTATTCATTTGCTTTGGTCCTTTTTGTTTTATAGTTTATCTACAATTGGTATAAGAAATTTTTCTATTTCATCTTTTAACTGTATAAGCTTACCATGAAAAAAATGCCCAACCTCGGTCATTTTAACCAATGTCAACTCAGATTTAACTGTTTTAAGAGTAAAATCAAAAACAGAATTAGGGTTTACAGTATCATCATCTATACCTTGAATGACTAACCATGGAAGATTCTTAGGCTCATCAAATTTAGTCAAATCAAATCTATCAACTGCTGGCGCTATAGTTATTAAACCCACAACATCATCTATCTTATTTAAACTCATATATGCTATGACACCACCAAATGAAAATCCACACAATATAATTTTTTTAAAATTGGTATTTTCCCTAATCCAATCACAGACAGAAATCAGATCCTCTAACTCACCATCTCCCTCACCATACTCACCTTGACTATCTCCAACTCCTCTATAGTTAAATCTATATGACTCAATGTCAAGTGTTTTCATAGCTCTAGAGATAGTAGTTACAACCTTATTGTGCATACTACCTTGATATAATGGATGAGGGTGACACACTACAGCCACGACTTCTTGACTAACATCTTTGACTTTATCATAAGCTGCTTCAATCCGGCCGGCCTTACCTTGAATAAAAAAAGTGTTCATAATAACTAAAACTATTACTCTCCTGAAAGATCACAATCCTCTAATTTTATCAGTTTCGTCTTTTTAATAAACTTATATGCAAAATATAGTATCACAAATGCAAAGAAACCTACATAAGTTGATAGAAACTCAATTATAACACTCGACCAACTTCTACCTTCCATTGTCAGCATAGTTACACCTTGTCCAACTATAACAACAGAAACCAAGATTAATGCAATAATAGGTGCCCAAGGAAAAAACTTGGCTACAAAAGGTAAGTCACTTAGACTCTTACCTTGTTTAATATATGCTCTTCTAAAACGATAGTGACTCAAAGCAATTGTAAACCAAGCTATAAATCCAGCTAAGCTCGATACATTAACTAACCATGTAAATATTTGTCCACTACCAACAAATGATACAAAAAAGAATGAACTACCAATCAAAGCTGTAATTAAAAGAGCGATCATTGGCATACCTTTTGAATTAGTAGTTGCAAAAAATTGCGGTGCTTGCTTAATCTTACCTAAATGCCACAAAACTCTAGTTGCACTATACATACTAGCATTACATGCAGATATTATCGCTGTAAGAATAATCACATTCATAATAGTAGCTGCTGAGCTTAAGCCAACGCTCTCAAAAACAATCGTAAACGGACTAACCGAAATATCATCACCAGCCCTAGACTGTATCAAAGAAGGATTATTGTAAGGAATCAAAAAGCTTATTATTACTACTGCTAATATATAAAATATAAACAAACGCCAAAAAGTTTGTTTAATAGCCTTAGGAATAGACGTATCAGGATCTTTAGCTTCACCAGCTGCCACACCTATAAGCTCACTTCCTTGAAATGAAAATCCCGCAATCATAAACACAGAGATAAATCCCCACCAGCCATTATGAAATGGTGCATCGCCTATACACCAATTTTCAAAACCTACACTGCCATGATTTCCAATCATACCAAGAATCGATAAGAAACCAACTATAATAAATATAATAACCGTTGAAACTTTAATAAATGATAACCAATACTCGACTTCACCGTATACCTTCACTGAGAATATATTCAAAGCAAATACGAGTACAAAGAAAAATGCACTCCATAATAATATAGAGCTTCCTGGAAACCAGTATTGTATAATTATCGCAGCTGCAATTACTTCTGTTGCTACAGTTATCGCCCAATTAAACCAATAACTCCAACCTGTACTGAAACCCAAAGCAGGATCGACATAACGAGTAGCATATTCGCAAAATGTTCCACTAACAGGACTATGAGCAGCCATTTCACCAAGACTAGCCATCAAAAAATAAACCATTACAGCAATTATAATATATGCTAGAACTGTACCACCAGGTCCTGCATCTACTATGGCTCCACCAAGTGCTACAAATAAGCCTGTACCTATACAGCCACCTAAGGCTATCATTGACATATGTCGAGTATGTAATCCACGTTTGAGCTTTTGTGACATCTACTATTCTTCTCCCAAAGGCATTATTAAAAATTCAAAGAGCCAAAAGTAATAACTTGCTCTTCATAACTAAGATTGATATCCAGAAAATTTAAGATTTTAAAAGCGATTGGAGTAGATAGAGCATTAGAGACAATTTTCTAATTTCTAAATATTCCAAACCTCTGCCATAAAAATAAAACCTAAATCCATAATACTGCTCCAATCAATATCTTCAATTTTCAATTATGTATGTTTACAATATATAAATCAATGTTATTTTTCCCGATACATAATCGTATAAACGATCCATGTGCATATATAGACAAATATGCCACAGAATACCACATCACTAAAAAAATGCCCCCCCTGAGCTATTCTCATTAGTCCTAAACCTCCCCCAGCAAAGATTGTAGCTGCGAATACAATGGCTTTTTTTCTACGTGTAGCTACTAATGGCATAAATGCAAACAACCAAAAGCCCATTGATGGATCACCACTAACAAAAGAACAATTTTTATCACATTGTGATGATATTACAAATGGTGGTTGGAAAACCTTATCACTATTGAATTCTTGCACCATAACAGGTCTAGGCCTACCCCAATGATCTTTAAACACATAGTTAACAATCAATCCAGGACCAATCCATAAGCATACTGCAATAAAAAAAATAGCCTTTCTATACTTAATCTTAAATTTATCTATAAATAGAGAACCTATTAAGAATAAAATTACTCCTATAGAAAAAAATATCGGAAAAAACCTTGCAAACCAATGCAAAAATCCTAAAAAACCATCATATCCACCAATAAACTGATGCATAGATGAATCATAAAAATAATTTGCTATCTGTATATCTAAATGAGGAAATATTAAAAAGAATATCCAAGCAAAGAAACAAACTACAAACCCCAATATAATATGAAATCTAGCCAAATCTTGCCCCTTTAAAACGTTAAGCTTAATAATTTAGTAGTATAGTCTAACATTTTTAGAGTTTTTTTTGTTAGAATTGTGAATTGGTTTTTATCATTAATTTTTAAACATTTTACAAAATCATGGCTGACAATAATATAAATAAAACAAATCATGCAGTAGGTAGACTAAAGATAACTCTTGTAGTTATATTAACTGCTATAATAATATATCTTTTCATAGCACTATTTAGCTTTAACATAAATGATCCTGGTTGGAGCAGTATATCTTCTGAAACTACAATCAAAAACTACGCCGGCCCTGTCGGAGCATATATATCTAGTTTTATACTAGCCATTTTTGGGATTATTGGCTTTGTTTTACCTTTTTTACTTATTGATTTTGTTAGAATCCTGCTTCTAAAAAGGAAACAAGAAAGTCTAGGCTATTTAATGTTTACTGTTAAAACTGTTGGTATTATTACTTTTATACTTTCTTGCTGTGGATTATCTGAGCTTTACCTAAACTTTTTTAATTACTGGGTACCTCAGCGCTCTGGAGGTATATTAGGATATGAAACAGCAAAATTTATTATAAAATACTTAGGCACAGTAGGCAGCTCTTTCATACTACTGATAACATTGTCTATCGGCTTAATACTATATTCAGGCACCACATGGATATATATTTTCAAAAATATAGTAATGTTTTTAGGTCGAGCTCTAAACTACTTAACAAAAGCTAAGCCTAAAGATGATAAAGATATTCCAGACATAAATGATTTTGATGCTTTTGAAGGACAAATAACTACAACAAAGAATCTTGAAAAAAACAATCATCAAGAAGCCTCTATTAGCTTAAGAAAAGATGAAAATCCTAAAAAAAACGATACATTCCGTGATGTTTTAGAAAATACTAAAGTTGATAATGAACTGTCATTTAAAGATCCTAAAAAAGAATCAAACACAGATATATATGAAGAAACCATCTCAGAACTTTATATTGACTTTGATGATAATGAGGATATCAATCCGCTTGATTCAGAGTCAACTTCATCACCACAAATGACCAAGGAAGATTTAAGAGTAATCACTCAAACTCAACCTATTGTCAAACCTCTGAAAAAAGCAGATTTACCATCATTAGACCTACTAACGGAACTTGAACCAAAGCAAACTGTTATTTCTCAAGCACAGCTTAATGAAACATCTTCTTTACTAGAGCAAACACTAAATGACTTTAACATAAACGCTAAAGTTGTCGCTGCTTATCCTGGCCCTGTTATCACTAGATATGAAATAGATTTAGCAAGAGGTACAAAAGTTAGCAAACTTACAAATATCGCTCAGGACTTGGCTAGAGCATTATCAACCAGAGCTGTTAGAGTTGTTGAAGTGATACCCGGTAAACCATACGTAGGTCTAGAATTACCAAATCCAACTAGACAAATGGTACGCATTAAGGAAGTACTTGCCTCACCTGAATTTATGAAATCCAAAGCCCCTACCCTAATGGGAATAGGTGTTGATATATCTGGCAAGCCAACCTTTGCTGAACTTTCAAAGATGCCTCATTTACTAGTAGCTGGTACAACAGGATCTGGTAAATCTGTTGGTGTGAATGCGATGATCCTCAGCATGTTATACAAGTGTAGTCCTGATGAGCTTAAATTTATTATGATCGATCCTAAGATGCTTGAGCTTTCTATCTATGATGGTATACCTCATTTACTAACACCAGTTGTTACAGATATGACAGAAGCTGCTAACTCTTTGCGCTGGTGTGTAAAAGAAATGGAGCGTCGCTATGCACTAATGTCTGCTGCTGGAGTTAGAAATATCGCATTACTTAATGACAAAATTGAGCAGGCTGAAAAAGCTGGCAGACCTCTTAAAGATACAATGTTTATCAAAATGAATCCAGAAAGAGCTCACGAAGCTCCAACTCTTACAAAAATGCCATACATTGTCGTTGTTGCAGATGAGTTTGCCGATATGATTATGGTTGTCGGTAAGAAAGTTGAGGAGCTGATTGCAAGACTTGCTCAAAAAGCTCGTGCTGCGGGGATTCATATCATCTTAGCGACTCAAAGACCTTCTGTAGATGTTGTAACAGGACTAATCAAAGCAAACATTCCAACAAGGATGTCATTCCAGGTATCTTCAAGGATTGACTCTAGAACAATCCTTGACCAGCAAGGTGCTGAGCAACTTCTTGGACAAGGCGATATGCTATATTTAAAGCCTGGCTTTGGAGCTCCTATGCGTATTCATGGTGCCTTTGTTGATGATAATGAAGTACATAGAGTAGTAGAATCATGGAAAGAATATGGCGAGCCTGACTATGTACAAGATATTTTAGAAGCCTCTGAGGATGCTGATAATAGCAGTGGTGGCTCTGGTAGTAGTGGAGATAGTGAAGACCCTTTATACAACGAAGCTGTAGAAATTGTTATCAAAACACAAAAAGCATCTATATCTGCTGTTCAGCGCAAATTAAAGATAGGTTATAACCGCTCTGCAAGATTAATGGAGGAAATGGAAGAAAACGGTATTGTTTCTGAAATGAACCAAAACGGCTTGCGTGAAGTTTTAATTAAAAGAGATTCTTAAATGAAAAAAATAGTTTTACTCGTTACTCTTATATTTAGCATCGACTATAGTTTTGCTAATGCTAGTGATGATCTTATAAATAAAATCAAAAACATTCACTCAATGAGCGCAAGCTTTGATCAAAAACTCATTAATGGTGGAAGAGCTACTGATAATATTAGCTCAAAAGGCTATATGAGTTTAAAAAAGCCTAAGTTCTTTAGATGGATAACTACTTCTCCTAATAATCAAGAAATCATCTCAAATGGATCAAAGCTTTGGATATATGATGGCGACTTAGAACAAGTCATCATAAAAAAAGTATCTAACAATATCTCACAATTCCCTTATCTCATTTTGCTTTCTAAAAACACCGACAATATAAATAAACTATTTACTGTTAGAGAACTAGATAAGAACACATACCTACTAAAACCCAAGAATGATCAAATGATTGATAGTATACAAATTAAATTCTCTGATAATGAAAATCTTGAATACCTAGCGATATCTACTTCTTTAAATCAATTTACTAAAATCTCTTTCTCAGATGTGAAAACTGATATTGACATAGATAATACTAAATTTAATTTTGACATTCCTAAAGATACTGATGTAATTGATGAAACTAAAGATTGATAGTTTTATTTTATATACTTCTTAAATATCACTCCGAAAAAAAGATAGTAGTAAATAGCTAGCAGTACTGGTAATGAAGTAATCCACACAAAAGATGCTACCTGAGCTAAACTATGCACTCTGATAACATCTAAAAATTTAAAAAATATTGTTGAATTTTGCACTCTAGCAAACACATAACTATAAATTACAACACCAATAAAAAAAGTTATAACAAAAACAATCAATAGCAATATTTTTATAAAAAAATTCTTATTTAACATTATTTCATATCCTAGCTTTTAGTTAACCAACAGTTTCACAAGTAACACTTTTAAAACTATAAAAATTAGCATAAGCTTGATTATTATAAAGATCTTTATTAGGTGTAATATCATCAATAAAAACAGTTGGTGATATATAATCAACTATACACGGTAATGTTGGATCAGTAACTCCGGAATGTTGATATTGAGCTACTAAAACATCACGCTTCCGCTCGAAGTTGTAAAAAAACAAACTCATACTAAATATTAAATATAATTGTGCTACTAACAATAAGACAAATATCGGACTTAGCTTCTTGAGAGCGGCATATAGTTTGATAACAAATGAACTACTATGACTATAAATTTGCATATAAGCAGCCATAAAAAATATTGCATAATAAATAAGCAATACTCTTTGATTTAGATCATACGATTTAGCCACAGGCACTAATACAAACAGTGATAATACAAGTGCTGCGGAATATACAACTACTGATAGTATTTTGAAATTTTTATTAGTGAAAGCTAATATTGAAAAGGTCACAATCATAATCAACAGTATAAGTGTATATTGTGGCGTAAATATTAGCTCACTTATCAAACGAGTAACGTTTTGTAATAGTGATGACTGAACTCCTGATGATAAATGATCTAGCCTTGCATAGTTTCCAGGTGCTGTTATTAGTACAACACCTCCGATTCCACACGCAACAAAAAAAGCAACAAGCGTATCATTTATAACTTTCTTTGTAAGCACTCTTTCAAAAAAGCATGCTAGACAAAGTAAAATACTAACACATACAAATATCTCATTATATAGACCAACAATGGATCCAATAAATAAGCCAAGTAACATACTGTTTTTATTTTTGACTATGGAGAAATAGTATAAAACAGTAAGTAATGTTAATCCCAAAAAGTACTGAATAGCCCCTGTTTTCCATAGGATATTTGCCATAAACCCTGTCTGATAAAAGACAAAAACAAAGAAAAAACTATATATAACAAAATCTTTAGATAATATTCTACCTCTATCATAAGTGATTATTTTGAAAGTCAGTAGCATAAATACATAAAACGCTATCGAATTAATCACATTGACTATAAATAGTGACAAAGTTATATATGTTTTACTCATAAAGAAGTAGATTAAAGCCTGTGCAGAAACTCTGCCTGTCCACGTAAAATAATCAGCATGAATAGAGTGAACCATAATTATTAACCCTTTTGCTAGGGTATCTGTATTAGCTCTACCAAAATCATCTGCCCTCATTGGTTGCAGATAATTTAAAAGCAAAAAAAACGCAACTATAAAAACTGATATAGCAGCAATAATAAAATACTTCTTTTTCATAACTGACTAATAATCAAAAAGATACACAAATATACTCTAAGTGTATTATATTTGAGATGCTAATAAAAGCTGATTGTAAATGTAGAACTAACTAAGAGTGTATTAAGTTACTTTTGTAAAAAAAACTAACCATCAAGAAAATCAGTTTTAGGCTTAGCCTCTCTTTTGTAGATATTTCTATGCTTTAATATTTCTTTTTTTTGCGATTCTGACTTCTGTGGGTTAGCCTTATCGAACTCTTGCAAAAACTGGTCTATTTCACTCACATAAGCTCTGTCTTTTTTGTTATCGAACAAGTGAGCCAAACGCAATATAAGCTTCATCATACGACGACTTCTCCTAAAATACTAAATATAAATTATCTTGTAGCTTGTGTGTAATTATACTAAACTAAACATCAAAGTCATATATAAAATATTAAGCTTTTAAGTATTAGCAGATTATGTTGAGTCAAAAACCAAAGATAATTGGTATATTCTTAATGTTTTTAAGCATCACTATGCTTAGTCCATTATTAGTTGACTACATATATGCCGAAAAAAATGCTTATCCTTATATTTTAAGCTTTGCTGTGACCTTTTCTTGTGGCTTCTTTTTGTGGTTCATCTCTAGAAATACCCAAAAGAAACTTTCTAATAGAGATGGTTTTTTAATAGTAACATTAGTTTGGATGTTTGTGACCGTTTTTGGTGCCATTCCCTACATGTCCTTTCCGGGCTTAAACCTTTCATTCACTGACGCTGTATTTGAATCAGTCTCTGGCTTTACAACTACAGGTGGTACCGTAATTGAAGGACTAGACAAACTGCCACACAGTATACTATTTTATCGTCAACAAACTGAATTTTTTGGCGGTATGGGGATTATTGTTTTATCAGTTGCCATCTTACCACTTTTAGGTGTAGGTGGTATGCAGCTCTATAAAGCTGAAATATCTGGGCAATGGAAAGATGACAAAATCGCTCCAAAAATTTCAAGTACTGCCAAAGCTCTATGGCTAGTATATCTATTGCTAACATTCTTATGCTTTATTTCTTATTTATTGGTTGGTGTAGATCCTTTTAATGCTATATGCTATACATTCTCTACCGTATCTACAGGTGGTTTTGCACCATCTGATTCAAGCATGGCTGACAAGCCTTTTGGAATGATTCTAGTTTGTGGAATCTTTCTTTTCTTGGGAGCTACTAGCTTCAAAGCTCACTATATAGCTTTATCTAAATTTAAAATAAGCCACTATTTCAAAAATGTTGAACTCAAAGCATACTTTTACTTCGTATTTTTTGCTTCTTTCATAGTATGTATAACTATGATTGCCCATACTGATGACTTGTCAAATGTCTTTAGTATAGTTACAAACAGTGTTTTTCAAGTTATATCTATATCCTCAAGTGCTGGCTTTGTTTCTGATACAAACTACTATTTATGGCCTAGTTTCTTACCAATAATGCTAATGTTTATTGGAATAATTGGTGGTTGTGGTGGCTCGACTGCCGGCGGTTTGAAAATGATTCGCGCCATTCTTTTCAAAGAAAAGGCTATCCTAGAAGCCAAAAGAGTAATCCACCCTCAAGGAGTCTTCACTGTTAAACTTGGAGATATTCATATATCTGAACAAGCTTTAAATAGGGTTTCTGGGTTTATTTCTGTTTATATCATAATCTTTGCCGGTGGTTGGTTAGCACTGCTAGGTTGCGGCTTAGATGTAACTACAGCGTTCTCCACTATCGCAACAACACTATCAAATGTCGGTCCAGGACTAGGAGAAATTGGTTCTAACTTCAAAAGCTTACCCAAAGAAGCTCTATGGATATGTGACTTCGCAATGATTGCAGGACGTCTTGAGATATTTACAATCCTAGTGCTATTCATGCCAGATTTTTGGAGAAAATAAAAATACTTACAAACCTCCCAAAGCAGCTAAGTAAGATAAGTTCCCTACCTTGTCATACTCAACATTATTAGCATAAACGACAATCTTATAGTCAATGTTAGAGTCTTCACCTTTACACTCTAATTTCAGCAACTCATTACTACCTGATAAGTATGATACAAAAGAACTAGTTTTAGTAATCTCTTCTTTTTTACCTTCTTTATCCATAGTATAAGTAAACTTACAACCATAATTATCACCAATATATACATTAACCAAAAACTCAGTAGGTTTTTTATCAAGAATGTTATAAATACTACTAGGAGTATTTTCAAACTTAAAACCATATATATTATAAGCCGTCTGTTTTTTCTTTGAATGACCATGCTTTATAATCGGCAGTACTTGCCCTTGATAACCATCACCAGTAGTAGAACAACTACTCAAAATAAATAATACTGATAGAAGCAACACTACCAAAAACTTTCTAGAAAAAAATATTTTTTTCATACTGTCAGATAATCAGATTTGATAATTCATGAATAAAAGAATAAACCTAAAAAGCAAAAGAGGCAATAATTTACAGTGATTTTAAAAACTTATTCTTCAGTATCTACTTTTTCTTCTTGTTGCTGTTTTTTGTACTCGTAATAATCTTTCATAGTCAAGCCCTTTGCTCTAAACTCAGCTTTCTCAGCGATTTCATCAAGACGCTTTTTAGAATACTCAACGTGTTCATGAGAGTAATCTTCGACTGGTTGACCTTGTAGATTAAATCTTTGCTTGAGTTCAAAAACAGCCTTATGATAACGTGTATCACCAACATAGCGACGCAACACATTTCTAAGAACCATTTTATCTACAGGAGCAAAGTGCTCATTTTGATAAAAAATTTCAATTTCTTCACTTATACCAATTTTAAGTGGCTTCTTATTGATTGGATCGAAACATTTAGGAAAACGAAGACACAACCATTTGAACAGTTTTGCTTCTTCTTTTTGTCTTTCTTTCTCAACATCAACAGTTATCACGATTTCTTGAGCATCCTCTAATTGAGGATTCCGCAATTCATCTACTGTTTTATTGTTTATTCTATGGCCATACTGTGGAATACGGATAAAAGAAGTATCTCTTTCCTCAACCCTTTTAGCAGGAGCTTTCGGAATATTTTTAGTTTTAGAAATATTTTTATCTCTAGCTTGTCTCATTCTAGAAGTCTTTTCTTCTATTTTAGATGGCCCACCTAACAATGATTGTAACAATGAAAAATCGTTTAATTTATTTCTACCTTCAGACATTTCTTTATTTCATTAATAGTTATATAGGGTAAACCCTGTGTATACTTGCTTTATATCGTACTACAAAACTAATATATTTAGCAAGCAATAAAACATCCGTAATATTTTTTTAACATCAATATGAATTAATATTGACAATTTTTATAAATTACATATAATAAATCTCATCTTTCGTGGCTATGTAGCTCAGTTGGTTAGAGCACAGCATTCATAATGCTGGGGTCACTGGTTCAAGTCCAGTCATAGCTACCACAACTTTTTCCCTAGACCAAATACTTGTTAAGTTCATACACTCATATGGAACTGCATTACAGAAACAATTTTATAGTAGAAAATTAGTATTTTACTAATATCACAAATTCAACTTGAACTTTGCAAAATAGCAATACCGATATGGTAATATTACTTCTATATATTTTTTTCATTCATGAAATACTAATATGCAATAATCATATTTAAAAAAAAATTACATATCTTTAACAGCAGACAAAGCACCTATCATTTCTGAAGTTAGATTATTGAAGCCTTTTGGTGAATTTGGAGTAAAAATTACATTTGATTTGCCAGATTTTGTCATATTCTCTAATGTATCTAAATATTGATACATCATTACTAGAGATGAAATATATTCAGAAGAAATATTCCCACCAGTACCTTCTTTAACATCTTCTATAGATACACGCAGACCTCTTGCTATTGCCTTACGCTGCTCTGCTATACCTTCACCAAGTAGCTTCATTGACTCTTTTTGCCCTTCTGCTTCTTTGATTTTGATAAGCTTCTCTGCTTCTGCTTTTGCTTTTGTAGCTTCAAGCTGTCTTTGTGCGGCATTGATCTCGTTCATCGAACGTTTAACATTTTCCTCAGGATTAATATCAACAACTAATGATTTAATTATCGTATATCCATAAGTACTCATCTCTTCTGATAGCTCTTTTTTGATGTCTAATGCTATTGCATCTTTATTCTCAAAAGATTCATCTAAGCTCATACGTGGTAATGATGATCTAATCACATCAAAAACATACGATTCCATTTGAGCTCTAGCATTCGTTAGTTTATAAAAAGCATCTACAGCCTTCGACTCTTCAACTAAAAATTGTACCGATACTTTCATATGCACAAATACGTTATCTCTTGTTTTAGTCTCCGCAACGATATCAAGTTGCTGAACTCTCAAACTAACTCTACCAGCTATTCTCTCGATAAAAGGTATTCTAAAGTTAAGTCCTGCTCGTTGGATTCTCACAAACTTACCAAATCTCTCTATTATATTCACAGACTGAGTCTCAACTATACTTATTGAGAAAGCCAGTAAAAATATAGAAATTATTACCAAAAATATTAAAAAAAACATAAATATCTCCCTATATTACATAAGTTACGACTGTGGAAAATCGACTATTATATTATAGTTATTTTCACTATCTTTTCGCCAAACAAGTAAATCATGTCCTGAAGTAACTTTGCCGTCAGAACTTGTCCAAATAAACTTTAATATGACTAGCTGATTATTTTCATCAAGGTTTCTACAATACTCATAGTTAAGTTTTGACTTACCCATATCTCTTTTACCAATTTTATTTACAGCAAATCCATCAACGTAATGCTTTAATACAGCATCTTTAGGTGTATAAGGTTTACCTCCGCTCATATACATAAAATCATTACTATAAAAGGAAACTACTTTTTCAAAATCTGCAGAATCCCAAGCTTGTTCCATTTGTCTAGCTTTAGCTCTTATTGAATCAAAGCTTTTATCACTACAATCCATAGCTGTTGCACTTAAAGCAATCAACATTGTAGATATCATTATCAATATTTTTTTCATATATACTCCTAGTCCAAAAGTGATAATGTCGTCACATCTTTTGTTAAAATCTTAGGGTATTCCTCAAACGGTCGAAAACACTCAAAATGCAATACAATTTTATGAGGCACTTTTCTAAATTTATTAGTAAGTTTAAGTTTAAAATTATCCATACCGCCCCACTTTGAATTTTCAATATCAACACTCTCATGAGTATAATCAGTATTATCTACATAATCATAATCAGGTGGGATAAGAAACCATCTATATCCATCTATTGAATCTACAGGCAACTCGATATTAAAAGTATACTGTTTACTATCTAGAACAATAGGTTTTGTATATATCTTATCTATCTCCGCCTGAGTCATCTCTGCTAGCCCTAGATATGAAAAAAACAACAAAAACACTAATATTCGATACATTCTCAAAGTATAAAATCACGATCTATATAAGATAATTATATACACAAAAGCTGACTAAATGCATAACTTTGTATCAATCAGTATATATGCTATATCCTAATGACTTAGATTTTGTAGATATCTATATTTCTAGGTATTTTGGGTATATAATTACTGCTGTTGTAAATCATAATAGTTTTAAATAAAATGGCTTTAGAAAAATTTGAACTTGAATTAGTTTCTTTTAAAGATATCACTGATAATGTTAGACACTTTGCATTTAAAAGAACTGATGGTAAACCTCTAAACTTTATCGCAGGACAATTTATTACCTTTTTACTTACTGATGAAGAAGGCAATCTTAAGCGTAGAAGTTATAGCTTAGGCTCCCTACCCGCTGACAATATGCTTTTAGAAATAGGTATCACTTATGTAAAAGGTGGTATTGCAACTGATACATTCTTCAATATGAAAGTTGGTGATACAGCACCAGCTATGGGGCCTGCTGGTAGACTTGTCCTAAAGGATGAGCAAATAAACAAACTAGTTCTGGTTGGTACTGGTACTGGTATCGTCCCGTACAAATCGATGTTCCCAGAGCTACTAAAGAAAGCTGATAATACTGAAATTCATATTCTTCTAGGTGTTCAATATCGTAAGGATGCTCTTTATCAAGATGAATTTGTAGAGTTTGTGAAGAAGCATCACAATATTCATTTTAAACTTTGCCTTAGTAGAGAAACACAAGATCTTAAAGATTATGAAATCTCTGGATATGTACAAAATCAATTTGATACTATAGGACTAAATCTAGAGACTGATGTTGTTTATGTTTGTGGTAATCCTAATATGATCGACCAATCTTATGAGATGCTGACAAATGCCGGTTTCAATCCTAAAAGCGTACGTAGAGAGAAATACATTTCTTCTAATTAAGCTTGATACTGTGGATAATTTAAGCTACAATCTCTGAGCTATTCTAATAAGGGATATGGTGCTTAGATGGGATAGTCTAAGTGGCGATGTCAGATTATAAATATAAGGAAACTATAAAAATGAGACAAGAAATTCATCCTAAGTATACTGAAGTGTCAGTAACTTGTAGTTGTGGAAACACTTTTGTTACTAAATCAACTATCGGTAAAAATGATTTAAATATTGATATTTGCTCAGAGTGTCACCCATTCTATACAGGTAAGCAAAGAATCGTTGATACAGCTGGTCGTGTTGATAAGTTCAAGAAGAGATTCGGCGGTATCAAGAAAGTATAATTGTACTTTACTTGTATCAAAATATCTAAACCGGCTTTATGCTGGTTTTTTTATATCTAATGATTTACAAATAATAAAGACAATCATAGTTTAAGATAATTAATAACATCCTTTTGATGATTGATAGTATCGACTAATATATTCATCTAAAGATATATTATCACTTGCTACCAATTCTTTTTCTGCAACTATCGTTGCAGCGACTTGATTTTGTAATTTAGTTTCAACATCTGTAGATAATTTATAGTTTCTAAATTCTTGAGATACTTTTTGAGACATATCCAGTGCAAAATCTTTATATCCTTGCTCTTGTGCAATTCTAACTATTTTAGCAGATGGAGTTTTATTAACATCTAAGATTTTTTGCTTCTCTAGTTTTACTGCTTCAGCATACTCTGGCAGCATTTTACTTGCTACCATCTCAATTTTACTGAATAACTCTAATGCATAATCTTTTAGTAAGATTTCACTATAATCTCCAAGTTTATTAAGCCTAAGATCCGGATCACGTCCCACTATTGCTACAGCTGTCAAATTCTGCTTAGCTTGTTTAATTTGCTCTTTGTCATATCTTATACTACCTTCGACTAAACATGTCATTAGCATTACTTCAACAAAAAGAGCTGTATTTCTATTTATCCCAATAGGAGTAAAAGGGTCGACATCTAGAACCCTAACTTCAATATATTCAACACCACGATTATATAAGGCACATGCTGGTCTTTCGCATCTTTTAGCAATTTGCTTAGGCCTAATCGCACTGTAACATTCGTTTTCTATTTGTAAGATACTATCATTAAGCTGCATTCTTTGACCGCTAGTGTCATACAGACCTAATTTTTTATAATCACTAAAAGTGTCATCTGTAGCATGTATTAAATCTTTAACATAAGATTTAACATCATTATAAGATATAGCTAAATCTTTTTGTGCTGGACTTGTATAGCCAAGGTCACTCATCCTCAAACTTGTAGCATATTTACCAACATAAAACTCTTCATTTAGATCCGATAAATAACTAGGCTTACTTTTAACTGAAGTTTTAGCACATATTGGACTAGAACCAAACAAGTATGGCAATAGCCACATAAATTCAAAATAATTATTTAGAACATCAAAATAAACATCAGAGGTTGAAATCTGCTTTTTATCCGCAATACTTTCTATTAATTTCTTATCAAAAGAAAAATTATAGTGTATACCTGATATTATCTGCATAATCTTACCATATCTTGCAGATAATCCCTTACGATAAACTCTTTTCATTTGCCCAGAGTTTGAGTTACCAAAATTAGCTTCTTGTATTTCACTTTCATTAGCTGATAATGGCATACTAGTATTAAGTATAATCTCATCATTAGCCATATTAGCTAAAGTAAAAGCTAAAAGATTATATAGCTCACAAAAAGCACTTTCAATACTATCATGAGGCTTTGTGATTAACTCAAGGAGATTCTCTGAGAAATCTACTGTTATACTACTATTAGTTAGTTTATGCCCTAGAGCAGATGGATGATTAGATCTAGCAAGGGCTCCATTATGACTAACTCTTAGGGTTTCTCTTTCTACTCCTCTAAGATTATTTATTTTTTTAAAATCGTACATTTTTATCCTAAATAAATTTGTTCTGATAACTTAATAAGCTATTCAACTAACTCATTGTTTCAATTCTCTAAAAGACCCCAAGCCTCCTAGTATTATCATAATCACAGAATAAACGAACACACCAGCACAAACTATTAGAGCTATACTTTTGAGTCTATCAAACATTGATAAAGTAATCCAATAACTATCACTCAGATTAAATGATTTTAATACTAAAATCATACATATACTCGCAATTATTATTCTAAAAATTGTCATAAAGTGTAAATAACTTCTAGCAAATAATCTAATACTAAAATCACAAAGAACCCACAGCTGGATAACCAAATTTAACAATGCTACAAATGAGCTTACTAATGCTAAATATAAAAATGCATGATCATCGCTTGCAAACAAATTCACAATTAACATATCAGCAACTATAGTAATTATCAGACAGATTAAACCAATATAAAAAACTATTGATATTTTATTCTGTGTATAAAGTGCGGAGACAATCACTCTAACAAGCACAAAAAAAAATAGTGATACAAGATATCCTAGCATAGCCAAATAAGTGAAATCAACATCCTTAAGACTAAATTTACCATAAAAAAACAGTGAGATAACTACTGGCTTAGCCAAAATAAATAAACCCAATACGGCAGGAACCGTAACTATCAAAGTAAATCTTATAATTAATCCCAATGTTTGAAAAAATTTTTGCTTATCCTTTTTACAACTAATTAAGTATGGAATCATAACCGTTACAATTGCTGTGCCAAACACTCCATATAAAAACTGATTAACTCTATCAGCATAATACAACCAAGCTAAACTTCCTGATATCAAAAATGATGCAAAAAATGTTTCTATCAATCCATTTATCTGCAATATTGCTGTTCCAAAAAATGCTGAAGGAAGCTTTTTGAGAAAAGCCCTTGCTCGTATATCTTTGACCAAAACTATATCTTGATCAAGCTTAAACTTGCCAATTAGCTTGATAAGACTATATCCGCCAATAGCAACTTGAATTACTCCTGCTAACAATATAGCATAAGCAACTGCAAATATAGGAATACTAAATTTAGGCGATACGACTATACCGATTATCATGACAATATTTAGCACTATCGGTAACATTGATGATATAAAATATTTACTATAACTATTTAATACTGCCGATATTACACCCATAACACCATTAAACAGCAAGTATGATATCATGATAATAAACATACTTCTAACTAAACTTAGAGTGTCACTATCATCGACTAAACCATACGCATATATCTCTACCCAAATATTACTAAATACTATTGCTACAACAGTTATAACCAACAACAATAATGCTATAGAATAAAGTACAGTTATAATAAATTTTTTATTTCTATCGTTAGCATTACCATCAAGATACGGATTAAGTATTTGTGTCAAAACTCCAGATGAAGTAACTTTACGCATAAACTCAGGAAATCTAAAAGCTACCAAAAATGCTTGTAAAGCAGATCCACTACCAAAAAAGCTAGCTAACAATAAATCCCTGACAAAACCTAAAAGTTTCGATAAAAATAAAAATATAGATACAATTAAACTATTTGAGAAGAACTTTTTCATTTTCTAAAATCACAAGCCTATTCATTAAGATTGACTTGATTCCACTTGTGTTTTTTCACTCGCTTGCTGCAGTGGCTGAGAAGGTTTTTGCGCTAGTTGATCTTGCTTAACATTAGGATTCCAGTACACTTCTAAACTCTCCTGTTCTTTTATTGCCAAGTCTTTTTCCTCCGGTGTAAGCTTTATTTTAGCTAACTCCTGCTCAGCTTTCTTTAGTCCTCGCTTATCAGAAAGATTTGGCATACAGTAAGGATTAAACTGACGCCAGAAACTAACCAACGGATTGTTATACAATTTTATAGCTTCTGATAAATAAACATACTTAGCAACTTTGTTATCAGTCAATTCTGCCATAATAGCAAATGCTGGTGCATATGGTTGTGTTATAGCTTCACGCGCATACTTATATGCTCGTTGTTTATCATCTTTGGCAACAAGTGCTTCTGCCATTCCTGCATGCTTAAATGCATGTTTACCATGATTAATATTCTTATACTCATTATAATACGCTTCAGCCAAGCCAGCTTCTATCTCAGCGGAATGATCTAAATTATATGCTTTCTGATACCATTTAATAGCATAATCAGGACTCTTTGGAAGACCTCCAGTTCCTTTTAGATAAGCATCGGCAATAAAAGCCCTGCCAAGAGACATACAATATGGATATTCCTGAATAAATTTTTGCTGATTATTAATCAAATAAGCTCCTCTAGCCTCTAAGCTACCATTAGCTATAGCTAGCTTATACCACATATAAGCCTTAGCAACATTCATACCAGGCATTTTATCATTTCTTACATATAGCTTGCCTAGCTGATTTTGCGTAACATCATAACCCAGATCCGCTGATTTAGTTATATACTCAATGCCTTTTGGCTGATCAACATCAACACCTTCTGAACCAAAGAAATATAACTCACCAATCAAATATACCAAATATGAATAAGACCTAATTCCTTCAGGATCAGTTGGAGCACCATTTTTTTCATAAAAATCTGAAGCCCACAACGCATAATCTAGCGCATCTTTATCGCTCATATCAAGCTGAACATTAGCTTCAGCTAATAATCCAGTAGCTCTAGCATCAGTTTTAAGATACGGCTTACATGATTCCAAAACTTTTTCATACTCTTGATCAACACCATCTTTATAGCACTCTTTTAGAGTCGCATATGATGAACCAAAGAACATTACTGATAAAAAGGCAATTACAAATCTAACTTTCATCCCTCTCTCCCACAGACAAGTAATATAAATACAAGTATTTTTAACAGTATAATATACTTTCGTACCATATTTGTAGAGATTTTTAACAAAAATCTACTTGCCTGCCTTCCGGCAAGTATTTTATATATATATCAATACTATTTTTTGGTAAAAATCCCCTACCTTTTTCTGGCCACTCCACAAAACAAATAGCGTTATCATTTAAATAATCTCGAATACCTATCCACTCCAACTCTTCTGGATCGGCTAATCTATACAAGTCAAAATGATAAATATTAAAATTATCAAACTCATAACTCTCAACCAAGGTATAAGTTGGACTTTTGACATTACCTTTATAACCCAAAGACTTAAGCACTCCTTTTACAAAAGTAGTTTTACCAGCACCTAAATCCCCATGTAAATATATAATCTGACCTGCTTGGAGTTTCTTAGCATACTCTTGAGCAAACTCAAACATCTGCGTTTCACTTTTCACTATTATGCTTTTCATACTACTTTATAAATTCTCTAGCTAATACAAATGATCCAAAAACAACTGTTACTGTGTCTTTTTTTGACAAATATATACTACTTAGGTCTTTGTTAAAATCAACTCTCACAATTTGTTGTGACTTAAACTCTCGCTTTATTTTATCCAAACCTGCTGCTCGATTATCTAGATAACTAAGATCAACGATATCCCATTTATATACATGAGATTTTGCAATATTTAATATTTCATGCAGATCCTTACTTGCCAAAACTCCAAATACCGCCTCATATCTAATACCTTTATCACCAAATTTTGAATCTAAAAGTTCAAACAGATGTCTCACAGAAGCTGGATTATGTGCAACATCTACAACAATATAACTATTATTTATAGAATCATTTTTCAAAGTTGCAAATCTTGCTTTAGCCCTTATACCTTCTAACTTTGGAATATAGGATATCAATAACCGGTCAAAAAGATAATTAGCTATACTTACAGCTATATTATAACTATGCACAAAGCAATCTCTAGAGCTATACTCATGAGTTTCTTCATAAATGATTGCTCCACATGCTTGTGCATACTCATAAACACTATTAGGCATTTTTGTACCTAAAAATAAAGGAACTTCTTGCCTAGCTATACCAGCTTTTTCACGCCCTATTTTATCTAGAGTATCACCAAGAATCTCGCAATGATCAAAATCAATATTAGTAATTGCCGTAATATCAGCATCTATTATATTTGCAGCATCTAAACGCCCACCTATGCCGACTTCTAAAATCAGATAATCAATAGCAACTCTTTGAGAATACATACAAGCACATAAGAAAGCTATTTGATAATAAGATAGTCGATACTCAGGAGTTATTTCCTCTAATCTTTCTAATAGCTCCAAAAGAACATTATCTGCTATTGATTGCTTATTTAAAGAAATTCTTTCATTAAATTTGGAAACATGAGGAGATGTATGACTTAATACTTGTTTGTTATTAGACACTAATAGCTCTTCTAGCATAGCTACTGTAGTACCTTTACCATTTGTTCCAGCAATGGTTATTACTTTAAACTTCTTGTCAAAGTTAAATCTATCAAGGATAAGAAGTAAATCTAAAAGATCACAATTGCAAGCATCTGACTTAGCCATTATTTTAGCTATTTTAACTTCGATGCTCATGATTGTTAAGAACTACACTTGTTGCTCAGATTTGTATTCTAGAGAGTGATTATGGTTGATTTTAGTCAAATTAGGCATAAGTTTGTCTATCAGCTTCGCAACTTCTTCTCTTAAGTTTCTACGATCAACGATCATATCAACCATACCTTTTTCTACTAGAAATTCACTTCTTTGGAAGCCTTCAGGTAATTTTTCTCTCACTGTTTGCTCAATTACTCTAGGTCCAGCAAAACCTATCAAAGCTTTTGGCTCAGCAAGATGTACATCACCAAGCATAGCTAGAGATGCGGATACACCACCTGTAGTAGGATCTGTCAGCACAACTAAGTACAGTAGCTTAGCTTCTACCAACTTTTGTAAAGCAGCACTAGTTTTCGCCATTTGCATTAATGAGAATAATGATTCTTGCATTCTAGCTCCTCCACTTGCGGTAAAACATACAAAAGGAACTTTCTTCTCAATAGCAAGCTTAACTCCTCTTACAAACTTTTCACCAACAACTGAACCCATAGATCCACCCAGAAACATAAAGTTAAAAGCTACAGCAACTACTGGGAATCCTTTAACAGTTCCCTCCATTACAACTAACGCATCTTGCTCTTCAGTTTTTTTCTGCGCTTGAGATAGTCTATCTTTGTAAGATTTTGTATCTTTAAACTTAAGCATATCTACAGGAGATATATTCGCAAAATGCTCTTTTGTGCTCTCTCTATCAAAGAATAGATTTAATCTGTGTCTAGCAGATATTCTATAATGATAGTTACAACTTGGACATACTGACTTATTGTTATGTAATTCTTCAGAATATAATGTTACTCCACAGCTTGGACACTGACTCCAAACTCCTGTAGGCATATCTTTTTTCTGCGCTTCTAAACCAAGACTTCTGCCAATTACTCTAGTTAACCAACTCATTATCAATCTCCTCCTAGGTATTATTCGATATAGACTGGCTTAGCCAACAATCTCTATATCACTAAAGAAATATTTAATTTCTTGTGCTGCTGTTTCTGGAGCATCTGAACCATGAACAGCATTAGCATCAATACTATCAGCAAAATCAGCTCTAATAGTTCCCGCTTCTGCTTCTTTAGGGTTTGTAGCACCCATTAATTCACGATTCTTAACTACAGCATTCTCACCTTCTAAAACTTGTATCATCACAGGACCTGAAATCATAAACTCTACAAGAGCACTAAAAAATGGTCTATCCTTATGTACCGCATAAAAACCTTCTGCTTCTGCTTTTGACAAATGTTTCATTTTAGCAGCAACAATTTTCAATCTAGATTTTTCAAAACGTCTATAGATTTCACCAATTATATTTTTTTCTACCGCATCAGGTTTGATAATAGACAAAGTTCTTTGTTTACTCATTTTAATTAATTCTCCAATTCTTAGTTAATTCAGATTATATCACTTTTATTGACAAAATTTCAAAACTAGGGATTATTTATTAGATTTTACAACTGCAGCTTGAATATATGATTCAAATAATTTATGCCCATATCTAGGAGTAGATGTAAATTCAGGGTGAGCTTGGCAAGCTATAAACCATTTATGTTTTGGGATTTCTATGAGCTCCATTAGTTTATTATCTTCGGATCTTCCTGAGAAAATCAAACCAGCATCTTCTAAACGCTCAACATAGTTATTATTAACTTCATATCTATGACGATGTCTTTCAATCACCTCATCCGCTTGATAAATTTCTCTAGCACGAGAGCCTTCTTTTAATACACATTTATATCCACCTAGACGCATTGTACCACCTAAGTCTGAGTCTTGTGTTCTTTGGTGTATAGTACCATCCTCTGCTTGCCATTCTGTTATTAGACCTATAACTGGATTAGTAGTTGATGGGTTTAATTCACTCGAGTGTGCATCTTGTATGCCTAACACATTTCTAGCATACTCTACAACTGCCAGCTGCATCCCTAAACAAATACCCAAGAAAGGAATCTGATTTTCTCTAGCATATTTAATTGATGCTATTTTACCCTCAACGCCTCTACTACCAAAACCACCTGGAACCAAAATAGCATCAGCATCTTCAAAGAATGATCCCACATTAGTATCATTAATCTCTTCAGAGTCAACAAATTTTATTTTGACTTTAACACCCTTCTTATACCCTGCATTATAGAGTGCTTCATTTAAAGACTTATATGCTTCTGTTAAAGAAACATATTTACCAACCATTGCAACTGTTACTTGTCCTTTAGTATTTCTGATAGTGTTTACAACATTTTGCCATTCTGATAGATCAGCTTCTTTTGTATTTAGATTCAAAAATTCGACAAGCTTTGCATCAAAACCTTGTTGATTATATCTAAGTGGTACCTCATAAATTGTATCAACATCTTCAGCTGTGAATATACAGTCTCGATCAACATTTGTAAAAAGAGCTATTTTACGTTTCTCACTATCCTCAAATCTTTTCTCACAACGACATACCAAAACATCTGCTTGAATTCCAATACCTCTTAACTCTTTGACAGAATGCTGCGTTGGCTTTGTCTTTAATTCTCCAGCTACTCTTATGTACGGTAGTAAAGTTAAATGTACAAATAATGTTCTATTTCTACCAAGCTCAATTCTTAGTTGTCTTATTGCCTCCAAAAAAGGCTGAGACTCTATATCACCAACAGTTCCACCAATCTCAACAATTGCCACATCAACATCTTCAACAATCCCTTCACATACTCGTCTTTTTATTTCATCTGTAATATGCGGTATTACCTGTATAGTAGCTCCAAGATAGTCTCCTTTACGCTCTCTTCTTAGAACACTTTGATAAACTTTACCAGTTGTAAAGTTGCTTGCTTGAGTCATTTTATTACGAATAAAACGCTCATAGTGACCCAAGTCAAGATCAGTTTCTGCTCCATCTTCGGTTACAAATACCTCACCATGTTGTAGCGGACTCATAGTACCCGGATCAACATTTATATACGGATCGAGCTTCATCATAGTTACATTTAAGCCACGACTTTCTAAAAGAGTAGCCAAAGAAGCTGCCGTTACACCTTTACCCAACGATGATACAACACCGCCTGTTACAAAAATAATTTTAGTATTAGGATTCATTTGAACACATGAAAGTATAAAAAATTATGGAACACAATAATAACATTCTTAAAGGCATGTTGCTATTTGAAAATATGACAATCTTTGTTAATTTTTATACCTACTTTTTATCAAATACTGATAATCTAAATAAACACTCATAATAAAATTATTCCATAGATGAGAAGTCAAAAAAAATACAAATGCCTGATACTTTAGTGATACTATTCTGTATCGCGATCCTCGTAGCTATCACAAGCTATTACATACCTGTTGGTAAGTTTGATGTAAAAAGAATCCAATACTCTTCAGATGGCCAAACCTATTCTAGAAATGTACTAGTTGCTGATAGCTTTCAATATAAATTAGATTCTCAAGGCAATCCAGAAACATCGCCCGTCAAAATCTTTGCAACTGAAAATAGTCAAAGTCGAGGTTTTACCAATTTCATCTATGATGGTATAACCTCAGGATCAAAAGATGGTAGCGCTCTTGCAATTATAGCTTTCTTATTAATTATAGGAGGCTCTTTCGGGGTTCTTCTTAAAACAAAAGTTATTGACCAATCAATTCTTAGAGTAGTGAATAAATTCCAAAATAACAAAATCATCCTACTACCCGTTTTATGTTTTATTTTTTCTTTAGGTGGCGCTGTATTTGGTATGGGAGAGGAAACTATTCCTTTTATAATGTTGCTTTTGCCAATTTTTGTACTTATTGGCTTTGATGCTCTGACTTGCACTGTGGTTATCTACTTAGCAACTCAAGTAGGATTTGCAACTTCTTGGATGAATCCTTTCTCAGTTAGTATTGCTCAAGGAATTGCAGAGATTCCAATATTATCAGGTAGTCTTTTTAGGATTATTATGTGGTTTATATTTACTTTATCTATAAGTATTTTTGCAATCATCTATGCACTAAAAATACAAAAGAAACCTCAATCCTCACCTATGTATATTTATGATAATTTCTATAGAAACTCTGATGAGCATAGTTTAGAACAAACACAAAAAATGTGTATCCACTCATGGTTAATACTCTTAAGTTTAATCGCTACGATAATATGGCTAGTGTATGGTGTAGTAGAGCTAGGCTATTATATCCCCGAAATTGCAACACTTTTCACAATAATAGGGCTATTAACTGGACTGTTTGCTATAGTTGGTAAAGTAAATGGTATGAATTTGAGTATTGCTATTGATGCTTTCAAAAATGGTGCGAAAGATCTTTTACCTGTTTGTTTAATCATTGGTTTTGCTTATGGTCTGATATATCTTATGGGAGGCTCTAATCCTCAAGATTACACAATGTTAAACACTATACACTATGCTTCAGAAGCTATATCAGGTACCAATGAGTATGTATCTGCTATAGGGATGCTTTTCTTCCAATCAATATTTAACTTCTTTGTCACCTCAGGCTCAGGTCAAGCAGCTCTTACCATGCCAATTATGTCGCCATTAGCAGACCTAACGGCCTAAGTAAGCAAATTGCCGTCTTAGCTTTCCAACTTGGTGATGGCTGGACACATTGCTTAATGCCTACATCAGCTACACTTATGGCTGTGCTTGGTGTTGCTAGGATACCTTATGGATTATGGCTAAAATTCATCTTTAAATTCTATCTATATCTGATGACTTAAAGTACTATTATGATAATTATAGCTGTGTATATAGGGTACAAATAAAGCCACAATCATACAAATATTTATTCATTATAGCTGCAATAAAATCCTTTATGTCGAATATTGATTTGATAAAATGAATAAATATTTAAAATAATTGGTAATTAAAATGTCTATCTCATATCAAAAAGTCGCAAGTCATGAAGCAAAAAAAGGTGATTTTACACGTTGTCTTCTATTATACTCAGGTGGTCTTGATACATCAATTATGCTCAAATGGATTCAAGAGGAATATGGTGTTGAAGTTATTGCTTTAACTATAAATATTGGTCAAGTTGCTGATAATCTAGAACAAATAAAACAAAAAGCTATCAACTTAGGTGCGATAGATGCTGTGGTATATGATGCCAAAAATCGTTTTGCAGATGAGGTTATAAGCAAAGCTATTAAAGCAAATGCTGATTATCAAGGTGGCTATACTCTTTCAACTCCTCTTGGCAGAGTTATTATTTCAGAGATAGCTGTTGAAGTAGCTAAGAAATATGATTGCCAAGTGGTTGCCCATGGCTGTACAGGCAAAGGTAATGATCAAGTTCGTTTTGAAAGCTATCTAACAACATTAGATGAAAATATAAAAACAATTGCTCCTGTTAGAGAATGGGGAATGGGTAGAGAGCAAGAATTAAAATATGCCGAAAAACATGATATTCCAGTTAAGCAACAAAAAGACAAGCCATACTCATATGATGAAAATATGTGGGGCAATACCGCAGAAGGTGGCGAAATAGAACATTCAAATTTAATTGCTCCTAAAGAGGCTATCTTACAATGGTGTAAGACTCCCGAAAATGCCCTTGATAAATCACAAAATATTACCCTAGAGTTTGTCGAAGGTATACCAACCAAACTAGATGGAAAAGCTATGCTTTTAGCCGAGCTAATTATGCAGTGTAATAAAATAGGTGGCGAACATGGTGTTGGGGTATTTAACCTTATTGAAGATAGATTGATTGGTCTAAAAGTTAGAGGTATTTATGAAAACCCAGCTGCTAGCATTATAATAGCAGCCCACAAAAAGCTAGAACAACTTGTCTCCACCCGTCAAGAAAATGAGTTAAAAACATTTATGGACAACAAATGGGCTTACCTTGCTTATGCCGCTGAATGGTATAACCCTGTTATGAATAATATCCTTGCATTTATCGAAGAGCAAAATAAAAAAGTAACGGGAAAAGTGACTGTATCTTTATATAAAGGTAATATAGAAGTATTAGCAGTCGAATCACCATTTTCTATGCTAAAATCTGAGTTAGCAACTTTTGAAGCTAGTGGCGATTTATTTAATCATAATGCCTCTGCTGGATTTATAGAACTTCATAGCTTAGCTCAACGTACAGCATATTCAATAATGAAAAATAAGAAGTAATATTATGAGCAAAAAACTTTGGCAAACAGAAACAGATAAGCTCTTACCTATAGTTGAAAAATATACTGTAGGTCAGGACTATATACTTGATCAGAAACTATTAAAATACGATCTACAAGCTAGTTTAGCTCATGCAAAAATGCTTTATAAGATGAAAGTCATTACTAAAGATGAACTTAATCTTCTCAAAA
Organism: Francisella orientalis FNO12; assembly: GCF_001042525.2. NCBI lineage: Bacteria > Pseudomonadati > Pseudomonadota > Gammaproteobacteria > Thiotrichales > Francisellaceae > Francisella > Francisella orientalis. Next base: position 232,749 of record NZ_CP011921.2, on the reverse strand, counting down.
AAGGATTACAAGAAATACAAGAGCTCCTATCTAGCAATGAATTTAGAATAAATCAAGATCAAGAAGATGGTCATACTGCAATTGAACAGTATTTATGTACGCATTATGGTGAAGTTGGCAAAAAGATACACACAGGTAGAAGTAGAAATGATCAGTCATTAGTGATGCTACGTCTTTTCATGATAGATAAGATTCAATTCTTAGAAAAAACTATTCAAGAGAATATCTACACTCTTCGCTCTAAAGCTAGTAAATTCAAAAACATACTCATGCCTGGCTATACACACATGCAAAAAGCAATGCCAACTACGGTTGCAACTTGGTTGGGCTCTTTTGCTGATGCGCTAGCAGACACTCTATTATTAATATCAGCTACTAGCAAAGTTATTAACCAAAACCCCCTAGGATCAGCATCAGGATTTGGTATCAGCAACTTCAAACATGATAAAGAATATACTACCGAACTACTTGGCTTTAATAGAACACAAGACAACCCTATTTATTGTGCATTCTCTAGAGGGTATTTTGAAAAACTGACGCTACAAACATTCTCAAACCCTATAAGCATTTACTCAAGATTTGCTAATGATATGATGTTATTTACAATGGCAGAATTTGATTACTTTAGTCTAAACAACTCATATACGACAGGATCATCAATTATGCCTCAAAAGCGTAATTATGATTTATTTGAAATTATGAGAGGCAATGCAAAACTATATCAAGGTTACCTCCAACAAATCACTTCTATAATTGATAGTGTCCCTAGTGGTTATAATCGTGACTACCAACTAACAAAACTACCATTCTTTGAAGCTATAACTCTAATCGAAGATACCGCTTTATTATTTAACTCAACAATCAAGGATTTGAATGTTCATATAGATAAACTAGAACAAGCAATGACCCCTGACTTGTATGCTACCGAAGAAGTATATAAATTAGTAGAACAAGGTCTGTCTTTCCGTGATGCTTATGTAGCTATCAAACTTAAACTAAATAAATAATTCTAGTATTTTTGCAAAAAATAGATATATTTTTCTGAAAAGCTTATAATTGCGATATCTCAATATCGTTAAAATAACGAAAGCTGAAGTTAGTTTATTTAAGGAAAATTTATGGATAAATCTGATATTTATAACGATTTAAGACAGCTCATTCTTAGCAAAGAATTTTCTTCTCAGAACGATATCTGTGATACTTTGGGGGGCTTAGGCTATAGTGCTAGCCAGTCAAAAGTTAATAGAATGCTCAAAAAAATTGGTGCAGTTAAAGTCAAAAATGAAAAAAGCGCTCTAGTATATAAAATACCTAATGAGCCAGCTCCTCCGATAATGACTGATAATATTTCATCATTAGTTATCAAGATTGACGCAAATGAAGCTGTTGTAGTAATAGATACTGCTCCAGGTGCCGCACAATTGGTTGCTAGAACTTTAGACTACAACAAAAATAGCTTTGAAATAATCGGTATAGTAGCTGGAGATGATACAATTTTTGTTGCTCCATCATCAATCAAAAATATTAAAAAACTAAAAGCAAACATAGAAAACTTCTTATTTTCAAAGTTTTAGATTTTTTAATATATTTATAGCTTCAACAAGAGTTTCTCTGTCTATAGTTAGTGGTGGCAATAAACGAATAGTATTATTTCTAGTTTTTACAGCAAGTATACCTAGATTTAAAAGCTCTTGATAAAAACTCTCAAAATACTGTGGACATATCTGTAAAGCAATAAATAAGCCTTTTGCTCTTATTTCTTGGATATATTTAGAATTTATTTTTTTTAACTGATCTACAAATAAGCTTCCTAAAACTCCTGCTCTCTCAGCTAAAGCTTCTTCATCCAAAATATTAAGAGCCTTATACGCTACAGAAGAAGCTAATGGGTTACCACCAAAAGTACTGCCATGATCACCAGGATGTAACACTTCCATAAGATCTTCTTTGCCTAGAAATAGTGAAATAGGTAAAACTCCTCCTCCCAAAGATTTCCCCAATGTCATCCCATCAGGATCTAAACCATAATGCTCTTTAGCAAAATTTTTGCCAGTATGTCCCATACATGTTTGTATCTCATCTAGAATAAACAACACATTATTCTTTTTGCAAATTTCTTGGCACTTATACAAATACTCCTCATTTGGAATAATCACTCCGCCCTCACCTTGGATAGGCTCAATAATTATTGCTGCTGTATTTTTTGTAATAGCTTTTTCAAGGCCATCTAAGTCATCATAAGGTATTGAGATAAAACCTTGAGGCATAGGGCCAAACTTATCTTTATACGCATGATTCGATGATGTACCTATTGCCGTTATTGTTCTACCATGAAAGCTATTATCAAAAGTTATTATCTCTACCAAACCATCTGGAATCTGCTTTTTTACATATCCCCACTTTCTAGCTACTTTTATTGCAGTTTCTATAGCTTCAGCACCACTATTCATAACTATAGCCTTATCCATATTTGTTAGCTCACAAGCTTTTTTTAATAAATTTGCCAACAGCTCATTGTGAAAAAGTCTTGGCACAACTGAAATTTTATTCACTTGCTCAAACAGAGCTGACAAAATTTTAGGGTTATTATGTCCAAAATTTACAGATGAAATACCTGTTGCCATATCAATATATTTTTTACCCAAACCATCATATACGTAAGCATTTTCCCCTTTAACTATATTTATAGGCATGGATGCTACTATATTTGCACCATACTGCTTTGTAATGTCAATAACTGATTTTATACCTTTCCCCCCATGATAAATGAATAAATAAACAAAAATTGATCTTTATTTAAAATTTTTATTCTTTTTTATCAAATAATTATTCACATAAAGTTTTTAAAATGTTACAGTGTTCATCAAATATTATTAGTTGTGGATAAATAATGATTTCGAAAATATGCATAGCTGGAATAAATGGTTACACGGGACAGCTTCTTAAAGAATTAATAAGTAAACACCCAAATTTTGAATTAGCTGGGAGCTTAGGAATATCTAAGCAAGAAAATAAAGAATACACATATTCTTTGGATAAATTAAGTGCTGAAAACTTCGACGTGGATTTTTTATTATTAGCTACACCAGCGGAAATTTCTATAGAGAGACTACAAAAGCTCTATGAGAAGAATATAAAAACAAAGGTCTTAGATTTAAGCGGAGCTTTTAGACTAGATAAAGCTTTATTAGCATCTTGGTATGGATTATCTCACTCTATTGAAGGAATAGAACAAGGTGCAAAATATGGACTTTCCCCATATGTTAAATTTACTCAGCAAGATACCATAATAGCGAACCCTGGATGCTATGCGACATGTGCATTATTATCACTACTCCCTCTACTAAAGCATAATCTAATAAAACCCAACAATATAATTATAGATGCCAAATCGAGAGTCTCTGGAGCAGGGAAAAAACCTAGACAAGATCTAATGTTCTCAGAGATGCTTAACAACTTTTTTCCATATAAGATTAGCAAACATCAACATATTCCTGAGATTCTAAAAGCTTTAGCAGAGTTTGATATTAAAGAAGATGAGCTTTATTTCAACACAAGTATGTTACCGATTCATTCTGGCATTGCGATGACAATTTATGCTGATTTAAATTTAGAAACTACAACTTCAGAAGAGAATATTAGTGATTTAGTTAGCGATGCTTATAACAAAGAATATACTGAGTACTCTTTATTTAAATTCATTGATATAGCAGCAGAGACAGATAGTACAGAAGTATCATCATTTTTATCAATTAAAAGTATCGTTGGTACACCCAACACTCATTTAGGATTTTCGATTAAAAATAATAAAATCATAGTTTTTTCTTTTATCGATAACTTACTAAAAGGCGCTGTTACTCAAGCAATTGAGAATTTAAACAGTTATTACGGGCTTCCTATAACCACAGGATTATAAAAAAGGAGATAGACATGGAGAGCTTATTTAGAACAAAATTACCAAAAGGATTTTTAACAGGTGGTGTAAATTGTGGTGTTAGGCTCTATCGTCCAGATCTAGGAGTTATAATTTCAGAAAAAAACTGTAAAGCTGTAGGAGTTTTTACAAAAAACAAATGTAAAGCCGCACCAGTTAAATATTGTATGAATTTGTTACCAGCAGGTAATATCAAAGCAATCATAACAAATAGTGGTCAAGCTAATGCTGCTACAGGAGAGATAGGCGATAAACATAACCAGCAAGTAGTTGATAGTTTAGCAACAGAACTAAACTGTTCATCTGAGCAAGTCTTGATTGCCTCCACTGGTGTTATTGGTCAGCAAATGTCTATTGATAAAATAACATCTGCTATACCAAAACTAGTAAATAGCGTATCAAATATTGCCGATAAATTTGCGATCTCAATACTAACTACAGACCTATTACCCAAATCAGTTTACAAGAAAATACAGCTATCCACAGGGGAAATAACTATTACTGGAATTTGCAAAGGCTCTGGAATGATAAACCCAAATATGGCAACAATGCTTGGATATTTTCTAACAGATGCTTATATAGATATTCATTTAGCTCAAGAAATCCTTAGAGAATCAAGTGACAACAGTTTCAATATGATCTCAGTAGATGGTGATATGTCTACAAATGATTGTGTACATGAAATAGCTGTGATTTTAGCTAAAAATATTGCTCGTGATGGCGAAGGAGCAACCAAGCTTATCGAGGCAAAAGTTACAGGTCTAAACGATGAAACACTTTCCAAAGAGTTAGCAAAGAAAATAATCTCTAGCTCTCTAGTCAAAACAGCAATATATGGCGAATCTCCAAATTGGGGAGGAGTTTTAGCAAAAATTGGCGAAGTTGATATAGATGAGCAAACTCTAGAAAGTTGCCAAATATTTATGCAAGGACAAAAGATCTTTGCTAATGGCTTACCTGTATCAGATGATTTAACAAATCTTAAAAATACCATGAAAGAAGATACTATAACTATTGATGTCAAATTTTCTCAAGGGAACCAACAAGCAATAGCATGGGGCTGTGACCTAACTCAGCAGTATGTAAACATAAATGCGGAGTATTTATCGTGAAAGAATTAGCAAATAAAAGAATCCTAATAAAACTAGGTGGCTCAGTACTTGAAGATGAAAAAGTTATAATAAATCTATGTATTGATATAAAAAACCTAAAAGAAGCTGGAGCAGAAATAATCATTGTCCACGGTGGTGGTAAATTTATAACCAAGTGTCTAGAAAAGCACAATGTTCAAACAAAATTTCTAGATGGTTTACGAGTTACTCCAAAAGAACATATGGAAATAATTCAAATGGCTCTATATAGAGTTAACAAAAAGCTCTCGCAAATGTTTAGTAGTATCAATTTAGATGGTATTAGCATATCTGGTGAGGATAGTAACTTAATTACTTGTAGCCTAATCGATAAAGATAAATATGGTTATGTCGGTTTAGTCAAAGATGTTGATCCTACAGTTATCCTAAAAGCTCTACCACAAGGGCTAATACCTATAGTTGCAACGATTTGTCTTACCGATAAATTTGAGTCAGTAAATGTCAATGCCAATAATGTTGCATCTGAGCTGGCTATTATTTGTGATGTCGATGAACTTATCTATATAACCGATCAAAATGGTGTACTTGATAATAATGGTAATCTAATCAAAAGCCTATCTGTAAAAGATATTTCAAAACTAATTGAAAATAAAACAGCTATTGGTGGAATGAGCATCAAACTTGACTCAATAAAAAACTTTTTAAATTGCTCAAAAAAAACCATCTGCATACTAAATGGTAATCAAGAGAAGATTTTAACCAAAAAAATATTATTTAATGCAGAAGAACTAGGAACAACTTGTGTATTTGGAGGAGGAATATGAAAAACTTATCTTTTAATCATCTACTTTCTGGATCAGAAATAACAACTAATGATTTTGAAAATATCATGCAAATAGCCCAAGATATGAAAACTAATCCTCAAAAATATAACCATGCCTTAAAAGATAAGATAATTGCTCTGATTTTTGACAAGCCATCTCTTAGAACTCGTTTTAGTTTCTCTGCTGCTATTATCGAAATGGGTGGTAATCTAATTGAGAGTGTCTCAACTTCGAGAAAGAATGAACAGCCCAAAGATTTTATTAGAGTGATACAAAACTATTGCTCTGCTGTTGTGATTAGAACATTTGCTGATAGCGATGTTGAGGAAATGGTTTTTTACTCTAAAGTTCCTATTATAAATGCTCTAACAGACTTATATCATCCTTGCCAAACATTAGCAGACTTACTAACTTTAAAAGAAGTTCTTGGTGGTTTAGATTCTCTAAAAATAGCTTATATAGGTGATTCTAATAATATCTTATACAGTTTGTTATTATTAGCTAATACTATCGGCTTAGAGGTACATTATGCATGTCCTGAAGGTCATAAACCAGACAAAAAGATTTTAGATCAACTTCATGATCTAAGTATAGTTAAAGGTTTTCATGATCCTAAAGAAGCTGTCAAAGGATGTGATGCTGTATATACTGATGTTTGGTGTAGCATGGGCTTTGAACCAACAGCAGAAGATGCTTTTGTAGGATTTCAGGTAAATAAAGGGCTAATGTCATACGCAAATAATAATGCTATCTTTATGCATTGTATGCCGATGGAAAGAGGTAAAGAAGTTAGCGAAGATCTCCCTGATGATAAATGTTCTGTTATTTTCCAACAAAGCCTAAATAGAAAATTTGTCCAAAAAGCACTTTTGTATATGCTTCTAGGAAAACATGTAGCAGAGTGAATTATCTAAACTAATCCTTTAACCTTAATAATTTCCTAATCTGTAAAGCCATAAGAAAGACTAACAAATAAGAAACTATCATTAGAAAATTTACAAATATCTGTAACAGTCCATTATCAAGCATTTCAATTTCTGGTTTATGAATAGTTGCTAATAGTGGTACTGTTACTAAAAGAGCCTGTTTAATAGAAAATAGCACGGAATAACTAGAATATACTATTACTCCTGTTGATTTAACGGACATTACTAATTTTATACTTAATGATAAGAATATCAGATATGTAAATAGCCAACAGTATAAAACACCTATAAAAGGCTTAAGCAAACTAGTCCCACAACCATTTACCAAACTATAAAACCAAACCCAAAACTTTAAACCATAATTTTTAGACTCTTTAGCTTTTTCCAACAAATAGTGTCTATGTAGCGGCTGTGCTTCCATATAAGCATTATTACGATTAAAAAATTCTGCTAGTCGGCTAAACTCTAGTGAGCCAGCTTTTTCTATATTTAAAAGATTATCAAAAGATTTTTTGTCAATATCTACAGAGTTCTTTATTGACGATTTATCGTCGAAATTAGGCAATGATTTAAATCTACTATTTATTATATTTAGTTTATCTATTTCCAAATTATTAAGTATAAGTTTACCGATCTCTCCAGATATCAATAATTTCATATCTTCCGTAACATCACTTATTTCGATAGATTTTATATTACTAGCATTAATACTAGAACCATTATAAAAACTCATATTACGATTTCTTTTACCTAAATCATAGTCATTAGTACTTTTGAGAATTTTCTGATTATTAACTATATTTACGAATTTCAAATCAGTGAATTTACCATCTATATAGATGTGGCAAGGAAACGACCTATTCTGAAATGTTAAATCTGCATTTCCTTTAAAACAAAATTGTGGAGACTACTCTTTTCTATTACCTTCAGTTCCTACACAAATTGAGTTAATAAATCTCCAAATAACTAATTCTTTTTGATCGTTATTATATTCAAAACTATATTCCTTATTGCCATAAAACTTACATTCCTCAAAATCAAATAAGTATCGTCCATATGCTTTGACCAAGGAAATCTCACATCTTATAAAATTAAGAGGCGGGCAATATTTGTCTAAAATACTTAAATTAATCTCCAAATCATCCAAATTCCCAAAATAAATGGCTGATATAGATTCTTTTGAAAATTCATCTAATAATTCATTAATAAAATCATTATCTATAATACTATTAACTTGAGATATTTTAATAGATCTACCTTCCGAAGTAGCTTGAAACTTACGACTATTTATAATATATCCTCATTTGTATATTAAATATGATATACAAATAGTTATCTTTGTGACAGTTACTTGTGTAAAGATCAAGGCTTATTACAAGTTGTGAATGTATTTTTAGAGTTTATTATAAAATATTTAGAGAAAAAACTATCTAATATATTTATTTACAAGCTTAACAAAAGCCATTGGATCTTCTATCTTAGCACCTTCGACAAACATTGCCTGAAGAAGTAAAAGCTCAGATAAGTCAGCAAATATTTCTGTATCTGCTTCATTTTTAAGCTTTTGAACTAAATTATGCTCTGCATTAAGCTCTAAGATAGGCTTCATACCCATACCAGGCATAAACCCTTGACCAGCTTCTTCCATCATCTTTTGCATATGTAGGCTCATACCATAGTCATTTACAACCACACAGCTTGGAGAATCTGTCAAACGCTTAGACAAACGTACTTCCTCAACCTTATCTTTTAAAACTTCTTTGATTTCTTTTAAAACACTTTCAAAGTCTTTCGCTTCTTTCTCGAATTTTTCTTTGTTCTCTGGAGTCTCAAATTTATGAAGATCGATATCACCTTTGATAATAGACTTCATATGCTTACCATCAAACTCAGTCAAAGTAGACATCATCCATTCATCGATTCTATCTGTCATCAAGATAACTTCGATACCTTTCTTCTTGAATGCTTCAAGTTGCGGATTATTTACAGCAGCCTTATAACTATCAGATGTAATATAGTAAATAGTATCTTGACCTTCTTTCATGCGTGAAATGTAATCAGCTAATGATACAGTCTGCTTAGCATCACCACTTTCAGTAGTCGCAAATCTTAATAAGCCTGCGATCTTTTCTTTGTTTGAGTAATCATCAGAAACACCTTCTTTCAGCACCTGACCAAAACTATCCCAGAACTTTTGATATTTTTCTGTATCTTTACTAGCTAGCTTCTTAAGTTCGCTTAGAATTTTAGTTGTTATCGCTTTTTTAATCTTATCAATAACTTTATTATGCTGTAATATCTCACGCGATACATTAAGTGGCAAATCAGCAGAATCAATCACACCCTTAACAAATCTTAAATATGGAGGTAATAATTCCTTATTCTCCATAATAAAGACTCTACGCACATATAGTGATAGTCCATAATCCTTATCTCTATTCCAGAAATCAAAAGGCTTATTCTCAGGAATATACAACAAGCTATTATACTCAAGATTACCTTCTACTTTGTTATGTATCCACATTGAAGCATTTGCAAAATCATGAGAAATATATTTATAAAACTCTTGATACTCTTCATCAGTTACTTCTTCTTTTAATCTTAACCAAATAGCCTTAGTATTGTTTATTGTCTCATACCCATCTTTGATAGTTTCTTTACCATCTTTATCGTGCTCAACTTTTTTCATTTGAATCGGAGTATTGATACAATCTGAATACTTATTAACCAGACCTTTAAGCAAATGAAACTCAAGTAAATCTAAGTGCTCTTCTTTAATATGAAGAGTAATCTCTGTACCACGCTTCTCTTTTGTAATAGTCTCAACTGTGAAGCCATTTTGAGCATCTGAAACCCATTTAGTAGCTTGAGATTTATCTTGACCTGCTTTTCTAGTTCTAACTGTAACTTTATCAGCAACGATAAATGATGAATAAAAACCAACACCAAACTGACCAATTAAGTCATTATCTTTACTTTTATCACCAGTTAAGCTTTCTAAAAACTTCTTAGTACCTGATTTTGCGATTGTACCAAGGTTCTCAATAACTTCTTCTTCAGTCATACCAATACCATTATCACTAACAGTAATTGTTTTTGCATCTTTATCAAAATCAATTCTGATAGCATAATCATTATCATCTTCATTCAAAGCTGCATTTGAGATACTTTCATATCTTAACTTCTCGATAGCATCAGAGCTATTAGATACAAGCTCCCTTAAGAAGATTTCTCGATTTGAATATAATGAATGGATCACAAGATGAAGCAACTTATCAACTTCTGTTTCAAATGTATATTTTTTCTCTGACATTTATAGAACCCTCTTTTGTTATACTTTTCAAATAACTTTATGACAAATATGTATATGAGAGTTATTACTATTTTTTCAAGACTTTTTAGTATATAAAAAATGCTTTTTAGATAATTATTATACTTTTCGTTTATTTTTAGCAGCTAATTCTCTTTCTTAATGTATTTCGTCAATAAAAGCGCCCCCAATCAAACTACTTGGGATAGCGAAAACGCCAATTCCCAACATAGAAACTATTACTGCTATTAACCTGCCTAAAAGTGTGATAGGAAACATATCTCCATAACCTACCGTAGTAAGAGTAATAACACCCCACCACAAAGTATTGGATATAGATGAAAAAACCTGAGGTTGAGCATCATGCTCAGCATAAAACATCCAGATACAAGATATTATCAATATTACAAAAATTAAGCAGTATGATACCAATAACTTGAGATAGATTTTTTTAAATACATTAATTAATCTATTCATAATTGCTGTATTCTGGAAAATTTTGAATACTCTTTGTAACCTCAAAACTATTAACTCATGAGAATTAATACCAAACAATGATAATATTAATGGTAAAAATATAGCTATAAAATCAATAACATTATAAAAGCCGAAAATAAAAACTAGTTTTCTACGAGCAATAATTAATCTAACAATATACTCAATAGAAAATATAGCTGAGAAAGTTATATTAATATAATTTAGATAATCAATATCACCTTAATCGATCTGAGCAATTAAAGTAAAAGAATCTATAATAACAAGAACAATTATTATACTCTGATAAATTTTTTGTAACATATGATAATTTTTCATAACTCTTTTATTAAGAGTTTAGCAAAATTTATAAGTATAGGTTAAATTTAAAATAGAAATATTTGTTAAAGATAAATATAGAAAAGGGATTATTATTCTTCGTCAGCTGATTCTTCAACTTGAGGTCTATCAACCAATTCAATGAAAGCCATAGGAGCTTTATCACCGAATCTATAACCACACTTAAGAATTCTAGTATAACCACCTGCTCTTTTAGCATAACGAGCACCAAACTCTTCAAAAAGCTTAATTACAGCAGCTTTATTTCTTAAGAAGTCGAAAGCTTGTCTTCTAAGAGCAACTGATTGTGCTTTAAACTCATTAGAATTAACATCTAATTCATTTCTTAATTTATATTCTCTTTTAGCTAATGTTACTAGAGGCTCAACTATAGTTCTTAACTCTTTAGCTTTTGGTAAAGTAGTTTTAATAAGCTCATGATTAATCAAAGATGCTGACATGTTCTTAAACATAGCTTTTCTATGACTACTAGTTCTGCCGAATTTACTACCTTTTTTAAGATGTCTCATAGTAATTACTCCTTTATAGTTAATATTATATGATTACTATATATGTTTATTTTCCTTCAACTAATTCTCTAAAATTATCAATTTGAACACCTAGAGATAAGTTGTTATCTATTAATATTTGCTTGATCTCATTTAGAGATTTTTTACCTAAATTAGGTATCTTTATAAGCTGTGATTCTGAATACTGTACTAAGTCACCTAAATACTTGATATTTTCTGCTCTCAAACAATTAGATGATCTAACAGTTAACTCTAGGTCATCAATTGGTTTAAGCAATATAGGATCAATATTAGAATCTAATAAAGCATCTCCAGTTTTACCATTGCTAGGTACTCTAAGAGATACAAATACCGATATCTGCTCACAGAAATACTTAAGAGCTTTTGTAACAGCTGCTAGTGACTCAATAGTACCATTTGTTTTCACAAATACTTCTAGAGTCTCACTAGCACCATTATCAAAGATTTCAAAAGCAACTCTTTTTATCGGATTAAAATCAGCATCAACTGCTATATCTCCAACTTTTTCAAGTTCGGTTGGTAATGCTGAAAGGATTCCAACATTTCTACCTACACTGACGGTAGCTACTAAGCTGAATTCTCTTTCATTAGTTAGAGTAGCAATAGGTTGATCCTTGTTAATTATTTCAATACCTTGAGTAGTTTTGAAATCGCCAGCAGTCACAACACCAGACTTAGTTACTGATAGCTCTAATTCTACTTTTGATACATTTTTATCAAGTTTTATTGCAACCTTCTTCAGATTAGAAACAATCTCAACAACGTCTTCTTTAACATCTTCTAAAGTCGAGTATTCATGTAGAACACCACTAATATTGACTTTAATAATAGAAGCACCTGACAATGAAGATAATAAAAATCTTCTAATAGAGTTACCAAGGATATGAGCCATACCTTTTTCTACAGGAGAAACTTGAATTTTATATCCAAAAGCCCCTAACTCTTCTTTAAGCTGTATATTAGGTACAAATTCCTGATTTGAATTATTATTACTCACTAAAAAAATCTCCTTGAAATAAGGCTATATACGAGTCTTTAAAAAAATAATAAAATATCACTTAGAGTAAAGCTCGATGATTAACTGTTCATTTATGTCTGCAGATAATTCTGATCTGTCTGGTGAAGACTTCATAGTACCTTCTAAAGAATCAGTATTAACATCAATCCAAGAAAGTTCTTTTCTATGCTTAGCAAGCTCAACAGCATTTTGAATTCTTAACTGCTTTTTAGCTTTTTCTCTAACAGCAACTACATCACCAGCTTTAACTTGAGCTGAGGGAACATTACAAGTATGTCCATTAACTAAAATACCTTTATGCACAACAAGCTGTCTAGCTTCAGCACGTGTAGCAGCAAAGCCCATTCTATAAATAACATTGTCTAACCTTGATTCTAATATTTCTAACAAAGTAGCACCAGTGTTACCTTTTCTTCTATTAGCTTCAACATAGTATTTTTTGAATTGACCTTCTAAAACACCGTACATACGACGAACTTTTTGCTTTTCTCTTAACTGTAAACCATAGTCAGATAGGCGCGCTCTTCTTGCTCCATGTTGACCTGGTGCAGTATTCATTTTACATTTTTCGTCGTTAGCTTTTACGCCACTTTTTAAAAATAAGTCTGTACCTTCTCTTCTAGAAAGTTTACATTTTGGTCCTAGATATCTAGCCATTATTAATTTCCCTTTAAAATATTAAACACGACGTTTCTTAGGAGGACGACAACCATTATGAGGTAATGGAGTCACATCTGTTATGCTTGTTACTTTTAAGTTTTTAGCATTTAAAGCTCTAACAGCAGAATCTCTACCTGAACCAGGTCCTTTTACTAAAACATCTACGTTTTTTACACCGTACTCAAGAGCCATATCAGCGGCTCTTTCAGCAGCTACCTGAGCAGCGAAAGGTGTACTTTTTCTTGAACCTCTAAAGCCACTACCACCAGAAGTAGCCCAAGATAAAGCATTACCTTGTCTATCAGTAATAGTTACTATAGTGTTATTAAAAGATGAGTAAATATGAGCAACTGCATCAGTCACTACTCTTTTTACTTTTTTCTTTGATGATCTAACAGACTTAGCCATATAATCTACCCTTTAATCTTTATAGTTATAATTGTATTACGCCTTTATTGGCTTTCTTGGACCCTTACGAGTACGTGCATTAGTCTTCGTTCTTTGTCCTCTTACAGGAAGGCTACGACGATGTCTTCTACCTATGAAGCAACCTAAGTCCATAAGTCTTTTTATGTCCATAGAAACTTCACGGCGTAAATCGCCTTCTACCGTAAACTTAGCAACTTCTGTTCTTAAAGTTTCAATCAGTTCTTCAGATAAATCTTTAATCTTAACAGTTGGATCTACTTTGCAAGATTGGCAAATTTGTTGCGCTCTTGTTTTACCTATTCCATAAATTGTAGTTAATCCTATCACTGTATGTTTATGAACAGGAATATTAACACCAGCTATACGAGCCATCTCTACTTCACTCCTAATAATTATTCTTAATTTAGTTGCCATCTGTTGCATTTTGTAACTTGCTAGGATAGCTTTTTAAAAACAAATAATCAAGCTTTATTTAATTTGCTTGATCGATTAACCTTGTCTTTGCTTATGTCTAAGGTCTGTACATATCACACGAACAACTCTATTACGTTTGATAACTTTACAGTTTCTACACATTTTTTTAACTGAAGCTCTAACTTTCATTATATTTCTCCAAAAATATTTCTCTATTTTCTCTTACCACTAAGATTTGCTTTCTTTAGTAAAGAATCATACTGTGTTGACATCATATGAGATCTAACCTGAGCCATAAAGTCCATCATTACAACTACTACAATTAGTAAAGAAGTACCGCCAAATGTAAATGATAGTCCTTGAGCAAAGAACTTAACCACAAAAATTGGCAATAAACATATTGCTGTGATGTACAGTGAACCAACCAAAGTTAGTCTAGTCATAACTGTATCAATATACTTAGCTGTTTGCTCACCAGGTCTCACACCAGAAATGTAAGCACCAGATTTTTTAAGATTATCTGCTGTTTCTTTTGGATTAAAAACCAATGAAGTATAGAAGAAACAAAAGAAAATAATTGTCGCAGCGAATACTACAGTATATACAATACTACCAGGCTGTAATAGTTCTGCAACATCAGCAAACCAATCAAGTGAATTATAGTTAGACAACCAACCAAGCAATACACCAGGCACCATAAGTATAGATGATGCAAAAATTGCTGGGATCACACCTGCCATGTTTAGTTTCAATGGCAAATGACTAGTTTGAGCAGCAAACATTTTTCTGCCCTGCTGTCTCTTAGCATAGTTTACTGTAATTTTTCTTTGAGCACTTTCCATAAATACCACAAAAGCAATTACTAGCAAAAGAAGTATCAATAGAACCCAAACAGATAAGTAAGATATTACATGTTGGTTGGCCTGTGATAGCGTATTAGAGATCTCAAATGGTAAGTTCGCAACAATACCAGAGAAGATTAGTAGTGATATTCCATTACCTACACCTCTTTCTGTAATTTGCTCACCTAACCACATCAAAAACATACTACCTGTAGTTACTGAAACAATAGTAGTTAAATAAAATAACCCCATATTGTTTGTGGTAACCAAACCATCCTGATGCAATACAAACGCAACAATACCAAATGATTGTACTATAGCCAAAGCAAGAGTTAAGTATCTTGTATATTGAGTTATTTTCTTTTGACCAGATTCGCCTTCTTTTTTCAGCTCTATAAACTTAGGATATACAGCAGAAAGCATCTGAAAAATAATAGATGCCAAAATATAAGGCATCACACCCAAAGCAAAAATACTCATTTGAGTAAGAGCACCTCCAGAGAACATATTAAACATACTCATCAAGCCACCTGTTGATGAGTGTTGATTTGATATAATCTCAACTAATTTAGTAGGATCAATATTAGGTATAGGAATATATACACCCAATCTAAATACTAATATCGCAATAACTACAAAAATTAGTCTTGATTTCAATTCACCTGTTGTACCAGAAGCACTATTATACTTTGACATATCTTAAATCTTACTCTACCTTACCACCAGCTTTTTCAATAGCTTCTTTAGCACCTTTAGTGAAAGCTATACCCTTAAGGCTAACCGCTTTTTGGATTTCTCCACTAACTATTATTTTTACTGATTTGATATCTTTTCTTATAAGAGTAGAATCTTTTAAACTATCTAATGTTACTTCTTCAAGAGCTACATTATTTAATTCATGCAACCTAATTTCAGCAACAAATCTTTTAGACGCGGAAGTAAAACCAAATTTTGGCAATCTTCTTTGTATAGGCATCTGACCGCCTTCAAAACCTACTTTATGATAGCCACCTGAACGAGCTTTTTGACCTTTATGGCCTTTACCAGAAGTTTTACCTAAACCACTTCCAATACCACGCCCTAGTCTTTTAGGAGCATTTTTAGAGCCAGCAGCAGGAGCAATTGTATTTAATTTCATATTTATACTAGCCCTCTATCTTAACCATATAATATATTTTGCTTGCCATACCACGATTCTCTGGAGTATCTAATACTTCAACAGTGTGGTTTATTTTTCTTAGGCCTAAACCTCTAGCTGATGCTATATGGTTTTCTTTACGACCAATTAGGCTTTTTACTAAAGTAACTTTAAATGTTTTAGCTTGAGTCATTTCTAATTACCCCTGAATCTCTTCAACAGATAGACCTCTTTTATCAGCGATCTCTTCTGGTGATTTAATTTTTGCTAAACCTGCAATTGTTGCTCTTACAACATTAGCTGGATTAGTTGAGCCGTATGTTTTTGCTAAAACGTTGTGTACACCAACAGCTTCAAAAACTGAACGCATAGCACCACCAGCAATAATACCAGTACCAGCAGAAGCTGGCTGCATAAATACTTTTGAAGCACCATGGTTAGACATTACAGGGTACCATAACGTATCATTATTTAAGTTAACTGATACCATGTTCTTTTTAGCGTTTTCCATAGCCTTTTGGATAGCAGCAGGTACTTCTCTCGACTTACCTCTACCCACACCAATTCTACCTTTACCATCACCTACAACAGTCAATGCGGCAAAGCTCATAATTCTACCACCCTTAACTGTCTTAGAGTGTCTTTTAACACTAACTAACTTTTCAATCAGTTCCTCGTTTTTTTTCACTTCATTAGACATAATGAATAATCATCCATATTTTATTTATTAAAACTGAAGACCATGCTCTCTAGCAGCTTCTGCTAAAGCTTTAACACGTCCATGATACTTATATCCAGATCTATCAAAAGCAACCTTAGAAATACCCTTCTCTTTACATCTATTAGCGATAATTTCACCAACGATTGCAGCAGAGTTAACATTCCCAGTATATTTACACTTCGCTTTTACATCTTTCTCTACAGTAGATGCCGCGGCTAATACAGTAGAACCATCACCAGATATTACCTGAGCATACACATGTCTAGGCGTTCTATAAACACATAGTCTAGTATGACCAAGCTCTTTTAGTTTAATTCTAGTACGCTTACTACGACTTAAACGAGCTGTTTTTTTATCCATAATTTACTATCCCTTACCTAACTACTTCTTCTTAGCTTCTTTTTTCGCTACGTATTCATCTTCATAACGAACACCTTTACCTTTATATGGTTCAGGTTTTCTATATTCTCTAATTTCAGAAGCTACTTTACCTAAAACCTCTTTATCAGCACCTTTTAGAATAATTTCTGTAGGAGCTGGAGTTTCAGCTGTTATGCCCTGAGGTAAATTATAAACAACTGGGTGTGAGAATCCTAGCGTAAGATTAAGTTCATTACCTTGAGCTTTAGCACGGTAACCAACCCCTATAATCTTAAGCTTTCTTTCAAATCCCTTGCTTACACCCTCAACCATATTGTTAAGTATAGCTCTTGCAGTACCAGACTGAGCAATAGCATTCTTACTATTATTCTTAGGTGATACAGTTGCTACTCCATCTTCAATACTAAAAGTTACATCTATAGAAAAAGTCTTATTTAAAGTCGCTTTAGTGCTCTTAACTTCAACCTGATTACCAGCAGCAACATTTATCGTAACGCCACTTGGGATAGCAACAGGTTTTTTACCTATTCTTGACATATCAAATCTCCTTGCTAACTTAAGCTACGTAGCCGATAATTTCACCACCAACACCAAGATCTCTTGCTTTTCTATCACTGACTAAACCTTTAGACGTAGAAATGATAGCAACACCAAAACCACCATATACTATTGGTAGTTCTTCATGAGACTTATAAATTCTCAAACTTGGTCTAGAAACTCTTTTTATCATTTCAATCACAGGAGCGCCAGCATGATACTTAAGCTTAATTTCAATTGAAGGATGATCAGCAGCAGTTGTACCTTTTGTACAACCTTTAATATAACCTTCGTTAACTAAAAAGTTCGCGATTTCCATTTTCATCTTAGAAAATGGTACAGAAATAACCTCTTTCTCAGCAGAAAGACCATTTCTAATTCTTGTAAACATATCCGCGATTGGATCTTGCATACTCATAACTTAAATTCCTTATTACCAACTAGCTTTTTTCAAACCAGGAACATCACCTGCCATTGCATACTCTCTAAGCTTATTACGGCATAAGCCAAACTTTCTGTATACAGCATGTGGTCTACCTGTAACCTTACATCTTCTTTGAACTCTAGAAGCTGAAGAGTTTACCGGTAACTTTTGCAGTTTAATTTGAGCTTCCCATACTTGTTCTTCAGTAGAATTTATATCAAGAATAATAGCTTTAAGCTCAGCTCTTTTTTGAGCATATTTAGCTACTAATTTTTCTCTCTTTAATTCTCTCTGAATCATTGATTTTTTTGCCATTTAAAACCCCAATTTAAATTAAGACTTAAAAGGAAAACCAAATGCTTTAAGCAAAGCTCTTCCTTGATCATCATTTTTAGCTGTAGTAGTTATCGAAATATCTAAACCTCTGATAGAGTCAATTTTGTCATAATCAATTTCAGGAAAAGAGATTTGCTCTTTTATACCTAGACTATAATTGCCTCTTCCATCAAAGGATTTAGCACTTAAACCCCTAAAATCTCTAATTCTAGGAATAGCAATTGTTATAAGTCTATCTAAAAATTCGTACATACGCTCACCACGTAAAGTAACTTTAGCGCCTATCGGCCATCCGTCACGAATTTTGAAACCAGCAATCGATTTCTTAGACATAGTAACAACTGGTTTTTGACCAGCAATAGCTGTCAAATCATTTAACGCAAAAGTCATTATTTTTTTGTCTTTCGCAGCATCACCAACACCCATATTAAGAGTAATTTTCTTAATAGAAGGCACTTCCATTATATTATCTAGATTTAGCTCAGACTTTAACTTAGCTACAAGCTCTTTTTGATAATAATCTTTTAATCTTGCCATAAAAACTTAGTCCTATAAGTCTATAAGTTCGCCATTAGATTTAAAGTAGCGAACCTTTTTCTCATCAACAAACTTATAACCCACTCTATCTGCTTTCTCAGTAGCAGGGTTAAAGATAGCAACGTTAGAAGCGTCAACAGGAAATTCTTTTTCAACAACCCCACCTTCTACACCTCTATTAGGGTTAGGCTTAACATGTTTTTTAACAATATTAATACCTTCCACCAAAACTAAAGAACCGCCCTTAGCGAATGACTTAACAACGCCTCTACGACCCTTATCTTTACCAGCGATAACTATTACATCATCACCTTTTTTTAATCTATTCATTATCTACACCTCAATAAATATGACTATAGTACTTCTGGTGCTAAAGATACGATCTTCATGAACTTTTCCGTACGTAATTCTCTAGTAACAGGACCAAAGATACGAGTTCCTATAGGTTGACCATTATTGTTTAGAAGCACAGCTGCATTATCATCGAATCTGACTTTAGAACCATCTTTTCTACGCACACCTTTAGCAGTTCTTACAACAACAGCATTATATACAGATCCTTTTTTAGCTTTACCTCTTGGAGCAGCTTCTTTCACAGTAACTTTTATAACATCTCCTATAGATGCATATCTACGGTGTGAACCACCCAAAACTTTAATACATTCAACTCTCTTAGCGCCACTATTATCAGCAACTTGAAGTTCTGTTTGCATTTGAATCATACAAATAACCCTTAATTATTATTATACAGGACTGCTGTGTATTTTGCAGTCCGATAAATATACCAATAAACTATAATAAAATCAAATTTATTATTTTTCTCTATTGATAATATCAACTAGACACCATTTCTTAGTTTTTGAATATGGTCTAGTTTCTTTGAATTTGATAACATCACCTTCTTTACATTCATTATTTTCATCATGAACATAGTATTTTGTTGTTTTTTTAACAAACTTACCATATAAAGGGTGCTTAACATATCTTTCAGCTTTTACAACTACAGTTTTATCCATAGCTACGCTAGAAACTTTACCTTCTAACAATCTAATTTTATCGCTCATCTTCAAGGCACCTATTTATTCTTTTCTGATATTATTGTATTTATACGAGCAATATCTCTTTTAGCACTTTTGAACAAGTGATTTTTCTTTAATTGCCCTGTACCCTTCTGCATACGAAGAGAAAATAACTGTTGCAATAACTCTATTTTCACTTCTTGTAATTGGTCAATACTTTTATCTCTAAAATCTTTTAAAGTATCATTTCTTTTCATTACATCACCTGCTTTTCAACAAAAGTTGTCTGCACTGGCATTTTAGCTGCCGCTCTAGCAAAAGCTTCACGCGCTAGTTCTTCTTTTACACCAGTAATTTCATATAGTACACGACCCGGCTGAATTTGAGCAACCCAATATTCAACTGAACCCTTACCTTTACCCATACGAACTTCAAGAGGCTTTTGAGTAATCGGCTTATCAGGGAAGATCCTAATCCAAACTTTACCACCACGCTTGATATGACGGCTGATCGCTCTTCTTCCTGCCTCAATTTGTCTAGCAGTAATCCTACCTCTAGATGTCGCTTGTAGACCAAACTCACCAAAGCTTACCTTGTTACCTCTGTGAGCCAAGCCTCTATTACGCAACTTCTGCTGTTTACGAAACTTTGTACGCTTAGGCTGTAGCATTATTTAGCTCCTTTTTTATTATTTTTCTGATTCATTTGACCAGGAAGAACTTCACCCTTATAGATCCAAACTTTAACACCTATAATACCATAAGTAGTTAAAGCTTTTGATGTTGCATAATCCACATCTGCTCTAAAAGTTTGTAGCGGAACTCTACCATCTCTAGCCCACTCAGAACGAGCAATCTCAGCACCACCTAAACGGCCGCTTACCATTATCTTGATACCTTTAGCACCAGATTTCATAGCAGCCTGCATAGCTTTTTTCATAGCTCTTCTGAACATTACTCTTTTTTCTAGCTGCTGAGCTACGCTATCTGCCACTAACTTAGCATCGATTTCTGGCTTACGCACTTCTTCGATATTAATTTGAACAGGTACACCCATCAACTTATTAACATCAGCACGTAACTTCTCAACATCCTCACCTTTCTTACCAATTACAATACCAGGTCTTGCTGTATGAATTGTAATCTTAGCATTTTGAGCAGGTCTCTCAATCTGGATTTTACTAACTGCAGCTGCTGCAAGCTTTTTATGCAAAAACTCTCTAACCTTGATATCTTCATTAAGCTTAGTAGCGTAGTCAGAAGAGTCAGCATACCAAGTTGAATTATGCTCTTTTACTATGCCTAATCGAATTCCATTAGGATTTACTTTTTGACCCATTTTTACTACACCTCTTAATTTTTCTCAGCAACTTTCACGGTAATATGTGAAGTTCTCTTTAAAATACGATTACCTCGACCTTTTGCTCTAGCTTCAAAACGCTTCATAGTAGGACCTTCGTCAACAAATACAGTTGAAACAAATAAAGAATCGACATCCATACCATCATTATGCTCTGCATTAGCGATTGCTGAACTTAAAACCTCTTTAAATAACACTGCTGCTTTCTTATTGCTAAAAGTCAAAAGATTAATAGCTTTTTCTACAGGTAAACCCCTGATTTGATCAGCGACCAATCTACATTTTTGAGCTGAGATTCTTGCAAATTTTAATTTAGCTTGTACTTCCATGTATCCTAACCCCAACTATTTCTTCTTAGCTTTTTTATCAGCTGCATGACCACGGTAGTTACGAGTAACAGCAAACTCACCTAATTTATGACCTACCATTTCCTCAGTCATAAGAACAGGCACATGCTGCTGACCGTTATGTACAGCTATAGTTAAACCTATCATATTTGGCACAATCAATGATCTTCTTGACCATGTTTTGATTGGCTTTTTAGAATTACTTTCTTGCGCTTCAAAAACCTTCTTTAAAAGATGATGATCTACAAAAGGTCCTTTTTTTAATGAACGAGGCACAACTTTCTCCCTAATTACTTACGTTTTTGAACAATCAACTTATTAGAACGCTTATTTTTACGCGTCTTATAACCTTTAGTTAGGATACCCCATGGTGTAACTGGATGTCTACCACCAGATGTACGACCCTCACCACCACCATGTGGATGATCTACCGGGTTCATAGCCACACCTCTAACAGTAGGTCTTATACCTCTCCAGCGCTTAGCACCAGCTTTACCTAAAGACTTCAAGTTGTGCTCAGAATTAGAAACAACACCAATAACCGCTCTACAATCTAAAAGTACTCTTCTCATCTCACCTGATCTTAGACGAATAATTGCGTAAGCATTATCCTTACCAACCAACTGAGCAAAAGTACCAGCACTTCTAATCATTTGCGCACCTTTTTTAGGCTTCATTTCGATATTATGAATAACAGTACCTAGAGGAATATTTCTCAAAGGCATACAGTTACCAACTGCAACATCTACTTTTTCACCTGAAACAACAGACATATCCTTCTTTAGACCTTTAGGAGCAATGATATATCTTCTCTCACCATCAGCATACAATACTAATGCGATATTTGCACTACGGTTAGGATCGTACTCGATTCTCTCAACCTTAGCTACGATATCATCTTTATTTCTCTTAAAGTCAACAATACGATAATACTGCTTATGTCCGCCACCTTGATGACGAACTGTAATTCTACCAGTATTATTTCTACCAGCTTTACTTTTCTTAACCTCTACTAAACCTTTGAATGGCTTACCTGTATGTAATTCTGTATTCTTTACGCTCACTACATGGCGACGGCCAGGTGAAGTAGGTTTAGCTTTTTTTATTTCAATCATGATTATAAACCTTCTTTAAGTTACTCTGCACCAACAAAATTGATGTCATGTCCTTCAGCAAGTTTTACATAAGCCTTTTTCCATGCTTTTGTTCTACCCTCAACACGACCAAATCTACGCGCTTTACCCTTAACGTTAAGGATATTCACAGACTCAACTTTTACCTCAAAAAGCTTCTCTACAGCACTTTTCACATCCTGCTTAGTTGCGGTTCTAGCTACTTCGAATACTATAGTTGAATTAGCATCTGAAAGACCATAAGTTTTATCAGAAATGTGAGGTCTAACAACAGTTTTTAATAATTTTTCTTGAGAATTCATACTAGCTTCTCCTCTATTTCCTTGATAGCTTGCTCAGTGAAAACTACATTTTCAAAACAAACCAAAGAAACTGGATTAATTTCCACAGAATCACATACTGCTACATTCTTAAGGTTTCTAGAAGATAAGTATAAATTTTCATTAAACTCTTCCACACCAACAACAAAAAGAACGTCTTTAACGCCTAAAGAATCAACTATTGATTTGAATTCTTTTGTTTTAGGAGTTTCTAATTTCAATGATTCAACCACAGTCATTCTATCTGATCTTACAAGCTCAGATAATATAGATTTAACTGCACCTGAGTACATTTTACGATTTACTTTTTGCTTATAGCTTTTAGGCTTAGCTGAAAATGTAACACCTCCCTTTCTGAAGATAGGCGAACGGATAGTACCTGCTCTTGCTCTACCCGTACCTTTTTGTCTCCAAGGCTTAGCTCCACCACCAGACACTTCTGATCTAGTTTTTTGAGCCTTAGTACCTTGACGAGCGCCTGCCATATAAGCAACAACAACCTGATGAATCAGAGATTCATTATAGTCCGCTGCAAAAACTCCGTCTGCAACACCTACTACACCAGCCTCTGAACCAGCTAAAGATTTAATATTTAAGTCCACAACAACTCTCCGGTATAATTAATATTTATCTACTAACTTTTAACAGCTGGAGTAACGACAATATCTCCACCAACTGAACCTGGAATACCACCTTTCAAAAGCAATAAACCATTTTCCGCATCCACTCTCAGCACTTCAAGTGACTGAATAGTAACATTCTCGCTACCTAAGTGACCAGCCATCTTTTTGTTCTTAAACACCCTACCTGGAGTCTGATTTTGACCAGTAGAACCATGAACTCTATGAGAAAGAGAGTTACCATGAGTAGCATCTTGCGTAGCAAAGTTGTGACGCTTAACACCACCTTGGAAACCTTTACCTTTAGACACACCTCTAACATCAACCTTCTGGCCTGCTTCGAAAATTGTAGCATCTATAGACGCACCAATTTCATACTCAGAAGCGTTATCAATAGCAAACTCCCACAAACCTCTACCAGGCTCAACACCAGCTTTCGCATAATGGCCTGCTGTAGGTTTGTTTACATTAGAACGCTTTTTAAAACCAGTAGTTACTTGGACAGCATTATATCCATCTGTTTCAGTAGTTTTAACTTGAGTAACTTTATTAGCCTCAACTTGAACAACTGTTACAGGAATAGAAACACCATCTTCAGTAAATATACGAGTCATACCACATTTGCGACCAACTAATCCTAAAGACATTATTATATCCTCTATTATTATTATATTAACTTCGCGATTACGATTGACCGCGAAGACCTAATTGATACTATTTTTGAAAAGTTTTCAAAAAAAGTAACGTATATACTAGCTTAAACTGATCTGAACATCAACACCTGATGCTAAATCTAGCTTCATTAGAGCATCGACAGTTTTATCTGTAGGCTCTACAATATCAATCAATCTCTTATGAGTTCTGATTTCATATTGATCTCTTGCTTTTTTGTTTACGTGCGGAGAAATAAGAATTGTAAACTTCTCTTTACGAACCGGTAAGGGGATTGGCCCTTTAACTTGCGCCCCTGTTTTCTTAGCTGTATCAACAATTTCTTGAGTAGAAATATCGATAAGCTTATGATCAAAGGCTTTCAATCTAATTCTGATACGCTGATTATTTATAGCCATTTTAAATTTATCCTTTTAATTATGAGTTACGTGATTTGATGATTTCATCTGCAATATTGTTTGGCACTTCTGCATACTTCTTAAATTCCATAGAGAAAGATGCTCTACCTTGACTCATAGAACGAACGTTAGTAGCATAACCAAACATTTCAGCAAGAGGAACTAGAGCACTAACCACTCTACCACTTGGATTCTCATCCATACCTTCGATTATACCTCTTCTTCTGTTAAGATCACCCATGACATCACCAAGATAATCCTCTGGAGTCACAACCTCAACCTTCATGATCGGCTCAAGTATACAAGCGTTAGCTTTCTTTGTACCTTCTTTAAGAGCCATAGAGCCAGCAATTTTAAATGCCATCTCAGATGAGTCAACATCATGGTACGAACCATCAAATAGAGTAGCCTTAACACCAATCATAGGATATCCAGCCAACACACCATTAGTCATTTGCTCTTCGATACCTTTAGCAACAGGACCAATAAATTCTTTAGGTATCACACCACCAACAATCTCATCAACGAACTCAAATATTTTTTCTTCGCCAGCATCATTAGTAGAGACCTCTAAAGGCTCAAACTTAACCACAACATGACCATACTGACCACGACCGCCCGACTGACGAACAAACTTACTATTTTGCTCAACAGTTCCGCGAATAGTCTCTCTATAAGCAACCTGTGGGTTACCTACATTAGCTTCAACCTTAAACTCACGTCTCATACGATCAACAATAATATCTAAGTGAAGCTCACCCATACCAGAAATAATTGTTTGACCCGACTCTTCATCAGTCTTAACTCTGAAAGACGGATCCTCTGCAGCTAACTTACCTAAAGCTATAGACATTTTTTCTTGGTCTGCTTTAGTTTTTGGCTCAACAGCAACAGAAATTACTGGCTCTGGGAAATCCATTCTCTCAAGAATTACTGACTTATCAAGATCACAAAGAGTATCACCTGTAGTTACATCCTTAAGACCGATACAAGCAGCAATATCGCCAGCACGAACTTCCTTAATCTCTTCACGCTTATTCGCGTGCATCTGTACGATACGACCTACACGCTCTTTTTTACCTTTAACAGGATTATATACAGCATCACCAGACTTAAGCACACCAGAGTAAATACGAATAAACGTTAAGTTACCCACAAACGGGTCTGTAGCGAGTTTAAATGCCAAAGCTGCAAATGGCTCATCATCAGATGAAGATCTAGAAGCTGGTTCGCCATCTTCAGTCTCACACTTAATAGCAGGAACTTGGTTTGGAGCAGGCAAGTAATCAACAACACCATCAAGAACCGCTTGAACACCCTTGTTCTTAAATGCAGAACCACAGAATGCTAAAACAATCTCATTCGCAAGAACTCTAGTACGTAAACCTTGCTTAATCTCCTCATTAGAGAGCTCACCTTCTTCAAGATACTTATCCATTAGCTCTTCAGAAGCTTCAGCTGCTGCTTCCATCATCTCCATACGAAGTTCTTCAGCTCTATCTTGAAGTTCAACTGGAATTTCAACAAGATCGTAAGTAAGACCTTGATCTACCTCATTCCACATAATTGCCTTCATTCTAATAAGATCTACAACTCCTTTGAAGTCTTCTTCTGCTCCAATATTCAACTGAACAGGAACAACATTAGCCTTAAGACGAGTTCTGATTTGGCCACAAACTCTCTCAAAGTCAGCACCTGATCTGTCCATCTTGTTTACAAATACAATTCTTGGAACACCATATTTGTTAGCTTGGCGCCATACAGTTTCTGACTGAGGCTCAACACCTGATGAACCACAGAACACAACAACCGCACCATCTAGTACACGAAGAGAACGCTCTACTTCAATAGTGAAGTCAACGTGACCCGGAGTATCAATAATGTTTATATGATGCTTTTCAAACTGCTGATCCATACCAGACCAGAAAGTAGTTGTCGCAGCAGAAGTAATTGTAATACCTCTCTCCTGCTCTTGCTCCATCCAGTCCATAGTAGCTGCACCATCATGTACCTCACCGATCTTATGAGATAACCCTGTATAGAAAAGGATACGCTCTGTAGTTGTTGTTTTACCAGCATCAACGTGAGCACAGATACCAATATTTCTATATTTTTCTAAAGCTGTATTACGAGGCATTTCTAATCTCCTATTACCATCTAAAGTGAGCAAATGCTTTGTTAGCTTCAGCCATCTTATGAGTATCTTCTCTTTTCTTGACAGCAGCGCCTCTACCCTCTATAGCTTCTAGAATCTCCGCAGCAACTCTATCACTCATAGTACTTTCTTTTCTCTTACGCGCAGCATCTATAATCCATCTCATACCTAAAGTTTGACGACGCTCTGGTCTAACTTCTACAGGAACTTGGTATGTAGCACCACCAACACGGCGTGACTTAACTTCTACCATAGGACTAACACTATCTAAAGCCTTTTCAAAAACTTCAACTTCATTAGCAGAAGCATCTTTAGCTTTAATCTTATCAAACGCACCATATACAATCTTTTCTGCAACAGATTTTTTACCATCTAGCATAATATGGTTTACAAACTTAGCAACAACCTGACTCTTAAACTTAGGATCAGGTAGAATATCTCTTTTAGGAGCTCTATTTCTTCTAGACATTTTTACACCTTCTTCAAATGTTAAACTTTAAACACAAATTAAGACTTAGGACGCTTAGTACCATACTTTGAACGACCGTGCTTACGATTATTAACACCTGAAGTATCTAAAGCACCCCTAACAATGTGGTAACGCACACCTGGCAAATCTTTAACCCTACCACCTCTAATAAGCACAACACTATGCTCTTGCAGGTTATGACCTTCACCACCGATGTAGCTTGTCACCTCAAATCCACTCGTTAATCTTACACGAGCCACTTTTCTAAGTGCTGAGTTAGGCTTCTTAGGAGTTGTAGTATACACTCTTGTACACACACCTCTTCTTTGAGGACACGCCTTTAACGCAGGAACCTTAGACTTAACAACCGATCTCTTGCGAGGGTTGTTCACCAACTGATTTATAGTTGCCATTAGTTATTATTCTCCGTTTTTATCAGTTTTTTTTGATTTAAATAGTTTCAAATGCTAAGCACTGGTAGTACCTATGCAAAAATAGCATTAGACAGACATAATAACAAAAAAGCAAAAAAAAGAAAAGAAAAAGTATTATTTATGAGAACTACCAAAAACGGATTTAAATGCAACATAAAGATAATTACACATAGAATAAACAGTAAGAATCACCGCCACGTAAAGCATCAAAAAGCCCAAAAGAATAAACCAAGTATTAAAACTAGAGCAATCTAACGAATATCTAAAATCTATTGCGGGCTTAATTAAGAATATAAAAAGTGCTGCCATCTGAGCCGTAGTTTTGACCTTACCCCATATACCAACCTTAACAACACTTCGCTGCCCAAGCTCAGCCATCCACTCTCGCAATGCAGAAACAACAATCTCTCTACAAATCATCACAATTGCTGGAATAGTTGCCCACCAGTATGGATACATTTCAATAAATAAACAAAGAGCCATAGCAACAATCAATTTATCAGCAACAGGATCTAAAAAAGCACCCAACTTACTTGTCTGCTCCCACTTGCGCGCTAAATATCCATCCAACCAATCAGTAGCTGCACCCAATAAAAACAATGTAGCCGCAATACCATGATGATGAGGAAATTCAAAATAATAACACACCACTATAAAAGGAATTAAGGTCAAGCGACCAAAAGTCAAAATATTAGGGATATTAAAAAACATAATAACTAAACCCCAGTATGTCCGAACCCTCCAGCAGCCCTAATAGTCTGCTGAGAAAACTCCTCTACAACATCAAATCTTGCTTGAACCACAGGAACAATCACAAGTTGAGCAAATCTCATCAAAGGCTCGATCTCTACAACCTCTTGAGAGCGATTAAAACAAGACACTATCAACTCTCCTTGATAGTCAGAGTCAATAAGACCAGTACCATTACCCAGCACCAAGCCTTTTTTATGCCCTAAACCAGATCTTGGTAAGATCATTGCTGCATAGTTTGGATTTGCTATATTGATAGCAACTCCAGTACCTATCAGCTTACATTCACCAGGATTTAAAAACTCTACTTGTGATATACACGCCCTAAGATCGACGGCCGCTGAGCCTTCTGTACCATACATAGGTATTTCTTTAACAATCTCTCTATTCAAAATCTTCAATTCTATATTCAAAATAAATCCCCTATATAACAAACACGCCAGCCAAATAACCAAGAGTCACGAAAATAGGCAGTGCAGGCATATAACCATCCAACCTATCAAGCACCCCACCATGACCTGGCAATATATTTCCACTATCCTTAACTCCCGCGATACGCTTCACCATACTCTCAAAAACATCTCCAATAGCAGATAAAGCAGCCACTAAAGCAGAAATAACAACCATTGATAAATATTCAAAAATATCCAAATTCATAAACAACAGAAATATTACAGCGATCACCACCGCACAAACCATCCCTCCTAATAAACCCTCGATAGTTTTATTTGGACTTAATCGCGGAAGCATCTTACGCTTACCAATAGCATTACCTGTAAAATATGCCCCGCTATCAACACCTGCAACAACCAATATAAACATAAATATCCACGCAACCGAATTACTATGAAGCACATATAACGATGCTGCAAATGGAGAAATTGCAAATAAACCAAGTATCAACATCTCATTAACAGATAACGCATCAAATTTTTGACGCTCATATCCGCTAAGTCTATAAATCGCATATAGCCAAAATATAGGGAAAACATACTGAATATAAACAAAGAACTCTGAAACAACAAACAGCACTATCATAAATATCACAAGATAATTTATTGTCTCTTGTTGACCAACCTTTGTAAACTTAAGCCATTCATATGCTGAAAGCATAGCAACTAAAAATACCCCAACACCAAAAAGATAGTCATTTGCATACACAAGTCCTGCAAAAACAAAAACTACCAACAATATCCCTGTTATTATCCTTTCCTTCATACATTCCTCTTTTAAAGTTGTTCGCCACTCTTGCCAAACCTTCTCTGGCGCGAGTAAAAATATTCTTCTGCTTTCCGAAACTCCGACTTTGTAAACTCAGGCCACATAACATTAGTAAAATACATCTCAGCGTAAGATAACTGCCACAGCATAAAATCACTTAATCTAACCTCTCCACTAGTTCGAATAAGTAAATCCACCGGCATATCACCTGCAATTGTATAACTGCCAAAATTATCTTCTGATATATCATTCAATGCTATCTTACCACTATCTATCTCCGCAACAATAGACTTCACAGCGTGAACAATATCCCACCGCCCAGCATAATCAACTGCTAGTCTAAGCTGAAGTCCCGTATTACCCTCAGTAACCGACTCGCAACGCTCAATCATTTGCACAAGCTTATCTGATAATCTACTCCTATCTCCAATAACTTTTAAAACAACATTGTTTTCATGTAATTTTGGAGTTTTATCTTTCAAAGTTTTATAAAAAAGATCCATCAAATCAGAAACTTCTTTAGCTGGCCTAAGCCAATTATCTCGACCAAATGCAAAAAGAGTCAACATTTGAATATTACGCTCAACACAGTACTCTATAGAAGCATCTACACTAGATATCGAATTCCTGTGACCAAATATTCTTGGCTTTAGCTTACTTTTAGCCCAGCGCCCATTACCATCCATTATTATAGCAACATGCTTGAGAGCATTTTCCTTAGCCAAGCTCATAATGAGTAAATATAAAGTTTAAACTAGATAAATAATAAGAAAGAATAAAGAGAAATACAAGTTTTATTAAGAAATCTAATAATTAGACCTCCATTAGATCTTGTTCTTTTTTAACAGCAAGAGCATCTGCCTGAGCGATCATCTTATCTGTAATTTTCTGAATATTATCTTCTGCTCTTTTAGCTTCATCTTCTGTTATCTCTTTTTCTTTAAGAAGCTCTTTGATGTCGCTATTAGCATCACGGCGTATATTTCTGATAGAAACTCTACCACTCTCAGTCTCAGACTTAACAAGTTTAACAAGCTCTTTTCTACGTTCTTCATTCAGCGCAGGCATAGGAACTCTCAAGCTATCACCTAAGTTAGTTGGATTAAGACCCAAGTCAGAAGTTATTATAGCTTTCTCAATCTTACCTGCAAGACCCTTCTCCCAAGGAGTAATACCTAGCGTTCTAGCATCAAGAACAATGACATTAGCTACTTGAGTAATTGGCGTAGCAGAACCATAATAATCTATAGTTACATGAGCTAAAATATCAGGATGAACTCTTCCAGTTCTAATTTTAGCTAAATCATCAGCTAAAACCTCTAATGTTTTACTCATTCTATTTTCAGCATCTTTTAGAATATCGTTTATCATAAAAACTATTCCTTTTAAAAAAATTAGTTAGTCTAAAGTAACCCAAGTACCATGCTTTGAATCAATAACAGCGTCAACCAAAGCATTCGGCTGAGTCAAATCAAATACATATATTGGAATACCAAAGTCTCTACACTGGGTAAATGCTCCCAAGTCCATCACACTCAACTCTTTACTAACCACCTCTGAAAAAGTAACTTTATCAAAGCGCTTAGCATCTAGGTATTTATTTGGATCTTTATCATACACACCATCTACAGTTGTAGCCTTTAACAAGGCATCTGCACCAATCTCCACCGCTCTAAGGCTAGCTGTAGTATCAGTTGTAACAAATGGATTACCAGTACCACCTGCAAATATCAAGACCTTGCCTTTTAAAAGCTCTTGATTAAATTCATGCGCACTAGCAACTCTTAACAAACCATCAATACCTTTTGCCGAAAAAGCCTCAGTTTTGACACCTTCGCTAATAAGCATATCACGAAGAGCCAAAGCATTAATCATAGTAGCAATCATACCCATAGAATCTGCAGTAGCTCTTCTAATTTTATCACCAAAGTTAGCTCTGCCGCCACGAAGGATATTACCACCACCAACGACTATCGCTAGCTCAACACCTGAGTTAACGAGTGTTTTGATTTGATTTATGATAGGTGCAGCAGACTCAACATTTATACCGAAACCCTGATCTGCCGATAAAGACTCTCCACTTAACTTAAGAAGAACTCTCTTAAGCTCAGGAGCATTTTGAGAACATTCTAACGAATCATTAGACATATATTAACCTTTGATTTGGCTCATCACCTCTGCTGCGAAATCTTCTTCTTTCTTCTCGATACCTTCACCAACATCTAGACGGATAAAGCTAACTACTTTAGCCCCCTTGTCTTTAACAAGCTTTTCAACTTTGATGCTAGGATCTTTGACGAAATCTTGACCTAAAAGAGCAACTTCATCTAAGAACTTACGAATTCTACCAACAATCATTTTCTCAATAATTTCAGCAGGCTTACCACTTTCTTTTGCTTGAGCCGTGAAAATTTCTTTCTCTTTTGCCACTACATCAGCAGGAACCTCATCACCAGATACAACCATAGGATTAACAGCTGCTACGTGCATTGCAACATCTTTAGCAAGCTCTTCATCGCCACCCTCTAGAGCAGCAACAACACCTATCTTACCACCATGAATATAAGCACCCAAAGTATTAGCCGCTACAGTCTCAACTCTACGAACCTGAATGTTCTCACCGATTTTAGCAATTAGTAATTTACGTGCTTCTTCAACAGTTTCACCAGTTGAAGTTTTAGCAGCTAAAACTTCTTCGATAGTCTCTGCTTTTGCTGCGTGAGCTGCTTTTACAGCTTCTTGAGCAAACTTCTTGAAAGTCTCATCTCTAGCAACAAAGTCTGTCTCTGAGTTGATTTCAAGCAAAACAGCTCTACCATCAGCAGCATAAACTTCGATAACTCCTTCAGCTGCAACACGTGAAGCTTTTTTGTCAGCTTTTGCTTGTCCAGAAATTCTCATTTCTTCAGCAGCTTTTTCAATATCACCAGCAGCTACAACAAGAGCTTTTTTACACTCCATCATCCCAGCACCAGTTCTTTCTCTAAGTTCCTTTACTAATTTAGCAGAAATATTTGACATTGTTTTATCCTTGTTTGTTTCTTATGCTTCTGTAGTTTCTTCAGCTTTTGCTTCCACTGCTCTGTCTAAACCTTGAGCATCAATAACAGCATCTGCAAATTTCTTCATATAGAAAGATATTGATTTAACAGCATCATCATTACCAGGGATGATGTAATCAATACCTTCTGGGTTTGAGTTAGTATCTACGATAGATACAACTTTGATACCTAATTTTTGAGCTTCTTGAATAGCAATATGCTCTTTGTTACTGTCGATAACAACGATAGCATCAGGTAAGCCACCCATCTTTTTGATTCCACCAAGAACCTTTTCTAGCTTCTCGATAGTTCTGATATTTTGAAGCATTTCTTTCTTAGTTAATGAATCTAAAGTACCATCTTCTTTCATCTTCTCTAACTGAGCAAGTCTTTTGATAGATTGTCTAACAGTTTTGTAGTTAGTAAGCATACCACCTAACCATCTATAGCTTACAAATGGCATACCACATCTTTTAGCTTCTGCTTCTATGATATCTTGCGCTTGTCTTTTTGTACCAACAAAAAGAACTTTACCACCGTTAGCTACAGTTTTACCAACAAAGTTAACTGCCTCTTGAAAAAGAGAAACTGTTTTCTCAAGGTTTATAATATGTACACCATGGTTAATACCAAAGATGTATTCTTTCATTTGAGGGTTCCAGAAAGCTTTTTTGTGTCCGAAGTGAACACCAGCAGATAACATTTCTTTCATTAAAGACATTTTGATTTTCCTTATTTGGGTTATATCTAGTATCTTAGTTATGCCAAATATCCCTAACAGACACCCTTTGACACAACTTCTAACTTTGAAGATACATGATTTATTAATTAAACATTAGCCCATATATAATACAAGCCGTAAAATTTTATCACATTTAATTTATAAATTACAAAAGGTATTTTATATTTATTTAAAATGCTAAAATGTCCCAAAATAAATTAAAAACAGAGATCAAAAATGATTTCATTAATCGTTGCTTATGATAAAAATCTTGGTATAGGTAAAGAAAATACTCTAGCATGGAAGCTTTCTGAGGATCTAAAAAACTTCAAAAAGATAACTGAGAATAACTATATCGTAATGGGTAGAAAAACCTTTGAATCAATTGGTCGCCCCCTCCCTAACCGTAAAAATATTATCCTAACTAGAGATAAAGATTATAAGCAGGATAAGTGTTTAATAATCAATAGTGTTCAAGAAATTCTGGACTTCGCGCAATCAAAACCGCATTATGAGATTTTTATAATTGGTGGCGCACAAATTTACAAAGAGTTTCTAGGATATGCTGACAGGCTATACGTAACCGAAGTAAATACAAAAATGGCTGATCTTGATACCTTCTTTTCTCAATGGAATAAGTCCCAATTCAAAAGGATTGGCTTTAGAGAATACGATAAAGATGATAAAAACCAGTTTGACTTCGCGTTTAGCGTATATGAAAAAACCTATATCTAATCTTCCGCAAATAAAGCTGTCGATAAATACCTCTCAGCACTAGATGCAAAGATAACTACTATAAATTTGTTCTCATTCTCAGTACGTTGCGCTATCTCAATTGGAGCCTTCAACGCTGCACCGGATAAAATACCAGCCGGCACACCTTCTTCACGCGCCACTAAACGAGCATACGCCAAAGCATCCTCATCACTGACTGTAACAATATCATCGATTATGGATGTATTTAGAATCTCAGGTATAAATCCAGCACCTATCCCTTGAATTTTATGTGGACCAGATTTACCACCAGATAAAACAGGACTAGACACAAGTTCTACTGCTACCGCCTTAAAACTAGATTTTTTGTGCTTGAGGGCTTCAGCAACACCTGTAATAGTACCACCTGTACATACACCTGCAACTAGAATATCCACCTTACCATCGGTATCTTGCCAGATTTCTAAGGCTGTTGAGTTCCTATGCACTTCTGGATTAGCAGGATTAGTAAATTGACCCGATATAACACTATCTTTTAATTATTTTAATAAATTATTGGCTTTAATGATCGCTCCGGTCATACCCTCTGCCACTGGGTTTAAGATAAGCTTGGCTCCAAAGTGTTGTATTAACTTTCGTCTTTCAATCGATACAGTCTCTGGCATGGTAATGATCAGATCATAGCCCTTTGCAGCAGCAATAAATGATAGTCCAATCCCAGTATTGCCCGATGTTGGTTCTATCAAAGTTGTAATACCAAGCTTTATATCACCAGCCTTTTCAGTATTTTCCATAAGATTTAGAGCCACTCTATCCTTAACAGAAGACAGCGGATTAAAGAACTCCAATTTGGCAACTAACTTAGCTTTTAAACCAAATAACTTCTCTATTTTATGCAATCTCAACAATGGCGATCAATAGTTTCAGCAAAATTGTTACATATATTCATATCCATAACCTTTTATATTCATACAATAACCCGGTGCCGTTTTATCTTATTTTAATAGCCAAAACATTGGTTTTATAATAGTATAGTAAAATCAAAACAACGCTTTGGAGTCTTATGATTAAACTAATACGATACTATCAACAACAAGACCCCGCTGCACCAAGCATCCTTGAAACAATATTTGCATATCCTGGACTACACGCAATATTACTTCACAGACCTGCAAATCTACTATGGCACTGTAAATTGAAATTTTTAGGTAGATTATTATCACACATCACGCGTTTTTTAACAGGAGTCGAAATACATCCTGGAGCAACTATCGGCTCATACTGTTTCATTGATCATGGTATGGGATTGTAATTGGTGAAACAGCAGTAGTTGGAAATTATGTATCTCTGTATCATGGTGTAACACTTAGGTCATCTGGAAATCCAAAGCTCAGACATACAAAACGTCACCCAACAGTTGAAGATGAAGTAATAATCGGAGCTGGAACTAAAATTTTAGGTAATATAACTATCGGTAAACACTGTCGAGTATCACCAAATAGTGTATTAATGGAAAGTATGGAGCCGTATACCACTGCCTTACCTATACAAATAAAGATAGTTCACCAATTAACTCAAAAAAATTAATTCAGCCATGTGAAATAAATAGAACAAACATCCCTTGCTGACATAAAAAATCAACTTAAGGTGGCTTTTAAATTTGGCATCCCGTAGGGGATTCGAACCCCTGTTGCCGCCGTGAAAGGGCGGTGTCCTAGGCCTCTAGACGAACGGGACTTAAGACTTTTAATCACTATCTTCAGCAATATGATGTGTATTATAATGACTTTTATAACTTAGTCAAGCCCTTTTGTTAATATTTTTATTTTTTATGAATTGCATAGTTCTTTTATTGCTCTTTGTAATCTAGATAGCACTTTTTCTTTCCCAAAAAGCTTCAAAGTAATACCAATATCTGGTGACTGGCCTGAGCCAGTGATAGCTATACGCAACGGCATACCAACTTTACCCATACCAACTTCACACTGCTCTGCTGTTGATGCGACTACGTTATGCAAAGTATCTGGATCTTGCCATTGCTCCGCAGATAAAGCTTCGAAATTTTCTAAAAGCTTAATAAATATCTTGCCTGTTGTCGTTTTAACATGCTTTTTGACTGCTTTTTCATCACAGGAGATATCATCACTATAAAAGTAGCTCGATTTCTCTGTAAGCTCTACTAGAGTATCAACTTTTTCTGCCATCACAGCTACAAGCTCTTGAAGATCAGGACCATTAGCAATATCCAAACCTGCTTTGGCAAAATGATATTCAACCTCTGCTCTAATATCTTCAAAGTTAGATTCTTTAATGTAGTGCTTGTTTAACCACTTAAGCTTGTCAAAGTCAAAACGTGAAGGCGAAGCATTGATGTGCTCTAAATTAAAAGACTCTATCATCTCATTTATAGAAAAAATCTCTTGATCTCCATGCGACCACCCAAGTCTAACTAAATAGTTAAGTATAGCCTGAGGTAAATAACCATCTTCACGATATTGCATAACATTGACCGCACCATGTCGCTTAGACAACTTTGCTCCATCTGAACCAAGAATCATTGGCACATGTGCAAATACCGGAACATTAGCATTTAAAGCCTTATAAATATTAATCTGTTTAGGAGTATTATTAACATGATCATCACCACGAATAATATGCGTAATAGCCATATCAATATCATCAACAACCACACAAAAATTATATGTCGGCGAACCATCTGTCCTTTGGATAATCATATCATCAAGTTCATGATTCGAGATTGAAATTCTACCCTTTACAGCATCGTCCCAGCTGACAACACCATCTTGAGGATTTTTAAAGCGTACTACAAAACCCTCTCCTTCTTGAGGAATATAGTTTGCATCACGGCACTTACCATCGTAACCAGTTTTAAGATTATTTGCTTGTTGATGTTCTCTTAACTCATCTAATCTTTCTTTAGAACAGTTACAATAATATGCTTTACCTTCTGCTATCGATTGCTTAATAACTTCATGATATCTATCAAATCTTTTCGTTTGATAATAGATCTCTTCATCATTTTTTAGACCAAGCCAGCTCATACCATCTAAAATAGCGTCTACAGCAGCTTGCGTAGATCTCTCAAGATCTGTATCTTCGATTCTTAATAAAAACTTACCATTATTGTGTCTAGCATAAAGCCAACTAAAAAGTGCTGTACGCACCCCACCAACATGTAGAAAACCTGTTGGACTTGGTGCAAATCTTGTTGTAATCATAACAAAATACCTTGAATATAAAATTGCTTAAAGGTTAAACTAGAAACGAGCTTCTTGCAAGGGTTAAAGTAAATGATTAATAAGTGTTAGCATATCTAATCAAGATGCTATTTCTTGAAAAGAATTACTCACTACAAGATACCACCTTTTGTCATTTTGTATGGATCAACTACTTTATTAAAGTCCTCTTCAGACAAAAAATCAAGAGCTTTATTTGCCTCAACTAATGATGAGTTATTACTATCTGCATAATGCGCCATTTTAGAAGCTTTATCATAGCCTATCACAGGACTAAGAGCTGTAACAAGCATTAATGAATTTTTGAGATAAAAATCTATTTTGTTATAGTTTGGTTTCAACCCTTCTAAAAGATATTTTGTAAAGTTTACACAACTATCTGAAATAATCTTAATCGATTGAATAATATTAAAAATAATCAAGGGTTTATAGACATTCATTTCAAGATATCCTGCAGAACCACTGATACCAACAGCAACATCATAACCCATTACTTGAGCTGCAACCATTGCCATAGCTTCACATTGTGTAGGATTAACCTTTCCTGGCATAATGGATGATCCCGGCTCATTCTCAGGAATTAATAACTCATAAAACCCAGCTCTTGGACCACAGCTTA
The DNA here is from genome assembly GCF_001042525.2 of Francisella orientalis FNO12. Taxonomy (NCBI): domain Bacteria; kingdom Pseudomonadati; phylum Pseudomonadota; class Gammaproteobacteria; order Thiotrichales; family Francisellaceae; genus Francisella; species Francisella orientalis. Next base: position 194,614 of record NZ_CP011921.2, on the reverse strand, counting down.
ATAAGCGAATGTCATTAGCAATCTTAAATAATGAATTTGCTAAAGTTTTGAGCTGCCCCATAATCGCAACTAAAGCATCATGTGAACCTTGTACTTCAAATTTATTAGTAGCTGTAACAAATGGCAGGCTTGTAATAGTAGCAATCTGTTTCGCTACAATTTCAGCAAAGCCATTAAGTGCATTTAAGCCAGTACCAACAGCTGTTCCACCTAAAGCAAGCTGATATACATCTTTTAGAGATTATTTAATTCTTCCAATATTTTTCTCAAGTAACGCCGCATAGCCTGAAAATTCCTGTCCAAGAGTTAGTGGCACACCATCTTGCATATGAGTTCTACCAATCTTAGCGATAGCTTGCCAATCGTTGCTCTTTCTTTTTTAGATCCTCATGCATGTATTCGAGAGCTGGCAATAATTGCTTATTTATCTCAAAAGCAGTAGCAATATACATTGCACTTGGAAAGGCATCATTTGATGATTGTGACATGTTGACATCATCACTTGGATGAATAGGAGATTTACTACCCTTTTTGCCACCTAGTAGCTCAATCACCCTATTTGAAATAACCTCATTGACATTCATATTTGATTGCGTACCACTGCCGGTCATCCAAACATGAAGTGGAAAGTGATTATCAAACTAGCCAGAAATTATCTCATCACAAACTGTAACAATGATATCTCGCTTATTTGTAGGCAAAATACCTAGCTCATTATTGGTAATTGCCGCTGCTTTTTTGATAATAGCTAAAGCCTTGATAACTTCTATAGGCATCAAATCCTTGCCTATAGAAAATGCTCTATAGATCGCTGAGTTTGAGCACCCCAATAATATCTGTCATCGACTTTGACTTCTCCCATACTATCAGTCTCTATTCTATACAAAGCCATCACCCACAGTGAGTATCCTGATAAATCTAAGATAACATCAAAAACACTAAAAACAAACTTAACAAATAGCATAAATAGATCACTATTGAATTTAGCAACTAAAGAATATTAAATATTGCTTATAGGCTAATTATGGATATCTGTTGTCATGGAATTATTTGAGTTTTTGATTGATCCTAACTATAAGTTACTGTTAGTTATCCCTGTAGCAATACTCTATTATGCACTTAACTTTTTATTTGGTGAAACTGGGAAAGTAAATGTCTTTAGTCATCATAAGATAAAAGACATGGCTGAAATAATAGAGAAAATAAACTCTACAACAGACCCCATTGCTAGAGCAGCTTTGTATTTACAATTTAAAATAGATCTTAAAAACTTCCTCAAACGAGAATTTTCGATAGTTCCACCAAGGTTTAGAGATATTTATTTACTAAATAAACTTACTGAATATCTTTCTTTCCAAGAGATAAAAAAATTAAATAGACTAAAAGCCGTTGTTTTTGATAATAAAAAAGATACTTTTTATATTACTCCAAGTTCAAAGATCCTAAAGAAAGTAATTACTAGCTTTATCACATTTATATTTTTAATACTGTTAGCATTTTTAGTATTAATAGTCTTTGATAAAATTATCTATCTAAACTTTGAAATAAAAGGTAGCATAAAAATAATGAGATACTTCTATGAAACTATGATCTCAATATTCATGCTATTGATGTATATAAAAACTTTAAGATCAATTTCACTAATAATATTTCTAAAAAAAGATTTCCTAAAAATAATAGCTAAGTTACCAGAAAATTTTAACTAGAAATATACTGTAAGGGTTAATTGCTAAATAACTTTATGATGAATCTATAAATCAAAAAAACATTGTTGTATATTTTTGAATCAAATATACTAAGTTAATCTTTTGATAAAATTTTACTTTTTAATTATGAATATCGTCGAATATGCCAAAACTCGCTACACTACAAAAGCTTATGATCCAACAAAAAAGTTAAACTCTGAACAAATCCAACAAATAAAAGACTTGCTAAGATTCACTCCATCAAGTGTAAACTCACAACCATGGCATTTTATCCTAGCGACGTCTGATAAGGCAAAAGCCAAAATTTCAAAAGCTGCTGAAAATATACACCCAAAAAATGTAACAAATATTAAAGATTGTGCTTTGGCTATCGTATTTTGTCTAAAAACTGATATTGATGATAAATATCTAGAGCTACTTCTTGATCAAGAGCGTAAAGATGGTAGATTCCCTACCTCAGATTTTGAGAATATGCAAAGAGATGTACGCAAAAAATTTGCTATAGCATACAAAGACAAACCTCAAGAATTACAGATTTGGACAGAAAAGCAGCTTTACATCGCCCTTGGTAATATTCTATTAGGATTATCCACACTGAAGATAAATGCTACACCAATGGAAGGTATCGAAGCTCATATAATAGACGAAGAATTTAATCTAAGAGAAAAAGGTTATAAAACATCCGTGGTTGTAACTGTTGGTTATGCTTCAGAAGAAGGTTTTCATGCTAAATTACCAAAATCTAGACTACCAGAAGATAAGATATTTACAGAAATTTAGCTTATTACATAACCACTACAGTTTTGATAAGAATATCATTATAATTGAGAAAGCTTTTATGAAAAAAAATCTACTAAAAATCACATCTCTTGATGATATACGTAAAATTTATCATCGTAGAGTTCCTAAAATGTTTGTTGATTACTGTGAATCAGGCTCATGGCAACAAAAAACTCTAGAGTATAATCAAAAAGATTTTGATAAATACTTTTTTAAGCAAAAAATACTAACAGATATCCAACATCGATCATTAAAAACCAAAATTCTTGGACAAGAATACAGTATGCCTTTAGCATTTGCTCCAGTTGGTCTACTAGGGATGCAACATGCAGATGGCGAGATTCATGCTGCCAAAGCAGCTGAAGAATTTGGTATTCCTTTTATATTATCAACAATGTCTATATGCTCCACAGAAGAAGTAGCTAAGCATACAACAAAACCATTTTGGTTTCAGTTGTATATGATGAAAGATAGAAAGTTTATGGCAAATCTTATAGCAAGCGCAAAGCATGCTGGTTGTAGTGCCCTAGTACTAACTGCTGACCTACAAATGCTAGGTAATCGTCATGCTGATATAAAAAATGGCTTAACAGTACCTCCAAAGCCTACTCTTAAAAATCTAATTAACCTAAGTACTAAAACATATTGGTGCTTGAATATGTTAAAAACCAAAAATAGAACCTTTGGTAATATTGCAAATCACACTGAAAATAGAGGTGGCTTTGCATCTCTGGGTAAATGGACAAATGAACAATTTGATTTAAGCCTAAATTGGCATGATGTTGAATGGGTTCAGAGACAATGGAATGGTCCTATGATTATCAAAGGGATTATGGATACACAGGATGCTATTATGGCCCAAAATACTGGAGCAGATGCAATAGTGGTCTCAAATCATGGTGGTCGCCAATTAGATGAAGCACCTTCTAGTATATCCATGCTTGAAAAGATAGTTGGTGCAGTTGATACAAAGCTTGAAGTTCTAATTGATAGCGGTATTCGTAGTGGTCAAAATTTACTCAAAGCAAAAGCCCTCGGCGCTAAAGCTGGACTAATTGGTAGACCAATGGTTTATGGTCTAGGTGCTTATGGCGAGCAAGGTGCTCATAGAGTACTTGAAATTTTCTATCAAGAAATGGATAAAACCATGGCATTTTGCGGTTTCACAGATATCAATAATGTAGATAAATCTATATTAATAAAATAAAAATCATTATTAGCAATGATATCTCGTTTAAAATCTTATAATCACATGATCCAAAATCTCTATCTGATAGCTTATTTTCAGTTTAAACTACCTTTAAAGTACATTAGGTTCTAATATATGAGTATTTCACTATTTTTTAGAGATAATTCCTTAAGCTTAGATAAGCTTAAATTACCAACTCGTTACTATCATTTTAATGAAGAACAAAACTATATTAAGCTTTTAAATATCGGTGAAGGAATTTTTCCAGCAGATAGAATTTCAACAAAAATAAACTTATCAAACTCAGATATAATTATTACTACTGAGTCTGCAACGAAAGTATATCCCTCAACAAATAAGTTTGGAATAAGTAATATAAAAATAAACCTAGCTAACTCAAACATAGAATTTATAAATGATGAGTTGATTCTTTATAAAGAGTCTAAATTTTTACAATTTTTAAAACTAACAATAGATGAATCATCTACTTTCTTCTATGGAGATATCCTTAGTTACGGAAGAAGCTTTGAAAGCTTCGATTTTAATACAATAGCTATAAAAAAACTATTTTTACATAAATGGGGAAGTAGAGTATTTAGAAAAATATATAAGATCTGGAGAGCAGCTAAATGATTATATAAAAAGACATGACGCTAAAAACTCTATCTTTGCAAAAATATATTTACGCTTAAAAAATAATGAAACATTCTTAGAACATCTAAATTCTCTCAATTTAGATAGTTTTACTTTAACTATGAATAAAAAAATGATTCTTGGTGTTTTAAATGACAAAAATATGGACTCATTAAAAACCAAAGTTTTAAAAGTTTGGGAACTTTATAGAAAAGTGTTACACAAAGGTAAATTTAACTTGGGAAAACAGTAACTAAAATTATTACTAGTATTAAGGAAAAATCATGTTTTTAACAAATCGTGAACAAGAAAAACTAATGATCTATACCGCAAGTAAACTAGCCCTAGAGAGAAAGCAAAGAGGTTTAAAGCTAAATTATCATGAAGCTATAGCTATTAGTAGTTTTATAATAGAAGGTGCTAGAGAAGGAAAAAGCGTTGCCGAATTAATGGTAGCTGCTACAAAAGTGCTCACTGCTGATGATGTCATCGATGGTGTAGCTAATATGATCGAAATGGTACAAACAGAAGCAACTTTTAATGATGGCACGAAACTTATTACAGTACATAGCCTATTCAAACTAAAAATAAAGGTATAATCACTGGAGAATACATTATTGATGATGGGGAAATTGAGCTAAATTCCCAAAAGCAAAAATTTAAAATAGATGTCAAAAATAATGGCGACCGTCCGATTCAAGTAGGATCTCACTATCATTTCTTTGAAACAAACCCTGCTCTAAGTTTTGATAGAGCATCTGCTTATGGAATGCGCTTAAATATTTTAAGTGGAACATCGGTAAGATTTGAACCAGGCTCTATTAAGAAAATTGAGCTAGTAGCATACAGTGGTAAAAGATATATTAGTGGATTTAATGGTCTTGTTGAAGGATATCTTGATGACGAGAAAGTAAAAGAAAAAGCTTTCATTAATTTAGAAAAATTTTTAAAGGGGAATAAATGATAGCTTTTATCAGTAAGAAAAAATATGCCTCTATCTATGGCCTACTACTGGTGACAGATTTAGACTTGCTGACACTCAACTTATAGCAGAAATTGAGAAAGATTTTTCAATCTATGGCGAGGAGAGTAAGTTTGGTGGTGGTAAAACTATTCGAGATGGGATGAGTCAAAGCCCAACAGCTGGAAATGAAGTAGCTGATTTAATTATTACAAATGCTATAGTCATAGATTATACAGGTATTTACAAGGCCAATATTGGAGTCAAAAATGGAAAAATATCGGCTATTGGCAAAAGTGGTAATCCAAATAATTGTGATGGTATCACAAATGGACTAGAGATAGGCGCTAATACGGAGATTCTCTCAGCAGAAGGCAAGATAATAATAGCTGGAGGAATCGATTCTCATATCCACTTTATTTCTCCTGGACAAATTGATGAAGCACTTCATAGTGGCATAACAACAATGATAGGCGGTGGTACAGGTCCAAATACTGGAACAAACACAACCACTTGTACCCCAGGCGAATTCAATATACAAAAAATGATCGAATCAGTAAATGATTTTCCTTTGAACTTTGATTTCATGGGGAAAGGAAATTCTAGTAATTATGAAGCTTTAGCCTCACAAATAAAAGCAGGTGCAATGGGACTTAAACTTCATGAGGACTGGGGAAGCACACCCAAAGCTATAGATACCTGCTTAAAAGTGGCAGATGATTATGATGTCCAAGTGGCTATTCATACTGATACGTTAAATGAATCTGGTTTTGTAGAAAATACTATAAATGCATTCAAAGGAAGAACTATCCGTACTTTTCATAGTGAAGGGGCTGGTGGCAGTCATGCTCCAGATATCATAAAAGTAACTGGAATTGAAAATGTTTTACCATCTAGTACAAATCCAACCCTACCATATACCAAAAATACGATCGAAGAACATCTTGATATGCTTATGGTTTGTCATCATTTAAGCGCCAACAGCTTCTGATGTTACGAGTATTACTTCATAGCCTTGATTATGAAGGTCTGCTAGCTGTCTAACAAGTTTCTCTATACGATTAATATTTAACAAGCCTGTTTGGTGAGTTAAAGTGCTAGTACCAACTTTTATAACAACTCTCTTTACTATTTTTAGCAGATCTTTTCTTTGCATATTTTTTGATAATTTATTTATCACTTTGATCAAGTCTATACTAGCTTATAAATTTATTTAAGAAAATTGCGAATCATAATAAGAATAAAATACTAAATTTTTAAAATATTTAGATTTGCCATTCACCACTTTTGTACTTAGCAATAACCTCAAGTACAGCTGGTGCAACAAATTTTATATCATTAAAGTCAAACCACTTGATTGCTGAGATCTCAGCACATGGTCTAATCTCTTGATTAATATCAGCTGTAAAACACTCTAAAGAAACTATTGTGGTTCTATCATGATTATCTGTAGTTATATTACCCAAATAGCGCATATCATCTGTTGTTAGCTCTAGACTTAACTCTTCTTTTAGCTCTCTTACAATCGTTTGGATAGGTGTTTCATCTTGCTCGATTTTACCACCTGCTTGATACCAAATAGTATTATCGCGAGTCTTAGTCAAAAGAATTTTATTATCTTTGATAGCTACAAATGCTGCTGCATAAATCATTAATTTACTTCCCTAACCATTTAAATGACTTTTTAAGAAAGTCTACAGCATTTATTTCAATATTTTTACCATGAGCGACAATTATTCTCTCAGGTCGTCAAGCTAAGATTCTCTCAAAACACTCTCGAGCCTGCTTCTTACCGAAAAAGAAAGACATTCTCCAATCTATAAGAGTTTTACCATTTGGGGCGACTATACCTGATAACTTTACTATCAAACCCTTAAATCCTGTAAAGTAGTTCTCATCAAAATTCTCTATAAGATCTATAAGTATCAAAGCTTTAGAAAGCTTATGAAAGAACACAACCTCTTGCATTACCCTACTACCTTTAAATATTAGCTGGTCAATTTCATCTTGCCACTCAGGTTCTGGAGAATCTTTTAAATCAGCAGTAAAGTTAATATCTTTTCTTTTGTCTCTAAGCCCAGGCGATGCATATATCTTAGCATCAGGAAAAATCTTTGCCCAATCTTGCAAAAACAAATGGTGAATTTTATTCGGTGATATTAAAAATTTTACATTACCAATCTCAGATACCTGTGAGATTAACTCAGAATCAGCCTTAACTGGTGAATGAATAAATAAATCGTTATCCTCAAGTCTTATAATCGTCATTCTTGTAGTATACGGAAGACCAAAAAAAGGAACTGCTCCGCCATCTACAACCCAAATATTTTCAGCAAGTTGATTCAACATAGTTTTATGCTAAACAATGTAAAATACAATGGGGCAACGCATATTGAATAAAATATAAAACAGCAACGGTAGCTATCATCGTTATTATCAAAAACTTTTTATTTTCATTAAATACAGCAAAAATAATACTAAGAACTCCGAAATCTTAATAGCTCCATATATTGACATCCAAACAAAGCCATAATACTTTAGAACACTATAAACATATTCTGATGCTGCGAAGCTTACTGCTAAATAGCCAACAAAAAGACCGGCAACAAACCAAAATATTGCCATAAATAAGTTTTTTCAAAATATAGTCAAGCAATACATATGCTTTTTTCATACTTACAAATTCTCAATCTATAATGCAAATAAAATTGTTTTGAGATTAAACTAGAAATTTGATGGTTTCAAGATAGTTATTCAATAAGAGCTTACAAAAATACGAAAAAGACTAAAAACTAATAAATATCCCAACACACAAACATTCTTGGACGATTTAGTCAAAGTAAAAAATGTCGCAGATAGTGAATATAACTCTTTGTTTGTTGATAAACTAGATAATCTCATCCTAAAGGTCAAAATTTTCGGCTTTCATTTTGCTAAATTGGATATTCGCCAAAATGCCAAAATACATAATCAGTTTTTTAATGAACTTTTTAGTGATAAATTTAAACTAGATGATCTTCGAGCTATCCCTTACGGTGCTGCTTGGACACAAATGAGACAGAATATCTTGGCATTTTATGGCTTAGGAACAGCTATAAGTACCGTAGTGACAAAAGATAACAACAATCTAACCGCACTACAAAAAATATATAAACGCTCTCTTATAATCAAAGGAATATTTGATAATGCCCTACAAAGTATTGCTCAAACAAACTTCAATATTACAAAGCATATAAGTAAAGATCCTAAATACAGTGCATTTTGGCAACAACTATTTGTTGAGCATCAGTTAGCTAAAAAGTATTTGTTAGCTGTAACTGAAAAGGATGAAAATTTCTTGCATGCAAATCCTGTCAAAGAGAGATCTATCAAAATGAGAGATGATATAACTCTACCTTTGGTTATATTGCAACAATATGCGTTAGACTGCTTAAGAAAAAATCCTAATCATAAGCATAAAAAGCTTCTGAAAACTATAATCAAAAAATCTCTAGCAGCTAATATAAATGCTAATCAAAATTCTATATAGAAATTATAAAAAGTACTGGTTACTTAAATTCTCCTAAGTATAAGAGAGTGCCTCAGTAACCCGCCCTTCTGAAGCCATTGAATACTAAACTTTGGATTCTTTTTACTTTTATATGCTTGATATATCTCATATAACCCCTGCGCCTCAAGTAGTGATATATTAATATCAGGATCTAGTTCAGCATGCTCAATAAAATCATCTGTAAAATCAGAAGCTATTACTAAAACTTGTGTTACGTTTTTCCATATTGTTCACACAACTTTACATATGATTTTGTTTGTCTAGCAATTGATGAATATCTGCTATATCCACCTCCCTTATGCGTTTTCATCTCTCCAATTATCACATCATCATCACTTGTTGATATTATAAATCAACTTTGTCTTTAACTGTATTAATTTCTTTTCTTAACTCTTCATCAACATTAAGTCCAAGTTGCTCTAGTATACTTCTAGTTGCCTCTTCAAACTTAGTTCCTATTTCAGCTTCACTTAAGCTTAAACCTTTGGCATTTAATGCGTTAATATCTCTATTAGCCAACAAATTATAATTCTCTATTAACTTATCAGGACATCATTAAAACTACCTATAATATTAGCTCTAATATTTCCTCTATTACTCAAACTAAAATACTTAGCAATCTCTTTTATATCATGATTATCAACAATATAAAGAATATCATATGGTGTTATTGATAGTTGTCTTAGTTTATTAGAATCAATTTTTTCAACATCCTCAATTTCAAATTTTTTTCTTATTAAATTTAAAAAAAGAGTCTTCAGACCTATGTTTATTGAAAAATTCATTTATTTTTTCAAGAAATGCATCATAACCAGCCGAGCTAAGTATATTTGACTCAATTTTAGATATTCTTTAGACTATCAATTATAATATTTATTCTGGAATCTACAGTAGTTCCCATAACCTTAGTATCAATACTTAAATCCTCAATTAATATTTTGAGTCTTTCTTTTCTCTCATTCTGGGTAACATCATCATTAAACATATATAAAGAAAGTATTTTTCTAATATCCAATCCAAGATGAACAATATTATTGATCTTGCTAGTTCTCTCAATTCCTCTTATTTTTTGGTTTTGACTTTTTAGTATATTTGATAGCTCTGCATCAGTTAAGGATCTGAGTATCCTTATCAGATATTTATCAGAAATAGATTTCCCTTTAATCTCATTTAATATTTCAACAGTTTCATCTGCTACATATATAGTCTGTTCCTTATTTTTTATAAAAATAATACCGAAACTTATTAACTCATTTAAATAATCTAAAATTGAGTGCTACTTATCACAAGGTCTTATCATATACTCAATAACTACTTTATCATCATTATTTATATTAAGCTTGCTAGATAAAACATTAAGAATACATCTTTCATCATCATTTATTTTCGGCTCTTGGTTATTTCTAATATCATTATTATAAGCCTCGCTAAGATAGGAGTAATATATGTGCATCTTCTCTTCATATTCAGAAAAGCTGTCGCTGTCTCTCTCTATAATCGATAATTCTTTTGCCTTTTGCTGTAGTCTCTCTAAATCTTTATAGTACAGAGTTTCCATCTCTACTTAAAATATCTGTAAGTATGCTTATACTAGGATTTATATAGGATAGTCTTTCAAGAAGAAATCTATGAAAATAAGATTTTGACTCTTTAAATAATGCTACTATTTCATTATTTGTTGCCTGTTTAATTTGATTATACTGTTTTGATATATTATTTTCTTGGATAATATTATCAATCACATTAATAAACTTATTTTTCTCTACCTGATTCAAATTTGACAACACATTTTCTAATTTCACAAAAATCTCCTTAAATGACTAATACTAATTATCCTAAAAACTCTTTCTTCTCTAAAGTTTTAGCATATAACTCTTGATACTTAGCTAACTTTTCTTGCTCTGCAGCAACTACTGCTTCTGGAGCATTTAAGACAAATCTTTCATTAGAAAGTTTCTTTTGTACTCTATCAACTTCGCCTTTTAGCTTGTCTAGCTCTTTATCCAATCTTGCTTTTTCAGCATCAATATCAACCAAACCTGCTAACGGAATATTTAACTCAAGCCCTTCGACAATCTGTGATAAAGATGTTGGTGGATTATCATTAAACTCAATATTACTTACTCTTGCTAGAGCCTTTATAAATCCTTCTGTTTGAGCAAGATATTCTTTGTCTGTATCTGCGACATCTTTAACAATTAAAGAAATCTCTAAAGATGGTTTGATACCTACTTCACTACGCATATTACGTAGAGTTGTAACAACATTTTGTAGCCATACGATAGCTTTTTCAGCTTCTGGAGCTTCTAAAGCTTGAGTAGATACAGGATAAGATACATCCATAATTGTATCTTTAGCATCATTTAAATGTGCTTTTAACTGCTGATAAATACTCTCAGTAATAAATGGTATAAGAGGATGTGCTAAAGCAAGGATATTCTCTAGAACTTTAGTAAGAGTATATTTAACTCCATTTTTTTGTTGCTCAGATAGTGAATCATCTTTTAGAGCAACTTTTGCAAACTCAACATACCAGTCACAATAGTTATTCCATACAAGATCATAAATAGTGTTTGCTACTAAATCAAAACGATAGTTAACAAGATGTCTATGTACATCAGCAGTAGCAGTGTTTAACACACTCAAAATCCACTTATCAGCCACACCTAACTCATAGTTACCACAAACTTTATAATCATCAAGGTTCATCATCACAAATCTTGAAGCATTCCAAAGCTTGTTACAGAAGTTACGATAGCCTTCTACCCTAGCAGTATCGAAACTGATATCACGCGATGTAGAAGCTAATGCCGCATAAGTAAATCTCACCGCATCAGCACCATACGCGCTGATACCTTCAGGAAATTCTTTTTTAGTCGCTTTCTCAATTTTAGCTTTCATCTGTGGTTGCATTAGACCAGTAGTTCTCTTTTTCAGAAGCTCATCTAATGATATACCATCTATCAAATCTACAGGATCTAAAACATTGCCTTTAGATTTAGACATTTTTTGACCTTCGCTATCGCGGATAAGACCAGTGATATAAATATCTCTAAATGGCACATCATTCATAAAGTACATACCAAACATCATCATTCTAGCTACCCAGAAGAAGATAATATCAAAACCAGTTACAAGTACGCTTGTTGGATAGTATTTTGCTAACTCAGGAGTTTTCTCAGGCCAACCTAGTGTACTAAATGGCCACAATGCAGATGAGAACCAAGTATCAAATACATCTTCGTCTTGTTTGATAGCGATATCATTAGCCAAATTATATTTAGCTCTAACATCTGCTTCATCTTCGCCGACATAAGCATTACCTGCTTCATCATACCAAGCTGGGATTCTATGACCCCACCATAACTGACGAGATACACACCAGTCTTGAATATCTCTTATCCACGCAAAATAAGTATTTTTCCAATTATCCGGAACAAACCTTACATTGCCCTTTTCAACCGCTTCAATCGCTGGTTTTGCAAGCACATCAGCTTTAACAAACCATTGTTTAGTTAGATATGGCTCAAGAATTTCTCTAGTTCTATCTCCAGTTGGCACTTTTAGCGCATGTGGTTCTATCTTATCTAAAAGACCTAGTTCATCCATATCAGCGACTATTTGCTTACGTGCTTCAAATCTGTCTAAGCCTTGATATTTTGATGGCACATTTGTATTTAATGTCGCATCATCAGTTAAAATATTTAGCATTGGCAAATCATGTCTTTTACCCATTTCATAATCATTAAAGTCATGAGCAGGAGTGATCTTTACACATCCTGTACCAAAATCTTTCTCAACATAATCATCAGCGATAATTGGAATTTGTCTATCTGTAAGTGGTAGATTTATCATCTTACCAACTAAGTGAGTGTATCTTTCATCTTCTGGATGCACTGCGACCGCCATATCACCAAGCATTGTCTCAGGACGAGTTGTTGCAATTATAATCTTCTCATCACTATCAGCTACCTGATATACGAAATGCCAAAGAGAACTTTGCTTATCTACTTGAGCAACCTCAAGATCTGAAACAGCTGTCTTTAGTTTAGGATCCCAGTTTACTAACCTCTCACCGCGATATGCTAAACCATCTTCGTATAGTTTGATAAAGCACTTCTTAACTGCATCAGATAAGCCATCATCCATTGTAAATCTCTCACGATTCCAATCTGGAGAAGCTCCTATTCTACGCATCTGTGATGTAATAATGCCTCCTGATAGCTCTTTCCATTCCCAAACCTTGCTTACGAAATTCTCACGTCCTAAATCATGTCTTGAGATACCTTGAGCATTTAACTGTCTCTCTACAACCATTTGTGTAGCAATACCCGCATGATCAGTACCAGGTTGCCAAAGCGTATCTTTGCCAGACATACGATTATAACGGATCAAAATATCCATCAATGACATCTGGAAACCATGTCCCATATGCAAAGTACCTGTTACATTCGGTGGTGGTAGCATGATTGTATAAGTATCTTTTGAATTTGAGTTACCACATGCAAACTTACCTGAAGCTTCCCAATTTTGATAATTAGACTGTTCGATTTCTTTTGGATTATAGTTTTTATTCATCTCTTGAGTCATTTATAATGCCTAAATGTATAAGTTTATAGAAAAAATTAACACTGATAATTTTAACAAAGTTCTTTAGAAAGTACTATTAGTCACTAGTTAAATAATACTAAGGTTTATCATCAATAAGCTAGCTATGTCCGATAACAACACTAACTCTCTTTGGTAGTAGTTATTTCTAAATTTGAGTTCTTATAGTAAACATACTTCTTACGCGAAGCCTGCAAAGCTCTTTCTTCCTGATAAACAAACTCTTTTAACTCTTTGATTTTTACTCGTTGAGGATCAACTACTACTTCCATAATATTAATCAAAACATCATAACCTGAAGTGATAAATAAATTATCTGTGATAAGAATCAGAATATTTTTATATTGATTATATTCTCTAGCAGCTATAGCACAATGATGCGGTATAAAAGAATCTTGACCATCTTGCCACAAATCATTATCAAGTTGTTTTGCAATACCTGTAGGAGCAAGAACTGCTATTGTTTTGCGCTCGCTATACTCTTTGATAATTGTAGCAATCAACACTTTTAGCATTTGGTTAATATCTGGCGTTTGTAAAACTCTAAACTCTACTTTCATCACAAATATTACACTCCAAAAATCACAATTTAGCTATCTATCAAAATACACAACCATAATAATACAAATAGAATCTATAGACAAATGACTAGATACTATTTATCTACTGAGTCTGACTTTATAAAGACTCCTAAAGTATAACTATTAGTCCTAAAATCATCATAACTAGTATACGAAGAAAGCTCCACTTTATCAGCTGATTCTAGCCTTAGTATATAATATCCTTTCGACCAATCAATATCATAACTAGCAATAGCCGATACCTCTTTTTTAGATGCTACACTATCTCCATATAACACTAGTTTATACGGTCCAATATCACAAAATGTTGGTGAACAATTTCCCTTTAGACTAATCAAAGGATTACCTTTAGCATCGGCAGTTATTTCAAATTTAACTATGGATCGAGTGTTTTTATCCACATTAGTCCAAGTCCCGAGAAAATTAGAATAATCTAACTTTTATCTTTTGCATAAAGACTAAAAGGTAGTAGCACTAGAGTTAAACAAACTATTAACTTAAATCCATGAAACATATCTTGTATCCCTTAGTTAAATCATGCTTAGTTATTGTACCTAAATACTGATTTTAATTTACTGATAAAGTCACCACCTAAGACAAAAAAACTAGCCATAAAAATAATATCCCCACTGAACAAGATAAGCATCATATTTAGTTACCCAACTTGATTAATTTTATCAAAAATAAGTATCATCTCAAGTAATAATGTTAGATATACTAAGCTAGCGAAGAACATTACTAAACCAATCCTATGCCTTGTACGACCAATCAGCTTCTGTGTTGTAAAAGCTGATTTAAAAATTGTCTTAATCACTGACTTTATCGTATCAATTATTACTTTACCTAAAAGCATAACTGATATCAGAAAGATTCCCTCTGCACTAACAAGTAAAACTGATGAGATCGCCAAATAGCTAGATGTAGATAACCCTAAAAAAAGGCATTATGCAAAAAACCACAATATAAGGCACAAATGATAAGATAAATAACAACAATCCTAAATAATATTTCCAATCTTTTGTCATGTTAGCTACCCGTGCTTAATTAATGACTCTTGTATAGCAATCTTTAATGCTTTAGTAGCATCATTAGTGCTCATACTAGGTATATCGGCTTTATTTACAACTTGCTGTGGTGCATATGGCACATGTATAAATCCAACTACCTTATTAGGATATGTCTCTAGCAAGTGATATATTACATGATTACAAACATATGTTTCCGCACTATTAGATATATATGCCGGAATACCCTGCGCTTGGATTACATCTTGGATTTGATAAATTGGTAACTTAGAGAAATAAGCATTATCACCATTTGTTGATATTTTGACATCCTTAGGCTGATAGCCATCATTATCTGCAATCCTAGCGTCATCGACATTTATGCTACTCTTTCGATAGAGATTGCTGCTCTACCTCCAGCTTCGCCAATTGCAATAACCACATCAGGATTATATTCTTTGATTAACTTATCTAGCTCATTAACAGAGCCTTTGAATGTAACCGGAATTTGTCTTTTAATAACCTTAACACCTTCAATAGAGTCTGGAAGCTGTTTAACTGCTTGCCAAGATGGATTTATCTTTTCTCCACCAAAAGGACTAAAACCAGTTACAAGAACAGCTTGTAAATTCACTGAAACAGCAAAAGTCAAAAATATAAATATACTTATTTCATGATCCCTACATATTCATACAAACCTTTAACTAGTGTATTAGATTTAGTATTTTTTGTTGTACTCTTAATTAAACTTAACAGTTCTTGGTAATTACTAAAACTTTTTCCTGCATATATACTTGCATTTAACGACTTTAATTGCTCTTTTAATTGTGGGAATATCTCGGCAACCTCTAATAATGAAAAGAGTTGCTTATCACTTTTTGTATTAGCCCAACCAATTATAGCTTTTTGAAGCTGTATATTATCTTTATTAACACATGCTTTTTTAATATCTTTTATGCTTGCAGGATTTTTATCATCTGTAACAAACTTTTCTTCAGTTATATTTTTAGCTTTTCGAGTTAGTTTACACTTTATGAGTAGCATAAATGTAATCAGCCATAATACAAAAAGCCCTATAGCCACATTCCGCCAAAAAGTATCCTCAACAACCTTTTTTATAACTTGTGGTGTAGCCTGACTATTTGCATTAAAACTTGTACTTGGTATAGCACCTTTTTTGACATCAAATGTTTTCGCAGCTATTGTCGCAAGCTGTGATTTACTATTATCAATATCGAACCATTTTAATATAATAGCAGGAACTGTCGTTTTACCTTGCTTAATAGGCATATAACCAATCTTGTAAGTCGCTGTACTTATTAGCTGACCACCTTGCTCAACATCCTCAAGTACTGGCTTTTCAGGATAAACATTAAAAGCATCCGAAGATTTAAATTCTAATTTAGGAATATCTTCACTTAAGACTCCTTTTGCCTTAATAGTTACAGTCCTAGTTAGTAGCTCGCCCTCTTTCAAAGTATCTCCTGCTGACCAGTTATCACTAATTTTAACATCTGATGCAGGGAACCAATCTTTAATAGCGATTTTCTCAGGAATTGGCTTAACTCTTAAGAATTTAGCATCGGTAGAGAAGCTCTTGACCCGAGTCTTGACCCGAGTTCCTAACTGACCAAATGTATTAGGAATAGTCGCTTGCATTGCGATAGCTGGGATAGCAATAGTTCCTGTTCTATGTGGAATTATCAAAAAACTTTCTTCAACAACATCATACATTTTACCATTAATGCGTTTTTGATAAGTTCTTCTATGATTGGTTTGTTTTATTTCAGAGTTTTTTATATCAAAATTTCTGGGATTTAGACTCAAAATAGGTGTCGAATAATACAGCTTCAGAGTATACAACACAGGCACATTAACATAAGTTTCGCTTGTAGCTAGTGTTCCTATAGCAAATATATCCTGATAATTACTTGCTTCTTCGCTTGAGAGTTTTTTATCTACTTTTATAGAGATTGGTTTTGTTGACTGATTACCAACCTCAATTGCAGGTATTGTCAAATTACCCGATCTATTTGGCATAAGCGTGACAATCATCTCAAATTGTGAGCTTGATTTACCATTTATAACAGTAGTCTTACTACTGGTACTAGTGTTATAAACTGTAAAATCCTTATCTAAAACATCTAAATCAGGTTGGGTGTCAAAATCATCTAGATGGAGTATTAGCTCAAAAGTTTCTCCATACTCAAGATGAGTATTATCCACACTAGCTGTGACATTAGCATAACTAATATTCAATCCAGCGATTAACAGCAAAAGCATACTTACTAATTTTAATAATTTAGTTCTCACGCTTATCTCCTATCATCCTCTGGTAGTCACGCGCAAATTTATTTCTAAGAAGTCCCCCTGGATTATCATTTATCACAGCTAGAAGCTTATTCGCCTCTTTGTCATTTAGTTCTTGTTGGCGCTGATCTGCAGTATCTGATTGCTCAGGATTATCTTTATTATCTTTATTATCTTTATTATCTTTATTATCTTTATTATCTTTATTATCTTTATTATCTTTATTATCTTTATTATCTTTATTATCTTTATTATCTTTATTATCTTTATTATCTTTATTATCTTGAGAATTCTGCTGATTATCTTTTTGCTTATCTAGCTCTTTAGCTACTTCTAAGTTGTTTTTTGCATCTGCAAAATCTGGCCTTTTTTGTATAGCTTTTGTATATGCATCTATAGCTTTCTTGTATTCGCCCATATGCGTTAAGGCATTACCCTGATTATACAACCCTTTAGCTGAATCATCTTTTTTAAACTCTTGATATGCGTTCTGATAGTCTCCAGCCTTATAGTATGAAGAACCTTTCCAATTACTATTTTCAAAAGCTTCAGCCGCCTTTTTTGCATTACCACTATCATAATAGTTCATACCTTGTTGATCTCTTGTTTGCCATAAATCATTCCACTTATTCGAAAAACAAAAACATGGTAATAATAACAAAGCAAATATTAATCTTCTTAGCGACATATTCTCTCCAAAATACCTCTTCTAAAAAATAGCAAACTCATAGCTACCAGTAACCAAATAAAATAAATCCCCTCATCTTGCCAAAAGATATTTGCCGACTTTTTATCTGATTTCTTTTTACCATTACCTTGTGTATCTGATAATAACTTTTTAACATCAGTATTATTAGCAGTTAAAGTCTCTAATTTTCCAGATCCAGCTTTTGCTAATGCTTCAAGTTGATTCATATCTATACCAAAATACTGGATATTGCCTCCATCATCTTTTATATAATTACCCTTGTCATCTTTAGCGATACCCCCCTTCGGAGTTCCTATTGCATATACATCAGTATCTATACCTTGCTCTGCTAACTGTTTTGCTTTAGCGATGGTATCAGCTGATGGTGTTGAATCTGTTATCAAAATTATCTGACCTTTTTTTGCACCAGCCTGAGTGATTAACTGAGCAGATTTTTCTATAGCTTTATAGATATTATTACCCTGCACAGGCACGATATCTGAATTAATAACAGGGACAAGGTTCTCAACAGTATTTGCATCAGATGTTAATGGCGAGACAACAAATGGCTCACTTGAAAATACTATCATCCCAACCTGACCTTCTTTTATTCTACGCAAAATATCCAAAGTCTTATATTTTGCCCTCTCAAGTCTAGTTGGAGAAACATCTGTAGTATCCATAGATTGTGAAACATCTAAAGCAATAACTCGCGAAACATTTTCTTGATATACCGGCACATCTTTATATTTCCATGTAGGACCTGCTAATGCTAGCACAGATACAATCCACAAGCACAAAAATAAAAATGGTACTAATGACTGTTTAGTTTTTGACTGCTTACCTACAACTATATGCTCTAATAAATGACTATCACAATACTTAGCCCAACTATTTGCTTGTGAGAAACTTCTAAAAAGTAAAATAACAAAAACTACAATAGGCACTAATGCTAACAGCCACAACGGACGCAGAAAATGAAAATCCATACTAATATCCTCTCCTACGCTTCAACCATACCATAGTCATTACAAAACTTAACAACAATGCAAAACCAAGACTCCAAGGATATAGATATGTAACTGGTCTAACCACTGTTTTGTCTGACTCTATCGGCTCTAGCTGATCTATCGACTCGTATACTTGTTTTAAATCAGTACTATTTTGAGCTCTAAAAAACTTCCCTCCTGTCATTGTGGCAATTTTTTGTAATACTTCTGTATCTAGATCCTCTGATGTATTAACTAATCTTTCACCAAAAGTAGTCTTAACTATCATTTGTCCGCCACCTAATCCTATGGTGTATATTTTTATACGATATTGTTTAGCAAGTTCCGCTGCCTGCAAAGGTTGTAACGCTCCAGAGTTATTTTCACCATCTGTTAGCAAAACAAGGGCTTTAGAATCACCTGGGTATCTTTTAAGCTTCTTAACTGCTAAACCTATAGCATCTCCTATCGCAGTTTGTGGACCTGGTAAAGCAATACTAGCATCATCAAGCATTTTTTTGACAGTTGGAATATCAAAAGTCAACGGCGTTTGTAAATATGCCCAAGTACCAAAAAGTATCAAACCTACTCTATCTCCTTGACGGATATCTAAAAACTCATTAGCAACACGCATTACAAGATCAAATCTTGACTCCATATTACCATTTGACCTCTGCATATCTTGGATAGCCATACTACCAGATAGATCAATAGCCATCATAAGATCCCTACCACTTTGCGGTAAGCTAACCGGTTTGCCTAACCACTGGATACCAGAACCTGAAATAATCAATAATATCCAAATAGTGCTTAGAATATATTTAAGATAATTTGCTTTGGAAAAGTCTCCGTTTTTATTACCTCTCAACTGAGATTTTAACTGATCAAAAAATGGTGTTTTTAGTGCCAGTTGCTTATCATGTTTTACTCTTGGAAATATCCAATAACTTATAACAGGTAAAATAATCAAAACCAAAAACCAAGGATATTCTATATTAATCACAATACTCTCCTTAGCCACTGCTCTGCCACAGTCAAAATTTCATTTAGTGTTTGTTTATCTAATTCAATAGCTCTATAACTGTTTGCTAACATATTGGCTTTGGTATTTTTGAAATTTTGATGTTTCATTTTAGAGTCAAGAAACTCAAGCCATTGCTCACCATGTAGGGTTTTAATTTGTTGATTTGGAAATTTTTGTAATGCTACTCTTTTTAGATATACAGAAATATTCTGCAAAACCTCTTTCGGGTTATTTTGTTGAGTCTCTTCTATTGCCATTCTAAAATCATTAACAATAGAATCCTTGTAACTATTTCTCTTTTTTCTGAAGTGTAGAATAATCAAGAAGATAATAAAAGCTAGTACAATCAAACCTAAAAGCAACCACCTCCCATAAGCCAAAGGCCACCATTGAGAGACCTTCGCTGGCAAATAAATATCTTTTAATTGAGCCAAAAGATCATTAGTTTGCATAATTAGCTATCCCATAGTTTATTGCTTTAACCAAATCATCATTCGTTGCTATCTCAATAAACCCTGTCTTATTCTTACGTGAAAAATCTTTTATCGTAGTATATCTTTCGTGATAAAGGCTTTTATAAACACTTCTTTGTTTCTTACTTGCAGCATCTAATACGATACGATGCTCACCATCACTAAAATAATATGTATCTAAAGCAGGTAACTCCTTTTCTATAGGATCATAACTAAAGATATTTATAACCTCATTTTTAGCTCTCAATAATTTAAGATACTGTTTTGCTTGCTCATCAAAACCACTATAGTCACTAATAATAATTATCACACTATTACTACGAACTTTCGCATACAGAAACTTTATAACATCCGCTAGTTTCTTTTGAGATTTAAGCTGATAATCTTTGTGATCCATCGTTATAAAATTAAACATTTTGATCAGCGCTGATTTATCTTGTTTTGCAGGATAGAAATTATAACCTTGATCATCAAAAATGATACCACCAACCTTATCATACGCCTCTAATGCTCCAAACCCCAACAATGCTAGTGTATTGGCAGCCTTAACACACTTAAAGCATTCCCTTGTACCAAAATTCATTGTACTATTCTGATCAACAATAAAATACAGACTACGTTCACGCTCTTCATGATAAACTTTAGTATATGGCTTACCAAGTCTTGCTGTAAGTGACCAGTGCATCAATCTAATATCATCGCCAGCTTGATAATGTCTTACCTCATCAAAGTCCATACCACGACCTTTAGCATTAGAGATATTCGTACCAGCATTAGTCGTATTAACTTTCTGATTAGCAAATAATTTTAGTGACTTTGCCTGATAGCGATGATTCAAAAGCTCTTGAATATCAGCCTTAACACCTTTATAACTTTTCATTGAAGATACTCTAAGGGATTGGCACAGCCTTTAGCAATTCAGTAATCACATCATCACTTTTAATACCATCAACATCTGCTTCAAATGTTAATAATATTCTGTGACGTAGGACTTCATATATAACTGCATGGACATCTCCAGGAGATACATAGTCATTGCCAGATAACCAAGCATGTGCTCGAGCTGCCCTATCTAACGCTATCGTTCCTCTAGGACTAGCGCCAAAGGCAATCCATTTTTTGATACTTGGACTATATTTTGATAGATCTCTAGTAGCAAGAATTAACTCGATAATATATTGTTCAAGAGCTGCTGACATCTGAACATTCAATACTCCCTTTTGTGCTGCAAAAATTGCTTCTTGAGAAATATTTGGGTAGCGCAACTTATGCCCTAGCGCTTCACCTCTACTTATAGCTAGAATCTTTGCTTCAGTTTTTGGATCCGGATACTCAATCTTCACAAAAAGCATAAATCTGTCTAATTGTGCTTCTGGAAGTGGATAAGTACCTTCTTGCTCAATTGGGTTTTGCGTAGCCATCACCATAAAAAGATTAGACAAAGGATAAGTCTTCTTACCAACTGTAATCTGCTTCTCTCCCATAGCCTCAAGCAATGCTGACTGAACCTTTGCAGGGGCTCTATTTATCTCATCAGCAAGTAACAAGTTATGAAACAATGGCCCTGACTGAAACTCAAAGCTCTGTTGTTGAGGTATATATATATCTGTACCTGTCAAATCTGCCGGTAAAAGATCCGGTGTGAATTGTACTCTATGATAAGAGCAATCTATACTTTCTGATAGTGTTTTAATAGCCGTTGTCTTTGCAAGTCCTGGTGCACCTTCTACAAGCAAATGCCCCCCAGCTAATAATGCTATCAACAAACGTTTATTTAAATTTTCTTGACCAACAACACAATTGTTTAAAAACTCCAATAATTCTTCAAACTGATTATATACAGACACAGCGTCTCCAAAACCTCTTATCTTCTTTTGTAGAGTATAGGGGTTGTTATTAATTTTTCAAGAGCATAGGCTCGATATAGCTAATTTACAAAGACTAAATACTACTATAAAATTTAAGCTATTACCCTATAGATTAGTATAATCCTCATGAAAACTCTTAAATTACGGATTTTTATACTAGTAAGCCTAGCTCTTACTAGTTGCTCTAACAACACTGATTTATCTAACGATCTAAATGCAACTAGAGACTCTATTGTGAGCCTTGTCAATGGTACTCTTAGTGCCGAAATCAATAACACAAGCCTACAGAGTGTCTATAATGCAACTCTTCTAGCTCTAAATAATAACAGTGATAAGGTAAAGACTAGTAATATAAGCAATGATTCTGCTAGCATTACAGGTACATATATCGTAGACAAAGGCTTCTTCAATAAAACAGGAATAGATAATTTTAATATTAGACTACTCAAAGGCAAGGACAGTTCTGTAAACCTATTTATCAAAATGGGAAAATTTGGAGATCAGGAAGCATCAGTCAACTTATTAGCAGATATCAGAAGTAATTCAGGATTATAATATGAATGCAAGTATCCCCAAAGTATTGTCTATACAGTCTCATGTCGCATATGGTTATGCGGGCAATAAAGCCGCTGTATTCCCAATGCAGCGACTTGGTATAGAAGTTTCTCCAATATATACAGTCCAACTTTCGAATCACACTCAATATGATTTTTTTAAAGGGTCTTTTTTTAGTGCTGAAGATATCCACAATGTTATTGATGGAATGATTACCAATGGTTCCTTAGAAAAACAAGATGCTATATTATCTGGTTATATTGGCAATGTTGATATTGCTAAGGTTATTGCAAACACAGTTTCTTTACTTAAAGAAAAAAATAAATTTAGCATATACTGTTGCGATCCTGTATTTGGCGACAAGTACGATGAAGATGAAACAGGACATATTTTTGCATCAAGTGATCATCCTAAAATCTTCTTAAAACACCTATTACCACTGGCTGATATAATCACGCCAAACCTATTTGAGCTAAGTGTACTTAGTGATACAAAAATAAGTAGCTATAGTGATATAGCTAAAGCATGCCAAGAGCTAATCACAAAAACAAAAAATAATAAACAGATAATAATTGTTACTAGCGTCTCATTTGATAAAACTAAAACTGGAATAGCGATATATCAAAATAATAACTTCTCGTATATCGAATCTGCCAAATATAAAGTTCAGCCTAAGGTTAGTGGCTCCGGAGACATTACCGCAGCAATGTTTTTAAGTTATATTTTGAAAGGTAAAACACTAGATGAAGCACTAAATTCGGTTACTAAATGCTTAGATGGCATTTTCAGAGTTACACATGAACTGAATACTGATGAGTTAGCTCTGATCCAAGCACAGGAGTACATTAAATAATGAATCGTTACAGTAAAATTACAGATGTTCATCGCTACAAAAGAGAAATTGTATTACTAAAAAGTCGTCCTTGTGCTTATGGAAAGTGTACATTTTGCGACTATATACTAGATAACTCAAAAAATATTGATGAAATCAACTCTACTAACTTTGATGTTTTAAATAATATCACTGGAGAATTTGGTATTCTGGAAATAATAAACTCGGGTAATATCTTTGAGCTTCCTCAAGCAACCAAAAATCGTATCAAAGAGATAATCAAAGAGAAAGATATCAAATTATTATTTGTTGAAGCGCATTGGATGTACAAAGATCACCTACATAGAATCAAAGATTTTTTTGAAACTGATATTTTTATGAAAACAGGTTTAGAAAGTTTTGATAATGAATTTAGAGAAAAAGTTTTAAACAAAGGATTTTTTCATAGCTCTCCAAAACAATTAAGTGAGCTGTTTGACTCTGTTTGTCTTTTAATTGGAGTCATAGGACAGACAAAAGAAATGATAAAAAAAGACATTGAGATAGCTAAAAAATACTTTGATCATACAACTTTGAATCTATACGTAAATAATACAACATCAATAAAAGCAGATGAAGAGCTTAAAAAATGGTTTTTAGAAGAATACAATCATATATTTAATGACCCTCAATTTGAAATACTTGCTAGCAACACTGATTTTGGTGTTGGTGATTGATGCAGCTTTAGTTAATATCAAAATACACTTAAATATGCTATCTTTGTGGCACATAAATATTAATTAGGTGAAGATGTTGCAACACTCTCTAAAACAAATTTCAGATATTTTAAAAGTAAAAATAATTAATGAACCGTCTAATGAAATTACTATTTCAGGTCTTAACTATGCAGAATCTGCAAAAGAAAATGACCTAACTCTTATCGATCAAAATGAGCACATAAAAACTCTGGAAAAACTCAAAAGCTGCTGCTATAGTCAGTGATAAGATTAGCAGTGAGTTAGCACAAATTAATAATAAACCGTTGTTAGTGGTAAATAATGCTGATTTAGCTATGGCTAAAGTATTAGAACTTTTTTCTGTACCATCTCTAGAACAGAATGGCTTTCACGAAAGGGCTGTCATAGACTCAACAGCAAAAATCGGCAAAAATGTCTCAATCGGTCCGGGAGCATATATTGGTAAGAATGTTGAGATTCGAGATAACACCATAATCTACGCTAATGTATGTATTTATGACGATACAAAGATTGGTACTAATTGTATTATATGGCCAAGTGTTACAATTCGAGACAGGGCTATTATAGGACATTATTGTAGACTATATTCTAACTGTTCTATAGGCACAGATGGCTTTGGCTACAGACCTTCAGAAGATGGTAGAAGCATAGTTAGAATCCCTCATATAGGTAATGTTGTAATTAGTGGTTTTGTAGATATTGGTTCAAACACATGTATTGACAATGCTAAATACGGCTCAACAATAATTGGTGATTATACGAAAATCGACAACCTAGTTCAGATAGGTCACAATGTCATTATAGGTAAGGGCTACATGATATGTGGACAAGCAGGTATCAGTGGTTCTGTGACAATAGGGGATGGTGTGGTAATAGCAGGCTGCTGGTATCAAAGATCATACCAAAATAGGTAGCGGAGCTCGAATTGGTGGCAAGGCTGGCGTGATGTGGGATGTACCTGCTGGCGAGAGTCATATGGGATACCCAGCATACAAGGATACTGAATCAGCTAAGCAATGGATTGCTATCAGAAAACTTCCAGAAACCATGAAAAAGCTCAAAGCGCTAGCAAAAGTCTAAAAATTGATCTATAGCTCTACATTAACTTTTTTGCTTATTTAAATTTCTAATATTGCAAATAAGAATTTTTAATATCAGACTTAATCACATTACAACTCAAACTATTTATTTCTCATAAAAACTACTCTGAAAGCTAATGTCCACATTAATTTTGATCATTTCACATCTTAAATTTTAAATAAATACTATACTATTTTAGTATACTCAAAGCCTTTATTTTCAATATTTTGACACGAATTTATTTTTTGATTTAGACTATTAGTATGTTACAATTTAAACTGTGTAATTAAAGGTAAGAAAAGACCTCTGAATCGTTAAGTTATAAGATTTTTTCTTTCCTCTTCTTTTACAAAAAGGAAACAACACTAAAATACTAGAACTATAAGGAGAAGCAACATGTTACCAACGCTCATGTCTGTTGACTTAGCAAGATTGCAGTTTGGTTTAACAGCATCATTTCACTTCTTATTTGTTCCTCTAACATTAGGTCTAACGTGGATTTTATTCACAATGGAAGTAATGTACGTAAGAACAGGTAAGCAGGTATATAAAGATATGGTGAAGTTTTGGGGTAAATTACTCGGTATAAACTTCGCTCTGGGGATTATTACTGGTCTAACTATGGAGTTTGAATTCGGTACTAACTGGTCATACTACTCTCAATCAGTAGGTGATATTTTTGGTACGCCTCTAGCTATTGAGGGCTTAGCAGCATTTATGCTTGAGTCAACTTTTGCTGGTTTATTCTTCTTCGGTTGGGATAAATTATCAAAGAAACAACACTTACTGTCTACATTCTGTTTAGCAATAGGTTCAAGCTTCTCTGCTCTACTAATCTTAGTTGCTAACGGTTATATGCAGCACCCGGTAGGTTCTGAGTTCGTTGCCTCTACAATGAGAATGGAAACTGTAAGCTTACTTCAAGTATTCCTAAATGAAACAGCTCAAACAAACTTTGGTCACGTGATAACAGCTGGATATACAACTGGTGCGACTTTTGTAATCAGTATCAGTGCTTTCTATCTACTAAAAAATCGTGATAATGGATTCGCTAAAAGATCCTTAAGTGTTGGCCTAGGTTTTGGTATCGTTGCTTGTACTATGGCAATGTTCTTTGGTGATGCAAACGGTGTAGATGCATTTAAAGTACAACCATTAAAAATGGCTTCAATAGAAGCTGAATGGGATACTTCTAAAGCTCCTGCTGCTTTCAATGCTGTAGCTATCCCGAGCAATGCTGATCAAGAAAACCATTATGCTGTAGAGATCCCAGCTGTACTTGGTCTAATCGCTACTCACTCTACAGATGTAGAAGTCCCTGGTATCAAAGCTATCCTTTATGGAAAAGCAGATACTAATGGCACTAGAGATCCTAATCTTGCATACTATAGAGATATCGTAACAGGTGAAACTGCTGATGTATCTCCAGAAGTAGCTGCTGCTAACCCTGCTAAGTACGAAAAAGTACCTGCTGCGATAGTTATGATTAGAAATGGTGGTTTAGCGTATGCAGATCTTCTAAAATGGAGAGAAACTGGTCACGAAGGCGATACTCCAGATGGTAGTTATGCTAACTATAACAACCCTGAATATCAAAGATACATGGGCTTCGGTAAGTTACTTGTACAAGTAGCTCAAGAAAAATATGGTAAAGCTGACTCTGAAACTATAGCAAAAGTTGCTAACGATCCTGAATTAGTAAAAGCAGCAGCTACTAATATGGTTCCTGAAGTTGTTAGCATATTCTGGGCATTTAGAATAATGGTTGCTATTGGTTTACTATTATTTGCTCTAATGTTTGTTGGGTTAATACTACTTGCTAAAAACTCATTAGGTGGTACTAAATTCAACAGATTCGTACTAAAAGTAATGTTATGGTCAATTCCATTACCATTTATTGCTTGTTCAGCTGGTTGGTTCGTAACAGAGCATGGTCGTCAGCCTTGGACAGTATATGGAGAACTTCCTACTAGTATAAGTTCTTCAGCTCTTACTGCAGCAGATGTTGGTACTTCTATGGCAATCTTCTGTCTAATAGACTTAAGCTTATTTGCTGTATTAGTTTTCTTAATGTTCAAGTATGCAAGACTAGGTCCTAGCTCGTTAGGCACTGGTAAATACCATTTTGAACAAAACAAAAATGATAAATAAGGAGAGATAAATGTTATTAGATGTTTTACAAATTATCTCTTGGCTAGTTGTAGGAGTTCTAATATTCTTAGTAGCTGCTACTGTTGGTTTTGACTTTGGTGTAGGTATTCTTGCCAAATTTGTTGGTAAAGATGACTACGAAAAAAGAGCTATCATAAATACAGTTGGCCCTACTTGGGATGGTAGCCAAGTTTGGTTTATTACAGCTGGTGGTGCTATATTTGCTATTTGGCCGCAAGTTTATGCTACAAGCTTCTCAGGTTTATATATTGCTATCTTACTAGTGCTATGGGGACTTTTCTTAAGACCTCCTGCTTTTGAGTACAGAAAGAAGATAGACAATCCTACATGGAAAAACTTCTGGGACTGGATACTTTTATTAGGAAGTGTTATCCCTATAGTTGTTATGGGTGTAGCTGTTGGTAACTTATACTTAGGTTTCCCAATCTCATATGATGATACTGCAAGATTAATATACGGCACAGTTACTGATAGTCAATATCAGTCTATGTGGGTTACTTTAATACACTTATTGACTCCATTTGCACTATTATTTGGTATATTTGCTCTGAATATGTCACTAATGCATGGTTCAGCTTATGCTAAGCTTAGAACTGATGGTGTCCTAAGAGATAGATTTAGAAAAATCACAAATGTTACAGCGACTATCTACTTAGTTTTATTTGTAGTTGCAGCTATTTGGATTGTTCTAATACCAGGATATCAGTACTCTACCGGTGCAAGCTGTACATACGCATCAGAAGCATTACAACATCCGTTTAGCGCTAGAGTTATTACTAATGACCATTCTTGGTATTATAACTTCACACAAGCTAAAACTATTTGGATGTGGTTTGCTCCTATCCTAGCTTTTGTTGGTGCATTACTTGTTATCAAGTTTAACAACAAAGATAAAGATGGTGCTGCCTTCATAGCTAGTATGGCTTCTCTACTAGGCGCTGTATTAACAGTTGGCTTTGCATTATTCCCTTTCATTATGGTGTCTAATGTAGGTAACTTCCAATATAGCTTAACTGTATTTAACGCGAGTAGTAGCCAAACTTCTCTAATAGGTATATTATGTGCAGCTGTTATTATACTTCCAATCATCTTCTCTTATACATTCTTTGTGTATAAGAAAATGTGGGCAAATGGTCGTAGATTATCTGCTGAAGAAGTTAAAGCAAACTCTCACGAGTTATACTAAGAGGAGACTAGTATGTTTTATTTATTATGGATTACATCTGCATTTGTAGCTGTTGGCGCTGGTTGTTTCGTAGCTAGCAGAATCGACAAAAAAGAAGACTAATTTTCTATCTGCTATTTTCTTTTATTTTATTTCTTCTCTTTGATATAAAATTTTTTCATTCAAATTTTATTTGTTTGAAAAAATGAAAAAAATAATATATCTAACTATCGCTTTATTTTTTGTTATAACATCTAATTGTTATGCAGATATTATTGTTGGAACAACTGGAGATTATGCTCCTTTTTCAATTTATGATAAAAACGATAATAAATTCTCTGGGAAGGATATTGATCTCATAAAAACTTTTGCTAAAGCAAATAATGAAGATATTAAATTTATTAAAACGACTTGGGCAACTACAGAAGGTGATCTAAAAGATAGTAAATTTGATGTCTTTGTAAGAGGTATGACAATAACTCCTACTCGTCAAGCAAAATTCATATTCTCAACTCCACTAGGCTCTTTTAGTAAGGCTACAATGACTAACTGCAAAAACTTATCTAAATTTAAGAGCTTTGCAGATATAGATAATCCAAACACTCTAATCATCGAAAATAGAGGTGGAACAAATGGGAACTTTGCTTTACAGAAAATCAAAAATGCTCAATTATTAATTATCGCTGATAATAAGCTTGCGGTTAAATCTATCACCGATGGCATAGATGGTATATATCCAGATATAATGTTTACCGATTCGCCCGAAATTGCGTATCAGCACTCTATAAATCCAAATATTTGCCAAGTACCTATTAAAGTTGATGATAATATTTCATATAAGGCTTTTATGTTTAATAATACACCAGTAGGAAAAAGCCTCGCGAATAAATTTAATGACTGGATAAAAGACAACCCTAAAATTCTTCACCAATATTTAAATTCAGAAAAATAATAGTCTGCTAAATCAACCTAACTCTATTGGATCAATATCAAAATACATCTTAACTGAGTTCTTTAAATTAGACATTATCTGAGTATTAACAACCCATTTAATTATTGAATTTATCTGACTACGAGAGTTTGAAGTTAAAAGTATACTATAGCGATATACATTATTTTTTTTCAGATGAAGCGCTGGTAAAGGTTTAGATACTTGTACAGAAGAGCTATCTTCCAAGCTCAAATATATTTGCTCTAAAATATTTAATACTTTATTCTCATTTTTTGATTCAGCTATGATTTGTGCTTGATAGGTATATGGTGGATAGCTCGCGTACTTTCTTTGCTCAAGAAGATAGTCTAAAAAGTCAAGGTAGTCACTGTTTACTGATAACTGTAAAAGTTTATTATCAGGCTGATATGTCTGAAGTATTATCCTTCCAGGTTTATCCGCCCTCCCAGCTCTTCCAGAGACTTGAACTATCATTTGCGCTGTTCGCTCTATTGCATGGAAATCAGTACTATATAAACCAGCATCAATATTAATTAACCCTGCTAAGGTAATATTCTCGAAATGATGCCCTTTTGCTATCATCTGAGTACCAACTATAACATCAACTTGCTTATCATTTATCATCTGATTGATGCTATATAGGTCATTCATAGTTTTGATATTTGATCTATCAAAGCGCACTATATTATTATATGGAAATCTGGCTTCTATTCTTGATTGAACTTTCTCAGTACCACTACCATAAGCAAACAGTTCTTCAGTATAACAATTTGGACAAGCTGTAACTATCTGCTTACGAGAACCACAAAAATGGCATTCTAAGTACTGATATGGATGTATATGTAATGTATATGGCTTATCACATCTCTTACACTCTACAGCCTCGCCGCAGCTTTTACAGACCAAAGCCTTAGCAAAACCTAATTTATTGATAAATATTAATGATTGCTGATGACAGTTAATATTCTGCTCAATCAATGAAAAAAGAGTATTACTAATACCATTATCGACAATACTTAATTTTAGATCTAATAATTCAATCGTATTCTGGTGTGAGTTTAGCGCCCTATTATTAAGCTTGAGCAGGCTATACTTACCAATCACATAATTATAGTAACTTTGAATAGATGGTGTAGCACTACCCAAAACTACTGGTATATCAAGCTGACTAGCTCGAAATATAGCAACATCACGAGCATTATAGCGAATAGTTGTTGTTTTTTGTTTGTATGAACTATCATGCTCTTCATCAACAATGATAATTCCAAGATTCTTAAAATCAGCCAAAACTCCACTTCGAGTAGCAATTACAATATCAGCTTCGCCTTTTTTTATCTTTAACCAGTTAGTCAGTCTAGCTTTATCACTTAACTTAGAATGCAAAGCAACAACACTTTTATCTACAAACCTTTTTTCAAATCTTTTGATTGTCTGTGGTGTGAGATTTATTTCTGGCACTAAGACAAGAACCTGTTGAGACTTTGTTAGAAATATCTGAATGGCATGCAAATAAACCTCCGTTTTGCCACTTCCAGTTACTCCATAAAGTAAAGACACCTTAAAACCCGATTGTGATGTAATTTGCTCAAAAGCGTATTGCTGCTCTGAATTAAGCAGCTTGGCTAAATCTGATTCTATAGCATTATTGGACTGTCTTAACTTATAAGTTTTTTTAAGGATGTTTTTATCAAGCAATTTATTAATAACATAGCTAGAAGTTAATTCTTTTAGATCCTCAAAACGAAGCGCTTCATTATTAGCAAAAATTTTTAGAACATCTTGCTGTTTTGAAGTCAGCTTATGTTGCTGTAATTCTATTTGATCCAAGTATACATAGGTATCTTTCTGAGGAGAAACTTTCTCAATTTTCAAAAAATCATTTGGTAAAGCCAAACGTATAGCATTATATAAATTACAACAATAATATTGTGATAACCACAAAATAAGTCTTTGTACAGCATCGCTAATAGGTTGATCTATAATCTTTATAATAGGTCTTACTCTTGTAAGCTCATAGTCAATCTTTATATCTTTAGCCACAATAAAGCCTATAAGTTGACGCTTACCCACCTGTACCAAAACTCTGCTAAATAGCCCGGCATTAGTATCTTTAATAAAGTAATCAAGCAAGTAACTTGGAGGTACTGCTAGAGCAACCTTAACGATCATTATATAACTTCTACAGTTTTTGTATTTTTATACCAGTAATAAAAACCATACACAGCTGTAATAAAGAATATGAAGTTCTGTAGCACTTGACCATATAATTCTTGTTGATACATAACTACAACAAAGTATAAATCGGAAATCATCCATACAATCCAATTTTCCATAAACTTCTCTATAGTCATGATAATTGCTGTAAATGTAATACCAGTAAGCATTCCTGTAGATATAATGTCTGCAGAGCCAGTGATATAGTTAAATACAATACTAAAAATGCATAATATTATTAGATAGACAATATAACGAAAATAGTCAACTCTCTTCATCCACTTAACAGTCTTATGTTCACCATCTATACCTTGTGTATACCACTTATACCAACCATAGCTGAAGAATATTACATAAACAAATTGGAGCAATACCAGTGAATATGTACCCCTCATTGTAAACAAAAATAACAAAAGTATCGCACCTACTATACCTAAAGACCAAGACCACACTTTAAGCCTTGCCAAATATATCGTATACAATACATTTATAATCGATGCAGAATAATCAAGAGTCTCAAATATCATTACATAAATCCTTATACGCCTAAAAACACTCGTATAATTTTATATCAAGATCTTTGTATAAGTCAGACTTTATTACATTAATTTTTCTTATAGAGCTTGTTTTGAAATTAATTGTTGGATTACATGCCAAATATATCTCATACAAGTTGATACTAAAAACATCACAGTTTAAATAACAAACATCTTGAGCTGTTATCCTAATAATATTTACCATTTCTAAATCATATAAAATTTTCTTAACCTTATCATAATTAGCAACAGCCATTTTTTGATACATCTGATCAATACTAATTCCATTTCTTAGCTCTCTTTGAGCTATATGCAATTCTTTAAGCATGCACACACTAATACTTAAATCATCTCTTTTTACTTCTTTCTTAAAGTCTAGTGTCACTTCCATATATTGTATAGCTTTGATCATTACAGCTCCTAGAAGTGTAATCTGCCAAGCAACAAAAACCCATAGTATAAAGATAGGTATCAAAGATAATGAACCATAAATCACTGAATAAGTAGGTACATAAAACATATATAGTGCAAAAATCTTCTTCGCAATAGAAAAAACTATAGCTACCAAAAATGCTACTATTAATGCCGTTTTTGAATTAATCCTTGTATTAGGTAATATTTTATAAAAAACAAAAAATCCTGCTATTAAAAAAATTAAAGATAATCCGTTTAAAAGATATTGCTCAATACCAATATCTTTTACAAACCAAGCCATAGAAATAAGATATGTACTAGAAATAAATACAAAACCCATAAGTATAGGCCCCATTGTCATCAAAGCCCAATAAACCAATAAACTCTGAACCAGCGGTCGTTGTTTATTAACATAAAAAACTTTATTTAAAGTAATTTCCAACCTTTTGATCATTAGAAAAATAACAACCAATAAAACTATAACTGATGTAATTGGCAAATAGGTCATTTTATCAGAAATACTTGTGATGTACTGCTGAACTGTCGCTGCAGTCTCGGGAAGCATATTCTGAAAAAGAAAATTCTGTAAATTTTTAGAAAGAGAACTAAATGCGTTAAAAGCATTCAAAATATTTATTATAATGAAAAAAGCTGGTACGATAGCAAACAAACTCGTAAGAGTTATAGCCGCAGCTACTGTTGGACAATCTTTACGAAGATATTCTTTGAAGACCCAGATCCAATAGTTTTTAAATATTGACAAATATTTTTTGTATAATTTGATATCAAACATAGAAAAACAACAATGAAAAACATACTAATACTATACTACAGCCAAGGTGGAAGTACAAAGAAAATGGCTTATACTATAGCCCTAGGTGTAGAAGCTACAGGTGCTACAGCTATAGTCCGTACGGTACCAAACATCTCAGCAAAAACTGAGCAAATTGACTCTAAAATTCCAGATAATGGCGATCTATATGCTACAAAAGAAGATCTTGCCAATTGTGATGGTTTGATAGTTGGAAGTCCCGCATACTTTGGCAATATGGCATCACCTTTGAAATACTTTTTAGAAATTCATAGTGATATATGGTTCAAAGGCAGTCTAATCGGCAAACCTGTTGGCTTTTTTACCGCGGCTTCAGGAATGCACTCTGGCCATGAAAGTACACTACTATCAATGATGATCCCTTTTATACATCATGGTTGTTTAATTGTTGGTGTACCATATAGCGAGCAAGCATTAGAACATACTCGTACAGGTGGCACTCCATATGGAGCATCTCACCTAAATACATTTTCACCAAACAAAACCATGTCTGACGATGAAATAAAAATATGTAAAACACTAGGTAAAAGAGTAGCTGATATTGCAAATAAACTTTGTTGTTAGGAGAATATTATATGAAAAATATTTTTTATACTTTAATATTTTTATCACTCTTGATATTGAGTGGTTGTAGTACATCAGAGCCAAGCTATTCGGCTAGCTCTATAGGTCAAGTATCTCAAGTCAAACAAGGTAAAATCATAGATATTCAGCAAGTTCATATCAAAGGTTCTGACAATGTAGGTGCTCGTGTAGGTGGTCTTGGTGGAGCTCTAGCAGGTAGTGGTAATATGCTTACTAGTATTGCTGGTTCTATTGATGGCGCTGTAGTTGGTGGTATTGCAGGTGGTGCTACAGAAGATGCCATAACATCTTCAAAAGGATATCAATTTACAATACAGTTGAGCAATGGTGAAACACTTGTCATATTACAAGAAGATAAACATGGCTTAAATATTGGCGATGAAGTGACTATATATATGTCTGGCAACAATACTAGAATTGTTCCTGCAAAAAACTAAAAATCAATATTAAAAATAAGTAAAATTTGCTTTCACAATAGTTATCGTTTACTATATGTTTTTGTCATTCTTATAATGCTTAGTCCTAGTCTGTCATCACTAAGCAATTTTTTGATAAAGAGGAATCTAATAAAATGTATAAGAAAAAAGTTACCGCTTTAGGATTAAGTATATGGTTCGCGTGTGCGTTTTTTTATGCCCTTGAATATTTCGTAAGATCATCGACAGGAGCTCTGCTTGATGGCTTTACAGAAGAGCCATATAACCTTACTCTTGCAGCAACTGCAATGTTTAGCTCCTCTTTCTACTGGAGTTATATAATTTCACAAATCCCAGCAGGTATTCTTGTAGATAAATTCGGGATTAAACGAGTCATGATAGTAAGTTCTGCAATATTTTTAGTAGCGATGTTAATCGCCACTATAGCTCATAACGAATCAATGCTTTTAGCTTATAGAATACTAGCAGGTTTCGGTGGTGGATTTGCTATTTTGTGTGCTATAAAAGCGATTGCTATCTGGTTACCAAACCGATTATTCCCTACATTTACAGGCTTAACTCAATTTGTACTATACGTTGGAGCTACTCTTTCAGCTGCTCCTTTAGTGTTCTTGGCTAGACATTTAAGCATTTCAAAAATTATGGCTTTAATATTCATAATTTCTGTAATTTTATTACTTGTCAGTATATTTATAATACGTGTACACCCTGACTATTCTAAGCGAAACAAACAAAACGAGCAAAAGACAAGTAATCTAAAAGATATTATTACCGTATTCAAAAATAAACAAATTTGGTTTAATGGTTTTTATTGCTTTACCATCTATGGAACTACTGTTCTTTTTGCTGATTTATGGGGAATAAAATACCTACAGCTGACTGGTTTCTCTCAGGCCAACGCTGGTTATTGTACTTCACTAATTTTTATTGGTGTAGCTATATCTAGTCCAATATGGGGAGTTATTGCTTCTGTATTTGATGGTGAGAAAAAATTCTTATTAATTACACCTGTTTTTGGATTTTTTATTGTTACATACTTATTATTTTTCAATACGAGTTTCCCTGTGGCTATGATCTTATGCATCCTCTTTGGTGCTGTACAAGCTGTTCATGTTCTTAATTACTCTGCTTTGAGAAATACTGTCTCTGCGACACAGATAGCAACTGGATTAGCAGTAGTAAATATGTTCTTACCGCTAAGTGGTGGAATACTGCAGCCTACTACTGGAGCATTAATAACTCATCTTAAACAGTCACATGAGACGCTGTATGCTTTCCAAAGTACATTAATAATTATTCCTATATTAATGATTCTTTCTTTTATAATAGCTTTATTCATCAAAGATTCAAATAACTAAAATATATACTGCTTTACTCTAACTTTTTTTTAATCTATTATTTGTTATAAAATTTTGAACCTATATTAAGATATGAAAAAATTAATAATTGCTGTAGCTGCAGCGATAGTCATTATAGCTTTTGTAGCTGCCAACTTTTTGACAAAAGATACCCCTAAACCACAAACAGTGAAGGGATCTCATGATATAACTGTCGTTGCCGCTGAAAACCAGTATGGAAGTATAGCTCAGCTTATAGGTGGTAGTAATGTTAAAGTAACAAATGTCATAAATAATGCCGATGGAGACCCGCATACTTTTATATCATCTGTTAAAAATGCCAAGCTTCTGGCTGAAGCTGACGTAATTATTTACAACGGTGCCGATTATGACTCATGGATTATACCTATTCTTAAGAGTAACAAACACGCTACAATCATTAAGGTACTAGATCTTATAGACTATCCGGAAACTCCAAAATTTGGCATTAATCCACATCTTTGGTATGATCCAGATACATTCCCTGCTTTAGCTAAGAAACTGAAAGAAGTATTATCTACAGAAGATTCGATTGATAATAATTTATTTGAAAAAAACTATGTTAATTTCGAGCATAAATATCAACAAGTCTACGACCTTGTCAAGCAGATTAAGCAGGCTAATACAGGCACTCCAGTCACTGCTACTGAGCCATTATTTGGTTATATGGCAAGTGCTTTAGGTTTAGATATGAAAGGTCTAGCATTCCAGTGGGTCATCATGAATGAGTCTGAACCTAGCCCTAAAATGATGATTGACTACCAAAAATTATTCAAGGATAAAGAAGTCAAAGTTCTTTTCTATAATAAGCAAGTTACTGATAATGTCACCAATAAAATGTTAGAACTAGCAAAAGAAAACGATATACCTGTAGTCGGTATTACAGAAACAATGCCTACAAATGAAGATGCTATCACATGGATGGTAAAATCATTACAAAAAACGGCTGAAGCACTAGATAAAACGATCCAATAAAATGATCAAATGTTCTAACCTAACAATTGGTTATAATAAGCCAATTACACAACCTCTTAACCTTGAGATTCCGACTAATGCTTGGGTAGGTATAGTAGGTAAAAATGGTGTTGGTAAATCAACTTTTTTCAAAACACTTTTAGGCAAGATACCAAGCATATCTGGTTCTATCACTATTAACAATGCAAAAGTTGATATTAATAATATTAGCTATATACCACAAGAACGAGAGATTAATTTTGAAGAAAAAACATCTGGCTATACTCTAGTAAAATATAGCTATAAGCCAAATTCATGGGGATTACCCTTATTTGATAAAAGCTTCAAAGATAAATTAGAATATCTTATAACACTAACTCAAACACAAGAGTATATACACAAACCTTTTAAGAATCTCTCAGGAGGTCAAAAAAAGCGTATATATCTAGTTCAAGCTCTCATAAATAACCCTAAAGTACTACTTTTAGATGAACCATTATCTGATCTTGATCCAGATGCAAAGCAAAGATTCTTGGCATGCTTAAAAGCAATTCATAAAAAAGAAATGATTACATTACTACTAATCTCTCATGATATGAAAGAGATTAGCTCACAACTAGATGCTTTTATTCACTTTAAGGACGGTCAATGTCACTATTGTAATGAGATGCCATGTCTACGGGAGGATATCTGTGTTTAATTATACTTTCATGCTCTATGCTTTTATAGCAGGAACCATAATTGCTCTTATATGTGGTATTATTAGCTTTTTTGTAATTATCAGAAGATTATCATTTGCATCCCACGCTCTAGGACATATTAGTCTTACCGGAGCTTCTGGAGCAGTTCTACTAAATTTATCTGCCATGACTGGACAGCTTGTCATAAATCTAGTCGCAGGCCTACTTATGGGTGCTTTTGGTGACAAAATCAAAAAAAATGATATCGCAATAGGTATTGTTTTGACTTTCTTTTTGGGTCTTGGTACTTACTTCCTATTTTTATATCAAAGTGGCTATTCAGGCTCAGTGATGTCCATCCTTGTTGGTGATATCCTCACTGTGACATTAGAGCAGATATATATACTACTTATTCTCGCTATATTTACCATAGCTCTTTTAGCTGTGATTGCTAGACCATTATTTATATCCTCAATTGACCCAATATTTGCTGAATCAAAAAAGATTCCCAATAAACTGCTGTCTATCTTACTTTTCATCTGTATTGCGATTACTGTATCTATGGCTTGTCAGGTTGTTGGTATACTATTAGTGTTCTCACTACTTATAGGTCCGGCCGCGATTG
This sequence comes from Francisella orientalis FNO12, assembly GCF_001042525.2. Classification (NCBI taxonomy): domain Bacteria; kingdom Pseudomonadati; phylum Pseudomonadota; class Gammaproteobacteria; order Thiotrichales; family Francisellaceae; genus Francisella; species Francisella orientalis. Next base: position 156,104 of record NZ_CP011921.2, on the reverse strand, counting down.
CTACGCAATGGACAGATGGCTTTTATAAACCTATATTTCTAAGTACAGTTATATCCATCTTGACTGTTTGGTCAGGGATTGTAGCTGCCTATTATATCGATGTTCCTATTAGCTTTTTTATCACTACTATTATCTGTATTTTATATCTAATATGTATCATAAAAAATAAATTCTATTAATTTTTGCTAATCTAGCAAGTTGTCACTATACCGAAACATTATTTACGATTATAATTATGCTAATTTTAGTATACTTAATTAAAAAATGATAATAACCAAAGAAATTGAATACTGTGGTGATGGTGTTTTATTAAAAGGCTTTTGTGCATATCCTGACAGAGGGGCTCATTTACCAGCAGTTTTAGTAGCTCCAACATGGGCAGGTAGAGATAATTTTGCTTGTGAAAAAGCAATCGCTATGGCAAAAAAAGGCTATTTAGGTTTTGCCATAGATATCTATGGAGAGGGTAAGGTAGGTAGTTCTAAAGAAGAAAATACAAATCTTATGAATAGTCTACTTGAAGACAAACACGCTCTTATGACTAGACTTAGGTCTACATACAATATTGTTAGAAAGATGCCTCGCGTAGATAAGTCAAGTGTTTCTGCTATAGGTTTCTGCTTTGGTGGTAAATGTGTTCTAGATATGGCTAGATCGAACTTTGAATTAAAAGCAGCTATCAGTTTCCATGGCTTACTAGAGTCTAATATTATAAAAGAACAAAACATAGATACAAAAATACTTGTGCTACATGGTTATAATGACCCTATGGTACCACCAGAACAAGTCAATAGATTTCAACAAGAGATGAATATGCGTAAAGCTGACTGGCAACTACATACTTTTGGTAATACATATCATGCTTTTACTAACCCTAATGCTAATGATCCTGAGTTTGGTACTGTATTTAGCAAAGAATCAAACAAAAGAGCTTGGAAGTTTGCTGAAGATTTCTTGAGAGAGACTTTTGTCAGTAGTTATTTTTAATAACCATCTTAGCAAATTCAAACTCTTTAAAAAAAATCCTCTTACTCCTGAATAACTTGTATATTTATAAGTAATTAATTATTATCATTTTATGGTCTACCAAATTGATATTAATTAAAGATCATACATTATATGTAATTATAAGAATTAAGAAGGAAAATACATATGAAAAAGCTACTAATAATACCTATTATGCTAATAATTATGACTACACTTGTAACTAGCTGTCATCATCATAAAAAAACCAGAAACATCCGCTTCATCTAGTTACTAACATACTCTATAAAGTACAGAGTATTAAAGACTATCTATTGAGTACTTCAAAGTTATAAAATAACTAATAATTACATTTCGTGAATATATCTTTTAAGAAAATTTTACTTAGTATCTTTCATGATACCAATATAAGGCAATTGGCGATATCTATCGTTATAGTCTAAACCATAGCCAACTATAAACTTATCTTCGATTTCAAAGCATATATAGTCGAGGTTTACCTCTCTTTCTAACCTAGCTGGTTTAAATAATAAAGTCGCAAATTTCAAGCTCTTTGGTTCTAATTCATTTATACCATCCATAAGTTTATGGTAAGTATGACCAGTATCGACAATATCTTCGATTATAATTACGTTTTTACCATGAATATACTCTTTTTTCAAAGAACCTATTGTAGAGATTACTTTACCTGAGCTAATAGTACCAGAACCATAAGATGAAGCTGTTACAAAGTGAGTTCTAAGATCAACTTCTAGCTTCCTAGTTAGGTCTGCAAAAAACATAAAAGAACCTTTCAATACACAAATCAATACAATTTCTTGACCTGCATAATCTTTATTTATTTTATCAGCTAGCTTTGTGATCTCAGTTTCTAGCTGTTGAGCATTTATATATACTTCTGTATTATCTTTAGCAAAACTCATAATTAACCCTTTTTGAAATAATCTTCGAAGAATAAAATCTGTTCTCTTGATGGACCATAAGCTAATGAAGATATTGGAATACCAATATGATTTTCTATAGTTCTTAAATATGTTTTAAGAGCTGTTGGCATATTTTCTTTTGTTACAACCTCATCAAGAGAGAACGGCTCCATATCTACCAATATAGACTCAACCTTGTATAGATCTATGCCAGGATAAGCACAGAATATTTCTTTGCCTTCATACTTATAGCCTATACATATCTTTAGGGTATCTAAATCAGAAAGAACATCAACTTTTGTCAATGCTATAGACGTTAGATTTGAACACTTAGCAGAATACTTAAGCAATGGTAAATCTAGCCAACCACATCTACGAATACGACCTGTTGTTACACCAATTTCACCACCTTTTTTCTGTATAAATAATCCCGTATCATCAAATAGTTCAGTAGGGAAAGGACCTTCACCAACTCTAGTAGTGTAAGCTTTTGTGATACCTATTACATGATCAAGATTGTGCCCTGCTGTTGTTGCACCTGAGTACACTCCAGCTACGGATGTATTTGAAGATGTTACAAATGGATATGTACCATAATCAATATCTAAAAGCACACCTTGCGCCCCTTCATATACAATATTTTTACCTGCAGAAACTGCTTGATCGATGATAGAGAAAGTATCAGCCGAATATTGCTGAAGCTTTTGTCCTAGAGTATACAATCTCTCAAACTCTTCTTCCAAAGACGGATACTCTACTTTATATAGGTCTCTAAATAGCGTCTCTTTTTCTGATAACGAAAGTACTAATCTTGATCTTAGAACATTCTTATCAAATAAATGCTTAAATTTGATACCTTTACGTGATACTTTGTCTTCATAAGCAGGTCCGATACCTTTACCAGTTGTACCAATCTTCTCAGTAGTACTATTTTCTCTAACAGCATCTAAAAGTTTATGATATGAAGTAATAACTGTACAAGATTCTGAGACAAACAGGTTATCTGCAGATATCTCAATACCTGTATCTTGTAGACGTGTAATTTCTGTATCTAGAGCTATAGGATCAACAACTACACCATGACCTATTACACACTTTGTATGCTTATGCAAAACACCTGAAGGAATCAAATGAAGAAATGTTTTTTGACCATTTACTACTAAAGTATGGCCAGCATTATTACCACCCTGATAGCGAACAACTAAATCTGACTTTTCAGCTAATGTATCGGCTATTTTTCCTTTGCCTTCATCGCCCCACTGTGCACCAACGATTACAATATTTGACATATTAAATTGAATATCTAAAGATTAACGTCTGATACTAAATATACTAATATATTAGTGAGTATTTTACTAGTAAAATATCCTATAAACAAAAGCGTTTTGACTAAGATTTTGTGATTAAAATTGTTATAATAAGATTTTAATTTTAAGTTTTAACACACTATTAACAAGGAAAAATCATGTCAAAAATAAAAAGGGTTCTAATATCCGTATCTGATAAAACAGGTATTGTTGAATTTGCCAAAAAATTAAGTAAATATAATGTCGAAATACTTTCAACAGGTGGAACATCAAAAACCCTTAAAGAAGCAGATATAAATGTAAAGGATGTATCTGATCATACCCAATTCCCAGAAATTATGAATGGTCGTGTAAAGACTCTTCATCCACTAATTCATGGTGGAATCTTAGCAGATAGAGATAACTCAGAGCATCTACAAGCAATGACAGACAACAATATTGGTCAAATTGATATGGTTGTAGTTAATCTATACCCTTTTGTTAATACTTTTAAATCAGGTGCTGACTTTAACACTTGTATCGAAAATATCGATATAGGTGGGCCGTCAATCGTGCGTTCATGTGCAAAAAATCATAAGCATACAACTATCGTAACAAATCCTAACCAGTATGAAATAGTTGCAAAGGAAATGGCAGACAATGATGGTCAAACAACTCTAGCTACTCGCCGTAAGTTTGCTAAAGAAGCGTTTGCTCATACTGCTGAGTATGATAGCCATATCGCAAATTGGTTCAGCAAAGAGTTAGATGAAGAATATCCGGAAAAATTATTCTCAGTAAGTACTCTAAAGCAAGTGCTAAGGTACGGTGAAAACCCTCATCAGAAAGCAGCCTTATACTCTACTGATACTGATTGTATTAGCATTACAAATGCTAAGCAATTACAAGGGAAAGAACTATCATACAACAACCTAAACGATGCTGATGGTGCATTTGAGATGGTTTGTGAATACTCAGAACCCTCTTGTGCGATTATCAAACATGCAAACCCTTGTGGCATCGCTTCTGGTAAAAATGCTTTTGAAGCTTGGACAAAGGCTTTAGCTTGTGATCCAATTTCAGCATTTGGTGGTATTGTTGCGTTTAACTGCGAGGTTGACAAAGAATTTGCAGAATCTCTAGGCAAAATGTTCCTAGAAGTAATAATTGCTCTAAGCTATACTCAAGAAGCCCTTGAAATCTTAGCTGCTAAGAAAAATCTAAGAGTATTAGAGACAGGCAAAGCATTTGATACAAAATCATCACGCATGATTAGCAAAAATATTCATGGTGGAATATTATCTCAATCTTATAACAACGGTGGTGTTGACATTACTGATTGCAAAGTTGTTACAGACAGAGCTCCAACTGACAAAGAATGGGCTGATATGATGTTTGCTTGGAAAGCTGTTAAATATGTTAAATCCAATGCTATCGTCTATGCTAGAGATACTCAAACAGTCGGTATCGGCGCTGGGCAAATGTCTCGTGTTGACTCTGCTAGAATTGGAGCAGAAAAAGCACAAGCTCATGAAGGTGCTAAAGGTTCTGCTGTAGCTTCAGATGCCTTTTTCCCATTTGCTGATGGTTTAGAAGAGTGTATCAAAGCTGGTGCAACTGCTGTAATCCAACCAGGTGGCTCAAAGAATGACCAAGAAGTTATCGACGCTGCTAACAAAGCAGGTATCACTATGGTCTTTACAGGAATGAGACATTTTAGACATTAATCTTTTAAAAAGCATATATCCTGTTTATATCTATCGATTTACATCTTCTAATTGTATAGTCACTATTTTTAAGATAATGCCGATGTCAACAATGGCGATATCACTAATATTATTCCAACAAAAATAACAAAATAGATACTTTTAGTTCGATATTTCTCAAGACTCGGTGTTTTAAAAACAATATATGCTGGCACTAAGCAACCCAATATACCAAAGACAGGACCAGATAAAGGTACTAATTTATACACAGGAGCATCAAAAACTATTGAAAGCCACGTTAATAGAAAAATTATGACTACTACAAGTGTATTTAAACTAAAAATACTCTTAGAGTCTTCTTTTAATCCTAATTTGATAGCACTATTTCTAAATAGTCCTCTTAGAGATTCCTCCATACCTGCTAACACACTCAAAAAAGATGTCAAAATAGCGCATAAGCTAATAATAATTCCGCATCCATATATTAGCATATTTGATATGTGCTGTTTCTCTAAAAGTATAAATGCTGATTGATTATTTTGTGTTGCCTCTAAAGCATCGGCTCTAGGGATAACTAACGAAAATGATAGAACATAAAAACCAATAATAATAACCAATATTACAAATGCTAAAGTCATTGTTTTTAAAGTTTTAGATAAAACAAAGTCCCTATCTTTATTGTGATAATACTTACGGTAACCAATAACCATCGGACTTAGTGACTGTATAAATAATATTGATGTCAAAGAAAATGGCAACATGATGATACTCTTAGCCACAAACTCACTGCTAGTTGTAGGTATTTCCACAACATTCTTAAATGACCATAGCGGAATTAAAGATATAGACACTAATACAATCGCTATAATTAATATAAATACTAAAAAAGTTGATACTCTTACAAAGAGCTTTTGGCCTTTCATTCCAGTCAAGATTAAAACTATCATTAATACAGCACTGTATAACACATTTTGTTCTAAATGTCGATTTGAGCTGAGATTAAACATGTATAGATATGCTGCTAGAGACTTTGCTACAACCTCAGCATATATAATAGTCCATGTTAGCATCATCAATAAATATACCGCCCCTAAAAAAACAGCCCATTTATTGCCCAATAATTCGGCTACAATCTCTTTATATGGCTTAGGTTGTTTTGCAGCAAATAAAGTCTCTATGTATAACTTTTGAAACAGATAAATACCAGGATAAGCTATCAGTATTGACACTACAAAGACTGTAAAACCAACAACCCCAACACTCACAGGCACTAGTACAATCCCTGCACCAACAGCCATACCAATACTAACGACTAGCCAACCAAAATCAAATCTATTGAAATCTGTCAATCCTTTCATCTTCTAAAAATTCTAATAAGAATAGGTATATTTTAGCCTTTTTCTGTTAGATTAAAAATGTGGGAATAGAAGGTTTATGAAGATTACTTTGTTTTGAGAGCAACTATTGCTTAACCCATACTAGATTATTAGTATCAAAACATAGCGATTTAGCTTTTTTGATAAAATCATCTTTAACGCTTGGTGGTACAGTTTTAGTTCTAGATAACAACCATAAATAATTCTTATTAGCTCCAGCGACATACGCATACTTATAATCATCAAGTTTAAATACTACATAAGCTCCATAAAATGGTCTAAAGAACGACACTTTAAGATATCCTTTATCATCTCCATCTACAAATTTAGCGATGCCCGTTGCATAACTTCTCTCACCAGTCGCTGGAGTAATGCCACTATTTACCACTTTTATCGAACCATCAGGATTTAGGCTATACTCAGCATATACTTCTGTCATACCCTTCTCAAAACTATTATCAAATCTAGCTATCTCATACCATTTACATAGATATTTTTGTGCTTGAAAATTCTCAACCGGCTTAATATTATCCGGTTTTGTTACACAACCTGTTAGTAACACTGCAAGTAAAACCAAAGTTATTGATAATATTTTTTTCATATTGTACGCTTTTAGTTTTTTATCTATTAACCAGTATAGTAAACTAAATATGATATCCAACTATAATTAAACTTTTTTAACATTATGCAACTAAGTTATTTTGATCTACTCAAAAAAAATGATTTAACAGAATATAAGCTTTTCATAATCACAGGTGATGAACCGTTACAGAAGCATAATATTATAGAAAAAATAATAGATCAGTTTAAAGCAAAAAGCTATGAGATTTCATACCATGATTTAAATGAGCAAAACTTAGATGTATTGTATGGTGAAGTTGATAGTTTAAGCCTATTTTCTATGGATAAACTTATTCAGTTCAACTTCGATAAACCTCCTCAGAAAAAACTCCAGCAAGCATTAGCTGATAAATTAACAAATGAAGATGATAATGTTTACTTGCTAGTTTTCAGTGGTATGAAAAAACAAAACCTCTCAGCTAAGTGGTTCCAAAGTTTAGAGCATCGTGCTATACATATTAGAATATTCGACCCTAATACTGATAACGCCATAAACATAATAGACTATAAAGCTAAACAACTTGGGCTAACTTTGACTAAACCAGCAATTCAGCTACTCGTCAAAAAAACAGAGGGAAATCTCATTGCTTCTAAACAAATTATCAAGCTACTATCACGCCAAAGTACTCAAACTTATGATGAAAACACAATTCGTCCATTTATACACGAACATGCAAGCTTTGATGTATTTGATCTTTCTGAAGCCCTTCTCTCTCAACAAAAAACTAAAGCGCTAAAAATTCTCAATAGTATTTTAACTGAAAATGACAAACCTCCTCTAGTGCTATGGGCTATCAAAAGAGAATTAAGAATAATCTCACAGCTCAAAAATACACAACAAACATATCACCAAAAGATATTTAAAGATAATAATATCTGGCCTTCAAAACAGAAATTCTATATCAGTTTAGCAAATAAGACTAGTGCTGAAAAAATATCAATAGGTCTTGAGAAATGCCTACAGACTGATTTATATATTAAAGGCGCACAAAAGGGTAATATTAAGCTTAGGCTTAATGAAATAGTCTTTGAAGTTTTGTAACACAGTTTTGAGATTTTTTATTGTGAGGCTATAAGTATTATTTACTTTTTTTAGACAATTGATATCATTAATCAGGATTAATCAATCGATGTTAAGGAATATGTTAAAGATATGAAAGTTGTGACCGCTGAATATATATGGATTGATGGTTCAGATCCTGTACCTGGACTTAGGTCTAAAGGGAGAGTTCTACCATTTAAAGATTTTGAGACTGCTGATGACTTTCCTGAATGGAGTTTTGATGGTTCTTCTACGAATCAGGCTACAGGTGATAATTCAGACTGTATTCTAAAGCCTGTCAATTTTGTAATCGATCCTTTGAGAGAGTGTGGATATCTTGTTATATGTGAAGTTTATAATCCAGACGGAGAGACTTCACATGCCACAAACAATAGAGCTAAACTAAGGGCTCTACTAGCAAGCGCTGACTGCCAAGATATGTGGGCAGGATTTGAACAAGAATATACAATGTTCAAAGATGGTAGACCACTTGGATGGCCTACTACAGGATTCCCAGGGCCACAAGGTCCTTATTATTGTAGTGCTGGAAATAGCAAAGCCTACGGTCGTGATTTAGTAGAAGCTCACATGCAAGCTTGTTTAGATGCTGGAATACTATTTTATGGTATAAATGCAGAAGTTATGCCTGGACAGTGGGAATTCCAAATTGGCTACAGAGGTGTTGAAGGTGAAGATGCTGGGATACTAAACATATCTGATCATACACACTTAGCAAGATGGCTTCTAGAAAGACTAGGTGAAGAGTACGGTATAGACATATCGTTTGATAACAAACCTATCAAAGGTGATTGGAATGGTGCGGGTCTTCACACTAACTTCTCTACAAGCAAAACAAGAAATCCTGAAACAGGAAGAGAAGCTATCAAGAAAATATGTACATCATTAGAAAAAAATCATAAAAAAGATATCTTAAACTATGGTTACAATCTTCATGAAAGATTAACAGGTAAGTTAGAGACTTCTGACATGAACACTTTCCGTGTCGGAGATGCTGATAGAGGATGTTCTATTAGAATCCCTAGACCTGTTGCACTTAAAGGTTATGGTTACCTTGAAGACAGAAGACCTGGAGCAAATGCAGATCCTTATGTAGTTGCTATGGCTCTAGCAAATGCTGCTATTAACTAATATTATCTTTATATCAAATCTTTCTTTTTTTTCGGTATAATACAATCTACCTAATTCTAGATTAAATCCTCTAAATGAAAAATAAACCAATTAGAACTAGATCTTCTGGCGATGAGTATTATAAAAATATTTTCAATGCTATCTGTAACAACGATGGTTTTTTAACCAAGTTCGACATCATAGCTATTCTAGATGATGCAGGTATAACTAATGATGATCCACGCACTAAGAAGTTAAGAGCTGAGTTAGATAAATTAACTATTATAGACAAAATTGACTTTAAAAAATTCAAAGAAATAACTTCTGATAGTAGTGGTATAATTGAGAAATCTGTCAACAAAGGATTTACAATTCCAAATTTTAAAGATTTCCGTAAAGAGATTGAACAAATATTTGAAGAAACTAAAAAAAATAATACTGGCAAAAATGCTACATATATTCCTCAATTAGCAAGAGTAGACTCCGAACTTTTTGCTGTTACTTTTTGTAGTGTGGATGGTCAGATGATTACACTTGGTGACTTTGAACATCCATATTGTGTTCAATCAACAGCTAAGCCTATCACATATTGTATCGCAACAGAGGAGAACGGAGAAGATAAGGTTCATAAGCATGTTGGTAGAGAACCTAGTGGTATTACGTTTAATGCAATAGCACTAAACAAATATGGCCGCCCTCACAACCCGATGATAAACTCTGGTGCAATAATGATGTGCTCATTGATTAAACCAGAGTGGAACCTTGCTGATAGATTTGAATATATAACTAATGTTTGGGAGAATCTAGCTGGTGGTGAAACTATAGGTTTTGATAACGCTGTGTATCACTCTGAAAAAGAAACAGCTAACAGAAACTATGCCTTAGCATACTTTATGAAAGAGGTTGGAGCATTTCCACAGAATACAAATATTGACACTTCTTTAGATTTTTATTTCCAAACATGTTCTATACAAGTAAATGCGAAAAAAATGTCCAAGATTATGAGCTCAATTGCTAATGGAGGTATATGTCCTTTCACACACAAAAAAATATTCTCTCCAACAACAATTCGTAACTGCTTATCAATGATGTACTCATGCGGAATGTATGATTTTTCTGGTGAATATGCATTCTCAGTTGGATTACCTGCTAAATCCGGTGTCTCAGGAGCACTAGCTATAGCTATTCCTAATGTTGGCGGATTCGCAATTTTTTCTCCACGTTTAGATAATAATCATAACTCTGTCAGAGGGGTTGAGTTTAGTAAAAGATTGGTAGAAAAGTTTAGTTTTCATAACTATGATCATATTGCTCATTGCGATAAGATCAATCCAGTTGAAGGTAGAGGAACTATAGATTCAAACCTAACTCTTGAACTAATTTGGGCAGCTAGCAATGGTGACTTACCAGAAATCAAAAGAGCTGTAGCGTTGAGCGTAGATATTAGCAAAGGAGACTACGACAAAAGAACTGCTCTACATCTAGCTTCAGCAGAAGGTCATGAAGAAGTAGTCAAATATCTTATACGCAAAGGTGCAAATCCTAACGCTAAAGATAGATGGAGTAAAACTCCTCTTGAGGATGCTAAAGCTAATAACCATTCTCATATAGTTAAACTATTAGAAAAAGTCTCTTCGTAAAGAGATACTTAATTTTTCATACCATATTACTTATCATATATTATTTGATAGTTGTTAGTTGCTTTTAAGTTTTGTCTAAGATATCTTTACTTACGGAATAATTAATTTAAAACCTCTATAAGGATTCAGCTCATGAGTAGATTCATAAATAAAATACTATCAATAATAGAAATGTTTATATTTGGAATTCGTTGGCTTCAAGCACCAATCTATTTGCTTTTATCATTAGTTTTATTTGGGTTTATCTATGAGATATATCATGAACTTCATCATTTATTCACTGCTTATAGCAGCATTGATGAAGATCAGCTTATTATATTAGCTCTGACACTATGTGATGTTGTACTAGTAGCAAACCTTGTAGTCATTGTAGTCATAAGTGGTTATGAGAACTTCGTAAGTAAAATGAACCTTGATAAAAAAGGTGGCGGTCAGCCTGTTTGGATTAAAAAGCTATCTCCAAATGCTGTTAAACTAAAGATTGCTGGCTCTATCATAGGTATATCTTCTATTTCTCTTTTAAAGAAGTTTCTAGAAGTATCTCATTCATCTGACAGAGACTTAGCATGGTCAGCTGCTATCCACTTAGTATTTGTGGTATCAGCATTACTAATCGCGTTTACTTCATATATAGAGGGTAAATCTCATAAAGCTAGTTATGATGATGATCACTAGGTAACTTTCTTTTCTTCCATCCTAATACTTTCTACGCCCTAGATCTTCATCCTCGGGCTTGCCTTGGATAATTATAGTACGCTCATCACAAGAAACTAACATATCTTCATCAAATTTAAAGAAAGCATGAACTTCAGCTATTAGGTTACGATTATCTAGCTTCATATTGGCATATACTCTATGTAAAGAGGCTACCATATCACCCTCTTCTACTAGATAAATAAACTCAAATCTAACACTCTCAACAACCTCACGTTGTTTTTTGATGTGCTCAATAAAACCCTCGTAATCAATCTCATGACCATCAACAACTTGTTTATAGTCTAAGCGTACAAATTTTTGAATAAACTTTTTGGGATTAATATCTGGATTATAGATATTTTCAAATAAAGATTTTAATAAGCTTTTTTCGACACTTTTTACTCAGGCTTCATGTGTGGGAACAATATTACATCTCTGATAGACTGTGAGTTTGTCAGATACATTACTAATCTATCAATACCGATACCCTGCCCTGCAGTAGGAGGCATACCATACTCTAGAGCACGGATATAGTCTTTGTCATAAGGCATAGCTTCATCATCACCAGATGCTGCTGCTTCAACCTGCTTTCTAAAGCGTTCTGCCTGATCTTCAGCATCATTTAGCTCAGAGAAACCATTAGCAATCTCACGCGCACCTACAAAGAATTCAAATCTATCAGTAAACTCAGAATTACCATCTTGTCTACGCGCTAAAGGTGAAACTACAGCTGGATAATCTGTTATAAATGTTGGATGAATTAGTTGATGCTCAACAGTTTCTTCAAATATTTCATTTATTAGGTGACCAAGCTCATGGCAAGCTTCTACTTTTATCTTCAATTTCTTAGCAAGTGCTTTTGCAGATTCAAATGTTGCTAAATCTTCTTTAGTAATATCATCATTATATTTGACAATTGAATCAACCATTGAAATACGCTCATACTTACCACCAAAGTTAATTTTATATTCACCATACTCAAGTATTTCACTACCCATAACCTCTTGTACAAGCTTAGATAGCATATCCTCTGTTAGATCCATAAGATCATTATAATCAGCATACGCCATATAGAACTCTAGCATTGTAAATTCTGGATTATGACGTGAAGATACACCCTCATTTCTGAAGTTACGGTTTATCTCATACACTCTCTCAAGGCCACCAACAACTAGTCTTTTTAGATAAAGCTCCGGAGCTATACGCAAGTATAATGGCATATCCAAAGCGTTATGATGTGTTTTAAATGGCTTAGCCGCTGCACCACCTTGTAAAACATGCATCATCGGAGTCTCTACTTCCATAAAATCCAATTTATCAAAATAGTTACGGATAAAGCTGACAACTTTTGAACGAACTTTAAAAACTTCACGAGCTTTTTCATTTGTGATTAAATCAACATATCTTTGACGATATCTCATCTCTTGATCTGCTAATCCGTGGAACTTATCAGGTAAAGGTCTGATAGCTTTTGTCAAAATCTCAAAGTGACTAGCCTCTACAGAAAGCTCACCTGTATTAGTCTTAAACATAGTCCCAGTAATACCAACAATATCACCTAAATCACATAGATTCTTAAAAGTTTCATATTGTCCTTCTGGTAAATCACTCTTTTTTAGATAAACCTGTATTCTACCTGAATAATCCTGTAACGTAATAAAAGAAGCCTTACCCATCACACGACGAAGAACTACCCTACCTGTGATATTGTATTGCTTTTTATCCTCAAGCTCCTCAAGTTCTTGTTTTGAATATTGTGCATATTGATTTTGTAAAGCATGAGCAACAACATTTCTTCTAAAGTTATTTGGATGACTGATACCATTATTTTGTTCAGCTAGTGCTTGTAATTTCTCTTTTCTTAATGTTATTTGTGAGTTTTCTTGCATATCTGCTATATGCTTTTTAACAAGAGTTTTTATTTGCTCTACAACATCATCATTTATTTCACTCACTTGACCAAGAGACTCGCTAATCTGCTCTCTAATCTTACCTCTAACAGCATCTTTTACTGTTATCTCATTTGCATCTAAATATTCTTTAATCGAATTTTTTATTAAATTTTTTAATTTACTACTCATCTTTTCACCCTATATTTTTTACACTTTTATGGTTAGCTTTTGCTAATGATAATGCAAATAAGCAGTAGCAAGTGCTAGGTAGTTGTTCATACTTTTCTGCCATAAAAAAACATATCGCTAAAACTTACGAAGTTAAGTAGCGAATTTTATTTATAATAACTAATTATTATAACCCACTTTTTAAGCTAGCCTCAATAAACTTATCTAAATCACCATCTAAAACTGCTTGAGTATTTGTATTCTCAACACCTGTTCGCAAATCTTTGATTCGAGACTGATCTAGTACATAAGAGCGAATCTGACTACCCCAACCAATATCGGCTTTTGAATCTTCAAGATCATTTTTTTCGGCGTTACGTTTTTGTAGCTCCATCTCATACAGTTTTGACTTAAGCTGTTTCATTGCACTATCACGGTTTTTATGTTGTGATCTATCGCTTTGACTTTGTACGACTATATTTGTAGGAATGTGAGTTATTCTCACTGCAGAATCAGTTTTGTTGACATGCTGTCCACCAGCTCCTGATGCTCTATATGTGTCAACACGCAGATCTGCTGGATTAATCTCTATATCAATATCATCATCAACTTCCGGAGATATAAATACTGACGCAAAAGATGTATGACGTTTACTATTTGAGTCAAATGGTGATTTTCTCACTAATCGATGAATACCAGTCTCTGTGCGAAACCAACCATACGCATATTCACCCTCAATTTTGAGCGTACATCCTTTGATACCCGCAACATCACCATCTGATACATCATCAACAGTTACCTTGAAGCCTTGACTATCTGCCCAGCGCATATACATACGCATTAGCATCTCAGCCCAATCCTGTGCTTCTGTACCACCTGAACCTGATTGAATATTCAGAAAGACATTATTAGGATCCATCTGTCCAGAAAACATTCTACGAAACTCTAGTTTCTCAATTTCAGCTGTGACATCTTGAGTATCCTTTGCAATTTCTTGTATTAATGATTCATCTTCTTCAGCAAGCTCAAGTAGCTCTGTCAAAGTTTCTAGTGTTTCTGAAATATGCTCACAATTGTGTACAACATTCTCAAGCTCTACTTTTTGTCTGCCCAAGTTTTGTGCATACTCTGGATTATCCCAAATTGAGCCATCTTCTAGCTCCATCAAAACTTCCGTTAGCTTTTCTTTTTTGACATCATAGTCAAAGATAGTCCCGTAAAGATTCAATACGAGCCGTTAGATCTTTTAATACAATCTTATAATTTATAGATTCCATTTTTATAGATATTTATTGGTTAGATTTTGTGTATAGATTTTATCTTGTTTAATGCATAATTCAAATAGTCATGCTCCACTAATTTTGATCCTTATATAACTTACATTTCTAACTTTTTAATCCTATTATAATTTTCTGTCAACATTTTTGATTTTAATTTATCCAACTTTTTGAAATTGAATTTATTACTTTTAAGTATGAAACTCAAACTATCTAAAAATTCAATCATATCATCAATTATCTTTTTAGTATCTAGTGATGATATATTATCAAGATGACTACACTGTGTGACCCTATAATCACTATGAGATAAACATCTATCCCGATGTTCTTTCAACAAATTCATAATATCTTAATAATTAGACTGATTCATTAAAAAATTTTCAGTTTCACTATCTATTAATACAATATCTTTTTTAGAGAAGAGATGTTTATTTTTTTATTTTATCTATTAGATTTGGTACTGATACAAGCTTATTTCTTGATGAACTCTCTAAAAGTTTTAATAATACAATAAAAAAACTATCTCTTAAGGACCTCATATTAACATTTCTACTCATGGATTCTAGATTAAGTCTCTCACTAAACTTCTTTACATCTCCAGATGTTGTTATAAGATTTGATGTTTTGTATAAGAAATATTGATACTCTATTATATAAGCTTTAAGACAATTATTTTGTAGCTTGTTAACATGATCTGCTATACTTTGCTGCATACAATTTTAAACCAAACCATAATAAAAAAACTGTACCATAATTAGTAAAAAAATGTACTATAATTACTACTTTCTTTTAACTCAAATACATAAATGACACGCTACAAGGAATAGAAAACTAATAGAGTATCATAACGAGCATATCCAAATTAATCAAAAGAGATAATATTTACTATTTCGCTCAAAACTTTGTTATTATTTAATCTAAAGATTTTATATAAAATACTGTCACAAATGTCATATCAAGCATTAGCTCGTAAATATAGACCACAATCATTCTCAGAAGTTGCAGGGCAACAGCATGCACTTAATAGTCTAGTACATGCTCTAGAAACACAAAAAGTTCATCATGCCTATTTATTTACAGGCACTCGTGGTGTAGGTAAAACAACACTTGGTAGATTACTAGCAAAATGTCTAAACTGCAAAACTGGTGTTACAGCAGAACCATGTAACAAGTGCGAAAACTGTCTGGCGATTAATAATAATAGTTTTATAGATTTGATTGAGATTGATGCTGCATCGCGCACAGGAGTCGAAGAAACAAAAGAAATTCTAGATAATATCCAATACATGCCATCTCAAGGTCGCTACAAAGTATATCTAATAGATGAAGTTCACATGTTATCCAAACAGAGCTTTAACGCTTTACTAAAAACATTAGAAGAGCCTCCTGAATATGTCAAGTTTATATTGGCAACCACAGATTATCATAAAATACCCGTCACAATACTTTCACGTTGTATTCAACTACATCTAAAGCATATCTCACAATCAGATATCAAGGATCAGCTAAAAGTAGTTCTTAATAAAGAAAATATAAGCTCTGATGAACAATCACTAGACTATATCGCATACCATGCAAAAGGTAGCCTTAGAGATGCTCTAAGTTTACTTGATAAAGCCATAAGCTTTTGTAGTGGTGAACTTAAGCAAGCACAAATTAAACAAATGCTTGGAATTATAGATAGTGAAGAAGTCTATAACATTATCGAAGCTATTATCGAAAATAACCCAAGTGCAGTATTACCTGCTGTAAAAAATTTAACTCTTACAGAAAGCAATGCTGATGCAGTGCTAGATAGAATCGCTGAGATATGGTTTGCTTGTTGTATTTATAGTTTTACACAGTCTCTGGATGCTATTAATGATATTGATATAGATATTATCAATAAGGTTCTTGATAAAATTTCTGTTGAACAAGCACACTTTTTATACCAACTAACAATTACTGCTAAAAAAGATATATCCCTAGCTCCTAGTTTTGAAACTGGTGTAACAATGGCTGTACTTAGACTGATAGCCTTCCAAAAAAAAAACTTAACTAGTAATCATTCATTAACTACTACTCCGAAGATCTCTTCAGAGACAAAAAATGACATTAAAGCTCTAAAGAATGCTTTACAGCCACAGCCACAGCCACAGCCACAGCCACAGCCACAGCCACAGCCACAGCCACAGCCACAGCCACAGCCACAGCCACAGCCACAGCCACAGCCACAAAGGCAGTTTAGCGAATCTAACAGTCAAAACAATACTTCAGAAGAATCTTTGGATAAAAAATGGTTTAATCTGCTAAATGCAATCAAACTAAAGGGTTTTACAAAGACCTTAGCATTTAACAGCCACCTAATAAATGAAACTAATGACACATTTGAAATTCAACTTAATGAAGATGCCAAGAAAATTCTTGAACTTGAACCTCAAAGTATAGCAAAGCTGCAATCAGCTATTAGTCAGCATTTAGATAGCCTAGGCTTTAGACTAGATATTAAAAATCTACCAACTTCTAATAACTCTAATCACAAATCCCCCGCTGAAATTAAGCGTGAGAATGCAATTGAGAAAATCCATAATGATCAAAATGTTAAGCTAATTAGAGAATCATTAGCAATAGAAATAATGGATAGTGATATTATCTTAACCAACTAAAAAATTAAATTAGCGCATCAATTTGTTGCTTCATTCTATTAAACTCGTTATTAAATGAATCATTAGTTTTTAACGTACTATATGCTGCATTAGCCATAATTCTTCCTGCTTGAATATCGCTTCTCCAATGAGCTCCACAAATAACTCTACTATCTCCATAATCCATACCTCGAGCCAAAATTTGAGTTCTATATTGAGATGGTAAAAGATCTGCTATAGTATATGCTACTACCATACCTCTCGTAGAGTGTCAGATGGATATGAATGATGAGGGTCTGGATCGCCCGTACAAACAGCTTATTATAAAATGAATAAGGGCGTTCTCTAGCATAAGCATCTTTTGCAGCTTCTGTAGAATTTTTACCATCATAAGTTACTTTTTTGATTAAATCTGGATTATTTATTAATAGCAGTTTAATACTTTGCTTATTTGGAATATCCAAAGGATCTATAAACGCATTAACAAAAGTATCTACGTCAGTATCAGCATCGCTTACAGCTTGATCTAATCGAGATTGTGAAATTTGCTCACCATTGAAAAAGGTTTTTTCTATAAATATAGAGTTAGATATCTCTTGATCTTCTGCAAATGCTAGGTATGACACATTTGAACCTACCATCGGAGTCATAACAGGTGGTGGAGGTAAGATAGCTAAGCTATTTGGTAACTCATCCTTCGATAAAAAACCTTCTCCTGCGAAAGCTATAGTCACACAAACAAAAGAAAGTAATATTATTATTTTTTTCATATTTTTGTATTTCCCTATTTTTATAAATATTCAGGAATTATACAAAAATGAATAAATAAGATTAAATATATACTATTGATAAGGTTAATAAGAAAAACTTATAAAAATCAGATATGTCCCCATGCTTCTTTATCTGCAAAAATAGCATGTAAAAGTTTATTATTAAGAGTATGACCAGATTTAAAGCAATTGAAATGTCCCAATATGTAACCACCAACATAAAAGTCACCAATTGCGTCTAATAGTTTATGTCTTACAAATTCATCTTCGTAACGTAAGCCGCCTTCGTTAAGAACACCATCATTAGTAATTCCTACCGCATTATCTAATGAGGCACCTTTTGCCAAATTATTTTGATGCAAATATGCAAGCTGTTCATAAAAACCAAACGTTCTCGCTTTTGAAACCATTTTGATATATTCATCAAGGCTATACTCAAATACGATATGATCGTTTGTTACAGCGATTACTGGATGATCCCACTCAATCTTAAATTCATACTTAAGAGTATCACTAGGTAAAACTTCTGCAAATTTACCTTCATGTTGAACTTTTACAGGCTTTAGAATTTTGATTCCTTTACGGTCAGTCTCTTGTTCAACAATACCAACTTCTTTTAACAGCTGTGTAAACTCATAAGAACTACCATCCATTACTGGCAACTCTAGAGCATTAACTTCGATTAGAACATTATCAACTTCAAACATTGCAAATGCCGACATTAAATGCTCAATAGTAGATACAGACAGACCCTGATCACCATCCTTTGTCAATAAAGTACACATTATCGCTTCTTTAATATTAGATGGCGCAACCTTGATATCTACTACAGGACTAAGGTCAGCTCGGCGAAATACTATCCCAGTATCAACACTAGCTGATTTAACAGTCATCGAAACATCTACACCAGAGTGTAGACCAATACCTGTAACAGAGAATTCTTTTGCTATAGTTTTTTGCTTCATTCTTAACCTCTCTAACTATATACAATCAAATTGTTATAGAAAACCTGTCTAAATACTCAATATATTTCGACACGACATCCCATACATAACTGTATACGCAAAACATCAATACCTAAATTATATATATCAAAGAAGCATATTGATATAGAATCAATCAGATTTTAAAGCTATAACAATATATTTAAATTATTTTGATAATAAGGAAAAATTATAAGAAATTATCTTCTTCTAAGGAAACTTGGAATATCTGACTTATTTACATCTTCAGATTCTATTTTTGGAGCACTAGCAGAACTAGACACGTCTTCGCTTCTTGAGAAAGATGGAGAAGGCTTGCTCGAGAAACCTTGTGATGGGTTAGATGTTGTTTTCTCTACACCAAAGCCTCTTTTCATAGCTACTTTCTCAATACCTGTAACTACAACAGTTACTTTCATAGAGTCAGTCATATCAGGATCAATAACCGTACCTGCGATTACGATAGCTTCATCAGAAATAAATGACCTAATTACTTCACCAACTTCTTCGAACTCACCAATAGACATATCCATACCAGCTGTAATATTTACGATTACACCTTTAGCACCATCAAGATTAATATCTTCAAGTAATGGACTAGAAATTGCAGCTTCTGCCGCTTCTCTTGCTCTATTTTCACCGTTAGCTTCACCCATACCCATCATAGCTAGACCCATATCAGTCATTACAGCTCTAACGTCAGCAAAGTCAACGTTGATAAGACCTGGCTTAGTAATAAGCTCAGAAACACCTTTTACAGCATTTCCTAATACATCATTTGCAGCATTAAAAGCATCAATTAATGATGCACCCTTGCCAAGTACACTTAGTAACTTCTCATTTGGTACAGTAATGATAGAGTCAACATGTTGAGTTAGCTCATCGATACCATACTCAGCGGCTTTCATTCTTCTTGGTCCTTCAAACGGGAAAGGTTTAGTGACCACAGCTACAGTTAGTATACCCATTTCTTTTGCTACTTCAGCAACTACAGGCGCACCACCAGTACCTGTTCCACCACCCATACCAGCTGTGATGAAAACCATATCTGCACCTTCTAGAAGTTGCTCGATCTTCGCTCGATCTTCAGTTGCTGCTCTTTTTCCAATCTCAGGATTTGCACCAGCGCCTAAACCCTTTGTAAGATTAGTACCTATTTGCAATATATTTTGTACTTTTGACTTAGATAATGCTTGACCATCCGTATTCAGTGCAAAAAACTCAACATCAGTAACATCTTCACACATGTGTTGAACAGCGTTACCGCCACCACCACCAACACCAACAACTTTAATTATGGCATTTGAAACCATTGAATCATTAAAATCAAACATATATTTACTCCTTTACTTTCGATTAGTTACTACTTAACTTAAAAATTATTTGAAAACCAGCCTTTAACTGATGATATTATTTTTTTCTTAGACTTTGCTGTATTTTCGTCTATTTCCATAACATCATCATCAATCTTTTGATCGCTTGTTTCATCACTATTTTCTGCAGCATACTTTAGTAATCCCACTACTGTAGAATATGATGGATTATGCACAACCTCACTTGCACCAGAAACCTCAATAGGACCACCTACCCTTACAGGAAGTTTGAACATATCTTCAGCAAGCCTTGCCAATCCTTTTAGTTTCGCACCACCACCAGTGAAGACAATGCCAGAAGAAACGACTTCTAACAAACGATTTTGATCTAACTCACGGTATAGAGATTCAAATATCTCTTCAACTCTAGCCTCTATTACCAAAGATAAATCCTGCAATGATATTCTTTTCTTAGCATTCCCTAGTGAGTTTGGTATATCTATTTTCTCATCTGGATTTTTGAGGTATTTACTAGCTGCATAGCCAAACTGTAATTTTAAACTCTCAGCTGCTTCAATAGGCAGTCTAAAAACTTTAGATATATCAGATGAAATACTTCCACCACCAGTTTTAATACTTGACGTATAACAGATACCTCCATCTGCAAATACAGAGAAGCTTGTTGAATCAGCGCCGATATTTACAAAACAGACGCCCATTTCTCTTTCATTATCAGTAAGAGTTGCACTACTAGCGGCTAAATGTTCTACAACCAAATTTTCTATTGCATAACCACAGTTTGAAACACATTTACGCACGTTCTGTAACATTCTAGATGATGCCACTATAATGTGTACGTTAGACTCTAGCCTGACCGCAAACATACCGATCGGTTCTGTAACCCCTGGCTGACCATCAACTATATAATCTCTTTGTAGAACATGAAGCATTTCAGTATCTGCTGACATTGGCACAGCTTTTGCCGTCTTAATAGCCATCGCCAAATCTTCTAGACTTACTTCTCCATTCTCGACAGCTGCTAAACCATAGGAGTTAAAACCACTAATACTAGGAGCACTTACTCCAAGAGTAACCTCTCTAACATCAACTCCTGCTATGCTTTTTGCCTCATCCAGAGCGACATTTAATGTCTCGATAGCCATTTCAAGATTAATTACAGATCCCTGCTTAATACCTTTTGATTGTTTTTGGCTAACTCCTAATATTTTTATACTGTTATTTTCAGCAAGTTGTCCAATTGCAACGGTTATTTTGTGAGATCCCAAATCTACCGCACAAAAATTACTATTCCCAAAACCCATTTATAAAGCCCTAATCTAAGACAGATATTTTTTTACTTTCATACACTTATATTACATTATATGCTTATTATCATAGAAAACCAATAAAATAAATCTTTTTCTAATTATAACTTTACTGCAAAACCATCACTGTATCTCATATCAAAATATTTCGCTAATTTATAGTTCTTAACCTCTTCATATGACTTAAAAAATAGTTCTAATCGTTTTTTTAGTTTTACTGAACCTAGAACCACTTCAATATCATCTGAAAGCAAAATACTAAATTGATTCCCTCTATAAGATATTTTGACTATTTGCATATTATTGTTCTTAGCTAGCTTATTTAACTCTAGCAAAGTTTCATAAATATAGTCTTTACTAGCATCATCATTACTATCTATATGTGGTAAATTTTTATCATAATCAAAAACAACCGGAGTAATAATATCCATATTATCAAGCAAAATTTGATTATTATTCCAATACGCCACAGGCTTATGATCATAAATATACACAACTAGAGTTGATGGCCATACTTTCTTTACTAAAGTATAATCAACCCCCTGCATATTATAAAAATACTTCTCCACAGTATCGATATCTAGATCAAACCATTGTTTGCTGTTTAAGCTTATTATTTTGTCGATCAAATCTTGTTTTGAAATATAGACTAGACCATCATTAGAAACCACATCTACTCTTGAAATTTTCTTATCCGCTTTGCTAACAATAAAAACCGTAGCGCCTAAGATTATTACAAAAATAAAACCTAGTATAAAAAATTTCTTAAAAATCTTTAGCATTGCGCCTGTTCTAGTATTAATTTAACAAAGCTGTCAAAATCAATACCTTCAGCCGCCGCACACTTAGGAGATAGACTATTCTCTGTCATTCCTGGAGATGAATTAATCTCCATAATATAGAAATCTCCCTTATCATCATATATAAAATCTACTCGAGCATGACCTTTGCAGCCCAATAGATCATAAGCTTTTTTAGCCAACTGTCGAACCTCTAGCTCTTTTTGCTCACATAATCCACTTGGTGCATGATATATAGACTTGCCGCTATATTTTGACTCGTAGTCACAAAACTCGTTTAATGGCTCTATCCAAACAGATGAATAAACATCATTATTAACAATAGCCACCGTTATCTCCTTACCAGTGACCCACTGTTCAATCATTACTTCACCATACTTTGATGCTTGTTCATAAGCATTTTCAAGCTCTTCAAAGCTTTTTACTTTGAAAGTAGCTATACTAGATCCACCACTACTTGGCTTAACAGCAACAGGAAAACTAATCTCATCAGCATCCACTAACTTATCAGTAAGAAATTTTGCCATCGGTGTAAGCATACGATGATGCATCCATATTTCCTTGGAAATCATTTTATCCATAGTTACAACGCATGACTTCATAGTCGAACCAGTGTGCCTTATGCGTAACATTTCAAGTAATGCAGCAACTCTACCATTTTCGCCATCTTCGCCATGCAGTGCGATAAAACATTTATCAGGATTTAACTCCAAAAGCTTAACAACCAAATCTTTTGAGCTTGCATCTAAACCAACCGCGTTATAACCTTGATTTAGTAAAGAGTCCAAAACTGCTTTACCAGATATTAAAGACACTTCCCTTTCTGGAGAATCTCCACCATATAAAACGACAATTTTTTCTTTTTGCATAAAATACCTAATTTCTTTTTAATTTAAAAAAATCTCTCAAGAGCTTACTACACTCCTCAGTCATCACGCCAGATGTTACTTTAAGATTATGATTAATATTCTTATTTTGATGTAACTTCTCACGAGAGAAAATTCCAACACGAGTATCATCACAAGCATAAATCAATTCAGAAACCCTAGCCTGAATCAAACCACCCAAACACATTATACATGGCTCCAAAGTAACATACAATTTTGTATTAACCAATCTATAGTTTTCGAGCTCTTTGGCTGTTTCACGTAAAACTAAAATCTCGGCGTGAGCTGTTGGGTCGTTGAGCATTATAGTTTTGTTAAAATCTTGGACTACTATTTGACTATCATTAACAAGAACTGCTCCTATAGGAACTTCTCCAGCCCTATAAGCCAACAATGCTTGCTCATAAGCTTTCTGCATAAAAAAAATATCATCTTGTGAATAATTAGACATAAGTTTTAGTAATTTTATCTTGAAGAATTTGAGTCTCTTAGATAAGATAATACATTACATGATTGTTTGCTAGTACTTTTATATATAAACCAGTGGGTACTTGTCAAACTATGTATA
Source organism: Francisella orientalis FNO12 (assembly GCF_001042525.2). Lineage (NCBI taxonomy): Bacteria > Pseudomonadati > Pseudomonadota > Gammaproteobacteria > Thiotrichales > Francisellaceae > Francisella > Francisella orientalis. The sequence continues at coordinate 132,092 of NZ_CP011921.2, read as the reverse complement.
ACCAACCACACTGGAAATGGAAATCAAAAAATGTCAGAAAATTTCAAAGAACTATTTGAGCAGTCTCTGAAACAAACAGAGATGAGAATAGGTAAAATCATCGAAGCAACTGTAGTAAGCATAGACAAAGAATTTGCAATGATTGATGCTGGTCTTAAATCAGAATCTTTTATTCCAGTTTCTTCTCTAAAAAACAGCAACGGCGAACTAGAAGTAGCTGCTGGTGATAAAATCAATGTTGTTTTAGAAGCTCTAGACAACAGCTGCGGTGAAACTAGACTATCAAGAGATAAAGCTAAGAAAATCGAGCTTTGGGATAGAATCGAAAAAGCATTCGAAAACAATGAAACTGTTCTTGGTAAAATCACTAATCACGTTCGTGGTGGTTACACTATGGATGTTGAAGGTTTAAGAGCATTCTTACCTGGTTCACTAGTTGATACAAGACCTATCAAAGATGTAGCTCATTTAGAAGACAAAGATATCGAATTAAAAGTTGTTAAAATCGATACTAAGAGAAATAATATCGTTGTTTCTAGAAAAGCTGTTATCGAAGAAAACAATTCTGGCGATAGAGATGCTATGTTAGAGAAAATCTCTGAAAGTAGTGTTCTTCAAGGTATCGTTAAAAACATCACTGATTTCGGTGCGTTTATTGATCTTGGTGGAGTCGATGGTTTATTACACATCACTGATATCTCTTGGAGCAGAATCAGCCACCCTACAGATGTACTATCTATCGGCCAAGAAATCGATGTTAAAGTAATCAAGTTCGACAAAGAGAAACAAAGAATATCTCTAGGTATCAAACAACTTGGTGAAGATCCATGGTTGAATATCGCTAACGAGCTTCCTGTAGGTGCTAAGCTTATGGGTACAGTGACTAACATTACTGACTATGGTTGTTTTGTTAAGTTGAAAGAAGGTATCGAAGGTCTTGTTCATACTTCAGAAATGGATTGGACTAATAAGAACGTTAACCCTCATAAAGCTGTATCAATAGGTCAAGAAGTTGAAGTTATCGTACTTGAGTTAGAAGCTGATAATCACAGAATCTCTCTTGGTATCAAACAATGTAGAGCAAATCCTTGGAATGAGTTTGAGAAAAACTACAAGCCTGGCGATAAAGTAACTGGTAAAATTAGATCAATCACTGAATTTGGTGTATTCATCGGTTTAGAAGGTGGTATCGATGGTCTTGTACATATTTCAGATGTTGCATGGGATAACCCAGCTAAAGCAATCAAAGAGCTTAAGAAAGGTGATGATGTAGAAGCTGTATTAGTTTCTGTAAATACTGATCTTGAGAGAATCGCTCTTAGCATGAAGCAACTTTCTGAAGATCCTTTCAAGAACTTCATAAACATTCACCCTAAAGGTTCTTTAGTAAAAGGTAATGTTACTAAACTACAAGACAACGGTGCAGTAGTTATGCTTGATGCTGATAACAACATTGACGGTTTCATCAGAATTTCTGAAATTTCTGCTGAGCATACAAAAGATGTTCGTGATGAGCTAAGCGAAGGACAAGAAGTTGAAGCTAGAATCATCAACATCGACGCTAAGAAGAGAAGTATTGCTCTTTCTATAAAAGCTGTTGATGAAGATAATACTGCTGCAGGTAAGTCTAACTACAAAGTAGAACAAATGACTCCTACAACTCTTGGTGACCTAATCAAAGAGCAATTAAATAAGAAGTAATTGGACTTCGATCTTTAAAAATCTAAATCTACAAAAAACCTATAGGCTATTTATAGTTTATAGGTTTTTTTATTTATAAAATGTAATAAACTATGTCTAGTTTATAAACCACCAATAACATCAAATATGCTTACAAAAGATTTGGATAAAATCATATCTGAGATTACAAGTAATCAAGTTGTTAGTATTCCAACAGATACAGTGTACGGTTTAAGCTGCAACATATATAAAAACGCTATCGAAAAAATTATTAATCTAAAAAAGAGAGACTCAAGCAAAGGGTTTATAATAATCTCCCATAACTACAAACATTTACTTGAATATGTGGATACTACTAAACTTTCTAATGAACAAATCGATAAAATATGCTCTAAGCAGCCTCGACCAACAACTTGGATAGTACCAGGTAAAATAGATATTCAGTGGTTAACTGGAGGTAAAACAACTATTGCAATAAGATTAGTCACTACTGACATAATAACCAATATCTGTTCTAAAATTAATAATGCAATTATTTCAACTAGTGCAAATATATCTAGGCAAGACTTTATCAACGATTCTCATTCGATTAATGAAATTTTTAATAGTATCTATATACTAGAAACAGAAGTTAAGTCTTCACAACCATCTACAATTATTGATATAATCACTAGAGATAGATATAGATGATTATAAAGTATTAAAAGTTTGATAATCGTCTTAAAATATAATAGCATTAAGGTTGTAAAATTCTTTTGAACTGATAGATAAAAAAGGAACAAAATGGAAAAAATTAATCATAAAGATATACAAGATAAATTATGGAGCAATGATGACGAAAGTAATTTATCTAATGAGAAGTACAATCAACTGCTAATAGAGCAATATAGAATATATGTTGAATTAACAGATAGAACTAGTTATAGAAGAATTGTAATTAACTTATTTTTCTTAGTTTTCAACCTTGTTCTTGTAGGTACAGTTGCTTTGGCAATTAGCAACAATATCAATGTTGAAAATCCACCATCAGGTATTCTTGTTACTATACCTTATTTTGCGGGATTGGTATTCTGCTATGCTTGGTGGAAAATAATTAGATTTTTTAGACATCATATACAAATAAAAAACAGCATAGTGTCATCTCTTGAGAAGCGACTTCCTTCAAAAGTATGGTTAACTGAAGAACATATTGCTGAACAAAAAGGATCTTTCAAGCCGATTAGAATTCTTGAGATTTATATGCCTTTTATTTTCATGGGTATTTATTCAGCGCTATTCTTATTTGTTGAGCTTAACTGGCTTCCGCATACATTAAACTAATTTCGATTTCTAAGAAATTTTCTCATAATCATATCTCAAAATAAACTATTTTTTAGACTGCCTGTCGCTTAGTTTGGTTAACTAACTATTTTATAGCCAAAACATTATAGGCATAAAATAACTTTGAACTAGTGCAATCGTGAAAGCTACTAAAATAAATTTAGCATAGTATTTTTATAGCTGCGATTATATAGAATTTAATAAGAATGAGGTTGATAACTAGTAAGTTATTTTCTTTGCATCTTTAGAAATATACTCATCATTAGTTTGCCAAAGTTTATTTAACCAAACTTGAAAATACTCCTTATCTGTTTCACTAGTAAAATAATCACCCATAGGCACTTCTGATATTGGAATAAAATCGACTTTAACTTTGATTTTTTTTGTCTTTCTAATCATATAGTCCCACAAAGTTTGCTTTGGGTTATCATAAACTATAGTGGTATTTAAAACTCCTACCATTCTATCTGAGAGACTTTTTAAAATAACTGCTATGCCACCTGCTTTGGGATTAAGCAAATTTTTATAAGCACTTTTAAGAGCTTTCTGAGAAGTATATCTAGTACCCTCAACAAAATTAACGATAGTTGTCGGTCTAGAGGATAATTTTTTACAATACTCAACTGTTTTCTTAAGATCTTCACCTTTTTTCTCAGGATGCTTTTTAAGATATTCTTTTTTATAGCGTTTCATCGCAGGAAACTCTAAAGCCCAGGCAATCAAACCTAATACAGGTATGAAAAAAACCTGAAATTTCATAAAGAATTTAGGAAAGGCTATTTTTTTGTGAAAAATCATCATCAATACAAAAGTGTCAAGCCAACTTTTATGATTACATATAATAAGATATGAACCACTTTTATCTAGCTCTTTATTTTGTTCAATCTCAATTTTGGTAGGTGAAAAAAACTTAGCAATTAGAATAACAAAACTTACCCATAAGCTCACAGAATATTGAACAGCTGATGTACATAAATACCTTATACTTTTTATAGGTATCAAAAGCTTAACTAATGAAAAAATAAATACTGGTATAAAAGCAATTATAGCTGTAGACATCAAACATACCAGCGAAAATAATCCATAGTAAGCGTACTTAATAAAATTTATCATTGAAGATTGTTTAACTTATTGACTGTTAACTTAAATCTTACCATTAATAAAAACTTTTTTGAAAGACTATAAAAAATATTAATCACTTTTAGCTAATATTTTTAAATAAAGATCTTATTTTTAAGGTATCATCATTATTGATAGTAATAGTTATAGCTCCGTTAGTATATGTATCAAATACCCTTATGTTAATGTTTTTATAAGTCTGTGGATTCAATAGCTGATCTGAGATGTATATAAGATGCTCACTATTATGTTTAAAAAACTTAGTATCAATCACTAAAGGACTAATCACTATACTTGGATTAATAATTCTATTATACAAAGTGTAAATTTGCTGCTGATCCTTAGCATTTGAATTATCTGTAATTTAAAACTCCTCGTTATTATATTTAATTAAGATAAAACAACTTGTACCATTTGAGAGGAGTTTAACTTTTGTATTTTGACTTAAATTGAAGCTATTATTATAATTACATTTTTGAAATGGCTTCTCTGTCTTTAAATTTGTAATAATAGTTTTAATAGGAACTATCTGTCTAATAAAATTAGAGTTAAAGCTATCATCATCAGCATCAACTACAATCATATAACTAATTCGTTTAACCCCTATTAACCTTAAATAACTACCTAAGGTATTTGATAAAACATAATCATTAGCTAGATTTTTGCTGAGATGTATAAAATATTTTGACCATTTTCCTCAATTAGCACCATTTAATTTTTAGTATCAAAAACATGGATTCGAAAATATTGATTCTTTTGTGAAGTATTTTCTGAAGATTGCAAAAACACTAAGCATAAAGCTAACCCAAGTAGTCTAATTGAATTACTAAACGGGAAAATTACTAAAATAATTCCAAAAATAATAATTATAAGACCAAAAAATGAAAAATAACTCCAATACTCAATAAAACCAGCATAGCTTGTCAAAAAGCTTAAATAAGCAATTAATAATTTAATAACTAAGCTAGGAACTATCCAGAAACTTAGTCCAACATAAGATAGCAGTAAACACACTAGCAACAATGGCACTATAACAAAACTAACTAAAGGAATTGCAACAATATTTGCTAAAATCGAAACGACAGAAAAACCGCCAAAATAATAAACTGAAATTGCCACTAAAAATATCGCTAGATAAATTTGTGCAAATAATGTTTTTGCTAATTTTGACTTATATTGTTGTAGTACTATAGAGATAATAACCAAAAGCATAACAGCTGAAAAACTCAACCATAAGCTAACGCTATATATTGATTCAAAATCAACCAATACTATAATACCTAAAGCTATACTCAGCGACTTAACTATCGAAATACGCTTACCCAACAGCCATAAAATAGCTACTACTAAAAGCATTATCGATGCTCGTTGTGTTGGTAAGCTAAAACCTGCTAATAAACTATATAAAAGCCACTATCACAGAGGCAATAACACCGATATACTGTGCTGGTAATTTGCGACATAAGCGTGGTGATAATGACCATAAACCTCTAAAAAGAACAAAAGCAATAAATGTCAAAAGCCCAATATGTAATCCTGAAATTACCATAAGATGCGATGTACCAGAACTTATCAACAAATTTTGCTGAGATTGACTAAATTCTTTATCGCCAATAAGTAATGGTAGAATATAAGGTTTAAGTTCATTTCCTTGCAAATCTTTTCTAGCTTATTAAATAAGTAATACCTTATCCTTTCGGGCAAGTATAAGCTTGCTGTACCTTTGTAGATGATTTCAGTATCATCCACCATCCACCCTATGGCAACAATATCGTTATGATCCAAATATTCAGAATAGTTAAAAGCTTCTACATTATCATATTCGTGAGGCTTATGTACTTTTGCTTCTAACTCTAGATTGTTTGCTGGTATCAAATAATGTCGATATGACTTATTAGCCTTTAATAAGATATTCTGATTATATTTAAAATCTTCAATTTTATCGTATGAATAGCAAGGGCAAAAACTTACAAATAAAAGTATTACCAGCAAACATTTTTTGTATAACATATGACAAATAAACGACTATTCCCTTATTTTTATATTAGCTTAATTCAACGATAACTAATAGCTCAAAAATACTAAGTTTAATCATAATAAAAACTCTTGCATTTTATAAAAAAAGCAGATAATACGCTCGCATAAATCTCAACATAAGGTTATATGAAGCCCTTAAAATACTTATTGATAATCAAGATACATGGTCACCATACTATCCATATTCAAACTTAGAAACTACACATCAATATTTACAGAACATTAGTAACAAGCCCAACTATATCATTAATTTATCTGAGCAAATGAATTATCTTGAGCAAGGCTATTATGCTTGTCTTTTGGCACACTCAAATAAAGATACTATTATACCTACTGTTGAAACACTCAACAGTATTAGTCACTTTGAGGAAACTCCGTTATCTAACTTAATTAATAGTAGAGAACACAAAGCGCTAAATGCTTTAAATACAAACCTATTAGCTATTAAGATTTTCTTTGGAATAGCTAACCTACAAGGTACAGAAAAAATTGCTAAAAGGATATTTGAAAAATATCCAACACCAATATTAGAAGTAACTTTAGAGAAGCAAAACTCATTATGGAAAATAAAAACTATTAAGATTGGACATATTTCCTCTCTAAATGATAATGAGCAGACTATATTTGCAAATGCTCTTAACAATTTTAGTAGCAAAGTTTGGCGTAAACGAAAAATCAAAAAAAATTATTCTTATGATTTAGGTATTTATACTGATCTAATTACCAAAGATGATTATATGAGTCTGCTTGAATATGACGGACTTTTCATCATAACAACAACATCTATTAATCACTATAGTTATAGTTTTTCTAAAAAAGCTGAGGACAATAACTTAGTAGTTATTGATGATACAAAATCCATAACTTGCTGTACCAACAAGGTTTATTTACATAACCTAATGATTAAAAATAAAATACTAACCCAGGAAGGTAAACTTATTTTTAAAGATGATAGCTTTGCAGCTGAAGAATTAATCAGTGAGTTAGGTCTTCCTATAGTTTTGAAAATTCCAGATAGTTCATTTTCAAAGGGTGTTAAAAAAGCTAATTCGGCAGAGGAGCTCAAGCAAATTCTAGATATCATGCTTGAACAATCTTCGATCATAATAGCTCAAAAATATTACTATACTGATTTTGACTGGCGTACTGGTATATTAAACAATAAGCCAATATATGCGTGTAAATATTTCATGGCGAAAGGCCATTGGCAAATAACCAATCATAATAAGAAAACTACTCAGCATGGAAACTCTGAAGCATTTGCTATCCATCAAGTTGATAAATCTGTGCTAAGAATAGCTCTTAAAGCTGCAAAAACTATCGGCAATGGACTATATGGTATTGATATAAAAGTTGTAGACAATAAACCTATTATCATAGAAATCAATGACAATCCATCTTTAGACTCTGATATTGAAGATACTTATATTGGCGACCAACTCTATACAACTATAATGCTAGAGTTTCTAAATAGAATGAACTACAAGAAGTTACCTTATGCAAATATCTAAGCCCCAATTAAGTGATGTTCAAACACTTGCAGAACTTGAGAACTCTACTTTTTTGTCTGATAAAATTTCAAAAAAGCAATTTATCCATAATATTAATAAGCAAAAATACTTTTTTGTAGCTAAAATCAACAATGAACTTGCTGGATATATTTTATGCTTTGAGTATAAAAAAAACTATTAGAATACATTTTAAACAACTCTGACAAAAATATTTCACTAGAAGTAAATACAAACAATCTAATAGCTATTTCTTTATATCAGAAGCTAGGATTTGTTATAAATAAGCAAATTAATAATTATTATGAGGATAGTGATGCTGCTTATAAAATGATTCTTATGAGAAAAACTTAAATTAATCCACTCTTTCTAAAGTAACTACTACAAAATCTGCTAAAACATATTGCAAAACATACTTTATAGCGCTAGAATGTTCGCAAAATAAACGTTACCGTAGTAGCAACCTCTCACAAGGAGGGATCAAATGTTTATAACTTACACACCACAACCTCCGAGTTGTTAGTCACAACTAACTTCATATAACTAATTTTGTGTAATCAGTTTAAGGGTGATTTTTTTAACCAAAGATATCCTTAGATTGACTGTATAGGGATAGTTGTATCTAAAGCTAAATTACTTAAAAGTAGTATATAGCTCCCACATATCTGTAGGTTTAATTATCTAGTGATAAATATACTATTTCTATAGCTATTAGAATTTACAAAAATTACAGATACTCTATAACTTTACATAATCACAAAATTAATAACTCTAAGATAACTTGATTCGATTACTAAGGAGAATAATAATGTTCGCAAGTTATACAGTAACAAAAAAGAGATTTCTACCAAATAAAGCTGATGTGATTATAGTAGCTTTAATATTAGTTATTAGCGCCTAGCTTATTATGCTTGGAATAATATGCATCGATCATTTATTGATGCATCATCAGTTTCAGCTATATCACTTGATCCAAGTCATTTACCATATTACATGTTGCGTACTACTATGCGATTGATTATAGGTATGATATTTTCATTTGTTTTTGCATTGATAGTTGGATATGCATGCGCTAAGAATAAACACTTTGCTAGAGTCTGCTTACCAATCATAAATTTTCTAGAATCGACACCTTTATTATGATTTTTGACATTTACCACCGCGTTTTTTCTTTTTCTATTTCCTCATTCAATTATGGGTTTAGAAGCTGCAGCAATTTTTGAGATATTTACATCTCAAGCTTCGAATATGGCACTAATCTTATACCAAACTATACGAATGGTCCCTGCAGAGCTAACAGAAGCTGCTACTGCCTTCAAACTCAACGCATGGCAAAAATTTTGGAAGATCGAACTACCTTATTCGGTACCTAGTTTACTTTGGAATATTATGGTTTCTCAATCAGCTGCTTGGTTCGCTATCACAGGCGATGTTAGCTTACCTGGTATAGGCTCGTATATAGCGCTGGCATTGACTGACTCAAATATAACAGCTATCTTATATGCTCTTGTGGCTATTATCATTAATATAGCTCTATTTGATCAGCTACTTTTTAGACCTTTAGTTAAATGGTCAGAAAAGTTCAAATATGAGTCCATCAACAATAAAACTACTGATAGTCCTTGGCTTTATCGCTCATATAAGAAATCTCAATTTGTAAATGCTATAAAGCCAATTTTTAGCACTATTGTATTTTGGCTAATTAATGGCGCTAGCTTTTTAAGTAAAAAAATTAATCTCAAATCACCGACTAGAGATATCAAGATATTGAAAAAACTTGGTTGTACTGCTTGGTATATAGTAATTATCTCAGCATGTATATGGACTGGTAATGCTCTGTGGCTCTTCTTCCCAGATGGTGATATAAGTTACCTGATACCATTAATGGTAGAAATAACTGTTCGTGTGACTATCGCCATGATGATAAGTGTCGCTATATGCACACCACTAGGTATATGGATAGGTATGTCAAGCAAGCGGACAAAAGCTATCCAGCCAATAATACAAATAGGTGCAGCAATACCACAACCGATATTTTCCCGATTGTGGCTGTACTTATATTAGGTGGTGGATCGCCAAATGTTTGGTGTACCCCATTAATAATGACCGGAACATCTTGGTATGTACTTTTTAATGTCATAGCTGGTGTCTCTAGCTTACCTACAGAAATAATAGAAATGACAAAATCTTTCCATCTAAAAGGTTGGAAATGGTGGTTTAAGTTTGCAATACCTGCTGTATTTCCATATATAGTCTGCGGAATTATTAGTGCTGCAAGTGGCGCTTGGAACTCGGCAATTGCAGCTGAATTGGTAATATGGGGCTCAAATACTATTAAAGTAGATGGAATTGGCGCACTGGTATCTACCACAACAGGTAATAACCAACTTCATGAAGCAGCCCTAGCGGTAGTTGCATTGTGCTCATTAGTAGCTTTGTGTGTAATATTTATCTGGAAGCCATTATATAAACTTGCTGAAACAAAATACAAATGTAACTAATCCATAAATGTCTAAAAGGAGAGTAAGCATGACTGAATTTAAAAATAACACGTTAATAAATTGCTACGATATTTACCTAGATTATAAGCAAGATAAAAAGAATATAAAAAGAGTAGTCGAAAATCTAACTTTAAAAGTAAGAGAAAATGAGATAATCGCTATAGTTGGCAAATCAGGAGCAGGAAAATCTAGTCTTGTAAGAATATTAAGCGGACTATTAAAACCAACTTCTGGAAAACTTTTTTATAAGGGTTCGGCTATTGATAGCCCTTTAGAAAACATCGGTATGGTTTTTCAAAACTTTGCACTGCTACCATGGCTAAATGTTTTAGAAAATGTTCTTTTTGGTACAGACTCTCTTGGTATACCTAGATCACAAAGCAAATCTAAAGCTCTTGAGATTATCAAAAAGATTGGCTTAAATGGTTTTGAGGATGCTTATGTAAGCGAACTCTCTGGTGGCATGAAACAATGCGTAGGATTTGCTAGAGCATTAATGATTGAGCCAGAGATATTATTTCTTGATGAGCCTTTCTCATCTCTTGATATAGTCACTGCCAAAACTCTAAGAGACGATATTATGCATCTATGGCATACTGGTCAAGCTAAAACAAAAACTATTATTCTTGTTACACACAATATCGAAGAAGCTGTAAATATGGCAGATAGAGTAATAATTCTTGATAGTAATCCAGGACGTATAGCATCAGAAAAAACTATCAAACTAGAATATCTTCGTGATCTCGAATGCGATTCAACTAGAATAGTTATTAAAGATATCAGCTCGACTCTACATGCTATTAATCAATAGTGAAAAAACTGCGCAATAATGCTTTGTATGAATATCTGAATACAAAATAGACCAATTAATACAATAATTGGAGAAAAATCAAATCCTGAATTTATTGGTTTGATTATATTTCTAGCTCTTGATAATAATGGCTCTGTAACTTGATATATAACCATAATAATTGGATTATAGCCTCCTTGAACAAACCAACTAGATATTGCTCTTATTATTATCAAATATACATACATATTAATAACTGCAAAAATTATATCAATCAGCGGTTTAAAGAAAATAAACATCAAATTAAGACCTATCCCATTTAATAAACCTACAAGTAAGTTCCGCGCCACAAACACAATATACACAGCTACTATACATGACCAATCTAGATTCAAAAATCCTGGTATAAATTTTCTTAGATGTAATATAGCAGCATTTGTCGCACGCATAATCATCTGACAAATTGGATTATAAAAATCTGCTTTTACCCATTGTAAGAAAAATCTAAACAGTAGTATAAAAGCATAAATGCCAAAGACAATATCTATCAAAAAAGTCGCTACATTAATCAAACCATTTAACATTTATATTTTCCTTTTATTTTTGCTGGCTAATAAAGTTCAAACCTGCAACTATCGTCGCTACTTGAGCAAGTATACATTCTTGAGGATTTGTTCTTGGACTATCTGGATAAACCTCAGTCGTAGTTGTATACTCAGCTTTTGATAAAGACATGCATAATTTTTCTTTGTCTGAATCACATGCCATAATTCCATCTCTGATAATATCATCACCTAATATATTTATGCTAGGATCAGTAGGAGCAATATGAGTAACTTTTGCTACTACATTAATTATATATTTCTGGAAGTCATAGTGTGGATTTCTATTGTTAGCAACTAAATAAAATCCATCTGGAATACCCCATTTATCTATAGTTATACCCTCACGAGCTACTAATGCTGGTCTAAATTCACTATCATCAGTATCTGTTGTCTCATGCAAATCTATATGCATCAGAAGTTCAATATTCAATGAGTTAATATATTTCATTGCAAAAACCGACTCATCACAACCACTCTCTAGATAGAACGATCTATTAGGATCCATAGCATTAGGATTCCAGCGGTTAATTGTTTCATATCCCCAAGGACTTAAGCAAGGTAGGATCAAGATATTATAATCACTTGTAAACTCTCTTACTCTAGTTGCAGCAAAACTAATAGTTCCTTGTACACCACTTGTTTCATAGCCATGTACTCCACCTGTAACTAAAATATAAGGCTTACTAGCATCCCAGTTTTTTGTCTTAAGTGCATATAACTTATAACTGCCTACTGGATAATCAAGCTCTCCATAGACATCGATATCAAAATCATTTGATAGTGCCAAAATCTTTTTTTCAGCTTCTTCTTTGTATGATCTTTTTTTGCTTTGCTCTGATAACCATTGGACTTTTTCTTCAGAGCCCCACTTTTTACCAGGTGTTCCAATATGATATTGTGTAGACATATTAATTCTGTATAATAAAATTCATTTATGCAAATAGTATAACGATTAATAGCCTATCTCTGCAAAATTTTATTTATTATTTATCAAAAACTTATAAGTTCTGACTTAATTTAGAAAATTAAAGAAAAACACTTTATTATCTTTAAAATTTTAATCTTTATGAGGAATTTTTATGGCTGGGCTACCAGGATTCGAACCTGGGAATGACGGGATCAAAACCCGTTGCCTTACCGCTTGGCGATAGCCCAACATAGACACTAAAGAAAGTTAGTACGTACAGTTTAATGTTTTGACTACCCATTTGTCAAGAGATTTATCAACTTTTCTTGCAAGTTGTTGTAGTTTATTAAGATCTTTAGAAAGTAGATAAAAGCATGAGCCTGTACCTGTCATTCTAAAGTCCTGATCAATCTCATCTAACAGGCTTTTAAATTCAGGATATTTTGCAAAAAAAACATTTTCAAAATCATTATGCATAACATTAGTATCAAAACTTAAATCTCTCGGTAGCATATTCTTTGTCTTGGCTAAACTTTCGCTCTCAAAGAACTCTTTAGTACTAATATGAATATTAGGTTTAACTAACAATACATATTGCGGTTCAAAATGCTTAGGATATAAAATCTCCCCAATTCCTTCAGCCCATGCTGACCTACCATATACAAATATCGGCACATCTGCTCCAAGCTTCGTAGCTAATGGTATTAGTTGCTCGTTTGATAGTTCTGGTAAGTAATAATCACGTAATGCTATTAAGGTTATTGCAGCATTTGAGCTTCCTCCGCCAAGACCAGCACCCATTGGTATATTTTTGATAATATCAATATCAACACCAACACTATCTATTTTATAGGCTTTTTGAAACTCTTTGACAGCTTTATAGATTAGATTATCTTCTTTTGAGGCTATCTGTATATTACTTGTGATTTCAATCTTACTAGAGTTATTAAATCTAAAGCTAAGATGCTCTTTTAGATCCAAGAAAGTAAACCAAGTTTGTAAATTATGATATCCATCGTCTCGCTTATTCAATATATGCAAAAACAAATTAATTTTTGCATAACTTTGATAGTTCCTAGGTTTTATATTTGCCATGATTTTATAATGATCTTTAATATTAGGTTCTCTCTAGTCATTCTAATTTTAGCCGGCAACGGATACTTAGAATCAACTAACTCATAATTTTGATAGGAAATATCCCAACCATTTTGAGATAATTTACTTAGTAGTCCTTTTGAATTTAACTCTGAGTTATGTTTAGTATTTGGTATAGCTACAGCTTTGATCCAATACTTAAGTCCATCAACAGGAACATACCAACCTAATTGCTCCAGCATTAAAGTTTTAGCCTCTTTAGCCGTTATCTTCTGACCTTTGCTATTTTCAAGCGATACCTCATCAGCATCTCCTTTTATTTCAACACTTCCTATACCCAAAGGACCATACAGACTAATACTGAAATTATCACCATCTTGAGTATATACATAATTAACAGACTCTACCTGATTATTATAAATAATCCCAATAACTCCTTTTGCCTGCCACTTATTTAACTGCAAAAGCTCTTCAGATGTCAATTTTTGATCAAATATAACATTATTAGCTATTGGAGTAACATTAGATTGCATACTAGCACATGATACTAATAAAGATACGAATATTAGAACCAATATTAATCTAATCTTGAGCTTTATATCTATTTTTGACTTTAACATAATGCTCAGCATTTTCTTTGATAATTTGTCTCTCATGATCACTAATTGGTCTAATTTTTTTGACTGGCGAACCTAAATACATATAACCTGACTCTAGAACCTTACCTGGAGGAACCAAACTTCCTGCTCCCAAAAAAACCCAAGGCTCAACAACAGCTCCATCAAGAATTATAGATCCCATACCTATTAGACAATTATTTTTGATCTCACAACCATGTAATATCACACCATGACCTACCGTTACATCATCTCCAATGGTTAGTGGATATCCTTGACCTGAATCTTTTGGATATTCTGTGGTGTGTAGTGTACTACAATCTTGAATATTAGTACCCTTTCCAATAGTTATTGTCAAAAGATCTCCTCTAACACTAACTTGTGGCCATACAGATGCATTCTCTTTTAAAATAACATCTCCAATTACAGCTGCTGACTCATCAACATAAGCAGACTCATCAACCTTCGGCACTTTGCCATTAAAACTTCTTATACATCTAGACATAATTGATCTCTAGTCTTATTAACATCATCCCTTAATGATACCAAACTATAGCTATCAAATCTTAGTCTTTTATCTTTATCAAACGGCTGAGCATCGCCATTATCATCAATAATAAAGAGTGCTACAGCATTAGGATTATCTTTAAAGAACTTCTCGAGTGGATAGTTAGGGGTAATATTCGTACTTCTAATTGAAGCTCCTTGATTTAGCCTATCTATCAAGGTATTAAAATCGACACCTTCATCAAATAGCAAGTTTGCTAGATTAGTTTCTATCGATCCAATACCTTTATAGCTTTCTTTCTGAGATGCCCTTAATACAAAAACATTATTTGATCCGAACTCATATTTATACTTCATTGCAGACACAGCATTTACATACTCACTTGTAGATAGTCCTAGCATCGCCCCTATACCTACCAAATTAATACTCCAATCAGCATGAGCTGATACAGGACTACCATAATAAGTATTTAGACCCAGCTGACGACACTTCTGGACATTTGCCCATGATGAATCAGTAATTATAACCTCAATATCATTCTTGACAAACACCTCAGCTAATTCGCGGGCAAACCTATTTCCACCGATTATCAAAAATCCTTTACCTTCAGGCTCTGTAACCTTGAGTCGTTTTGAAATATATGGAGTGAATATACTCTGAAAAACTACTGTAAAAACTATTATCATAAAGACAAAAAATACTAAAGTATTTGCTTCACTATATAGCTCAGGGTGTGATTTAGTAATTCTGACAGCAACTAATGCTGCTACAGATGCCGCAACAATACCACGAGGATATATAATCCCCATAACTATTCTTTCTGCAAAAGTTGTTTTAGATTTGATAGAGCATAATAAGACAACAATTGGACGTAATATAAACTGCAAAAATAAGAAAACCTCTATTAGGTCTAACCAATAATCTTTGAATAAACTAAAGTCTATCTCCGCTCCTAATACAATGAAAAGAACCGAGATAATAACGATGCTTAGATTTTCTTTAAATGACAAAATATCAGACATCTTTATATCTTTCATATTAGCCATCACAAGACCAGCAACCGTTACCATAAGTAGTCCCGCACCATGCATCATAGCATCAGTTATTATAAAGCCTACCACTATTACAGCTAAAACAAAAAAGCTTTTTAGATACTCAGGAATATAGTGTCCTCTGAAACTCAAGCCTATAAGATAACCAAAAACAAAACCTGAAGTTATCCCTAAAATACATACAAAAATTATATATGCTATAAATATACTTGTTCCATTAGGCTGATTTGCATAATTGCCCCCTATAACAAACCATGCTAACATGAATACAACTACTAAAGCTCCTATAGGATCTACAAGTATAGATTCCCATTTTAGAATACTTGCAATATGTCTTTTAGGTCTAACAGTTCTCATTAATGGTGGTACAACAGTTGGCCCACTTACGCATGTAATACCGCCTATAAGCATAGACAATTCTAAATTTAAACCAATGACATAATAACAGAACATTGCCGTAAGTATTACAGTAATCCCCAACCCTACTGTAGTCAAAAGTATCACAACACTACTGACACTCTTAATTTTACTAAAGTTAAGAGATAAACTCCCTTCAAATAGAATGATGGCCACACAAATTGATACAAATGGAGACAATGCTTCACCAAAAATGATAGTACCTTCTACGAGCTTAAACCCTTCTTGAAATATCACTTCAGATAAAGGTCCTAGAAGAATCCCACTAAGAATCAGAAATAATATCGATGGAAGTTTCAACCTCCATGATAAAAACTGAGATACAATCGCGAAAAATAATATTAGACCTGATGCTAATAGAATATAGTTAGATGAATGTTGAAATAGTTGCAAACTATTATCCAAAGTAGTAGCCCTTAATCAATTATTAATAATAGGATTTTAAACATTATAGCCTTATTAGCTTTTTTATCAATGACATAACATACTATCGCTTGCTCTAATACTACAAAAATCAAATATTTGCATCGTATTTATGTTATATCGCCTTCTATATATACCGATAAATCCCATATTAACGTATTCATATGCTCGCTATTATATAACCTCTGGTATGAATATTCTGGGCCAAATAAAACATTATTGTCAAAATATGCCCTTTGTGCCGATGCAATCATCTGATTTTTGATTCCTGAAGATGTAAGGCCTAATGTTGGAGATGCATTTGATGTTGGCATAGGTATATTCTCAGCATTATACGATTGCCCATACCTAATGTGAAAGTTAGTATCTCTTCCACCTAGTGTAAGTGCATATGCTACACCTAAATACCACGCACCAGTATTTACACTAGAACTGTTTTGGTGAAAATCTTGTTTATTTGTTGTAGCTGACCATCCACCTTGCAACTGCCATATTCCTCCAAGCATTGAATATGCCATAGTACCATCAAAGTTTAGCACGCCAATGGTTTTTTCACTCTCTCCAATATTATCCAAAAATTGAGAGATACTTTCATTACCAGCACCAGCAATATTAAAAACATATCCAGCATTAAAACCAACAGATAAATCTTGAGTCCAGGAATCTGTATAGAAAAATCCAGCTGAAAAATTAGCTCTTTTATCATCTGAGCCAAAAACTGTAATATTAGTGTTTATAATATCATTCTTATAATTTAACGAAACGTTAGTAACTTTATCGGGAGATAAAAACTCATCTATAATACCACTAGTCCAAGGACCACCACCATATGACCCTACTGAAAGCTTAGTCCTACCAGCAGTTACAAAAAATGGAGATGTATCTAAGTTACCAAAGATGACAAAAGCATTCCCTAAACCGAATCATCCTGTTTCATCTGTATCAAAATCAAATTGCGCTGTTACATAATGACCTAAATTAGATAAAAAATATAGCTTCGGATTAGTTAAGTAAATATTTTGACCATTAGCTGGAAAATTCGGAGCACCTCCTGTTCTACTTATTTGACTCCCAAACCATGTTTGAGCATCTGCTTCTATATAGCCACCAAAAAATACTGAATAATCATCAAAAGTATCTCTTTGTCCTAATATTGTCGATGCAAAAAGATTACTTGAAATCATTCCTATAGGTATACTGTTATTACCAGAATATGAGCCTAAATAAGTTATTTGACTTTGTGTCGTAATCGCAGGTGTTCCACCTACATCAATTCTACCATTTGATACAAAAACTCCTTGAGAGCCTGCACTATCTCCTAAGGATTGGCCATCATTAGCTATATTAGAAGCTATATCTTGAGGAGTTACCCCTCCTAGCTCAAGTTGATTAAAACTATCATTGCTTATTTTCTAGCGATAAGTACTAAATTATGACTTATTATTAACTTCTACACTTTGAGATTGAACTTTACCAATTTCTTGTTTAAGTATAGAGATTTGCTGTTGAAGATCAGAGATTATTTGCATTTCTTGCTTTGATAGGCCTGATTGTTCAGTAGACTCGCCAGCATATACTTTTATTGTGATAAAAAGAAATAATATAAATACTAATTTAGAAAATAGTTTCACATAATCAAATCTTTGAATAAAAGTCGAGATAGATTACTCTATTTATAATAATCGCTAAATATTAATATTTAATGGCAGATATCAATTATTGATTGGAAAAAGAAGTTACATTTACATTTTTTTAATATATTCCGCAGCATTATCATCTAATGAGATGACCCCAGTATTAGCATCATAATAAACCAGCTCTGCATAACGAGCCCAGTCAATGAATGTATCAAAGACACGTTCTGCTACTTCCATTGGATAATAATCATCAAGCTCCGCCAAGAATCTACTCTTAGGCGCTGATTGACTTTCTCTCTCACTTAAAACTTTAACAACATGACGAGCCAATGGAATATACTTTAAGAATAATCTTCCAAAAATAAATTTTCTATCATCTATATTTGAATCAATAAACTTACGCCCCATTGCAGTCATTTTGATATCACCATCAGATACTTCTGCAAATCTTAAAATTGATAGAATCTCAATAATCGGGAATAAATCATCAATATCTAAGTGAAGATCATCCGCCAATTGTGGTAAATCTACGGCTTCAACATCTTTGATCTCTGCCATCTCATCTAAAAGACCATTCATCTCTGAAATATCCACATCTGGCAAACGATAACCAATAGTTATAGCAGTCTTCTTATTCATACGCTCAGATAGTTCTTTAGTTTGGGCAGTAGTCATCATACGATAAACCTGATCTACTAGATCAGCTACGCTAGGATCTTGAGAGCTTCTTGGATGAGGAATATCTATCTTCAGCTCACCACGTATAAACCCTGGGTTACTCCCAAATATAATAATTCTATCTGCCGTCAAAACAGCTTCTTCAATACTATGAGTAACATACAAAATACCTTTCATTGCCTCATTATTTTCCCAAAGGTCAAGTAAATCTTCTCTAAGGTTCTCCGCAGTAAGAATATCAAGAGCAGAAAAAGGTTCATCCATTAACAAAACATCTGGCTCTAATACAAGAGCTCTGGCGAAGCCAACACGCTGCTTCATACCGCCAGAAAGTTCTTTTGGATAAGCATTTTCAAAACCGTCAAGACCTACCATATCGATCGCTTTCAACGCTCTTTTTTTACGCTCTTTAGCTGGAATGTTACGTGCTTCAAGACCTAGTTCAACATTTTGTAGAACTGTAAGCCAAGGCATAAGAGCAAAGCTTTGAAAAACCATTGAAATATCTGGAACAGGGGCAGAAACTTTTTTACCTCTATACATTACTTCACCTGAACTTGGGCTTAATAGACCTGCAATAATTCTAAGTAAAGTTGACTTACCAGAGCCAGATTTACCAAGTAATGCAACGATCTCACCTTCGTGTAAAGTAAAGTCAATATTATCTAGTACTTTAAGTGTATGACCACCTTTGATGTTAAATTGCTTATTAACTTTTTCTACTGTAAAAATTTTTTTTGAACTCATTTTCTAAAAATCTCCTATGCTTACATATTCATACTAAAGCGATTTTCTGCATAGTTATATAATCTGCGCCAGTACAGTTTATTAGATGCTACAACCAATACACACATTACTATCACACCTAGCAGTACATTTGCCGTATGATCACCCTGCAGGTTTGTATAATATGTAATATAATCTCCAAGACCTGATGCTTGAATTATTGACTGATCTCCAGTTCCCCAATTGATGTATTCACACACAATACTAGCATTCCATGCACCACCGGCAGCAGTGATTGCTCCTGTGACATAATATGGCATAACTGCTGGAAACAAATATTTACGCCATTTCATAAAACCTTTTAGCTGCATATTCTTAGCCGCCAGTTTCAATTCATCTGGAATTGCTGAAGCACCTGCAATAACATTAAACAAGATATACCACTGCGTTCCAAGAACCATCAGCAAAATACACCAAATATTAAAATTAAGGCCTAAAGTTATCACTAATGTTCCAAAGATACCATATAAAACGTTAACTGGGAACGCTGCAGCCATCTGCGCATAAGGTTGTACTTTTTGAGCAATTCTAGGTCGCATACCAAACCAAACACCTATTGGCACCCAAATTATCGAAGTGATAAGAATAAGCACAACTACTCTAAAGCCTGTTAATAAGCCATATCCAAAAACTTTAAAAGTTTCTGATAGACCAATATTTGAGCTACCGCCATATACTGCTTGGTAAGCAAAGTAAAATAATCCAACAACTATCATCAAAGTAAATACTGTCCATAATATTTTCTGCAATAGCGTTTCTTGTTTCTCCTGTTTTTTATGTCTTGGTTGATTATAAACTTTATTTAAATTTTTCTTAAAAAATCTTATATTAACTAAAGCTGAGCTTATACCTCCAAACACACTAGAGAAGAGTTTAGTTATTGCTGACTTTTGCAATATCTTCAAAAACCAAGACTTACTATAAACTTCTGACTGGTTTTCACCTAGCACAAATTTTTCTGACCATACAACCAGTGGTCTGAACAATAATTGATCATACAATATGATAGTAACTAACATCATCACTATTGCTGCACCAACTGCACCAAAATCTTGGGCATTATTTGCTGCATCTATAAATGATCCTATACCAGGTAAGTTAATTGGTATCGACTGCGAAGCACTAAAGTTAACAATGATTGTCTCTGATGCAACTATCATAAACCAACAAGCAGACATTGACATCATAGTGTTCCAAACAAGTCCTGGCATAGAAAATGGCACCTCTACTTTCCAGAATCTTTGCCATGCTGAAAGCTGATACATATCTGCCACTTCAACCAGTTCTTTAGGTACAGTTTTTAAAGACTGATAAAAACTTAATATCATATTCCATGCTTGAGCCGTTATAATTCCAAATATCACTGCTGATTGAGCCCCCCATAAGGAGCTTGGGAATAAAACCAAAAAAACAGTAACAGTAATAGCGAAGAACCCTAGAATAGGAATAGACTGTAAAATATCAACTGCTGGAATAATTATACTTTCCGCTCTTTTACTTTTGGCTGCTAACGCTCCGAATATAAATGTAATTAGTAGAGAAATACCCAAACCAATAAACATTCGCATTACTGTTTCTGCTGTATAATACGGCAAAAGCCAAAGATTCAAAGAAACTTCTGAGTACTGTTGAACACTTGCTTGATTTGTATAATCTATACTCCCACCCAAGCCTGAGGTGGACCATACAAATATACTTAATATTAAAAGTATAATTGATAAAGCTAAAATATCCCACTTAGTGCGAGAAACCTTTGCTGACATATTAGAATTGTATAACCTTTTCATATGTCAAAACCCTTTGGTTTTTTTTCAACAACTCCTTTAGTATATGCTATTTAGCTTTGTTTTTGTATTATAAGTTTGATAATATTTTGCTATAATCATTGTTAAATTGCCAAAATGAAAAAAGAACAAAAAGTTATAAAAGTAAATCCTGGTGAAAGAGTATCTTGCCCTACTAAATATCATGAAAATTGGAACTTACACCCAAGAGTATATATAGACATTAAAGATAAGAAAACTAATACTTGCCCATACTGTGGCACAGTTTTAAAAGTAGAAAAATAATCAACCTTTTTTTGCCTTTGCATCTTTTTTGTTATCTTTATCTAACTGTTTGATAAAGTATGTCTTTACATCTTTGTATTCACTTTGATAAATATCTACTTTTTCCCCTAAAGCATATTTAACATCTGTAAACTACCCAAATGTTATTGGTGAAGATTTACCATCCTCTAAAACTTCAAACGGATATTTGCCTTTTATTTTATCTACATCTTTAGTAGATGCATAAATATAGCTACCTCCTGCCCCTACCAAGCCACCTGTTCCTGCTCCGATAACAGCAGACCCAGACCCAGACCCAGACCCAGACCCAGACCCAGACCCAGACCCAGACCCAGACCCAGACCCAGACCCAGACCCTGTACCTGTACCTGTACCTGTACCTGTACCTGTACCTGTACCTGTACCTGTACCTGTACCTGTACCTGTACCTGTACCTGTACCTGTACCTGTACCTGTAAGAGCATCATCCTTAGTATCTTCTTTTTTTATTTCTTCCTTCGTCAACAGCTGCTTCTCAGAAACAATTACCTCAGGCCCTACTTCTATAATTTTTGGGTTACTTGAACATCCTATTAACAATATTGACAAAACTATTACTGAATACTTCTTCATAATGCTCCTTATTTATTACAATCCATAATAACTCTAATTTAGCGCCTATATCTTAACTAGCTACTACTCCGTCATAAATGTCGAATACTATAATGGAGCATATAGTATACTTAACGTTATAACACTCCAGATTAATCCTAAAATAGCTCCTACGATACCACCAACTAAGACTCCATTTTTGGAATTTGAATTATTATGTATAGTTACATAAGAAGTGATAGATACTATCAATACTAATACAAATAGTTTTTTTATAAATTTCATAACTTATCACTCCATATTTATCAACTTAGTAAAAGCCCAAGATAGCCATAAATTTTGACATATTAAAAACCAAACTTTAGTTTACTTCAAATTGATATTTCTTATTTTGCATATAAGTTTTTCTGATATATAAGATATAGTTGAATCTAACCCCTAAAAAAAATTTTAAGAAATAGAAATTATTAAATGATAGTTTTTAATTATTATCTTGTTGTAAATTATTCAATACTAAATCCTGAATATAGTAGATAGCTTGCATGTTTCGCTTAGCCTGACCCTGTTCGCCCATACTAACTTCTAAGTATACGCCGCCATTTCTTTGAGTTGCTTCAAATGTAACAGGTTCTTTATACTTATCACAATAAGTCCACACCGTAGATTTTTGATCTCCATAGTCATCACCTTTTACTTCAAACTGATCAGGATACTGTTTTATAGCTTCTTTGATTGCTTCATAAACCTGCTTAACCGTGACGCCTTGCTGCATTTGAATACCATATCTACCACCATCAGCCTCGAATCTATTATCTTGTACCACCATATTACCACCAAGGAACGGTATACAACTTGAAATAAAAAAAGATACTAAAATTAATACCATCAATTTCTTTTTCATCTGTAAACTCCCATTATAAGATAAAATCCTAAGATTACTGCTATTAAAGATACAATTACACTTACTAGAATATAACCAATTGCCAATAATGCCTCACCACGTTGCAACAAATTGAGAATGTCTAAACTAAAGCTAGAAAAAGTAGTAAATCCTCCTAGAAAACCAGTAACAAAAAGAGATCTAACATACGTAGAAATATCCTCATTAAAAAGTTTGGTTTGTATCAAAAATGCTGCCATCATACCTATAATTAATGAACCAATAATATTACACATCAAAATTCCTATAGGAATTTGCTTAGAAATATTTGCTGTTGCTTGAGCCAAGGCAAATCTTGACATAGCACCAAGCCCACCACCAATACCAACTAATATCAATAAAAGTCCCTTTTTTTATTTCTCCAATATTGTATATGCCCCTAGCTCTATCATTTCTTGAGCTAGTAATTTACCGAGTTTAATAGGATCATCTCCCATAAGTTTTCTTTTTAAGATGTTTTTACCATTACTACTTGCAACCATTCCTGTAAGAGTTATCTGGTTACCTTGTAACTCTGCATATGCGCCAATTGCAACATGACATCCTCCTTTTAGCTCTTGATTGAATGCTCTTTCAGCGGTCGCGACACAAAAACTATCACCACAATTTAACTTTTGTAACTTTTCTAAAATTTCACCACTTTTATCCAAAGCCTCTATAACTACTATACCCTGACCAACTGCTGGTAAAGATATTTCTACAGGAATAAGCTGTATTATTCTCTCATTAAGTCCTAAACGAATAAGCCCAGCACTTGCTAAGATAATCGCATCATATTCACCATTATCAAGTTTTGATAGCCTTGTTTGAATATTTCCTCTTAAATCTCTAATTATAAGATCGTCCCTATAATGAAAAAGTTGAGCTTTACGGCGCAGACTTGATGTACCAACGATCGCACCTCTCGGTAAATCATCTATAGAAATATATTTATTAGATACAAAAGCATCTCTAGGGTCTTCTCTTGGCATAAAGCTTGCTAGGCAAAAGCCTTCTGGCAATTCATACGGAACATCTTTAAGAGAGTGTACAGCAATATCAGCCTTATCATTAAGCATCGCTATTTCTAACTCTTTCATAAACAATGCTTTACCACCAATCTTATTAAGTGGTTTATCCAGAATAATATCGCCCTGCGTTTTCATAGTACTTATTTGACAAGGAATGTTTAGCTCTTGTTGAATTCGATCTTTGACGTAATTTGTCTGCCACAATGCTAGTTTGCTTTCGCGACTAGCTATAACTATTTGTTTCATATTTTAAATGTCTTTGCGATAAAGTTTGAGATATCTTTTATTTCTTCCATACATACAGCGTGTTGCATACCCACATAGTGTTTATACTCATTAGCAAAACCATTAGCTTTTAGCTTATCTGATAAATCATGACCAAGAACTTCAGGTAGTACTTGATCATCGGTACCATGGCAAACTAGTATAGGTAATCCTTTATTTATAGATGTAATCTTATCTTTAAAATCATCCCATGCTGGTAAGTATGTAGATAAAGCCATAATACCTCCAAGCCTCCTTTGAGATGTAATAGCTGTATAAGTTGCAATTACACCACCTTGAGAAAAGCCGGTCAAAATAATATTTTCACTAGCAATACCTTGATTGATCTGACTATCTATTAACTTGTTAACTTTTACTATGGAACCATTAATACCTTCAACATCCACCACTCTATTTAGGCTATTTGTATCAAGTGACTTGATATTATACCAGGCACGCATCTGCATCCCCATATTTATAGTAACAGGCATAACATCAGCATGAGGAAAAACAAATTTAATTTCATCCAATGAAACATCAAAATAATTGATAACATCAACAAAATCATGTCCATCTGCACCCAGACCATGTAGCCAAATAACGCAAAATTTTGACTGCTTTGGTGACTCAACAAGCTCGTAATTCATAAAATTTCTAATTCTTCTAATATTAATTAGAATGATACATTAATTTAAAAAATTTATTAATATCTAAAAAGTTAAACAATCCTCAAAGCATTGCACGTTAAGTAATTCAAGCTGTGAAAGAATAATATCAACACCAATTGTGGATAAGTTTGTTTATATCTATATGAAATTTTTGTTAAAAATGTTGATTTACTAATTTAGTAAAGATTTATTACATACCTCAAGCCTTTGACATACAATAGTTTTACAACTTTAAAAGTACTTATTCTTTTATTTACAGCTATTTTTTACATCCTGTGGATAAAACTGTTGATTTATTGTTAGAACTCGGTTAATTCTCTTCAATAACCTTAAAGAAAGCCTCTTGTGTAACAAGGTTTACAGAGGTGTTTTGTAGTTTTATTTGATCATTTAAATCATACTTGCCACTAACTGCAAGTTTTTTAGTCATTGCTAAATCTGCGATAGAAACCATTAAACGACCTTTATCTAGTTTTTCGATAACCGTTGCTTGGAACTCTAAATTAGGATTCTGCATTAGATATACTAATTTCCAATGTGAATTAGAAAAACGCTCCGTTTGTCTATTTGACTTAATAGGAATATCTACTTGAGCAATTATATTATCGACATCTTCAACACTAATCATTTGCTTATTTTCTAAGAAATTACGTAATTGGTAATGAACAAGCAAATCTAAATATCTTCTTAGAGGACTTGTCACTTGTACATAAGAGTCTAACCCCATACCTGCGTGAACATCAGGTTCTGTAGAATATTTACCTCTTTGGAGCTTTTTACGTGTTGCAAACATATCGGCTATTGAGTCAATATTCTCTAAATCATCTTGCTCAAGATCATGCTCTGGTTGTGTTGAAAAAGGTACACAAATATTATTTTCTTTACAAAACTGTCCAATAGCCACTCCAGCCATTAGCATAGTATCACGTACCAATGTTCTTGAGTTTAAGCGTGGTAAGTCAGTTAGTTTGACATTATTATCACTATCCAATGATATTTTTATCTCAGGAAAATCAAGCTCTACTGCTCCCTTTGTCAAACGCTTATTAGTGAAATATTTAGCATAAGCCCCTATGTCTCCAAGCTCTAGAGCAGAGATATTTTCTTCAACGAACTCATAAGAATATCTAGTAACTTTTATGTTACTAAAACATATTTCAATATCATGAATATCACTTGACTCATTAAGTCTAAATCCTACTGACAAAGCTGGAGAAACTTCTTGTAGGCCTAAACCTAACTTTTGTGTTGCTTGAGGTGGCAACATTGTGATTATATGCTCTGGCACATATAAATTAGAACCTCGCGCTCTAGCTTCAAGATCTACTTCATCGCCAAAATTTATGCTAGAAGATGGATCAGCTATATGAACCCACATTTTATTTTGTTGAGTATCCCAACTAATCGCATCATCAGGATCATTACTACCCTCATCATCTATAGCATAAGCAGTCAGATGTGTTAGATCGACACGCTGACTATCTGACCCAGAATTATATTTAAATTCCGCAGGATTACTTTCTAACTCCGCACCATATCGATATAAATAAGGATTAAAAAATTCATCCCAATAACCAATATCCAAGAGTAACTTATACGCACTATTCTCAGACTCTTCCATATTTAAGTATTTAAAGAAACGACATTTTGTACTTTTAAGTGTTGCTAAAGCCTCTATTTCTTTAAGAAATTTTGTGTCTTCGATATTAAAAGTTTTATTATTAAGACACTCTATAAAATCATTTAGTTCTTGTTCTTTTTTGAGCTTCTCTTGTTTATCGCTAACTATTTGATCTTTTTGCTCTTGTGAATGAATATTAATAGTAAAGTCTTCATTAAAGCTAAAATACTCTCCCTCAGAAACTAAAAGCCATACAGTATAAGCTTGATTAGCTCCTACGAATTCAAAAAGAAGCTCTCTTAACTCATCAATTGATGTTTGTTGTTGCTCTTGTAATAACTCCCATGTTAACTCTAACTCAGGAATTTCTAATTTCTCAAGTTTAGCCAAATCAAAATCATTTGCTAAAACTGTAAGTATTTGGACATTTTTTGCAGGTAACTTTATATTCTTACTATCTAAAGTTTCTATTTCTATTTTTTTATCTAATATCTCTACAACCTTTGCAGGTTTTGATTTAAAAATTACTAAGGCATTTTTGATGCTCTGATTTTCAAGTAACATAAAAAAAGTTCGGATGTTATAATGATGAGATTATAACATTCAATAGTTTATATTTTTATGCTAAATGTCGATATTATAAGTAGTAGATTTATCAGAATTATAGGAAATATAGTCAAGCTAGTATCCAAGCTTTTTCATAAGATATTCCCAAAAAAAAGATTTACTCTGTCAAGCTACAGCAAACCACTTATAAAAATAAAAAAAGAATCAAATGTCCCTAGAATTATTTGGCAAACAAACTTTACTAATAAAGTAACTCTACCACTATATGTAAACTATTTGTTTAATCGTTTTATGGCTCCGTGCTATGAGTATAGATTCATGGATAATGATGCCGTAGATAAATATATTGCCGAAAATCATCCAGAAGCTCTAAGTGCGTATAAAAGGCTAACAGTTGGAGCAGCTAAAGCAGATCTTTGGAGACTATTGGCTATCTACAAAAATGGTGGTCTATATATAGATATGGATGGCTGTCTTGTAGCTAGACCTGAGAAATTCTTGAAAAAAAATAACGAAATGTTTATAAAAGCTAAGCATAGAAAAGAAACAGATGAGTCTAAAAAGTACTACGCAACTAACTATTTTTTAGCAGCGGCTCCAAATAATTCAAAGATTAAAGAGTACATTGATATTATCCTTAAAAATATCGAAGCTAATAGATCTGATTTAGGTGTTTGGTACTTAACAGGTCCTGGTGTGATGGAAGCAATCATGAATGATGAAAATACTACTTTTAGACATAGTAGAGAAACTTGTATACAAGGAGCTTTTACTAACGATTATTTTCAATATATTGACAGACCAAATGCTCACTGGACAAAAACTGAAAATAAAGATATTTTAGAATCTTAAATTACTGAATAACTTTATCTTAGATAACTAGCAAAAATCAATAATGTTAATTTTGAGAAAAATTGAATTAACTTAGAGATTATTTATCTTCTTTCTTAACAGCTATACCCAGCTCATTTAATTGCTCAAGAGAAACATTAGATGGCGCTTCTGTCATCAAACAGCTAGCTGTCTGAGTTTTAGGAAATGCTATCACATCACGGATATTTGTAGTATTTGTAAGTAGCATAATTAATCTATCCACACCAAATGCAATACCCCCATGAACCGGCGTACCATAAGATAACGCATCTAGCATAAAGCCAAACTTCTCACGAGCTTCCTCATCAGAAATACCTAATAAGTTAAATACTTTAGCCTGCATATCTTGTCTATGAATACGAATAGAACCACCACCAACTTCATAACCATTGATAACCATATCATAAGCTCTTGAAAGTAGATTTTTAGGATCTTTAGTAAGCTCTTCAACAGTATCAACCTTAGGAGCTGTAAATGGATGATGAACAGCATATAAACGATTACCATCTTTCTCAAACATAGGAAAATCAACAACCCATAATGGTGCCCAGTCTTTAGTGAATATTTCAAAGTCTTCACCAATTTTAGCTCTCAATGCTCCCATAGAATCATTAACAATATTAGCTTTAGCTGCGCCAAAGAACAATACATCACCGACTTGAGCACCTGTTTTTTCAATAACCTTGAATAGTGTCTCTTCAGAGATATTTTTCACAATCGGAGACTGTAAACCATCTTTACCTTCAGATAGTGAATTAATCTTGATATATGCAAGCCCTCTTGCTCCATAGATACCAACAAACTTAGTATACTCATCGATTTTCTTACGGCTAAGCTTATCATTACCACCTGGCACACGCATAGCTACCACACGAGCTTCCGGATCATTTGCTGGTCCAGAAAACACCTTAAACTCTTCATTTTTCATATCTTCTTTGATATTTACAAACTCAAGAGGAATTCTTAAATCTGGCTTATCTAAACCATACTTATCCATAGCTTCTGCATAAGTCATTACTTGGAACGGAGTATTGAATTTCACGCCGATAGTAACATCAAAAAGACCAATAATCATTTTTTCCATAGTAGACATAATGAATGCTTCATCTATAAATGAAGCCTCGATATCTATTTGTGTAAATTCTGGCTGTCTATCAGCTCTTAAATCTTCATCACGAAAACATTTAACAACCTGATAATATCTATCAAAGCCCGAAACCATCAAAAGCTGTTTGAATAGCTGAGGAGATTGAGGAAGAGCATAGAACTTACCATTAAAATTACGACTGGGTACAAGGTAGTCTCTAGCACCTTCTGGAGTTGCTTTTGTCAAAAATGGCGTTTCAATATCTAAAAAGCCATTATTATCTAAGAAATTACGCACATATCTAATAGCTTTAGAACGTATAATTAATTTGTTTTGCATTTCTGGACGACGTAAATCAATATAGCGATACTTAAGTTTGACATCTTCACCAGTTAATTGGAAATCATCTAACTGAAACGGGATAGTTTTAGACTTATTTACTATCTCTAGATCTTCACCAATGATTTCTACTTTACCACTAGCAAGATTTTTGTTCTCTTGACCTTCTGGACGTAGATTTACAGTACCTGTAGCTTTGATTACATACTCACCTCTTAGGCTATCTGCTACTTTAAAAGCCTTACTCTCTGGATTAAAAACTAACTGGACTAGACCAGTTCTATCTCTAATATCTAAGAAAATAACACCGCCATGATCGCGACGTCTATGCACCCAACCACAAATTGTTACTTTTTGATTTTGTAACTTCTCATTAACATCTGAACTATAATGTGTTCTCATTTAAATCAACCCTTCAAAAGTTTTTAAAAAATAAATAGACAAATTTAATCACAATATTATAGCAAGAAATAATAAAGAAGACTAAGTTGATGCAAATAAAAAGTTAGATAATTATGAAAATTTAATACGCTTGCGATAGCAAATTAAATTTGATCAAGGGATTTACAAACTAAAGTTTATAGTAATATACCTTGTATTAACTATCTTTTTAAACTCAAACAACTAAAAAATGGTAAATGTAGAAAATATCAAACTTGATTACTTAAGCCCAGATGACTATCAAGAACTTAAAGAGGCTATGATAGAAGTTTACAATATTAGAAACCCTTACTGGGAAGATCACCAAATAGATACTCTAATAAAGAAATTCCCAGAAGGACAAGTCGTCATAAAAGTTAATGATCAGTTAGCTGGATGTGCTTTATCAATTATCGTTGACTACAAAAAATTTGGTCATAAATACACTTATAAAGAAATCACTGGAAATGACACATTCAATACCCATGATGATGAAGGTGATGTACTATACGGTATAGATCTATTTGTTAAGCCTGAGTTTAGAAGTATGCGTCTAGGTCGTAGACTTTATGACTACAGAAAAGACTTATGCGAAAGACTAAATTTTAAAAGCATTATTATCGGTGGCAGAATACCTGGATATCATGAATATGCTGATAAAATGACTCCCCAAGAGTATATCAACAAACTTAAAAGACAAGAACTACAGGATCCTGTTTTACGCTTTCAGATGAGTAATGATTTTCAACCAATTAGAGTTGTCAAATCATATTTAGAAGGTGATACCGAATCTAACGACTTTGCAATATTACTAAAATGGACAAATATCTATTATGAAGAAGAAGCAAAAGAAGCAGCTCCCATAAAAAGAGATGTCCGTCTCGGACTAATTCAATGGCAAATGCGTCCATATAAAGGCTTAGATGAGCTAATGCAACATGCTAAATACTTCGTAAATGCCGTATCCAACTATAGATCTGATTTTGCATTATTCCCAGAGTTTTTCAATGCTCCATTAATGGCTGAGAACAATCATTTATCAGAACCTGAAGCAATTAGAGAGCTTGCAAAACATACTCAAATAATTACTGATAAATTCTCAGAATTCGCTATAACTTATAACATCAATATCATTACAGGAAGTATGCCTGAAATGAAAGATGGAAAGCTATATAATGTTGGCTATCTATGCCGTAGAGATGGTACTGTAGAGAAATATGAAAAACTTCATGTAACTCCTGATGAGGCTATGGTTTGGGGACTTCAAGGTGGTGACAAACTTGAAGTATTTGACACTGATTGTGGTAAAATTGGTATATTGGTTTGTTATGATTCAGAGTTCCCTGAATTAAGTAGAATACTTGCAGAGGATGGTATGGATATTCTTTTTGTACCATTTTTGACAGATACTCAAAATGGCTTCTCAAGAGTTAGAAACTGCGCCCAAGCGAGAGCTATAGAAAACGAGTGTTATGTTGCTATAGCAGGTAGTGTAGGTAACTTACCGAATGTACACAACATGGATATCCAGTATGCTCAATCTATGGTATTCACACCTTGTGACTTTGCCTTCCCTCCTACTGGTATAAAAGCTGAAGCCACCCCAAATACTGAAATGATACTAATAGTAGATGTTGATATTGATCTACTTCGTGAACTAAATCAGTTTGGTAGTATCAAAAACCTAAGAGATAGACGTAAAGATTTGTATACTCTTAAACGAAGAAGCTAATAAGATATTCACTGAAATTAAGCTTTATCCCCATATTCTTGCATATGCTTAGCAATACGCTTATTTGTACCATACATAAAGTGGTTTTCCATTTTTTCTTTATATTTACTACTAGGAACAGTTAAACCAACGGCATCTGCAACTTCTCTAATCAACATAGGACTTGCTCCACAACAAACTCCTAAATAATTAACCCAAAAATCATAAGCTTCTTTAGCAAATTCTCTAATCTCATAGCGATTACAATACAATGGATCTAATGCTATTGGAAAAGTTCTTCCATGAGGTGCTGGACAGCTACAGCCATTATTATCTGGTAAATTTAAAAATGCAGGATGTTCATTAGTAGTCCTATATGGAATAGGAAGTCCCGCAACATGACACTTAACTGCTTCACGGATTTTCTTTAGATCAGGAAGCATAGTTTGAGGGCCTCTAAAACAGTTTAGACCAACAACATCAGCTCCTAACTGTTCCAACTCTTTACATGTATCTACAATACTCTAACCATCACGCATAGTATTTTGAGCCATTGGTGCTATAGTTAATACCGTTGGGAGATTTGCTTTTTTCATAATCTCTAGAGCCCTAAAAGCTTCCTCTGCATAATAGAATGTTTCACCAATCAAAATATCCGCACCTTCTTCGGCAGCCCAAGTAATCATCTCATCAAACATCCTAGTTACTTCCTTTTGAGACTCTTTATCGCCTTGCTTCCAAATATTTTGAGTTAGAGATATTACCCGCTAATAGATTCGGCTGAACTCCTTCAGGTGTTGTATCGGCAACTTTTTTAGCTATTCTAAGTGCTTCTCTATTTAGCTTCTCAAGCAAATGCTCTTTACCTATAACTCTTATCTTTTCTCGATGCTCATTATAGGTAAAAGCCTCTACAATATCTGATCCAGCATGTTGAAAATCCCTATGTAAGCTTTCTAAAACTTCAGAGTGCTCCAAAGACACCATAGGCACAAACTCACCTGATGACATATAGCCATGACGCTAAATCTCAAATAGGAAACCTTCTGCACAGATTACAGGACCTTTGTTTAGTCTCTCAAGTAGATTTTCTTTTTTCATTAATTGGAAATCTCCATGTTTTAGTTAATAAACAAACTTTTTGATTATTAGCAAAAAGTCTCCTACTAAAACGATGGGGGTTCAAAACTTAAAAGAAATGTTCGTTTTAGCAGAATTTATAAAGCGCTCGCAAGTTGAAATAAATCAGCGCTATAAAATTAAACCACATGATTCTAAATACAAGAACAACCTTTTACAGTAAAAAACACACTTATATTAGAAAAACAAGAACAGATAATAAATGCCTAGATAAAATTTTGTAAACTATACTTAGCTTCCAAAAACTCATAAATACCATCATCAGACCCTTCTCTACCAAGACCTGATTGCTTGACTCCGCCAAATGGTGCTTTTTCATTTGAGATAGCTCCTGAATTTATACCTACCATTCCATAAGCTAAAGCATTTCTCACTCTTCTAATCTGATTCATATCACTACTGAAGAAATAGCTTGCTAAACCATACTTAGTATTATTGGCTCTTTGGATAACTTCGTCTTCAGACTCAAAACTAAAAATAGCTATAACTGGTCCAAAGGTCTCTTCGCAACTGATAATCATACTATCCTGCATATTATCTAAGATAGTAGGCTCATAAAAGTTACCTCCCAAATTTTGATTTACTTTACCACCACAAACCAGCTTCGCTCCGTTATCTAAAGCATTATCAACATGAGACTGTACTTTCTCGACAGCTGCAGCATTAATCAAAGGCCCCACTTTAATACCTTCATCTAAACCATTACCTTGCTTAAGATCAAGAACAGCTAACTTCAATCTAGCAATAAAATCTTCTTTTATAGAATGATGAACAAAAACACGATTTGGAGCCACACATACTTGACCAGCATTTCTTATTTTCGATGCTAGCAAACCTTCAATAGCCTTTTCGATATTAGCGCTTTTAAAGACTATAAATGGTGCATTACCTCCCAGCTCTAGAGAAACTTTCTTAACAGTATCCGCTGCTTGCTGCATTAGAAGTTTGCCAACTCTTGTTGATCCTGTAAAAGTGATTTTTCTAACTAAATTACTCTTCTGAAACTCATGGCCTATGACCTTTGAATCACCACATACTATCTGTAAAAGATTCTCATCAGCTCCAACCTCTATAAAAAGTTCGCGCGCAGCAAAAGCTGTCAAAGGCGTTAACTCAGAAGGTTTGACAATGACACTACATCCAGCAGCTATTGCAGGAGCTGCCTTACGAGTAACCATCGCAAGAGGAAAATTCCAAGGTGTAATTGCAGCAACCACACCAACAGGATAATAGTCCACCCTCCCCTCAGAATTACTAATATTTGGATCAAAAATACGTGAATCTATTCTTTTTGCCTTTTCTGCATACCACTTGATAAAGCTAGCTCCATATCGAACTTCTATTTTTGCTTCAGCGAGAGGCTTACCACTCTCTAGTGTGATAATCTCCGCTAAATCATCAGAATTTTCTATTATCAAATCAAACCATTTTTCTAATAACTTCGATTTTTCGCTTGAAGGAATATTTTTAAATATATTTTTTTGTGCATGTTTAGCTACTAGAATACTATCCTCAACATACTCTGACGATTTCTCTTCTAAACGACAAATTGACTTATTTGTAGCAGGATTAACTACATCAAAACTTTTTGCACTAGAAAAAGAGTATTTATCTATCACTTTTTTTAGAAGCTTGTTAGACATATTTGCCTCCTAGTTTTATATTGCTTGAATAGCTGTTATCGCAATTGTATAAGTTATATCCTCTACAGTTGCCCCTCTAGATAAATCATTAACAGGCTTATTTATACCTTGTAACACAGGTCCTATACTTAATACATTTGCACTTCGTTGGACTGCTTTATAGACAGTGTTACCTGTGTTCAAATCAGGGAATATTAGTACAGTAGCTTTACCTGCAACTGGACTATTTGGAGCTTTTTTCTTTGCGACACTCTCGATCATAGCAGCATCATATTGAAGTGGTCCATCTACCAATAAATCAGGAGCACTTTGTTTAAGTAGCTCTGTAGCTTTACGCACCTTTTCAACTTGAACTCCAGAGCCTGATGAACCTGTACTATAACTAATCATCGCAACACGAGGCTCGATGCCAAACTTCTTAGCGGATTCGGCACTTTGTATTGCGATGTCAACTAACTGCTCTGCTGTAGGATCTTGATTAACAGCACAATCTCCGAATACTATAACTTCATCAGGCATACACATAAAAAACACTGATGATACTAGTGATGAGTTTGGCTTAGTTTTGACTAATTGTAATGCTGGTCTAAGAACATCTGCAGTAGTATGCTCAGCACCAGACACTAATCCATCAACTTCACCCAAATAAAGCATAAGTGTTGCTACAACTATTGGATCTTTTAGCGCATCTCGAGCCATACTTTCAGACAAACCTTTATGCTTTCTAAGCTCGATCAATGTTTTTAGGTATTTTGCCTCAGCTTCATCGACAACAGTTACAACTTCGATACTCTCAGGTAAACTAAAACCGTTCATCTCAGCCACTTTAAATATTTTATCTCTATCTCCAATAAGTGCACACTCAGCCAAACCTTGCTCATGACAATTTTTAGCCGCCTGTAAAGTTCTTGACTCATAACTCTCTGGTAAAATAATTCTCTTTTTGGCTTTTCGAGCCATCTTCAAAAGATGATATCTAAATGCTGGAGGTGACATAACTTGATGCTCAGTGATATCTGACGTAATAGATCTAACTATTGTGTCTCTGTCTAATGATGAAGATATTACTTCTTTGACTTTTTGAATACGCTCTTTATCATCAATTGGTATTCCCATTAGATCAATACTTGCCAGTTTTAAAATCATATTTACACTTTTATTTTTTGTTGTCAGAATTGCCAACCCTGCTTTCTTAGCAGTTTCTACACATAGCTCTCTAACTTTACTATCAAGATATTCTTCCGCTGTTAAAATAATACCTGCTATCTTCATACCATTTTTTGCAGCCAAGCAAACTGTTACCAATATATCAGATCGATCAGCAGCAGTTATAATCAAAGAATTTGGAGTCAAATCACTTATAAAATTATCAACTCCTCTTGAACACATCATTACTCTATCAACTCGAGCTTCTAAACCAACTTCTGATATATGATTTAGCTTAAGAATATTTTTGATATCTAATATCCTTGGTGAGGTTCTTTCCTTATCCCACTCAATCACACCCAAAAGAGCTAATCCTTTTTGTTTAAATACTGATAATTCTTTAAGCTCATCTATACCAACATGTTGCTGCTTATCATAAGTAATATCCTCTTCAGTCAAGCTAAAACTAACTCTTCCATCATCGTCATAAGGTGCGTTTAATTTTGTAATTACAGCACCCATAATATTAATCTGCTTTGGTAAACTACGCATAGCATAATCAAGTTCATCGTTGATATCATTTATAGGTTTATTACCATGGTATGAGACTATTATTACTTCCGAACCAAGAGCTTTTATAATCTCTATATTCAATTCATCAACAATCGCATTTAATGGATATAACCTATGGTAGTTATTACCTTGTCTAAACAATCCAGATATTACAGCAAAATCTGAATCTTGGCATTTTTCATAAAACTTGCTCAGAACTATCTCAACATAGTCTTTTACACGATTATTAAGCAAATATGATTCTATTTGCTCGATACTCATATCCATATCGTAAATAGGATGAAATGAGTCAACTTTTAACCCTTTCTGCTGTAACGCATATACCACACTACTTGCCAAAATTCTAAGACCAGTATGTTTTGATATCGGAAGGATAAGTATTGATTTTTTCATGGTAAACTCTTATATCAAATTTTGTGTTTCTTGAGCTATCATCAGCTCTTCATTAGTTGCAATAACCATTATATTATGACTATTTTCCACATTTATAAATGTTTCTGATTTCATATTTTTAGCATCATCTATTTCAAAGCCTATATTCGCTAACTTAGAAACTAAACTTTTGCGAATATTAGTGGCATTCTCACCAATACCTCCTGTGAAAACCAAGCCATCAAACTCTTTAAAATAAATCATATAACTACCAACAAACTTGGCAATCCTATGGCAAAATATTTCAATAGCTAGCTTAGCTAGTTTATTGCCATTATCAGCAAGCTCAGAAACCTCTCGCATATCACTATGACCACAGATTCCTAATAGACCACTTTTTTTGTTTAGCATATTTGTGATATCTGCAATATTCCAGCCAAGATTATCTGAGATATATGCAAAAACACTAGGGTCTATACAGCCAGAACGAGTTCCCATGACAAGTCCATCTAATGGAGTAAGCCCCATACTTGTATCAATGCTTTTACCATTAACAACAGCTGTGATACTACAACCATTGCCCAAGTGAGCAAGTATCACATTGGCGACATCTTTATTTAATATTTTCGCAGCCTGTTGAGAAACATATTTATGTGAAGTTCCATGGGCGCCATATTTACGTATGTTATGCTCACATGTCAGCTCTCTAGGTATCGCATATTCTGCGACGTACTCAGGCATAGTTTGATGAAATGCTGTATCAAATACTGCTACTTGAGGTAAATTAGGGAATATTTGCTGACAAAATAGCATCCCCTCAATATGTGCTGGATTATGTAAAGGCGCTAGAGGTATACAATCTTTTATCTTCTGTAATGAATCTTTGTCTATAATTACAGATTTTGAAAAATACTGACCACCATGAACTACCCTATGACCAATCGCAGAAATTTTTTCTAAATAATTATTTTCTACTAAAAAATCTTTTAAAAGCTCAAATATATCTTTATACTCACCATTTTCTATATGCTTATGAACTTTCTGTTGAGTTTTAAAAGTTACCTTGCAGTTGCTAGCTCCAATATTTTCTGCAAGACCTGTAACAAGTGATTTTGAGGTTTTGGGATTCATTAGTGCAAATTTGACTGATGAACTTCCACAGTTTAAGACTAATATGTATGACATAAAGCAAATGAAGAATAAAATAAGAAGTGACTATATTATATAATAATATAACAAGTAGTGACAGTTAGTATACTATATTTTAATATGGTTCTGTATATGGCTAGAATGGTATATCATCATCAAAATTTGATGAATTAATCTCAGCGAAATCTAGCATTTTATCCTGTTTTGGAGCAGGCTGGTGATTATTTTGAGGATAGTTATTATTTGGCTGCTGATTAAAATTCGGATTGGGGTTATTTTGATAGTTTGAACCACCCTGAGAATTACCTCCGGCAACAAACTGGAAATTACTAGCAACAACTTCTGTAGTATATTGCATATTACCATTTTTGTCTTGCCATTTGTTCGCACGAAGTCTACCTTCTATGAAGAGCTGTGTACCTTTATTTGCATATTTTTGAATCGCCTCTGCAGACTTGCCAAAAACAACTACTCTATGCCATTCTGTAGTTATATTTTCACCCATACCATCATTAGTAGCGATACTTAATGTTGCTACAGTAGTGCCATTTTGCGTAGTTCTAACTTCTGGATCATTACCCAATCTACCTAACAAAATAACCTTATTAACTGTTCCTTTGGCCATTTCTAACTCCTATATTTTTTTCAATCTTGCTAGTACTAAATATTACAGTAAAAAAGTTTGAGAATAAAACTTATCTACTTAAATTTCCCCACTAATTGCAAAATTTATCTCAGCAAAATTAAAGCCATTATACAAAAGATAATTAACTGCTTTTTGCTTTAACTTCAAATCTGATTGTAACTTATCTAAATCTTTATATTTTTTCTGCAAACACTTCTGACAGAGCTCAAACCAATCTATCTCTGCCTCATGCAAAAAGCACTCCACTAATTCTTGTGATAAGCCTTTTTGGTAAACAGCTGTATTTACAATTCTTCGCTCGCCTCGATATTTAGAAATTTCACTTATTATAAATACTCGTGCAAACCTCTCATCAGACAGCCATTTATGCTTCTCAAACTCATCCAAAAGCGTAACTATTTCGTCATTTGAAATATTCTCACGGGCTGTAAGTTTATCAAAAAGTTGTTTACGTGAATAATCTTGTTTAGCTAGCAGATATAATAGATAATTTTTTTCTTTAGATAAGCTCATCTTGAGTAGATTGTTCTGAAGACTGCTTTGATTTAGATTCTAGTTGTACTTGCTCTTGTACAGCATATTTCTGAGGCAATAGAAGTTGCAATAACGCTTTTTCTATCTCATCACGCTCAAGAGTGTTTTCTTTTAGGTACTCTTTTGACTTTTCTTTACCTTGGCCAATTTTTTTACCTTTATAACTATACCAAGCCCCAGACTTCTCTATAATCTCATGTTTAGCACCAAGATCTATAAGTTCTGCCTCAAGAGATATTCCCTCTCCATAAATAAGCTCAAAATCTGCTTGCTTGAATGGAGGTGCTACTTTGTTTTTGACAATCTTAACTTTTATCTCATTACCACTAACATCAACACCATCTTTAATTGCGCCACCTTTTCTAACTTCTAACCTTACAGAAGCATAGAATTTAAGAGCATTACCACCAGTAGTAGTTTCAGGGTTACCAAACATTACTCCGATCTTCATACGTATTTGGTTAATAAACATTACCAAAGTATTTGAGCGTTTGATATTTGCTGTTAATTTTCTAAGAGCTTGTGACATCAGTCTTGCTTGAAGACCCATATGAGAATCACCCATATCACCTTCAATCTCGGCTTTTGGTGTAAGTGCTGCAACAGAGTCTATGACAACGATATCAACACCTCCTGAGCGAACTAGCATATCTGCAATCTCTAAGGCTTGCTCACCAGTATCTGGTTGAGAAACTATTAGATTATCGACATCTACCCCCAAAAGTTTAGCGTATTTAGGATCTAATGCATGCTCTGCATCAACAAATGCTGCTGTGCCACCTTGCTTTTGACATTGAGCAATTGCTAAAAGAGTAAGAGTTGTCTTACCTGATGACTCATGTCCATATATTTCAATAATACGTCCCTTAGGGTATCCACCTATCCCTAATGCGACATCAAGAGCAATAATCCCTGAAGGAATAACCTCTATATCATGAGCAGTTTCTTGGTCACCTAATCTCATGATAGAGCCTTTACCAAACTGCTTCTCAATTTGAGAGAGAGCAGATTCTAGAGCTTTTTCTTTACTCATAACTAACTAAAACTCCTATAAACCTTAGTGTTGCTTACCATCTACTGACTTTTCTAAAGAGTCTTGGTACATAGCATCAAAATTCACAGCTGATAGACACAATTGAGGAAAGCCTCCTCTACTAACTAAGTCAGAAATTGCTTCGCGTGCATAATGATATAAAATGTTTGGACAGAACGCTTTTTTTGCATGCTCAATTTGAGCTTCTTGCATATTTGATACTGTAAAAATT
This sequence comes from Francisella orientalis FNO12, assembly GCF_001042525.2. Classification (NCBI taxonomy): domain Bacteria; kingdom Pseudomonadati; phylum Pseudomonadota; class Gammaproteobacteria; order Thiotrichales; family Francisellaceae; genus Francisella; species Francisella orientalis. The sequence continues at coordinate 91,784 of NZ_CP011921.2, read as the reverse complement.
CCAGCTTGCTTTACTTCTGCCTCGAAGGCAACTACACCCTCATTTTCAACCTTGACTTCAAGAGTTAGAACACTTTCATAAGTATTTTCTTCAGGAAGGTCAATAGCTTCTATTTTTAAATCAGTATGTAGCTCTGGCTTCCATGCTGTAGTCCATATCTTATCTGAGCTAGGGATAGAAAAAGACATATCTTTCACATAAACTTTCTGAATTTGAAATTGAGGTTGTGCTTGCTGATCCATTCTATGATCCTTAATAATTTTTATAATTTTTCTTATTTTGATAATGATTTAACAGGGTAACTTGCTTGTAACCATGCTGCTAAACCACCTTTTAGTACAAAAACTTGTTCAAAACCTTCTTTACGCAAAGCTTGCATCGCTTTTTCTGGGTTATCACCGTATATAACTATAGGTTTAGATTTATACTTAGCTAACTTATTTTGTTTTTGAACTATCTCTTCTAGCTTAATATTGTGCGCTCCGATAATATGCGCTTTAGCAAAATTTTCTTGATCTCTAGTATCTAGATATACTCCCTTACCTCTATTAACAGTGATCACAGCATCTGCGACTGACAAAGTATATTGAGCTTTCTTAGTTTGAGTCAACTCAAAGACTATATAAATAGCTAATAATAATATAAACGACAAGCAAAACATTAAGTTCTGCGATACAAAATAGCTCAAATTTTCCATAATTTAAATTTTCTTTTTTAATTAATTATTTATATCTAAGCTAAGATTATACATAGCTTTATAATTAAAAAAAAGCGACTTTTAAATGTTAATAAGTTTAAAAGAGTTTTAGAAAAAAGATATCGAGTTTTTATTTGTAGAATCGAAACTATTGCATTTTAGCAATAACGTCTTTAGTAACATCAACACTATCAACGTTATATAAACTCATTTCAGCAGGTAAGATAGCATCTAATTGCTTATCTTTAGCTACTTGAGCAGAAGCCTTAGTTAAAGCATCTTTAAATGCATCAGCATCATCAGAAGCCATCTTCTGAACTTGATTCATTAAATTCTGATAATCTCTCATTGCTTTTTCAAGATCAGCTTGAGCTTCTACTTTATCAGCTGCTTGAGCATCTTTAGTATCACCTTTAGCATCATCTGCCCGAACATCATCTTTCTCTTCAGTATAAGCATTAACTTTTTGCTGTAAAGCTGTAATATTTTGCTTAAGCTGATCCATTTGAGGCTTAAGTTTCTTCTCATCTGCAGTAACTTTTGCTTTACCTAAAGGTGAAGTCTCGAATATATCTTGAACGTTAGCGAAACCTACACCACCAGCCATAGCAGTAGTTGCAGATACCATTAGACCACCAACAATCATTGCACCTAATATAGTCTTTTTCATAATTTCCATTCCTTAGTTATGTTTAGTTTAGAAACTTAGTTTAATATCGATTATAATCATGGTTATTATATGTTTCAACACTTAATATATTTATTTTAGACTAAAACTTGTTTCCGAAAGCGCTTTATAGTAGACACTATTACCAAGCTTATTTGACACTGCTGTCAAAAAATCTAATGGCTGCGTGTAATCAACGATATCTAAATTATTAAACTTATCACGCTTAAGTTGATTAACTGAAGCAAAGCCATCAATTAGTCCCATCCTTTGTGCTTGAATACCACTAAAAGGCTCTCCTGAAAATGTTGTATCCATAGCCTTATATTTCAATCTGTCACCTCTCGATTGCTCAACTGCTGTTATAAACACTTGATGTGTCTCATCTAAGAGCTTATTAAATTGCTCTGTTTGCTCTGGTCTTTCTGGAGAAAAAGGATCTAAAAAATCCTTATTAGAGCCTGATGTATATGTCCTACGCTCTATACCTAGCTTGTCCATAAGCTCGGTAAAGCCAAAACCACTGCCTATAACACCGATTGAACCAACAATTGTCATCTTATTAGCATAAATATCTTTTGCACCAGCAGCAATATAGTATCCTCCGCTAGCACAAACATCTGTACATACAGCATACATAGGAATATTTGGATATTTTTTCTGCAAATATCTCATATGCGAATATATCTCATCAGATTGTACAGGTGAACCTCCAGGGCTATTTATCTCAACAATCACACCTTTAACTGCCTTGCTGGCATAAGCATCATCCAAACTTTTATTAATTCTTTCTGCATTTGCTTCTGCATCTTTGGCTATTACACCATCAACGTTGACTAACCCTATGTGTGATGTAAGCTCCTTTGATGAACTAAATAAGCCAGGGATAATTATCACTAAGACAACCAAAATAATTATAGATCTAGTAAAAAATTTCCAACGTCTCTTACTTTTGATATCTCTTAGATAAGCTCGAGCTAACTTTTCTAGTGTTTCTTTGGAAATGTTCTTTTCCATTTTATCTCCATATTTGTTAATATTTTCTCAATAATTTTAAATCTATTTATAATAAAATTACACTGTTTAAATTTAAGGGTAACTAAAATGTCAGCATCACTCGAAACCAAAGCAAAAAAACTAGGCCTAGATAATATTGAAAAACACATACTCCTATTATAGATCAAAGACATACAGTCTAAGAGTTTGTCAAAATGGTCCAATAGCAGTAGTACAGCCTGATAATGTTTGGTATCACTCATGTACTCCAGAAGTTTTAGAAAAAATCATTCAAAAACATCTAATTAATGGCAAAATAGTTAAAAAATACGCTTTTGCAAAAAGAGAATCTTAAAATACCAAGTTCCTGCTTTGACAACACCTTGCACAAAAATCTCTCTAAAATAACTTCTTAAGTTAAGCTATCTTTTTAAAAAAATATCGTTATCAAATTATTGCTATACCTATAAACAAAGGATATGCTGAAAGTGATTTTAAAATTTATTTTAACTAAAAGAGGGATTTATGAGTAAGAATATTAATGGTAAAAAAGTTTTCGATACCGCTAAAGATGCTACTAATGTAGCTGAATATGTAGTATCAAGATTAGTAGATTTAGGAATAGATTATTCATTTTCAGTACCTGGAGATTTTGCATTTGCATTAGATCACGCACTTATCAATAACCCAAAACTTAATAATATCGTAAATGCTAATGAGCTTAATGCTAGCTATGCTGCAGATGGTTTTGCCAGAGTCAATGGAGCCGCTATCTTATGTACTACTTATGCTGTCGGTGAGTTGAGCGCTCTAAATGGTGTCATGGGCTAAAAAGCAGAGAACTTAGTTGTTTTTCACTTAGTTGGTAGCCCAAATGATGCAGCGGTTGGAAAGAAAAAGCAAGTTCACCATACATTAGGTGATGGCGTTTTTGGAAACTTTTTTGATCTATCAGCTTCTGCAGCCTGTGTCTCAGCGGTTATCACTCCTGAAAATGCTCGTAGAGAAATGAATAGAGTCATCGCAGAAGCATTCTAAATATCGTAAGCCAGCTTATATAAGTGTCTCATTAGACGGTGGTAGTCGACCTGTCACAGATATAACACCAGATGATATAGACTGTAGTTATCTAAAGACCAATCCGCATCAGCTTGAGTTAGCTGTAAACCTAATGCTAGAGCATCTAAGTAAGGCTAAAAAAGTCGTAGCTATCCCTGCTATCAAATTAGATAGATTTGGCATAACTGAGAAAGCTATTAAACTCATAGAAAAGTTAAATATCACTTTTGCTATTATGCCTCATGATAAGAGCGTAATATCTGAAACACATCCTAACTATATAGGATTTTATGTTGGCTTACTATCAGACACAAATACAGCCGAAATAGTTGAAGATGCTGATCTTGTGATTAATTTAGGTGACGCACTATGGTCTGACTTTAACACCGCTGGGTTTACTAATAATTTAAATTTAAACAAGGTTCTAAATTTAGGGCCTTTATTTGTTGAAGATAAGAAAACTTATCTAGCCGATGTTTATTTATCTGAGTTACTTGATGCATTATTAGAGAAAGTTGAGAGTATAAACTATCGTCCTGAATACTCTAGAATGACTATACAAGATACTCCGATAACTCAAGAAAACTTAACACTTGGTGTGCTATATGCCCAAGTTTTAAAATTCTTAAAAAACACAGACAGCCTTGTAGTAGAAACTGGTTCTTCATCACTTAATATGCCAAAACTACCATTCATTACTTGAGGGTGTGAAGTACTATAACCAAACTTTGTGGGGCTCTATCGGCTGGGCAACACCAGCTACTCTTGGCGTAGCACTAGCCAATCCTGATTCTAGAACAGTATTAATCACAGGTGAAGGATCTCATCAATTAACTCTTAATGAATTAGGAGTTATGGGAAGATACAGAGTAAACCCTATCATATTATGTATAAATAATGATGGTTTTATGGTCGAAAGAGCGTTAGAGTTAGACCCTAATCCAAGCTATGATGATCTTGCTCAATTAAACTATAAAGACTTACCAAAGGCTTTTAGCTGTAATGATTGGTTAACTATCAAAGTAAAAACAGGTCAAGAGCTAGCACAAGCACTCAAAGAAGCTAGAGAGCATAAGAGTGGTATATATATAGAAATTATTACCGGCAAGTATAACTATGGTAATGCTCTTGATTTCTTTAACAGCCATCTAAAAGAAATGTATGGCTAAATCTACTACAGTTATACTATTTCTTAGCATAAGCTTTTTCTAAAACTTTCCTAAAAGAAATACCTTGTATAAATATTGATAACAATACAGCCACATAAATAATCGATGAAGTATGACTGTATCTATGCTCAAGAGGTATACTTAAAACCAATGCAATCGACACGCCTCCTCTCAGACCTGCCCACGTCATCACAAGATTATTTCGCCAAAAATTATTTTGAGTTGTCTTATATACCATCAACATCGAAACAAAAACACTCAAATATCTAGCTATAAGTACAATAACAAACAAGATACACCCCGCAATCATAACCTCATTCGAGAAAGTCATATTTAAGGCTTCTATACCTATCAAAACAAATAAAAATGTATTTAGAAGCTCATCAATAACCATCCAAAAGTTAGTAAGAATAGTTTTTGACTCTACTGAGAGTTTTCCCTGTGGACGTGAGTTTCCTATAACAATTCCTGTAATCGCCATAGTAATAGCTTCCGATACATCTAAGTGTGTCGCAAACCAAGAGCCAAAACTCACTAATGCCCATGATATTATAATAAGAGTATATCCATCATCTAATTTACTCATCAAAGACTTGTCTAGATAACCTAATATAATACCAAGTAAAGCTCCACCTACTCCATCTTGTATAAATAGTAGTACGAGCTTGATCGAGCTTGTGTCTTGCTTGCCATCTATAACAATAGATAAGAAGAGCAAGAATAATACGATTGAGAACACGTCATTGAATAATGCCTCTCCTGATAAAATAGTTTTCACTTTCTTTGGTACATTTTTATTTTTCTTAAATACGTCAAATACTGTAACTGGATCCGTTGGTGAGAAGATAGTACCAATCATAAGACAACGGACATAGTCAACATGAATTCCCAGTATATATGGTGCAGCAATCCAGCATAATGTACCTATTGTAAAAGTGGATATTACGACTCCTCAACTAGAAAGTACAAATATACCATACGAGTTTCTTTTTATTTCTATAAAATTTAGGTGCATCGCTGATGCAAAAACAAGATAACCAAGAAGTACTTCTAAAACTACTTCCTTAAAATTAACATTGTACAATAATGAGTATATAGGAAAGAGAGATTTATGATCAATCTTCAATAACAGTGCTATCAAAGCACTTAAAACAGTTAACCCTATAGCTTTTGGCAACCTAAGATACCTATAATTAACATAACTAGAGAAACCTGCGATAACGCATAATATTACAAATATATAATACTGATTCACTTAAGTTCCACACAGACATTCATTCATACAATTATAATATTGATTATTAATTTTGCATATTTTATTTAAAAACTTTCTTACTATATAAAGTTTAGAAATGTTATAATTCAAAGATAATCTTCAGGGCAGGGCGAAATTCCCTACCGGCGGTAACTGTCTAATTACAGAAGCCCGCGAGCGCTTTTTAGATACTAAAAAGGTCTAGCAGATTTGGTGTAACTCCAAAGCCGACAGTATAGTCTGTATGAAAGAAGATTGAAGAAATTCAAAAACGGAACTTGGTAATAGCAACCCCTCTTGTAGCGGGTTTTGCATATTATCATGTTTCGACTATCCCTGCCCTAAATGTAACTAAAGATTTTGGATGGGCAAATGAAAAATATTGAAAACTACTATATGAAACAAGCACTCACTCTAGCAAATAGAGGTAGGCTATCAGTATCACCAAATCCTATGGTTGGATGCATAATAGTAAAAAATGGGGCCATTATTTCAGAAGGTTGGCATGAAGCTGTAGGAGAAGCTCATGCAGAGATTCATGCACTGAAAAAAGCTGGAGACAAAGCAAAAGGCGCTACTGCATATGTAACTTTAGAGCCATGTTGCCACCATGGAAGGACTCCGCCCTGTACAGATGCATTAATTAAAGCAGACATACAAAAAGTAGTAGTCGCAACACTTGATCCTAATCCTTTATTTGCTGGTAAAGGCATACAAAAGCTCAAAGATGCTGGAATAGAAGTCAAAATTGGAGTCTTAGAAAAACAAGCTCTAGAACAAAATAAAATATTTTTTCACTACCAAAAAACTCAAAGACCTTTTGTCTATGCAAAATGGGCAATGTCTCTTGATGGTAAAATAGCTGTAAATGGTAATGATTCAAAAAAAATCAGCTCTAAAGAAGCATTTGTAGATACTCACAAACTCCGCAATATTTGTGATGCGATATTAATTGGAAAGCAAACTCTAATTGATGATAACCCAGGTCTTGATGTACGAATACAGCTAGGCAGAAAGAAACACCCTGTTAGATTTATTATTTCTAATAATCTTTCCGAAATAGATAATAGTTGGAAAGTTCTAAATCAAAATCATGCAAAAACTATTTTTGTATGTTCAAAAATTTCCGCTCAAGTTGCTAACGAACTAGACAATATTGGTATCGAGTACTGGCTACTACCAACATTCAAAGGACAAATGTGCTTAGATAGCCTTTTAAACAAGATGGGGCAAACTGGGATAACAAGCCTTTTGGTTGAAGGTGGTAAAAAGACTCTAGAAAATTTTATAAATCAAAAACTAATTAATGAATTTGCAACATATTTATCACCTGCTGTAATAGCAGGTTGTAATCCTAAAGAGAAACTCATATTTCAAGACGTATCTTTTTTAGGCGAAGATTTACTAATAAACTCATATTTTAAGGAAACTACTAATGTTTAGTGGCATTGTCCAAGAACTAGGGACGGTAGAAGATATAACAAATAAAGGCAATATAAGAACTTTTTGTATAAAGTTTAACAATAGTATAAATTGTAATATTGGTGATAGCGTTGCTATCAATGGTACTTGCCTTACAGTAACTGAGATTAATAAACAAAATTCAACAGCTAATTTTGATGCAGTTCCAGAAACTTTACAAAAAACCAACCTAGATGTTCTAGTAGAAAATCAGTTAGTGAATACCGAGCTTGCTATACGCTATGGTGAGCATGTCGGTGGACACATGGTACAAGGTCATATTGACGAAACTGGACAAATTATAAGCATAACAAATGTCGGTGGAGCATGGCTAGTTGAGATTTCAGCATCTAAAGAGTTACTTAAATATCTAGTCACAAAAGGATTTGTGACTATAGATGGTATGAGCATAACTGTAATCGATACATTTGATGACTCCTTTACAGTAACTTTAATACCACATACTATTGAGATCACTATTGCAAAGAACTATACTAAAGGCTCTATTGTGAATCTTGAGGCTGATGCAACGGGCAAGTATATCTACAAATATATACAAGGATTTAAAGAAAATGTTTAAGCAAATAAAAGAAAATATTGGAAATGCAATACAAGCTCTCAAGCAAGGGAAGCCTGTGGTTGTTCTTGATGATTACGATAGAGAAAATGAGGGAGACTTAATTCTCCCAGGTGAGAAAGCTACGGAGGCTAATATTGCTTTTATGCTTGAATATACAAGTGGTATTGTTTGCTTAGCAATGGATTCAAAAAAAGCAAAACAGTTAAATCTGTCGCCGATGGTAGCAGCTAATCAAAACAATAGCGCGCTTACTACTTCATTTACTATAACGATAGAGGCCAAAGAAGGTGTAACTACAGGAGTATCTGCGAAAGATAGAGCACATACAATACAAGTAGCCTCAAAAACCAATGCAAAAGCTGATGAATTAGCTAGACCAGGGCACATATTCCCGCTTTTAGCGAATGATAAAGGTGTACTTGGAAGAAATGGTCATACTGAAGCAACTGTTGATCTTATGAAGCTCAGTGGCTTCAATAGTGCTGGTGTTTTATGTGAGCTGATGAACAAAGATGGCACAATGATGAAAGCTCCTGAATTAGAAGCATTTACCAAAAAGTATAACCTGCCTCTTTTAACTATTGCTGAACTTTATCAATACCGTTTAGCAACTGAAATTTTTGTCACAAAAATGGCAAGCTCTACGATACCATTTAAAAAGATTGGTGAATTAGAAATGAGCGTCTATAAAGATAATTTTAGTGATGATGAGGTTGTTGTTTTATCTAAGCCTTACACTGGTAATAACCCTCTGGTTAGGATGCACTCATCTTGCATAACAGGGGATATTTTTGGATCACTACGTTGTGACTGCCAAGACCAGCTACATAAAGGAATCGAAATGATTAGTGAAGAGGGAGGCTTTTTTATATACCTTGATCAAGAAGGTAGAGGTATAGGCCTGACTAATAAGCTCAAAGCATATAATCTACAGATGAATGAAAATATGGATACTATTGAAGCAAATTTAGCTCTTGGATTACCTGCAGATGCTAGAAAATATGATTTAGCCGTGCAAGTTCTAAAATATAATCATGTAGATCAGTGTAGATTGATATCAAATAATCCTGAGAAATTAGCAGCTCTTAGAAATGTCAACATACACGCCGAGCCTGTATATTGTGAAGCATTTGTAAACTCACATAATAGAAACTACTTAATAACCAAGAAAACTAAAGCAAAACATACAATTAAAGGGATATAGAGTATGAAAAAACTAGCTATTGTCGTAAGTGAATTTAACTCATTGATAACGGATAAAATGCTTGAAGGGGCCTTAGAAGAAGCTTATGCTCAAGGTCTAAAAGATAGTCAAATATATATCAAAAAAGTTCCGGGTGCTGTGGAGTTGCCTTATGCTGCCAAACTGTTAGCAGAGACTAACCAAGTTGACGCTGTTGTACTTCTTGGTTGTGTGATTAGAGGTGAGACAGACCACTATGATTATGTTTGCAACCAAGTAAGCTATGGTACGCAAAGAGTTATGCATGAGTATAATCTTCCTGTGATTTTTGGTATATTAACTACACACAATAAAGAACAAGCCTTAGAAAGAGTCGGCGGTAAAAAAGGACACAAAGGTAAATACTGTGTCCAAGCTGCTCTAACTATGGCAAAAATGAAAAAAGATATATTAGAACAAGGAGTATAAAATATGTCTTTAGGGATTCTAAAATATCCTCATCCTATACTCAAAGAAATTGCGCAAGACGTCTTACTAGAAGAAATCAATGATGATTTTCGAGCAACAATAGCTGAAATGACTGAGTTAATGATAGAAGCAAATGGTGTGGGATTAGCTGCAATACAAGTTGGTATCAAAAAGAGATTTTTTATAATGCATAATAACTTAGAGAGCGAGACTCCTGAGATAATTACAATCATCAATCCTAAGATAATCGACCAAGGTGGTAAGATAGTTGATGAAGAAGGCTGTTTATCATTTCCTGGAGTTTCTGCTAAAGTAAATAGAGCAACTAAAGTTAAAATAAAAGCGCTTAATGAATTTGGTGAAGAGATTGAAATTGAAAAAGATGGATTTTTAGCTAGATGCATCCAACATGAAATAGATCATCTTAATGGTGTTACTTTTTTTGATCATCTTGGTTCGCTTAAGCGTAAAATAATAGAGAAAAAATATAAAAAATTGATTCAAGAAAATGCCAATGCTTAATTTTTAGTATTTTCCTATATATAATCAAGGCTTTACTTTTCAGCGTCACTAAGCAAGAATTATGTCTTGAAACTGTTTGTTAAATCATGGAATTCAAAATATGCGTAAAATACTCAGTAAAATATCACTATTACTATTAATTTTAGCTGTTGCCTCATGTGGAGTGTTATCTAATGACCAGTTCGTTTATCTAGGTCATAGTGATAACACTCCTGATTATCAATTATATTATGATAAAACTAGAAAACTTTTTGTACTAATAGATAAGAGAAATAGTTGTTTCCAAAAAGATGGTACAGGAACATGTCTTGCGTTTGATCTAAAACAAACTAGAGAATTTAGAGAAAGAGTGCTTGCTAAAATGATTGAGATCGATCTTAGACTAGCCAAGGATAATTATGGTGATCGTACTTTGGCAGAGCTTCAAAAGGCAGGTATCACAACTATTAGTAAACCAATAAAAACTGAGAATGTATATGCAACTCCTGTCAGACAAATAGTATTAGATAGAAAACAACAATATCACCTAGTTAGAAAGGACTATAAAATAGACGCTGATCTTGTTGCGATGCTAATAACAGATAGTAACGGCAGAAAACGTATCAACGTAGCATATACCGTTAATTTCCCAGAGCTAGAGAAGGAGTACAACACTTCGCTTAGACCTTATATTATTGATCCTGAATATCTATACACGCACATGACTATTGATACCGTTCATGAAGCTCAGTTTATGCAGAGAGACGTTCTGAAAAGTCAAAAAGATGTTAAAAAAGAAGTTGGAGTTTATTTGAATGATATAGTTGATACTACTACTAGCAAATCTAGCTATACACGCCAAGAAATCTCAAGTGATACTGCAACATTAGATCATGAGTTGGTTACAAAAGCGGATCAAGATCAGGATGCTGATGATATTATAGCTAATAGAGGTAGTACTTTAAAAACCGCTACAAGTGGTAGCTCCATCGCCAGCCCAGCTCAAGAAAAACAAAATGATGTCACAGACACTCAAAAACAACTCTAGCAAGTGACAATAATTAATAATAAATATTGATAGAAATCTAAATAATTATACCCCCCCCTAAACAAACATCATTGTCATAAAAGACCACAGATTGTCCAGGAGTGATTGCTCTTTGTGAATCATCAAAAACTACTTTAACTGAACCATCATGATTCACGTGTACATTACAAGTCTGATCTTTTTGTCTATAGCGAACTTTAGCACTACATCTAAAACTATCTGCTGGAGCTTTACCTGCTACCCAGCTAAGATCTATAGCTTGTAATGTATCTTTGAATAGCATTGGGTGATCATGGCCCTGAACAGCAATCAAAACATTGTTTTCTAAGTCTTTTTTGGCTGCGAACCATGGTATCTCAGGACGATTTTTCACACCACCTATACCAAGACCCTGTCTTTGTCCAATCGTATAGTACATAAGCCCATCATGCATGCCAATCTTGATACCGTTTTCATCATGTATCTCTCCTTTTTGAGCTGGCAAAAATTTCGATAAAAAATCTTTAAACTTACGCTCGCCTATGAAACATATCCCAGTACTATCTTTCTTATCGAAGGTTACTAGATTATTCTCTTTGGCTATCTCACGTACTCTAGATTTTTCAATATCACCAATAGGAAACATCGTCTGTTTTAACTGCTCTTGACCAAGTGTGTATAAGAAATATGTCTGATCCTTACTATCATCAAGACCTTTGACTAACTGTACCGAACCATCATCAGCCACTCTAGTACGAGCATAATGCCCTGTAGCAATATAATCGCCCCCTAATAGGTGTACATAGCTCAAAAAAGCTTTGAATTTAATCTCTTTATTGCATAAGATATCTGGATTAGGTGTTCTACCAGCTTTATATTCTGTTAGAAAGTGTTCAAAAACATTATCCCAATATGCTGCAGCAAAGTTTATTTTCTTAAAAGGTATACAGATAGAATCACAGACTGCTTGAGCATCAGCAATATCTTGTTCTGCTGAGCAAAACTCATCGGTATCATCTTCTTCCCAGTTTTTCATAAATACACCAGTTACATCATAGCCTTGCTGTTTTAAAAGCAGAGCTGAAACAGATGAATCAACACCTCCTGAGATACCTACTATTATTTTTTTATTTTGCATATTTAAATATCTATACCCTTTTGTAGTCACAGCACAGCGTGCCTTACGGTAGAATCAATATAAGCTAACAGATCAATGATCTGTTACTACAAATAGTAATAACTATAAATACTACTTCTTCAAAACTGACAAGAAAGCTTCTTGAGGAATCTCTACAGAACCGATATTCTTCATTCTCTTTTTACCCTCTTTTTGCTTCTCTAACAGCTTTTTCTTACGCGAGACATCACCACCATAACATTTTGCTAAAACGTTCTTACGCAATGCTTTAACAGTACTTCTGGCAACAATAATTCCTCCTATAGCTGCTTGAATTGCAACTTCAAACATTTGTCTTGGAATTAGTTCTTTAAGACGCTCAACCAGCTCTCTACCTTTATACTTAGCTTGATCTTTATGCACAATACTTGCTAGAGCATCAACTTTATCGCCATTGATAAGTACATCTAAACGAACCATATCCGCTGCTTCATAGCGAATTAACTCGTAGTCTAAAGATCCGTAACCTTTTGTAACAGATTTAAGGGTATCAAAAAAATCCGATACCACTTCAATCATAGGTAAATCATAAGTTATAGAAACCTGACTACCAACATAATTAAGGTCAACCTGTACACCTCTTTTCTCAACACATATTGTAATTACACTACCAACATAATCTTTTGGCACAAGAATATTCGCTCTTACAATTGGTTCATGTATCTCTGCTATTGCACCTGGCTCTGGCAATTTTGATGGGTTATCAACATCTATAGTCTCACCATCCTTTTTGATAGCCTTATAAACAACTGTAGGAGCTGAAGTAATCAAATCAAGGTTATATTCTCTCTCTAATCTTTCTTGGATAATCTCCATATGTAGCATACCTAAGAAACCACATCTAAAACCAAAACCTAGAGCTTGTGATACTTCTGGCTCGAAAAATAATGAAGCATCATTTAGACTTAGCTTATCTAAAGCTTCTCTAAAATCAGGATAATCATCAGAGCTTATAGTAAACATCCCTGCATAGACTTGTGGTTGAACTTTTTTAAATCCTGGAACAGGCTTATCAGTTGGATTGTGCGTATGAGTTAAAGTATCACCTACCGGAGCTCCATGAATGTCCTTAATACCTGCAACAATAAAACCAACCTCACCTGCTTTTAAATGATCTAGGTCTTTCATCTTAGGTGTAAATACCCCAACTCTATCAACTTGATATGAAATCCCCGTTGACATAACCTTGAATTTCTCACCTTTTTTGAGAGTACCATTTTTGATTCTTACAAGAGAAACAACTCCAAGATAATTATCAAACCATGAGTCTATTATTAAAGCTTGTAGTTTTGCATTAACATCACCCTCTGGCGCTGGAACTTTAGCAACAATCGTTTCTAAAACATCCTCAACACCTATACCTGTTTTAGCACTACATGTAGTTGCTCTAGTGGCATCGATACCAATAATTTCTTCAATCTCTTCTGCGACTCTATCAGGCTCTGCGGATGGTAAATCAATTTTATTTAAAATTGGTATCACTTCCAGATTCTGATCAATAGCAGTATAACAATTAGCCACTGTCTGAGCTTCAACACCTTGCGCAGCATCTACAACCAGCAGAGCACCCTCACAAGCTGCTAATGAACGCGATACCTCATAAGAGAAATCCACATGTCCAGGAGTGTCAATAAAATTGAGCTGATATGTTTGACCATCTCTAGCCACATAGTCTAAAGTTACAGACTGTGCCTTGATTGTGATTCCACGCTCTCTTTCTATATCCATTGAGTCTAAGACTTGCTCTTTCATTTCACGCTCACTAAGACCATTACACACCTGTATAAATCTATCTGACAAAGTCGACTTACCATGGTCAATATGTGCAATTATCGAAAAGTTTCTAATGTTTTTCATAATATTTAAGCTCTTTTTGTTACTAAGAAGTAATTTTTTATTTAATAAATCTAGATACCTATTATGCTATAAAATGAGTCTAAAATGTAGTGATTGCGATATTTAAATAACGAAATATTCATTAATAATATTACAAATTCTGTTGACAAAAATGTACAATATATGCAAAATACTTTAGCTATTAAATTTATATATTTGTGTTTCTCACGTATCCCCTAGAGAAGCCTAAGGTTATAAAAAGTTAAAAAATTAAAACTGGAGAATTAAATTGGCTAACTCAAAACAAGCAAAAAAGAGAATTATTCAAGCTGAAAGAAATCGTCAACATAACGTTGCACGTCGTTCTATGATGAGAACTTTCCTAAAGAAAGCTTCTTATGCGATCGAGAAAGGTGATATTGAAGCTGCTAAAGAGAACTTCGCAAAAGTAGTTCCTATTTTAGATAAATATGCTTCTAAAGGTCTAATCCACAAGAACAAGGCTGCTAGACATAAGTCTCGTTTAAGTGCTAAAATCAAAGCTCTTTCTACAGCTGCTTAATTATTTCTTTTTTATCAAATTTCTTCTATAAATAATACTCCGCTCACTTGTGTTATTATTTTCTGTACTAACAGAGGATTGGTTATTTTATGACTACAATTAAAATTCACTATACAGATAATATTAAAATCTCGGATAAATTAGATGACTTTTGTAGAGACCTACACTCTACACTTGTTGAAGTTATTAATACAGATATACATACATGTAGAACTCTTATATACCCATGCAAAACTTATGTAGTTGGCGACAGTTCGAGTAACTTTGATGGTTTTATTCAACTTGAGATTGACATTCTACCTGGTAGAATTCCTGAACTAAGGAAATTATTAGGAAATATTTTATTGAATGACTTGAAATCTTTATGTAATGATTCTGATGTCTCTATAGATTATCGTGTAATTGTAAATGAAACAGATACTGAGTTTTATTTTGGTTTAGAACAATAATTAAAACACCGGTTCATCAGTTGGTGGAGCGTAGTTACCAGATATACCTATTAACCTGTCTTGGTTATTAAAGGTAAGTATAAGCTTTAACTCACTAAAATCAGTGTCTGTCATGTGTTTTTTATATGTATTTATATAAATGTACTGGTTTGGATTAAAAGTATCGATAATATCTGGAGAACCTAATATATAAACAACCTCGCCTTTAGTCATATTAGGCTTGATATCAAAAAGTTTTTTATTCTTGATTTCTTTACCTTGAGGTACAGGAGCTGTATAAGGCTCAATAACTCCACAAGCAGATAAGCTTAGGAAAAACGAAACTATACACAAACTCTTTAATACAAATTTCAATATCATTATAATTAATCTTCTAAGCCTACGAATAATTTCTGATCTATAATATCACACAAGCAATGAATTATAAGGAAATGATTCTCTTGAATATTTGCTACATTATCAGAAGGAACTCTTAACTCGATATCGTCTAGATTATACATAGTTTGTAGCCTACCACCATTTGCACCGGTTAATGCTACAACCTTCATGTCTAGATCATGAGCTTCTTCAACAGCATTTATAATATTTTGCGAATCGCCATTAGCCGAGATTACCAATAAGATATCATCCTCATTACCCAACGCCGCTACTTGTTTAGAAAAAACATGAGCAAAGCCATAGCGATCTCCAATAGCTGTAATAGTTGCAACATCGGCTGTTAATGCTATCGCAGGAAGAGGTGGTCTCTCCATATCAAAATGGTTCAGAAGTTTAGATGTGAAATGCTGGGCTATAGCAGCTGAACCACCATTGCCACACACCAAGATCTTACCACCCTTTTCTAGGCAAGATACTATAGCTTTTACAGCCTGTGCAATAGCTGGAGGTAGCACATTAGCTGTTTCAATTTTTGCTTGGATGCTACTTTCAAAATAACTATTAATCTTATCTAAAGAAGTCATGACTTTCACTAAGCTTATCTATTAAAGAAAATTTTACTATATTAGATTTTTGATAGCTAGAGAATAGCTACAATTTTATTTTTTATGCTGACTTTGAGATAGTTATAAAAATCAATAACAGACAAACTAATGGTAATACTAAACAAATCAATATAAAGCTCCTCATATATGCAAGAGGAATATATCCCATAATTGTAACACCTATCACAGCAGTTAACATATTTACAAAATTCATTGTGCTAGAAGCATTTGCTCGACACTCTATGGCATTAGATGCTAAGTGAGATGCAGCTGGATAAATAAAGTTAGCGACAAAATACATCAATGTTGCTAACCCAAAAAACACAATTGGTGTAACAGCTCCCAAAAAATATAGTAGAGCAAGCAATATAAACAATACCATAAGTACTATTAGAGCAATTATAAGTATACTTTCACTAGTATATTTATTAATAATTCTAGCAACCATAAAAGAACCTACTAAAATACCCACGATAGTCATAGTATTCCATAAACCATATTTAGTACTACTAAAACCAAACATTTGATGTGTAATAAATGGGTTAGCTATAGAATAACTGTAACTAAACACTGCCATAACACCAATAGTAAGAGCAAAAATTATCAATTTTTTATTGCTAAGAGCATCACTATAACCCTTTAAAATATTAGTAATATTTAGTACATAACCGAGATCTTTATTATTTTGATACATAAAGCTACAACCTAACATAACCAATCCATGGATAAGCAATACATAAAAACAATAATTCCAATTAGTATAAGTACTAATTACTCCTCCAATTAAGACAGCTAAACTTACAGATAATGCAAAAGATATCGTTGCAAAAGATAATGCTATCTTAGCCCTACTAGGCTCAACAGAATTATTTAATATGATAAAAACCTGCAGAGGATCCTATTGCTGTTATAAACCTACCCACTAGTAATATAGGCATTGATAATATATATCCACCAAACAAACATATTATGATACCAACTATATTTATTAGAAGACCTATCCTTAGAGTATTAACATCTCCATAACGCTTAGCTAATGGACCATATATTATTTGACTCATTTTTACAAATACAGCGAATGCTCTTGGTATAACAAAGCTGCTGTAAGTCATACTATTAAACAATTAGAAAAAGAGCTCAAAGTTGACCTACTCATTAGAACAACCCGTAGACTGTCTTTGACACATGAAGGTAAGCTCTTATTTGAATATTGTAAAACACTGCAAAATGAAATTGAAAACATTCATGATTTAGCAGAATCTTTTCATAGCGAGCCATCCGGCACGCTAAAGATAAATACTTCCTCATTTTTTACCAAGAGTGTTCTAATAGGTCTTATCAAAGAATACTCTGAGAGATTCAAAAGGGTTAAAATCGAAATAAATATTAAAGAGAGAATGCCTAACTTTAAAGCTCAAGAAACGGATATAATTCTCGGTGTTAATTGGACGCCTCCTGAAGATATTATTGCACGTAAAATAGCTACAACAAGATACATACTATGCGCAAGTCCAATATACTTAGAGCATAATGGTATCCCATCTAGCTTATCTGATCTAGCAAGTCATAAATATATCCCTCATAAGTCTAGAACTACAGCTCTTGTAAGTATCAAAAAAAATAATTTAAATCCTCAAATATTACCCTACGATCTATCTACCAATAATATTGAATTTATAAAAGAATGTGTCTTAAATGGTTTTGGAATTGCTCAATTTCATGAATATATAGTAAAAGATGAAATACAAAACGGTAAACTTGTGGAGTTTTGCTTAGAGACGAGTTTTTGGATCAACAAGATATCTATGTTTGCTATGCCAAAAACAAATTTGTGCAGCCCAAAGTTAAAGAGTTTGTAAATTTAGTAGTATCAAAACAAATACTATAATACGAATTAATCTTATTTTCTAATACCAAAAAGACTACTTCCAATCCTGACATCTGTACTGCCATACTGTATAGCTAATTTATAATCAGCACTCATTCCCATTGACAGTCTCGATAGTTTTAGCTCATTAGCTAAACTAGCGTTAATAGTGCCAAAAAATACCTTCATTTTTGCAAAGCTCTTCTCCGGAGAGTTTGATTTTTCAGGTATACACATTAGTCCAACCACCTTTAGATTACCGAATTTTTTCGCTTTAACTATAGCTTCAACAACATCCTCTAATTGAGTTGATTTAAAACCAAACTTATTAATATCATCATCTATATTTATTTGTAAGAAAACATCTATATGCTTATTTTCATTAATGGCGGCTTTATTTATTTTCTCAAGATGCTCTATTTTCTCTACACTTTGAATTGAATCAACATATTTGACAATATGCTTTATTTTACGCGATTGCAGTGAACCAATAAAATGCCATTTTAGATCTGGTAATTGCTGGGCCTTCTGCTCTAACTCTTGAAAATAATTTTCGCCAAAATCCAACTGTCCAAGACTTGCTAAATATTCTATTTTCTCGATAGACTGATACTTACTTACAGCTAGTAATCTAGCTCTTAAATCTATATTTTTGATGATACTCGTATATGAGTTTTGAATAAACTCTTTATCAATCATTACTTTTTTCTCATTACAATAAGGTTTCTCTCAGCATTCAAGAAAGGAACTTTTATGCTATGCTTTTCAATATCCAACAGCAAAGATACTAAGTTCTGCTCTTCTAAATCCGGACCTTTCATAGCTAACATCTGATTATCTTTAGTTAAGAAATGCTTACATAATTCATAAAATGTATCAATTGAGCTAAATGCGCGCGATATAATATTATCAAAACTACCGTCTAAGTTTTCAATGCGTATATTTAATAGATTAATGTTATCCAAGCCTAAGCTTTTTTTGACATTTTTGAGAAACATGATTTTTTTGCCAACACTATCAACTAGAGTAAACTGATGTTGCGGATATAATATCGCCAAAACCACTCCTGGTAATCCTCCTCCAGTACCAACATCGACCGTTGAGCTACCTTTGATATACTTGGCTACAGCAAGACTATCAAATAAGTGCTTAACTAACATATCATCAATCTTCTTAATAGCAGTCATATTATAAACTTTATTCCACTTCTCAAGAAGTTTTAAATACTCTAGCCATTGCTCTATCCGCTCTTCTGTTGCTAGAATATCAAGCTCAACCAAAGCTTGCCTAATTTTATCCTTCATACTATCCATTTTGTAGAAATAACAATCTTATCGGCTATAATAAATATATTATAAGCTTTAAATGGTAGAGTTGGGATTTAAAATTCCAGTTTTTTATACAATCTAATATGTTTTTATCAAGAAAATTTGGCGCAGCAATGATTATATCCGGCACATGTATTGGTGCTGGTATGTTAGCAATTCCTGCAACTGTAGCGAGTTGTGGCTTTTTTATAGGTTCTATTTTAATTATCAGCATATGGGCTTTGATGACTTTTACGGCTCTAATATTGGCAGAAGTTAACCTAAAAATGGAAGATAGCGCTAATTTTGTAGAAATGACAAGACAAACCTTAGGTCCTGTTGGTGTTGGTGTAGTTTGGATTTGTTATATCTTATTGCTGTATTCTCTAGTAGCTGCATATACTGTCGGGGGTGGCTATTTAATTTCGACAACCCTAGGAAGTCTTGGTTTTAATATCTCAGAAAAACTCACAGGGATTATTTTTATATTGGTACTAGGAGTCTTTATATATATCAGCACAAGGTTAGTTGATCATGTAAACAAAATCATGTTTACAGGCAAGCTTTTAGCATTTTTACTACTAGTTACGGTTCTTATCCCACACATTTCTGTTGATCATCTAAGTTATCAGATCAAAAATCCTAATTTTATTTGGGCAGCATTTCCCATACTTCTAACCTCATTTGGATTTCATCATATAATCCCTACGTTGAGAACCTATGTAGGATCAAATAGAAGATCTCTACGCCAAGCTATTATAATTGGTAGCACAATACCGTTGATAGTTTATCTATTATGGATTTTTGCCACTCTTGGCTCACTTCCCGTTGCAACACCTACTGGTATCTTAGGTAAGCAATCTGGTGAAATTACATCAGTTATTATTGATCACTTCAGTACTAGTTCTGGATATATCTCGACAATATCTTTTTTATTTGGTTTTTTTGCCTTAGCAACATCGTTTCTTGGAGTTGCATTAGGACTTTTTGATTTTAATAGAAATACTTACAAAATAGCTGAAAACTTACACAAACATAAAATCCTTGCCTTTGTGATAACATTCTTACCAGCTTATATTTATGCGATCGCCTATCCAGATGGCTTTAAAACAGCTCTTGGCTATACAAGTATTTTTGTTGCTGTACTTCAAGTTGCTTTACCTGTTATGATGCTATGGGTTATAAACTACCGTAAGCAAAAAGTTCTAGTTAGTTCTTCTGTAATAGCTATATTAATAGTGCTTATTGCAATTGCAATTATCGCTCTACAGATTTTGAGCTCTTTTGATTTACTACCAACATTAAACTAAAGACTATGATTTTTAACCTTCATATTATAGGTTAGTAGAATCACGATACCTACAAAAATTGGTAATATAACTGAAGGGAAAAGCATCAAAGTAAAATACTCTCCTGTAATCTCAACCCAAATCACACCCACAGCATTACCAACTACAAACATTGTCATACATACAGCAAAAAATGGTATTTTCCATAAATTATCTGTTTTGCCTCGTAAAGCTCTACCAATTTCAATACCCAAGTCAGTAGTTGTACCTGTCATATGAGTTGTTCGAGCAAAACCTCCAAAAAACAGCGTAGTGAAACTATTCTGCATACCCATTGCCATAGCCAAAAATAAATCATCAATAACACGATGATTACTAAAGATATCTATCAGTAATGTACCTGTAAGCATTACTACACTTTGTAGGACTAGTGTCTTAGTATGATCTTCTGAGATAACATAAGCATCTGTTTTCATAATGACACCATTAATCGCAGCACCAACTATAAAGCCAAAAACGAGTATCGCTACCTTGTACATAAATACCCAGTCAGATCCAGCGATACTATGTCCTAAAATCCTCAAGTTACCAGACATAACCGCCACACTGGCACCAAAAGAGTTGTAAAGAACTATACTGTCAATCCAGCCAGAATTAAAAATCAATATAACTGTAATAAAATAAGTGAAAGCCATTTTCTCCGTAAACACTTTCTTATCTCCTTTTCTAGTGTTTAGAAACTATTATATAGCTTTGATAATAAAAATCATTTTTTAATTTTCTTTTCTTCAGCACTCTTTGTGGTAGCTTGAAAACCTTGAGGCTTCGTACTAAGAGTTTTAGCTAAAGAAACTTTTTTTGCAAATACTCGCGCTAATTTCATATTTACCCTCCTTTTTTATATAAAACTATTATTTCATCCAGACTCAAGATAGAGAGTCGGACAATATACAAATAAGACTATTATTTGTCAAGTACTTATTACTTATACTAGCTAGTAGGTTTGACTTTGTGTGGACACAAAAAATAAAGTATTATAAATACAGGTATAAATATAAATTTGTAACAGGCAGAATTTATGCAAACATTACAAGCTATTAAAAGTCGTAAGTGTGTCAGAGAGTTTCTTGATAAACCTATAAATAAAGAGACTCTAGAAAAACTTTTTGATGCCGTAAGATGGACACCGTCAAGTAAAAACACTCAGCCATGGAAAATTGCTATAGTAAGTGGCAAAAAGAAGAAAGAATTAATGAATAAAATACTATCTGCCTGTGATAATCGAGAACCTCCAAGGATGGAGTATGGGTATGATGGTAATAGTCCATTAGAAGGAGAACTCAAAGAACGTGCTGTTAAATGTGGCCATGATTTATACAATGCTCTAGGTATCGCTAGAGAGGATAAAGAAAGACGTATCGAACAATGGGAAAAAAACTATTTATCATTTGATTCACCTTCAGCTATATTTATATTTAAACATCCTGATACAGGGATTAGTGGCTATATGGACTGCGGAATGCTTATCCAATCAATATTATTAGCTGCTATTGACCTAGGGCTTGCCACATGTCCACAAGCATCTTTAGGACACTATCCAGATATAGTCAAAAAAGAACTACAAGGATTTGATTATTATACTTTACTATGCGGTATAGCAGTTGGTTATGAAGATTCTAGCGCAACCGTAAATAACTATCGTACGGAAAGAGAATCTCTCGAAAGTTTTGTCACCTTCTTTTAATACTTCTGTAATACTACTCATAGTGATATTATAACTATAACCTCATTATTAATTTTTTATACATAAGATGAGTGGTATTAACAAAGATATAATAGAAGCAACGCGTTACTTTCTTAAATTAGTGGAATTAGGGTCTTATAGTTCAGTTAAAAAATATTATTCTGTAGAATTAAACACTATAAAGAATAAAATAGATGCTCTAGAAAAATACCTTGATCTAAAATTAATTCGAAATGTACAAAATCGTATATCTCCAACTAGTGATGGGATGAAATATTTTCATTCTTGTAACAAACTGGTTACAGATCTAGAGAATACTATTCATATTGTTAAACAAAGTAGTTTTAGACAACGTCAATCTATCAAGGTTCTTGGTACTCCACTATTTATCAAGATAATAATTGATCTAGCCTTACCACAGATACAACAAATTAACAATGATGCATTTAACTTTGCTTTAGATAGCTATCAAGCAGATAATATTAATGGTAGTCAGTTTCAGTTTGACTCTTACAATGTTATACAAATATTTAATAAACATCTTGAGTTTCTTGATTTAGATGATTGGATAGTTTGTACATCTGTAGATGCCGTTAAGCTACCTGCATACTCATACCGAAATAAAGAGTTTGTAAAAGATCTACATAATAATCCGGAGAAGGTTCTTGAAGCTCCTCTAGTATTTAACAGGTACGACTTTTCTCAAGGCACAAATGAATTTAAGCATGATAATAAAAACTACAAAATTAATCTTGATAAAATTAAGTTTACTGTTGATAACGAGATCCAAAAAGCTAACTTATTGATGAGTGAAAATACTATTGGCTTTATGCCAAAATTTTATTATGATGCTGTCCTTAAGGAATGTGAAGATGTTGTCAAAATAGAGGACTTTGAAATAGATTTTCCTTTAGAGTCTCATTTGATACTTATATACAAGCACTCTAAATATAAAGACGAGCTTCTAAAAATTGTTAGAGAAGGTATCAAAAAAATACAAGTCCAATATCAGTAGATTTTAAGCTTTTCTACTACGAATGATATAATACTCTGTAATTGCTACTATTGCATGAATAAATATTACAGCTAACCCAATATATGCAAAAACTTCATGGGTTTCTTTGAGCCTAACTACACTATCTCTTGAGAGTACATCTGTAAAAGCTGGTAAACCAAAAGGAATAACATAGGTTCCTTTTGCACTTATCAAGCACCAACCTAATATTGGCATAGTAATTAACCAAAAATATAAAAATGTGTGTACTAAATTAGCTACTACAGTCCTAAATCTATTATACTCAAGTCGTTGTCCTATAAATGGAAAAATTACAAACTTTCTTATAGCTAACCTTAAAATAGTGATAAACAGAACCAAAAAACCAATATATAAATGTGATGTTTTCATAACATCATGAAATATAGAATGTTTACCAAATATACTTCTAAACTCTATTGATATAAAAGCTAGAAATATCAAGATAACTGTGATCCAATGAAGATAAGCCATAAACTTATTGATCTTTGTTTGCATTTAAGTATTAGGTAGTAAGTTTAATTGCTTTGAATTATAGGCTTTTTATTTATTTAAAAAGATATTTATAGTATATTAACTCTTAGAAAGATCCAAAAATTTTAAAAAGAGTCATGTATATAACACTAGTAACAACTATACAAGCAGGGATTGTCAAAACCCAAGCTGTTGCCATTTTTCTAACAACTTTCCAATTCACACCAGCATCGGCATATCCTGCGCCCACAATAGAACCTGATGCCACTTGAGTAGTACTGACTGGCAAACCCATATGCGAAGCCCCCAAAACCAATATACCCGAGCTTAGTTCTGCAGAAACAGCGTTAACAGGCTCTAGTTTTGATAACTTTGCACTTAGAGTCTTAATTATCTTTTTACCTCCTGATAGCGTTCCTAAGCCCATCGCAACACCACATAAGATAATAACCCAATTAGGAACCTGTGTAGTTTGTACAATCCCTGCACTTAGCAGTGCTAGAGTTATTATAGACATGGTTTTTTGAGCATCGTTAGAACCATGAGAAAAAGACAATAAACTAGTAGATAGTACCTGCATTTCTCTTATGTATTTATTTGTAGTTCTAACCATAAAAAATCGCATGAAAATATTCAGCAAGATAATACATATTATCAAAGCTAAGAAGAATGCCATAATGGGTGAACTTACCATTGGAATCAATACTTTATGAACTACAGTAACATAATTAACATCCTGATAACTTGCACTAATAATCACCGCACCAACCAATGATCCTATCAAAGCATGTGACGAACTTGATGGAATACCAAAGCTCCAAGTAAAGAAGTTCCAACTAATTGCACCAAGTAACGCTGATATTAGGACAATATCAGTAACAACACTTGTATCAACTAAACCTTTTGATATTGTTGCAGCAACAGCTGTTCCAAAAAAAGCACCTAAAAAATTAAAAAATGCCGCTAGTCCAATTGCTTGATAAGGCGTTAATGATTTTGTTGCAATTGGTGTTGCAACCACATTTGCTGCATCATGAAAACCATTTGTAAACTCAAAAAACAATGCAATTACGATGATGGCTATAAGCACTGATGTAATCATCTTTATATTTACCCTTGTTCGTTAGACTTCTTTTACATACAATCTCATAATTGACTCTGCTACAGATGTACATGTAGATATAGCACTTTCTATAGCCTTATAAATATCTTTAACTTTCATGATAAATATTATATCTCCCTCATCATAATGAGAGAATTTCTTAAGCGCATGACCTAACTCTTCAAGCACATTTTCATCCAATGCTGTAATTCTGATATAAAAATTTTTAAGTTCTTTATTATCGCCACTAACAAAAGCTTTCATCATATCATCAAGTACTTTTGTCATTTTACGTAATGTCTCAACACTATTAGCTAAGTATATATTTACATTCCCGCGCTCTTCTTCCATCAATATCTGCATATATCTATGAATTTTGACGATTCTTCTATTTAATTTTAGAAGTAAAGTAGTGATGTTGTGTAGTTCCACCCTATCCACAGGAGTTACAAAATAACGAGCTAGCTCATGATCCATTTTGTTAGCTACTTCAACAGTTACAGTTCTTGTCAATCTTAGCTCTTCTGATAGCTCAGATATCGTTAAGTTATCTTCTTCTTTAACAAGTTTGTCAAGAATTCTAGCAGAGTCTTCTACAGCCTCAGTAGCTTCTATCATCAAATCAAAAAAAATCTTATCCTGACTAGGAACCAAACTTTTAACAAGTTTACGTAGCATTTATATAATCTCCCTAACTACTTATTTTAATATTTATTTTAACACTCAAAGTCTACAACAAAAAACTAAAGAATAGCAACAAGAAATCACTTTAAAAAATATATCTAAAAAAGCATTGTTTTTGTGGCATATTTATTATATAATTCAAACCCATTTTTCTAAAAGCCAAACTTTTTTATAAAAAAAAACATTATATAATAAATATGCAAAAAAAATAAATACTTTATTTATTAAACTTTTGTACAACTCTAATGATAAAAATTCAGATAAATAATCATAATCCAAATAATTAGCTCTATTACAAAAGATACAAAAACCAAAGCTGAACCTGCATCTTTAGCTTTCTTTGCTAATATGCAATAGTCAGTCGTAACTAAATCAACTACTCTTTCAATAGCACTATTTATAATCTCTGCATAAATTGGCAACATTGATACAATCTGTAAAACAAACTTTGAAACTATACTAAAAGGTAATACCCGAATAGTCACTGTCAAAATTATAAAAAGAAGTAACTACAGACGAAAAGATTTTTCATTTTTGAAAATATCTACTAAGCCACTTAGTGCATATAAAGTATTCTTAAAAAGCGTATATTTAGGCTTATTTAACATCGAATTTACTCACTATCTCTACAGTTTGCAAAAATATCTAACTTTGGACTATATGTTGCTGTCTTGATATTCATAAGTCCCAAGAATGAGTCAAAAACATTATCTTGAGAGAAAGTATCTTCCCTCTTAGCTTCTTTAACTAAACAAGCTTTATTAAGTTTATTATCTTTTAAGAAATCTTTAGAGAACCACATAATCCACGGCACTCTTTTTTGATACAATGGGGCTATACCATAAGGTGCAGCATGAAGATATAAACCATCCTCTCCTAAAGACTCTCCATGATCAGATATGTAGACCATTGCACTATCATATTTAGTGATCACTTCTTTACTATCTAGAGTATCAATAACTTTTGATAATATATAGTCAGTATAACGTATAGTATTGTCATAAGTATTTACTAACTTTTCTCTACTACAAGCATTTATATCACCCTGATCACATGTTGGCGTAAACTTCTTAAACCCTATAGGATAACGCTGATAATAAGTTGGTCCATGGCTCCCAACTAAATGTACCTTCTTGAGCAACATCTTGGAAAAACTTTATAATAAGTGGAATGTTATATACATAACCAAAAAGAATACTTAGAATAACTGTAGCTTTATAAACCCTTATCTGCTTCGGGAATATTTTTTTATCACGAGCACAATACCTTACATTTTTTGATTTCTCTGAGAATAATATACTTAATTACAAAGCATTTAAAGAGCAGTAACATCAGCTGATATTTTGATTGAGAAGCTTTTTAAATATAAAGTTATCTTCATAAGCTTCTTCTAGCGAAACTAACTTAAACCTTATTTTAGAGCCTGGTATATATTGTGATAATTTATTAATATCTGCTTCAATAACATTTGCAATCCGAGGATATCCCCCTACTGTTTGTCAGTGTCGTAACAACACTATCGGACCACTTGGAGCTAGCTGTACTGTGCCATCCGTCACAGGTTGAGAGATCATTTCAATTTTTTGTGTATCAAGAGGAATTCCCTCTAAAGGTAACCCCATCTGACTTGAGTTTGTTAAAATAGTCCAGGTATTTTCAAAAAAAACACTATCTTTTAAAATATCATACTCAGGCCCTTTGATTACTCTTATGAAGCTATGACGATAATTTTGGTTTATATAACCTTCTAATTCTGATGATCTTTGTTTGCCGACTAACCCAATAGTTTTTGATTGTTTTTTTACTGCAAAAACTATTGTGCGAAAACCTTTTTTTGAACCTTTGAACTCTAACTTTTGGCCTCTATTAAGCTCAAAAACTTGATTATAATTTACACAAATATTTTCATCGATAAATGTATTCTGATAACTTGCCCCACACAGATAAATCAATATATCATCAACTGCCATAATCTCAGTCGGATAAATCATTTCAATAGCTTGAAAATCTGTAGATTGGTTAAAGATATTATAAGCTGTCATAAAGCTTAATTGATCTTGAGCGCCCTTAGGAGATACTCCTTTGTCTTGATTGCCATACTCTCGCAATGAAACAGCAAAAAACAATCCTCCTTTAGTCGAAAAGATATTCTCCATAACTTTAGTATCTACTCTCATACAATTGCAGTGCTAATTCTAAAGCTATCTTATTATCAGAATGTATACATATAGTTTGTGACTCAAACAAAATATCTTGATCGTCTATAGTAATAAACCCTTGTTTAAGCTGATTATATTGTTCAACCGCCTCCATTACATTATGTATTTCAGCATTTGGTTGGCCTCGTGGTATTAGCATAGGATTATTAATACTATCAAGCATGTAGCCTCTCTCTGCAAAACTCTCTTTAACAGTTTTTATACCATTTTCTTTAGCATACTCAGCAACTATACCAAAAGGACTAACCACCAACTCTTTGATATCATTTTTAAGACACAATTCAACAAAAACTTTTGCTAGTTCTTGATCAACATTTAGTTCATTATATAAAGCTCCATGCGGTTTAATAGCTTTAACCTCTCCATCAAAAAGTGCAAACTGCTCATCAAAAGACGCACATAAATTACCATAATCGATGTCTATAACTTTTCTACCAAAGTTTTCCCTATCAGGGTAGGAAATATGTGCTGTAATTTTGACATTGCAATCTCGACATAGCTTCACATAATAATCAACACTTTCTTTATTACCTGCATGACCTCCACAAGCGATATTTGCAATATCTATATATCCGACTAACTTATCATCAATAGGATGAGCAATACCTCTCTCTCCTAAGTCACAATTTATCAAAAGCATCACTTCTCCCTAAAAATTATCTTATCACCAGCACTAAAGTTAGAGAAGTCTCTAAAATCAGATACCCCTATAATATTCCAACCACTCGGCGATTGCTCAGGAAAAATTGTTGTTTGAGAGCCCCCAATTGCAACAGACCCTGTAGCTATTCTATTTCGTGGAGTTGCTAAGCGAGGCACACTTAAACTTTTATCAAGACCAAGTAAGTATGGAAAATATGGTTTAAAGCCTAACATCGCAATATGATATTCAACTTGAGTATGTCTTTTGATAATCTCAGCAATATCTAGCTCTAATACTTGCGATACTTTAGCTAAGTCTTCACCATTATAATCTACATATACATAATGAATTTTTGAATCTATAGCTTCATTGAGATCTATAGATTCAATTCTAGCTAAAATAGTATTTTGTAAATAATCAATATCCATATATTCAAAATGAAAAGCTATTGAATTATAAGTCGGAACAATATCATAGATACCATATTTATGACAAAAAGCTCTATCTATAATAAAAGACTTATAGATATTTAAAATTTTGAGATTATCATCTAATGATAATTTATTACTGATATTGTAAATAAAGCTGTTTTCACTCAAAAAATAATAACTCATTAGCAACTACCTTAAAGTAACTCTCTGAGTACTAGTTATTGTTTATTATAGACTTTTTAAGATTTTCTGGCTCAAATTTATATAGCGTTATCAAACCAACAATCGCACTTATACAAATCATACCCACCGCCATATAATCAGATATAGAGTAAGCTAAGAAGAAACATAAGAATGGCAATAAACCACCAAACACTCCAAAACCAATATTATAAGCTAAAGCCAATCCAGTATAACGAATCTCTCTAGGCAAACACTCTGTGAACAATACCATAATATTGCCATAGAATATTCCAAATATTGCTCCCATAGTCACAAAGAAGACAATCAATAAGTCACTATTAGCCTTATATAGCGCATACATTGGTAATGACAATATAAGCATCAAAACAAGACCAAATGCAGTAATCGTTTTTATTTTAAAATACTTAGTAAGTCTAGCGGCAATATTACATGTAATAATAAACATGATAATACTAATAGTTGTCAATACTGCGACATTAACATCCGCATGACCTAATATTTTCTTAATGATATTAGGCAGAATTGTAATCTGGAAATAAGCCACAACAGCACCAGGAAAGCATAATAAAATCATATATATTAAGCTTTTATAATTTTTGAGTATTACTTTTGTTAAACTCACATTTGATTTTTCAGGTTCTTTTTCATCACCACTATGCTTGATAAAGAATGATAATACAACAAGTATAATCGCTATCCCAAAAAGTATTCTCCAGCCACCATTTGCCATAGTCTCATCTGGAATTAGATACCTAATAACTTGAAAAGTTACAATTGCCAACAATATCCCAACAAAAGCACTAGTTATAACATTTACACCAGCTTTAGCCTTACCGAGTAATGTTGACTCTGCCTCTACAAGAATAACAACTGAACCACTATACTGTCCACCTATCGCTATACCTTGCAAAATTCTAAAAGCGACTAATAATAAAGGCGCCAAAATACCTATAGTTGCATACGATGGTAATAATGCCATCCCAACAGTAGGTACCCCCATAAAAAATGCCGCTAATGCCAAAGCAGTAGAGCGACTTTTTTTGTCCCCGATATAACCAAATATTTATTCCACCAAGAGGTCTCGCTAAAAATCCTGCAGCAAATGCCCCGAAGGCAGCTAAGAACTTTATAAAATGATCACCAGGGAAAAATGCTACGCCAATATATGCCGCACAGAATGAATATACAGTAAACTCATACCACTCTACTGAGCCTGCTAAAAGCACTAATAATTTTTTCATAAAAATAATATTATTTTTTACACGATTCTTTAATTTAAGTATATTTTTCAAAAAAAATACACTTTTTTGAGTCTTTTTATGATTTTTTTAGAATCTAACTGTAACGAAAAAAAGAGAAAATAACGATTATTTAAGTCTAACTACTAAAACATCAACATTAGCTTCATGTAAGATGCTATTTGCTGTAGAGCCTAAGAAAAATCTACCAATAGCACTTCTTCTATGACTTCCTACAACGATCAAATCATTTTTATTCTCAGCTGCTTTTTCTAATAAACTATTAGCAATACCTCCAATCATTACTGACTTCTCTCCGGTGATACCATTTTTCTCAGCAAACTTCTCTATTGTCTGCTCAACTTTCTCAGTTTCACATGTCATCAGTGAAATACTGTCATTAGGTATAACAAAAGCAGTGTCAATTTTTGAACCATAAAGTTTTGCTATATCTTTTGCTTTCTCGACCACTATACATGAATCATTTTCAAGATCAGTAGGTACAAGCAGTCTTTGATAGTTATGCGCTTTACTTACTTCTTTTTCATTCTCACCAACTC
This sequence comes from Francisella orientalis FNO12, assembly GCF_001042525.2. Lineage (NCBI taxonomy): Bacteria > Pseudomonadati > Pseudomonadota > Gammaproteobacteria > Thiotrichales > Francisellaceae > Francisella > Francisella orientalis. The sequence continues at coordinate 60,919 of NZ_CP011921.2, read as the reverse complement.
TCACAGTTAGCACGTCACATTTTGCTTTATGTAGAACAGCATTCGCTACTGAACCTAGAAGTAAGTTTATACCATGAGTTGCATGAGAGCCTAAAGCTATCACATCGCAACTACTCTCTTCAGCATAGTCAACGATTTCAACAGCCGGATTACCAACAAGTACTTCATGTTCAACCTTGATACCTGAAATTTTAGCTACAAGCTTATCCAAAGCTTCTTTTGCTTCTTGCTCTATAGAGTGTTGGAAATCAACTATAGATGGTGCAAATGGAGCTACACAATCAATAACAGTAACAACCTTTAAAACTTCTGTATTGTTCTTTTTAGCGAAATCTACCGCAGAGTTAATAACAATGTCTGCATTCTCATAAACATTCACAGCTAATAAAATTTTTTTGTATGCCATTAGGACTCTCCAAATTTGTTCTTCCTTCAATTTCCATTATAACAAACAAAAATAAAAAATCATTTAATTAAGCATCAAATCTTGGTTTTATAAACAGCTTTAAAATAATGCCAAATTTCATTTGTTAGCGGCTTTTCTAATTCAAAAATATACTCAACAAACTTTTTTTCAGTGATTATTTCTTTGGCAACTAGACACTTGGCAACTATACCAAGATAAATATAGCTATTTTCTTTATTTACTCGTGCAAAAACATAACTTTTATATCGATTTTGACTAAGTGCCTTTTCTAAACGATCACTAAGAGTTTTACCTTTTTTTAAGTAATACGAAAAAGTCTGTTTTGAGAGAAACTTATTATCATATATATCAAATTTTTTATTCTCATCAAAAGTCATAAACAGTAGTACTTTATCCTCAAAAGATCTATATCCAGCAAGATTAACTCCTCCATTGGCATAATCTTGATTAAATAGATGAGCAATCTCTTTTTTAGAGTATTTTGCATATAACGATAGTCCATGAGACTTATTTAGACTATATTTTTCAAAAAAAACTTTTTTATTATAGTCTATTAAATCTTTAACTTGCTCATACAAAAATCTACTTTCATCAATAACATCTGATATCTGTAGCTTAATCTCTTGCCCATCTACAGATATTAGAGGCTCATAATCTACTCTACCTGCATTTACTGTGAATATTTTCAGAGATAAATGCTTTAGTACATTTGCAAAACTTATGATATCAAAATCATCCAAACTATCACGTAACACTGCTTCTAAATAAGCTTTACTAATAGCTTTAGATTTCAAAAGCTCCTCTAAAATTAAAATCTCATAAAGCCTTTTTGCTGGAGTAAACTCTTTAGAAATAAATTTTATAATATTGTATTGTCGTTGATTTAAACTTTCTACCTCTTCTTTAAAAGCTTGCAAAATATCGTAGTAAGTATCTTTAGTAGATAAAATAACCTCTGGTGAGATAAAGTTATACTGCTGAAAGTCTACTAATCTAGGAATTCTGCCTAGTTCCTTCTTTAACTGAACATAATCTTTTTTTATATTTTTTAGTTGCGAGAAGTTTGTCCTTTGGATATTTTTATAGATTATTTCCTTAGCAATATTACTAAAGGTAATTGTGCTTTCACCAGCTAAATAGTTATTTGGTGAGACTACAAACTTTTTAAGCTCGTCCTTGTCATAACTATTATCTCCACTTAATGCCACAGGAATGAGAAAATTGTTATTATAATTTGCGATAAAGTCCAAAATCACAACAAAGTCTTTAGACTTATACTTACGCAGTCCACGCCCTAATTGCTGTATATAGACTATAGCGCTTTGAGTAGGCCTTAGAAGGATAACCTGATTAACAGATGGAATATCAATACCCTCATTAAAAATATCAACTGTAACAATAATCTCAAGTAACCCTCTCTCAAGCTCACCAATTGTTTCTTGCCTTACACGCTCTGAGTCTTGACTTGATAAAGCTTTAGCTTTGATACCTCTTTGACTGAGCTTAGTCACAAGCTGTACTGCCTCATCAACATTACTAACAAACATTAAAGCTGATCGCGATTTGCCACTATAACCATAGAAATTAGCTTTATCAATAATATGCCCTACTCGTTGGTCACTAATTAATTTAGAAAAATCCTTCGCAAAAACCTGCTCTGATTCTAAATAAAAATCCTCTATAGCAAAATAGTGAAATGGACAAAGAAAATTATATTCTAACGCCTGATGAAGCCTGATTTCATAAGCAATGTTATAATCAAAAAGCTTAAAGATATCAGCATTATCACTCCGCTCTGGAGTAGCAGTCATCCCAAGTAAAAATTTTGGCTTAAAGTATGATAAAACTTTTTTATAACTTTGTGCTTCTGCATGATGAACTTCATCAACTATAATATAGTCAAACTCATTTGTCTCAAAGCTTGCTAATGTTTTATGGCTTTTTAGAGTTTGTACCGTAGCAAATAGATAATCTGCAGGATCTTTGATTTCTCCAGTATACAGACCAAGTGTTTTATCTTTTATTACTTTTTCAAAAGTCTCTTTTGCCTTTATTGCAATATTTGTACGATGCACTACAAACAAACACCTTTTCGGCTTTACTTTTGATACATCAAAAGCACTTAAAAAAGTTTTTCCAGTCCCAGTGGCACTAATTATTAATGCTTTATTTTTGCCTTGCTGTCTTAATCGATCCAGATTCTCTAATGCATCTTGCTGAATCTTATTAGGAGATATTTTAGTATCGATAGGTCTATAACTAGCGATATTGCTACTTATTTGTTGATATATTTGACTATATTGCTGAATGATATCTCTAGCATATTCTGCTTTAGCAAAAAGATAATCAAATTCTGCTAAAATTTGCTCCGTTGTTGAGTCATTATTAGAAGTTTCAAAAAGCAGATTCCATTCGTTATTAACTGTAAGTGCTGACTGAGTAAGGTTTGAGCTACCTAGAATTATTCGCCAACTATCCTTATTACGAAAAAAGAAACCTTTAGCATGAAAATTATCATCACTAAGAACTTTTAACTCGATATTATTAAATTCCATGAGCTTCTCAAGAGCTTTAGGTTCTGTAAAATTTAGATAACATCCAGTTAAGATTTTTCCCTTTACTCCTTCAGCATTTAATTGACGTAAAGTCTCTAAAATACAAATAACTCCACCTAAAGTCACAAAAGCAACACTTATAACAAACTCCTCACAGTCTTCAAGTTGATTAATAATTTCAGTAAGTATCTTAGAACTTTTAGAGTTTGTGAGAAATCGCTTTGTATTGTGAGACATTTGTGGTTACATTTTTACAGGTACAGTTGAATCGAGATTTCTTTGACCATTTTGACTTTTACCCTAACAATACAGATCATTTGCATCTTTCTCAATACCACAAGTATAGGTAGTTGCCATGCTTAATCTACTGAACTCGACATCCGTCTGAACCTTCTGAGGCTTATCAAAAAGACATTTTTCACCATTAGTACCATCACCCCAGCAATAGACATCTTTTTTATCATCAAGCGCACAATTAAAATCATCACCTTTACTTACATCTTTAACATCTTTAACATCTTTTAGCTTCTTGTAGTGTCGTGATATATTTTTTGCTGCATCTTTATCAGTATGCTTAGAGCTAGTATTTATATTATAATTTCCACACTTTAACTCTCCAGAACCATCAAATCTACAGTTGTAACTATTAGAGTCATCTTTAGAGAATTTATTGTTATACTTCTGTATTTTTCCATCATCTCTATAGCTATTATTTTCATATGCAAAACTACTATCTGTTGAATGATCATAGTCTCCAAAAAAAGATTGTGTAAATGTAGTATTAGCAAAAGCCATACACAAAAATGACATCCAGACTGTCGAAATAACAATTATCTTCATAAATAAATTTTAATTTAAAGCTACTAATATAATATTAAGTAATAATCAAATAAAATACTAGTGATTACGCTTTAGGTAGAAATGTTTTTTGCTCACAATAGCGAAGAAAACTAAAGAATCTCTCTTCTTTTGTGTAGTTATCTCTATCAACATAAGGCCTTGTTATCAGTATCGGGTAACAACCCGCTATCAAGCAAGCAAGACATCCTGTTAGCAACCTATCATCAACAAGCGCTAACTCATTAGGCTGGCAACCAAGCAGATCAATTATTTTTTCTAGACCATCTGGGTATGGTTTTTTTGCAACACCTGATATAAACCTTATCTGTGGAAAATATTTTTTAAAGTATTCTAGTCGCTCTTGAGTAGGTTTATTAGAAAGAATGAAAACTCTATCTTCTGAAAAATTAGTAACAAATTTCGTAAGCCAACTCAAAACTTCAGGATGCATTTCAGGCTTACCATGACTTGCCAAAACCCCATCAAAATCTAGAGCAAGATATTTAACCTGATTCTTAGTCAGCATCTCCGGAGTTAAATTTATTATAGTCTCTAGATAATTAGTATCAGATAACTTTAGAGCTTTTCGATACTTAAACATCTGCCTTAGAGTATAAAATGCTCGCTGTAGCATAATATTTTATTTTTATATAGTTTTATATTTATAGTATAGCAACAAAATAATCTATTAGCACAAATGTGTTTTTTTTAATTTATGCTAACTAAAATTCTTAAAAATTTGTATATCCCTCTAATTTGTCTACTAAGCATATCTTTAGATATCAGCTCACAAATAGTAAATACTAACTCTCAAGACTACTACAATAACGCTGTAATTTTTGCAAAAGAACTCAAAGATAAAAATATCTGTGGTATGGATGAAAAATATTCTTTAGAGGACTTCTATAAAGGCCTAAAAGATAAAATAAATAATCAAGATAACTTTTTGCTAAAAAAACATGATAATAAAAAAATTAGCCTCTCGATAGGATATAAAACCGGAATGAGTAGTCTTAAGAAAGGCTTTCTTTTTAGTTCAAGTCCAACCAAACTATACAATCCTAAAATAGTTTTATCTGGCATCTCTGATCATTACAGCAATACAAAACCTAAATTTAAGCTCATAGAAAGCACTAAGCTTCAAGAAATTCTCAATAGTGATTCTCAGACTCTTCCTAAAGATATTAGTGCTGATCAGTTTAATTATAGCTTAGGTTTTAATTTATTTGAAATACCAAAAACTATAGCTCATCAAATATTGTAGACAAGAAATCTTTCATTGAAGGTATGAAAGCAGGTCTAAACAATGAGAAATATAATCTCTCAAAGCAACAAGTAGCGGAATTTAGTTATATCATGGATACTTTTTATAGCAATAACCTAGAGAGTGAACAAGATAAAAATGCTTTTTTAGAGGGATTTAAGAGCGAACTACCAAAATAACCACAGAAGTTCGATAAAGTTTGAAGCCTAGGAATTAGCTATTAAATATCTTTTTTGACAGCCAATGCTCTCTCATAAATGTCATTTTTTTTAGCTCCTGTGAGCTTAACCACTAACTTAACTGCTTTTTTAACAGGCATATCCTCTAGCAAATCTTTTAGTAAATCATCAATATCAACATTTAGGTTACTCTGATCAGTAATATCATTGGTATTATTACAATCAATAATAACAACGAACTCTCCTCTTATAATATCAGGATTACTTTTAAAAAAATCATAGACTTCCTCTACAGAACCAGCTACAAATTTCTCAAACTGCTTTGTAAGCTCCTTAGCAACAACAATATTGTTATGAGGCATTATCTCTAACAGATCATCTAAAAGATAAGTAATTCTATGTACAGATTCATATATTATTACTGTTGCATTTGCTAGTTGCAGGTCACGAATTTGCTGTTGTCTTTTAGCCTGTTTCGCTGATAAAAATCCTTTAAACAGAAAACTATCCGAAGGTAAGCCTGCCGCAGATAATGCCGTTATCAATGCACTAACACCTGGTACAGGTACAACCTTATGTCCGCTGTTACGTAAGCTTGCAACTATCTTATAACCTGGATCTGAAATTAATGGTGTCCCTGCATCACTTACCAAAGCTATGCTATTATCATTGCTTAAAAGCTCTTTGACATACTCAACTCGTGACTCCTCATTAAAATCATGACATGAGATCAACTTCTGATCACCACGAATATTGAGATTCGTCAATAGCTTAATAGTCATACGCGTATCCTCTGCTAAAATCACATCAGCACTACTTAGAATACTCACCGCTCTATAAGTTATATCTTGCAAATTCCCAATAGGCGTTGCTACGACATAAAGAATTCCTTTTTCTATACTATTCACCTATCATACCCACCAAATTTGTAACATCTCCCGCTCCTTGAATTAACACAACCGTATTATCATCAACAAGCTTCTCTAAGAAATAGAGCACGTGATCAAAACTATCAGCCAAAAGTGCCTTGGGAATATTTTTGACAAGATCTTGACTCTCAGCCCCTTGTATAACTTGCTCTCCCGCTGAATATGTTGGAAGTATTATTAGCTGATCAGCTAAAGATAATGCTTTTGGCCAGTCTATAAGCAAGTCTCTATTGCGAGTGTATCTATGTGGCTGAAAGACATGTATTATTTTTTTATTAGGATACTTATCTCTAACAGCTCCAAGACTGCTTGTAACTTCTACAGGATGATGTCCATAGTCGTCAATAACAGGAATTTTATGACTTGATATCTGCTTATCATAAATATCAAACCTCCTTGCAACGCCTTTTACAGTAACTAGTGCATCATAGATATCTTCATATCTAAAACCTAGATCCAAACATGCTACTACACATGCGGTAGCATTTTGAACATTATATTTACCAGGTAATTCTAGTTCAAAATCATACTTACCCGATTTGTACTCAACAGTGAAAGTAGTTAAATTATCACTCACTCTATAATTATATATTCGAGCATCTGAATTTATCGCGAAACCATAAGATACAATATTTCCTAATACTCGCGAACGATATTTTTCTAGCAAATCATCACAACCATGATCATCAACGCACAAATATATATTTTCGACACTCTCTTTCATCAAAAAATTTGCAAAGTTCTCAAGTAAATTGTCATAACTATTTTTATATGTCGACATATGATCAAGATCAATATTCGTAACTATTGCAACATTTGGATTTAGATATAAAAATGAAGCATCACTTTCATCTGCTTCTATAACCAATTTATCTGTACCATTTACCTGAATATTTGAGTCTGCATATTTGACCACGCCACCAACAACAAAACTGCTAGTTGTATCAAGTTTACATAGCAATGTCGCTAAAATACTTGATGTTGTAGTCTTACCATGAGTTCCCGTAACTGCAACACTATATCTAAAATCTATCATTAATAATGCTAGAAACATAGCTCTTTGTAAGCACCTCACTCCCAAAACACGCGCTTTTGATAACAAAGGATGGTTATCAAGTATAGCACTTGAGTACACCACCATATCGTAATCTGAAACATCGACACTATTATGACTAGAGAATATTGAAATACCCAAAGACTCTAGCTTAATAGTTAATTTATTCGGAATACTATCATAACCGGCAACATCAGCACCAAGTCTTTTAGCTGCAATAGCTAACGCCGAGACACCAATACCGCCAACACCAAGGAACAATATTTTTTTCTTCAATCTAACTCTCAGAAGCAGTTATGCTAGTAGTTACTATTTATGAATATTTTAGCACAACGACTATTTTAAGTCATAATCCTCGCCAATACTTAAATACTGCGAGACTGAGCTCTTTCAACATTCCTTTACCATCTGCAGCCTCAATACCATTATCTTCGCACCATTTTGTAAAAATAGTCCCACCATCTGAACTATACATCAAATCATAAGCAAATGCGCTTTTATTAAAGTTTGTTTTTTTTAAAGGAAGTAATTCACCATAAATACTTGATGATGTTGAATTAATCACGACATCAAATGACTCTTTGATATCATCAAAATCAATCACATTTATTTTAGCTTCTGATTTTAATAAATCTCTTATCACGTCTGCTTTTGCTTTAGTTCTATTAGTAATACTTACAGATAATGGTGACTCTTTAACAATCGCAGCAACAACCGCTTTGGCAGCTCCTCCAGCCCCTACTACAAGAACTTTTTTAGCCCTAAAATCTATTTTATAGTTATTCTTAATATCATTAACTATACCCAAACCATCATAGTTTAGAGCTATCATTTTACGATCATCAGTAAAAACAACATTACTAGCAGCTTTAACTGCCTTAGCAGTATCATCGGCATCATCTGCCAAACTATATACTTTTTCTTTATGTGGTACAGTTACACTTAACCCTTTAATTTGAGAATTATCACGGAACTCCTGAATCTTTGTTTCTAAATCTTCTGGATTAACTTCAACAGCTGTAAAAAGTATATCTTGATTATATTGCTCTGCTAACTCCATTTGAATTTTAGGAGATACGCTATGCTTAACCGGATAACCGATTACATGATATAAATCTGTCATACAACAAAAAAACTATTTATAAAATTTATCGAAATTATACCATAGTAACTATCATTAGCTTGAATACTGAAATGAAAATAAATATTATAGAAGAACATAATTAAATATACTTATTATCAAAAATGAAAAGAATATCTCTGCTGCTTGTATGTGGTTTCTGCTTTGCTAATAGCTTTAGTGCAAACATAACTGATACTAACTCAACAAACTCAGTAGTAAGCGGATCTACAATAATAATGAACTCTGCAACTGATACAAAAAAAAGTAGCACTACACCTATTCCAATGAACGCAACACCTTCTCCTTTAAGTAAAGAAGCTAAAGAAGGTACTATACCAGCTATAGATCAACCCAAGCAACAAGAGCAACTAGTCGGCTCAAACTCAGCAACTTGGACACCTGCGTATCTAAGTGTCAAAAAATTCAAAAAATGTTTGGCAGTTGAAAACTATCGAGGTTGGCAAGGTTACTGCTTACCGTCTGAGAAACCTAAAAAATGTCCTAATGAATCTTGGGATCAATTGTCAGAAATGAACCTAATACCCTGCACCAACCCTAGCAATTAGTATTTGACTAATCTAGTTTTTTTCTATACAATACCGAAACTATTTCTGTAATGTATTAAATAAAGATTAGAATTTTAAAGAGGAAACTAAAATGAAAAGAACATTCCAACCTTCAAACTTAAAAAGAAAAAGAACTCATGGCTTCCGTGCTCGTATGGAGACACTAAGCGGAAGAAAAGTTATTAGAAACAGAAGAGCTAAAGGTAGAGCTAAGCTTGCAGCGTAATTTTTGCTTAACAAAGCAAAATATACTAGGTAAAAGTGAGATTAAACAAGCCTTTGACAATGTAGATACAAAACTTGGAACTCTAAATTTCACGTTCCTTTTAAGTCACAGAACTCATAAAGAACCTGGCATGTGTGCAATCTTACCCAAAAAAAGCATTAAGAAAGCTACTAAAAGAAATCTTTGTAGAAGAATTATTAAAGAATCTTTTCGCTTACACAAAGATCTCTTAGAACACAAAAGCTTGATAGTTTTAAGTAAAAAAACAGCATCTCAAGCTACTAAGGAAGAATTGTGGCAATCGATAAAAAATTTCGAAAATTTTTTAAGAGAATTACACTAGCTCCTTTTATAGCTCTAATCAATCTATATCGCTATTGTATAAGTCCCTTTATACCTGCTAGATGCAGATATTATCCTACTTGTTCAGAATATGCTCTAGAAGCTCTAAAAACTAATGGTATACTAAAGGGATTATATTTAAGTACCCGTAGGCTCTTAAGATGTCATCCGCTTGCAAAAAGAGACTACTACGATCCGGTTCCTTGTAAAAATAAAAAGGTTAATAATAAACAATGAAAGCTAATCATATAAGAATACTACTGTTAGTCACGATAGCTATAATGCTTATCTCATTGATGGGTAGATGGGAGCAAACTTTCCCATCAAACAGCAGTCAATCACAAACGACTCAAGCTCAACAAGATAATAGTCACTACAACAGTGATACTCCTGCCACAACAAATGTATCAACATCTGATGCAAAAGCATCTTTAACGAAAACCACGAGTTTCTCAAAGTATGATGATGCTAAAAGCGTGATTATTAACACTGACGTATTCAAAAACCTTAAGATCGGCTTACTTGATGGTGCTATCATATCTGCATCATTAGAAGATTATAGTGTAAGTCTTGATGATAAGACACCAATGGCTTTACTTACTGACGAACAAGGTTCAGAGTATATTGCTAAAAGCACCATTGTTATTAACAAAAAGCCTGTTGACATCAATTTTGAGAGCCAAGGAATCAAAAAAGAAAATGGTAAACAGGTACTAACTCTTACTGGAAATGTTGATGGCCTAAAAATAACTAGAACATACACTTTTGATGATGCTAAATACAATATTTCTATATCTCAGAATATTAAAAACACCTCATCAGAGCCTGTAAATGTTATTATTGATGATTCATTAGCAAGGGACTTTAATCCAGCGGGTGATAGCTTTAGTCTATTAAATGCTCACAGTTACACTTTTACTGGTGTTGCTTACTCTACAGCTAATGATTCTTTCAGAAAAGAATCTTTCAAAGATATTTCAAAGACTAACGACCAACCTATAGTTATAAATAGTCAAGGTCTAGGCTGGGTTGCATTTATACAGCATTACTTTGTAAGTGCTTGGATTCCACAATCAAATGACTCAAAAATATACTATAAAAACCTAAACAATGATGTCTTTGAAGCTGGGGCTTACACTGGATTCTCGATCGCATCTGGTCAATCAGAAAATATAAATTCTGTACTATATAGCGGACCAATCATCAAAGCTAACTTAGTAGATTTAGCTCCTAATCTAGAAAAAACTCTAGATTACGGAATGTTATCATTCTTCTCAGAAATAATCTTCTGGGTGATGAATCAAATACATTCACTTGTAGGTAACTGGGGCTTAGCAATTATTCTAGTTACTTGCTTAATCAAACTTATATTCTACCCTCTTTCTGCTAAGAGTTATCGCTCTATGGCAAAAATGAGAATGCTACAACCTAGAATCAAACGCTTACAAGAAACATATAAAGATGATCGTCAAGCTCTAGGCAAGAAAATGATGGAGATGTATAAGGAAGAGAAGGTAAACCCTCTAAGTGGTTGTTTACCTATGCTTATACAGATTCCTATTTTCATTTCACTATACTGGGTATTACTTGAGTCTGTAGAGTTAAGACAAGCTCCATTTATCTTCTGGATTCATGACTTATCAATGAAGGATCCTTACTTTGTATTACCTATACTTATGGGTATATCAATGTTCTTACAGCAAAAATTATCTCCAGCATCTGCAGACCCTATGCAAGCTAAGATAATGATGTTCTTACCTGTGATATTCACATTCTTATTTGCTTCATTCCCATCTGGTCTAGTACTATACTGGTTAACTAACAACGTAATTAGTATCTTACAACAGTGGATTATCACAAGACACTACCAAGCCACTCATAAAAAATAATATGGATAGATCTCTACTTAAACCAAAATACTGGGGACTTTGGATAATAGTTGGCCTATGTAAGGTCATTGTAAATATCTTACCATATAAAGCTCTAATGCGACTTGCTCTTGGCATTGGTTTTTTAGCAAAACCCCTAGCAAAAAGACGTAATCAAATAGCTATTACTAATTTAAAAATCGCTTTCCCTGAAAAGTCAGATCAAGAAATAAAAAAACTTGCTAATGAAAGTTATAAATCGGCATGTATGGCTGGATTTGAAAGCTTAATAGCTTGGTTTATGTCAGATAAGAATTTTAAAAAAATAAATGTAGATGAAACGGAATTTCAATCGTTTATTGCTACTCATGAAAATTTAGATAGACCCTTAATGTCTCTAGGTTTTCACTTTCACACATTAGAGATAGCAGGTAGATATTGTGGAGACAAATTTAAGCCATTAAGCCTTATGTATCAGAAGCATAAAAACCCTGTAATGGAACACATAATAACTTCATCTCGATTAAAATATGTAGATAAATGTTTTGAGCGTAAAAATATGCTTACCTTGATAAAAAGCTTAAGATCGAAGGCGACTCTTTGGTATGCTCCTGACCAAGATTTTAAAGAGCACAGTATTTTTGTACCTTTTTTTGGAAAACTTTGTTCTACATTAGTAGTCACCCCATGGTTAGCTCGGAAAACCAAATCTATAGTAATCCCTACATATTACGTTAGAAATAAAGACTTATCTGGATATAAACTCATATCTAGCGAGCCAATGGAGTTTTCTGGGGATGATTATAAAGATGCATTGCTTATTAATCAGTTTCTTGAAAGAACTATTCGAAAATACCCTGAACAGTACTTATGGCAACACCGTCGATATAAGACAAGACCACCAGGAGAAGAAAAGATTTATTAATGTTTATGATTAAAAAAGTGTATGTTAAAATAGATTTAACATTTTAATTTAAAGATACTAATGAAAAATAACAAGCTTGAACCTAAAAACTGGAGCATTTGGATTATCGTAGGAATAATGAATTTTGGCTCTAAGTTACCGCTTTTTACTCATAAGTATATAGTGCTTGCTATTGGTATTATTATTAAGCCGTTCTTAAAAAGTAGGAATGAAATTGCAAGAGAGAATCTTAAAATCGCCTTTCCTGAAAAATCTACCAAAGAAATTAATAAACTAGTTAATAAAAGTTATTACTCAATGGTTTTATCAGGAGCTGAAACTACTGCTGCTTGGTTTTTATCAAAAAAAAGATTCAACAAAATAAAATTTGAATGGGAAGGAGATTCATTAAGCATATTCAAAAAATATCATGAAAATCCAAGTACAAATGTTATCTTCTTAGGATTTCACTTTCATTGTATCGAAATAGTGGGTCGTCATGTTGCTGAGAGCCACCCTCCTCTTACAGTAATGTATCAGAAAAATACTAATCAACTCCTGGAGGAATTAATCAAAAAATATCGTGAAAAAAACATATATAGATGCCTTGATAGTAAAAATTTAATAAGTGTTATAAAAAGTATAAAAAGGGGGTACTCAATGTGGTATGCGCCTGATCAGGATTTCGGCTTAGAAAGCACAGGTCTTGAGAATTCAGTATTTGCTCCTTTTTTTGGAACTCTGTGCTCAACATTAACAGTAACTCCATGGTTAGCTGAAAAAACAAATGCTATAGTATTGCCAGTCTATTATGTTAGAGAAAAATGTTTAAAAAAATATAAGATAGTTATAGGCGAGCCTCTGGAATTTGCAAATGATGCATATAGAGATGCTGAAATGACAAATAAATTCCTCGAAGATGCTATAAGAAAATGTCCAAAGCAATATTTATGGCAGCATCGTCGTTATAGAACTAGACCAAATGGCGAACCTCAAATATATTAAGAGTACCATTAGTATGCTAGCAGATAAGAAAAATGGATTTTCATTGGTTGAACTAATGGTTGTAATTGCAATAATAGCAATTCTCGCCTCTATAGGCTTACCGATGTATAACAACTATATACTAAGAAATCACCGAACAGAAGCAACATCTGAACTGCTTTCAGCAGCGAGTGCAGCTGATAATTTTGAGATCCGTTTTGGCTCATTTCCTTCTGGTAGTAGCATAAATAACTTCTATCATGAGAATACTGCAAATAATTACTATCTACTTTCATATTGTTCTGGGGAACCTGAATGTCCTGATGTAAGCTATGTAATAACAGCAACAGCACAGAACTCACAAACAGCTGATACCCCGTGTAGAAATATAGAGCTTGAAGTTGATGGTGGTATCGTAAATAAAACTCCCTCCGAATGTTGGAATTAAAATATTACATCAAACTAAATAAGGATTAAAAATGGCTAGTTATAGTACAAATGAGTTTAAAGGTGGCTTAAAGATTCTAATTGATGGTAACCCAATGGTTATTGTTGAGAACGAGTTTGTAAAGCCAGGAAAGGGACAAGCATTTAATAGAGTTAAATTAAAAAACCTATTAAATGACAGAGTAGTTGAAAAAACTTTTAAATCTGGAGAATCTGTTGAAGCTGCTGATGTTGAAGAATTAAATGCTGTTTACTCTTACTTTGATGGAGATAGCTATGTTTTTATGCATCCAGAAACTTTTGAGCAATATATGGTTTCTCAAGAAGCTCTTGGTGAAACAAAGAAATGGCTCGAAGACCAAGATGAATATCAAATAATACTATTCAATGGTCAGCCTATTTCAATAGTTGCTCCTAACTTTGTTAATCTTGAAATTGTTGAAACAGATCCCGGTCTTAAAGGTGACACAGCAGGTACAGGTGGTAAACCAGCAACATTATCAACAGGTGCTGTGGTGCGCGTACCTCTTTTTGTACAAACTGGGGAAATTATAAAAGTTGATACTAGAACTTCAACTTATGTATCTAGAGTAAAGGATTAGACGCATGCAATCTACAGATAATCTAGTATGGATTGATCTTGAGATGACAGGTTTAGATGTTGATAGTTGTAGAATTATTGAGATAGCTGCAATTATCACAGATAAAAATATAAATATAATTGCTGAAGCTGAACCAATTGTAATTCATCAGTCTGATGAAATTTTAAACTCAATGAATGAATGGTGTATAAAAGTTCACGGTGAAACTGGTCTAACTCAAAGAGTCAAAGATAGTAAAACCTCTTTGAAGCAAGCTGAGCAAAAAATTCTTGAGTTTATAAAAGAGTATGTACCATTCCAAAGTTCTCCTTTGTGCGGTAACTCAATATGGCAGGATAGAAGATTCTTAGCAAAATATATGCCTGATATTGATAACTATTGTCATTACAGAATGCTTGATGTTACGAGCTTAAAGCTTCTCCATGAGTATTGGGGTGATGGCGAAAGTTTCTATAAAAAATCTACACATAAAGCTCTAGATGATATACGTGAGTCTATAAATGAATTAAAATTCTATAGACAAAAACTTCTGTTCAAATAAATTTACTTGATAAACCTATATCATTTTTTATTACAAAGGTTTAGTTATATTTTTTCGTAAAAATTTATTTTCATATTTTTTTAAAATTTATTATCCATAATTTCTGTTAATTATGTTAAGATCACAACTATGTATGCTTGAGAGTATGCTTAGTTTCAAATTAATTTTATGAAAAACTTGAGAGGAGTTTTTATGTCGAAGTTTGTCTATGCCTTCAGTGAAGGTAATAAGTCTATGCGTGATTTGTTAGGTGGTAAAGGGGCTAATCTAAGTGAAATGCTTAACAGTGGATTACCTGTACCAGATGGTTTTACAGTAACTACAGAAGCATGCCTAAAATACTATGATGACCGTCAAAAACTAAATGATCAGGTTAAAGAACAAATTTTTGCAAATGTTGCAGATTTAGAAAAAAGAACAGGTAAAACTTTTGGTGGTGGAAGTAATCCGCTACTTGTATCCGTGCGTTCTGGTGCTAGAGTTTCTATGCCAGGTATGATGGACACAGTTCTAAACCTTGGTCTAAATGATGAAGTTGCAAGAGCTATGGTAGCAAAGACAAATAACGAGCAATTCGTTTACGACAGCTACAGAAGATTCATAATGATGTTTGCAGATGTTGTTATGGACTGTGAGAAAAAACCTTTCGATAAAATACTCGATGATAAAAAAGAAAAAAGAAATTTCAAAAATGACTGTGATCTAAGTGCTCAAGACTACAAAGATATTGTTGCTGAATATAAGAAAATCTACAAAGATCTAGTTGGTAAAGAATTCCCAACGAATCCTGTCGAGCAACTTTTAGCAGCTGTTGAAGCTGTATTTAGATCATGGAATGCTGAAAGAGCAATCATATATAGAGAAATCAATAATATCTCAAATAACTGGGGAACTGCTGTTAACGTTCAAGAAATGGTGTACGGTAACTCCGGTAATAATTCTGGTACAGGTGTTGCTTTTACAAGAAATCCTTCTACTGGTGAAAATGAACTTTTTGGTGAGTACCTAATCAATGCTCAAGGTGAAGATGTAGTTGCAGGAACAAGAACACCTGCACATATCTCAACTTTGAAAGATAAAATGCTAGAAGTTTTTAATGATTTTGTAAAAATTGCTAAAAACTTAGAAAAAGTATACAAAGATATGCAAGATATGGAGTTTACTATCGAAGATGGTAAGCTTTTCATGTTACAAACAAGAAATGGTAAAAGAACCGCAAAAGCAGCTTTGAAAATAGCAGTTGATATGGCTAAAGAAGGTCTAATCACAAATCAAGAAGCTGTGATGATGGTTGAACCTCATTTATTAGAGCAACTACTACATCCTAAATTTGATGAGAAAGCTCTTGCTTCTAAGCGCCCTCTTGGTTCTGCATTAGGTGCCTCACCAGGTGCTGCAAGTGGTAGAATATATTTTAATGTTGAATCTTTGCTAGCTGCAAAAGCTCGTGGTGAAGAAAAAACTATCCTAGTAAGAATCGAAACATCTCCTGAAGACATAGCGGGTATGAATGCTTGTCATGGTATCTTAACTCTACGTGGTGGTATGACATCTCACGCTGCTGTAGTAGCTCGTGGTATGGGTAAATGTTGTGTATCTGGACTAGAGACAGCAAGAATCGACGAAGATAAGAAAACTATTACATTCGAAAGAGGGCAAGTATTCTCTGAAGGTGATTATTTATCACTTGATGGGACAAAAGGTACTGTATATAGAGGTATTATCAAAACTGTTGATCCTGAGGTTACTCAAGACTTTGAAGAGTTTATGAAATTCGTTGATAGCGTACGTAAACTTCGTGTCAGATGTAATGCTGATACTTATAAAGATGCATCTATTGCAAGAGCATTTGGAGCTGAAGGTATTGGCTTATGCCGTACAGAACATATGTTCTTTGAAGAAGATCGTATCTCTTATGTTAGACAAATGATCCTAGCTAAAGATAAAAAAGAAAGACAAAGAGCTTTAGATAAGCTACTTCCAGTACAGCAACAAGATTTTGAAGAGCTTTTTGAAGCTATGGATAATTTAGCTGTGACTATTAGATTTATAGATCCTCCTTTACATGAGTTCTTACCTCACGAAGAGGATGAGATTGATGATTTAGCACGTGAGTTCAACATTAGCTATAGTGAGTTAGAAGCTCGTATAGAAGCTCTAAGCGAGATGAACCCTATGATGGGTCATAGAGGTTGTAGACTTGCTGTAACATATCCAGAAATTATTGAGATGCAAACTAAAGCTATCATTTATGCAGCAATATCAAGTAAGCGTATGGGAATTGAAGTTAAACCTGAGCTTATGATTCCACTAGTTAGTACATTAGGTGAATTCAAACTGCTAAGTGGTATTGTTAGAGAAGTTGCTGATACAATTCTTAAGCGTGAAAAAATCGATATTGACTATAAAGTCGGTGTAATGTTAGAAACTCCACGTGGTGCTATTGGTGCTGGTATGCTTGCTGAAGCTGGTAGCGAGTTCTTCTCATTTGGTACAAATGACTTAACTCAGATGACTTTTGGCTTCAGTAGAGACGATGCTAACAAGTTTATTAAAGACTATCTTGAAAAAGGTATTTTAAGCTTCGATCCATTTGCTAGACTAGATCCTAAAGGGGTTGGTAAGCTAATGGAAATCGCTAAAGAAGGTGTCAAAGCCGTTAATCCTAGTGCTAAAATGGGTATATGTGGTGAGCATGGTGGTGAACCATACTCTGTTGGTTTCTGTCATGACCTAGATCTTGATTATGTATCTTGTTCTCCTTTTAGAGTTCCTATAGCAAGACTATCTGCTGCTCAAGCAAAAATTTATGCTGACCGTAGATAATTAACTATCTTTTAAATTCTTCTCTTTCAAAAAATTTCACTAGTAAAGCTAAATCAAGGTTTACTCTAAAATATTATATGGCTACAATAACTATATTAAGTTTTATATAGTGATATTTTAAATGAAATATCCTTTAATCAAAAGCTAAGGGAAAATGCATAAAAAGTAGATTCATGTATGCAGATACGAAGACAAAAAGGGAGTAATTTCTCTACTGTCGAAGCATTCGGCAGTGGTGGTTTATCCACTGCTATGTTTTCTCAAAAAATCAAATCTCAAAGTAACTCTTCTCAAGCACTCCTCTCCCTCAGCACAAAACTCCTCTGTCTATAATTTTAGACATTGTTGCATAAAAATATATTTTAAATAATTACAAAATATCGAGGGTCAATATGATAGATAAAATTTGGAAAAATGGCGAGATAATCTCCTATGAGGATGCAAAAGTTGGTATAAACACTCATTCTTTGCACTACGGTTCATCTGTATTTGAAGGCATACGAGCTTATGATACTCCTAATGATGTAGGTGTCTTGAAGCTAAAAGAACATATGCAAAGATTCATGTACTCGATGAATGTCCTAGGTATGACATGCAAATATACTCTTGATGAGCTATGTCAAGCTGTATTAGATACTGTCAAATCTAGCGGCAAAAAATCTTGCTATATAAGACCTTTAGCATATTTTGCTGAGGGCGGCGTTAGTGTTTTACCTGAGAAAGACCATCCTGTTGATATTACTATCTATTGTATTGATATGGGTAAATATATGGCTGCTGATAAAGTAGATATCAAAGTTAGTAAATATATTAGAATTCATCCACGCTCTACTGTCTGTGATGCAAAAATTGGTGGCCACTATGTCAATAGTATATTAGCCTCTAGGGAAACTCTTGGTACACATTACCATGAGTCTCTACTTCTAGATGCTGATGGCAATGCGGCTGAAGGTGCTGCAATGAATGTCTTTTTTATAAAAGATAATGAAGTTATAACAACTCCTTTGGGAACTATATTAGATGGGATAACTCGCAAGCTTATAATCCAAATTGCTAAAGATCTAGGTTATAAAGTTACAGAACGCTTATTTAAAGTTGATGAGCTAATAAATGCAGATGAAGTGTTTTTCTGTGGAACTGCTGCTGAAATCACCCCTGTGGCAAGTATTGATGATAATAAATTAAGACGCTCAGATTACACGATAACAAATCAAATAAAAGAAGTATTTGAGAAGTTAAAACAAGGACAAGTTTACAAGGAAGCTATAACTTATATATAAGGAGTCCACTATGGATAAGCAGAAAATTTATATTTTTGATACAACTCTTAGAGATGGGTAACAGTCTCCTGGAGCTGGTATGTCTTTTGAAGATAATATTGCGTATGCAGATCTTGCAGATAAGCTAAATATCGATGTCCTAGAAGCAAGCTTCCCTTCAGCAAGTAATACAGATTTTGAAATAGTAAATACTATCTCAAAAAGAATGGCTGAGAAAAACTCTAATATGGTTATTGCTGGACTATGTCAACTTAGAAAAAATCAAGTTGAAATTACTATGGATGCATTACGTCCATCATTGGCAATAGGTAAAGCTAGAGTTCATATGTATTTGCCTGTAGATCCAAATCTAGCTCAAGCTAGTCTTGGTAGCAAAAATGATAACGAGCAAAATATCAAAAATGTTTATGAGTTAATTAAACTAGCTAGTGATCAAGACTTTGAAGTAGAGTTTAGTGCAGAGGGATACTCAAGGCTAGGCGATACTTTTGACTATGTTACTGATGTTTTTAGAGCTGCGGTATCTGCTGGAGTTACAGTTATCAACTGTCCTGACACTATTGGTGGTGCTTGTGAGCGTGAAAATGATAACTACTTTGTCAAAAATATGACTAAACATGCTGAAATCATCAAAAAAGAATTCTCTGATAAAAATATAATTTAGTCAGCGCACTGTCATAATGATTTAGGATTAGCTTTAGAGAACTCAATGAACGCTGTATTTAACGGTCCTGCAACACAAGTAGAGGGCTGTATCAATGGTGTTGGTGAAAGAGCTGGTAACGCATCATTAGAACAATGTGTGATGTTTATAAATCTTTTTGGTAAACAAAAAGATTGTCATTATATATAATGATATTAATATTGCTAATTTTAAAACTATTTCAGATGTTATTGGCAAGAGAATGTTATCTAGACAACCACCACCCTATCACAGGTCTAAACTCAGCACGACACGCTTCTGGTGGGCATACAAATGCCATATTGAATAATCCTTTAGCATACCAGCCATTTCACCCAGAATCTGTCGGTAATGAAATTAGCTTTATTTTTGGTCCATTATCAGGTGGTAATCATGCTAAAAAGATTATCGAAGAAAATGGTTATATTTGTGATGATAAAGAAAAAGCAGCTATAGCTCAGCAAATAAAAGATATTTATCATGAGCGTAGAAAAGGTATCACAGATGAAGAGCTAATACAGGCTTATAAATAGATTAAATCTCCGATTCATGTATCAGCTATAGATTATGGGAAATCTAATAGTGAAACCTATGTTGAGATTAAAGGAAGATTCTTTGGTAATACAGACTATAGAATTACAGATCGTGGCGAAAACTCTGCTCTTTCAGCATTACTAAAAGGTATTCAAGAATATATCCCTGAAGTGAATATTTCAGATTACTTCTCTAGATCATTAAAAGATGCTGGTATTAACTCTAAATCTGAAACAACTATTATAATCAAAACTGGTGAAAATAGTCTAGTTGTTGGAGGGGTTGCTGTAGATCAAGATATTGAGATATCTTCACTTAAAGCTTTAATCACTGCTACTAATAAACTATATATAGAAACAAATTATAGGAAATAAAATGGAAAAAAATATTATTGATAAAATCTGGGATGCTCATGTTGTAAAACAAATACCTAATTTTCCAAATATTTTATATATAGATAGAATGCTAATGCATGAAGTAACTTCTGCACAAGCTTTCGATAGAATTAGAGAACTAAATATTCCAATAAATAATCAAAAATCAATCATTGCAACCGTTGATCATAGTATCTCGACATCGCCTATCAATCGTCTAGAAATGAAAGATAAAGTTGCTCAAGCTCAAGTAGAAAAACTGCGTAGTAATGTTAAAGAATTTGTATTGATTTTTATGACTTTGAAAGCCAACATCAAGGGATTGTCCATGTAATAGGTCCAGAGCTTGGTTTCACATTGCCTGCTTCGACTCTTGTATGTGGTGACTCTCATACTTCAACTCATGGTACATTTGGAGCTTTAGCGTTTGGTGTTGGAACATCTGAAGTTGGACATGTACTTACTACTAACTGTATTTTGCAATACCGACCTAAAACAATGAAAGTAGAGTTTGTCGATAAACCCTCAAAGTCAGTTACAGCTAAAGATATTTATGAAGCTAATTGCTAATATTGGTATTGGTGGTGCTGGTGGTTATGTCATCGAGTATGTTGGTCAAGCAATCAAAGATATGACTATGGAAGAGCGTATGACACTATGTAATATATCGATAGAATGTGGTGCAAGAGCCGGTTTAGTTTCTCCTGATGAGAAAACTTTTAGTTATCTAAAAGGTAAAAAAATATGCGCCTCAAGGTAATGACTTTGACAAATCTGTAGAATATTGGAGTAGCTTCATCAGTGATGAAAATGCTCACTATGACAAAACTATCAAAGTTGACATTGAAGGACTTGAGCCAATGGTTACATGGGGAATAAACCCTCAACATGCTATCAGTATCTCAGCTAAGATTCTAAGCTTGAAGGATATACCTACTCATCAACACAAGCTAGCTCAACAAGCTTATGACTATACTAAATTTAATACCGATGAAGATATCCTAGGTAAGGAGATTCAATGGGCATTTGTTGGTAGCTGTACTAATGGTCGTATAGAAGATATGCGCGCTGTGGCTAATATTTTAAAAGGCAGACAGGTTGCTAAAAATGTGATTATGTATATAGTGCCTGGGTCAGAGCAAGTACGAAATATTACCATAGCTGAGAGGTTAGATAAGATCTTTGCTGATGCTGGTGCTGAATTTAGAATGCCTAGTTGCTCAATGTGCTTGGCAATGAATGATGATAAAGTTCCTGAAGGGCAAAGATGTATTGGTACTTCAAATAGAAACTTCATCGGTCGTCAAGGTAAAGGAAGTATAACTCATCTTGCTTCACCACAAACAGTTGCTGCTAGTGCTGTTATGGGTAAGATTTGCAGTGTTGATAAACTATAAGGAGTCGTAAGAAATGCAAGCTTTTAAAAAAACTAATATCTAGCGCAATTCCTTTATGGCTAAGCGATATCGATACAGATATGATTATTCCTGCAAACTTTCTAACCCAAACAACTAAAGATGGCTAAGGCAAAAGTTTATTCCATAACTTAAAGGAAAAAGATAGTAGCTTTGTTTTTAATAACCCTGACTATTCTAATTCTGAAATATTGATTGCTGGAGATAATTTTGGCTGTGGTTCATCGAGAGAGCATGCTGTTTGGGCATTAACTCAAGCGGGTATCAAAGTTATAATTGCGCCATCATTTTCTGACATATTTTTCAACAATGCTGCTAAAAATGGCTTATTGTTAATCTCATTAGACAAAGATACTGTCAAAGAATTATGTGATAAGGCAGAAAATCCAAACTTTAGTATGACTGTTGATATACAAGAGCAAATAGTTAGTGCTGATGGTAGTATTTATAGTTTTGATTATGATCCTTTCCGTAAAGATTGTCTTATTAGAGGACTTGATGACATGACCTATCTTGTCGAGCATCTAGATATAATCAAACAATTTGAATAATCACAAAGAGGCTAAAATGGAAAAAAATATTGCTATATTAGTAGGTGATGGAATCGGCCCTGAAGTAATGGAGTCAGCAATCAAAGTTCTTGATGCTATTGCTAAAAAATATAATCATAAATTTAACTATATAGAGGCTTTAGTTGGTGGTGCAGCTTATGATAAATATAAAAGCCACTGTCCAGAAGAAACTTTAGAGATATGTAAAAACTCTGATGCAATACTTTTTGGCTCTGTTGGTGGACCTGTTGAAGCTCAAAATGAAGAAAAATGGCAAGGTTATGAGGCAAATAGTATTCTAGCTCTTAGAAAACACTTTGGTTTTAATATAAACATCCGCCCTAGCCAGATTTTTCCAGCACTCAAAGAAGCTTGACCACTAAAGGATAGTCGTATTGCAAATGGTGCAGATATTGAAATCTTTAGAGAGCTATCTAGAGATATCTACTTTGGTGAGCATAGAACTTTTACAGATGAACATGGTGTAAGATGTGCAACTGATATTGCTAAGTATGATGAACATACGATTAGAAATATTGTCGTGCAAGCATTTGAAAGAGCTACCCAACGATCAAATAGACTTACATCTGTGGATAAGGCTAATGTCTTAGATACATCTCGACTATGGAGAAATATTGTCAATGAAGTAGCTAAAGATTATCCAAATGTAAACGTT
Source organism: Francisella orientalis FNO12 (assembly GCF_001042525.2). Taxonomy (NCBI): domain Bacteria; kingdom Pseudomonadati; phylum Pseudomonadota; class Gammaproteobacteria; order Thiotrichales; family Francisellaceae; genus Francisella; species Francisella orientalis. The sequence continues at coordinate 37,730 of NZ_CP011921.2, read as the reverse complement.
AATCATATGTATGTTGATAATTGTGCGATGCAAATGGTACTTAATCCTAGTCAATTTGATGTAATGGTTACTGGTAACCTTTTTGGTGATATTATTTCTAATTTAGCATCTGTATTACCTGGTTCTATTGGCTTAGTACCTTCTATAAGCCTAAATAAAGATGGCTTTGGACTATATGAGCCTTCTGGTGGTTTTGCTTATGATATCAAAGGTCAGGGTAAAGCTAATCCAATCGCACAGATATTGTCTGCATCATTAATGCTTTCTTATTCATTTGTCTTAGTAACAGAAGCTGAAGCTATTACAAGTGCGATTAATAAGACTCTTGAAGATGGCTTTAGAACTTCAGATATATACACTCAAGGAACTAAACTAGCCTCAACAATAGAGTTTACCGATAAGATTATAAATAGACTGTAAAATTCTTATTATCTCTTTATCCTAAAGAAATGTTATTCTTCTTGGCTATACTGGTAGCTAATCTAGCTACCAAAGCATATACGATACCTAAAATGATAGTTATTACACCTAGCCATAAAAAGTAATTTTAATAGATATTTAAACTCATAATAGGATCAATCTTACCTTCTGGCATAGCTACAAGCTAACCTAGCTTACCAGATAATGCACCACCAAAAGCTAATGCAAGCATAAAAAAGCCCATGCCTAGCGTAACTATCTCTTTTCTAAAATAAATCGCTATCAAAGAAAAACCTAAAGCAGCAACTAACAATTCTGCTAATGCTTCAAAGAAGAAGTAGATAATCATCCAATTACCATCAATAAAGCCATTTTTCTGCGTTAGCATAATGACTAAGTATAATGTTAATGGAGCTAACCCAGCTATCACTGTACCTATAGAATATTTATAAGGGATTGATAAGTGACTCACACTCTTCTTATACAGTATTGCCAAAATAGGACTTAGAACCACTAACCAAAAAGAATCTAGTGCCGCATAAGTTGCTGGAGAAACATTAAATCCAATCAAATTAATATTTACATTATGGTTAGCAAACAAAACTAGTGTAGAAAACATTTGGTTATAAATAATAAAATAGATAACTGCTTCAATTACTAAAATCACACCTATTATCTGTAGTATTTTTTCTTTTTTACTCGAAGTATTTTCTGCATCATTCAGCATGTACAAAAAAGTTAATAAACAGACAACTATTATCAGATACAGAGATATATCCGTCATCTGAAATAAAGCATAACAGATAGCTATTTGTAATAAACATTGCAATGAGACTAAAGCTTTAGTCTTATTGGTTATTTTTTTATTTTCCGGTTCAATATCTTTTAATAATCTTGCACGCCAAGCGTAGTTTGATAGTGCTAAAATCATACCAATAACACAAATTATAAAAGCATATGAATAACTAGTATATTTTGCAATAATAGGAGTAAATGCTGAATGTGACTGTGCAGGATTGTCATTAAAAATCTTTGAAATTAACGCTGTTGGAGCAGGCTTAAATAAACCATTACCAACAATAATTAATGATAACGCCTAACTGATATGCTTAAGATCATTAGACATTGCTAATACAACATAACCTAATAACAGTAGTATTGCTCCAATAACTAAAGCATTTTTTATGCCGATAACTTTATCAGATATATATCCACCTATGGTTGGCATAATATAAATTAATGAAGCAAATATACCAAAAATTAGATATCCTTGTGACTCACTAATATGACTAGTTGTTATAAAAAGCATATCTCTCCCATAACTCTATAAACCACGATACTGAAAACTGTCTAACCTTTATATCTTTTATCAAAACCAATTCTCTTTACTAAATTTATAACAATATAATCTATAACACATTGTGCAAAATAGTAAGCATAATTTTGTTTTATTGATTATAAATTGACTATAGATATTCAGTCACTTAAACTTTTCTTATATACCTCTTTACTGTTTTGAAAATGCTTATAACAAAACTCGATGAAAATTCTTTTAGCCTGAATGTCAAAACTAACTGTGTAATATCTTTTGACTATAATACTAATCAGCATGGGCAATTTAAGCTCTATCACAACAATGTGGTTATAGAATGTCATCCAATCCAAACTACCATATTAAAAACTAAGTATTATCATGTTGAATGGCTACTAGAAGCTCATAAAGAATACACTCTAAAAATTGTTTGTGATACTCAAAATGTAAGTATACAAAATGGTTGGCTGTATGATGATTCTTTGCTTGAGCGAGGAGGTATCTGCTTTAGTCTAAAACATGGTAAATGTCTGTCATGTCATTCTCATGATAATTAAAATATAAGAAATACTGTGCGTATACAATATCACTTTACTGCAAAAGAAGCTTGGTTAAATGATCCGAATGGCTTAGTTTACTTCAAAGGTAAATATCATATGTTTTACCAACATTATCCTTATGGTAAGCATACACCAATGCTACACTGGGGACATGCTGTATCTGAAGATATGATACACTGGCAACATTTACCTATTGCTATTTACCCTCAAAATGATCTTAATGATAGATATATTGGTGGCGCCTTCTCAGGAAGTGCTACAGTTGTCAATAATGCGCTTTTTCTAACTTATACAGAGCATTTTGAAGATTTAGACAACACTCCAAATGTTTTTATAGAAAAACAAAATCTCATCAAAAGCAAAGATGGTATTCACTTCTCAAAACCCAAAACAGTAATAAATCGTAAGCCAGATTTTTGTTCTTATAATTTTAGAGATACTAAAGTGTGGTTTGATGAAAAATTTAACTGTTATTACCTAGTTATTGGTACTTATGCAAATGGATATCCAAGCGTTGTACTGTATAGATCTGATGATGATGAAAACTAGGATTATCATAGTATCTTATTTCAAGAAAAAACTCTCTTAGGTAGAACATTAGAATGTCCAGATCTATTTTACCTTGATGGTAAATATGTTCTTATTTTGTCAATATTTGAAACCAAAGACAAAGAAGATTTTGCAGGTGCTATGAGCTTAATGAGACAGTTTAGAATAAACAAAGATAAACTTTTATCTTATCCTGTAGATAACTATAAAAATCTTAGTGTAGTGCTGATTGCATTAGCGATAATGATTTATGTATATATCGAATATATTGTTTCGTATTGGTTCTCACCATATTTACAAGAAGCTAAGCATCCAAAAGTCACAGATGTTAGTCTTATTATCGGCTTATTTTGGGGTATTATTGCCATTTCAAGATTGATTGTAGGACTATTCGCACTTACAAGGATTAAGCCTACTGTTTATATTATGATAAGTTCATTTATTACTTTGATAGGATTTATAATATTCTTGATTGCTGAGAGTCTTTATGGATTTATATTAGGTGGTGTAGTCTTAGGATTTGGATGTGCGGCGATGTTCCCTACACTTCTAGGCTATGGTATAAATAATGCTAATTACTCAAGTCCTAAAGTATCTTCTTTCTTGATAATGTCAGGTTCCATCGGCGCTTCAATCTGCTTGTTTATTTCTAGATTCTTAGGTCAACATATAGACAAACAGGTTCCCATTATACTCGGACCAATTTTATGTGTGATTATTATAATTATAATTTTTATGGTACATATAAGAAAGTCTACTTCTCAACAAAATAGAACGTAAAAGGTTTCTCTTGAGGTTTTATTTTATCTGTTAATTGTACATTTTGGCACGTCTTATATATCACATTATAGCCTAGTGTTTTAATATCATTATCTATATAACCATATTCACCACCACAGCCAAGGAAAACCATAACCATAGAACCTTTAGAATCTAATTTATACCATTGCCTTACAAACTTAGGATGCTCTCTCATAAAGACAGTCAAATAAAGTCCATAATCCCAACTTCCTGATGCATATTCTGGGTAAGCTAAGTGATTATCTTTAATTAAATTATCGGCTACTACAGCAATACTATTACTAATATTATTATGCCCTATTTTATTATTTGTGAAAGTACCAATATTAAATGCAATAAAATAAATTAAATTCACAATCAAACCAAGTACTACTACTTTATATAGAGAAATATTTGAGATTTTTAGTCTAAATAATATGTATATAGCAGGAATAAATAATGTTGTCGCACACACTAACCACTCTGTTGGTAATGCCCCATTAAACATCTCCAATAAACAAAAGATTATATATGGAACCATTTCTATATAAATTATAGCTTTTTGGTTATTGGATAGTTTAGAGTGTATTCTTATTATATTTTTTCTAAAAGCTAAATATATAAGAATAACTATAGCAACAGCGAAGTTAAGTAGCTGAAATATACTATCAAATAAGCCATTACATATATTAAAGAACATACTAGAATTAGGTTCTGCAACTCTAGCTGCTGCATAATGTATAGTGATAAAATTAAGCTCATACAAAGAAACCATACCTGGTATTAGTAATACAAAACCAAATACAGCTGATAACAAAATATTCTTAGTGTAACAAACTTTGTAATTAAATATTAAATATTCCAGCATTGCTACTGCTACTATAGCTATTTGAAACTTAGCATACACTGCTAAAGCAACTATTAAAGCAGTTAAGAGCCGATAGATTATTTTATTAGTATCTATAGCTTTTATAAAAAATAAGCACTTGCCGTCCAAAATGGTAGCCGTATTATATTTTGATTATATTGAAGAAAAAATTCTCCCATATAAAAAAAGCTTAATAATGATAGTAAGGTAACAAAGATAGCTTCTTTATGCTCAAAATATAGCCTCATTATCTTGTATACATAGAGCCAAGTAACTACTATACAGATAGATGTTGCTAGTAGATTCGCTAATAATGGCGAAAAAAATAATACAAATGGTCTAAGGAATAGTGCTCCTAAACCAGGATGCTTATCATACATTAAACTTGGATGCATACCCCACATAATATTTTCTACAGTATCAGGAGGAATACTATTAGGAGAGTGAATCAAAAGAGTTAGCCCATCCCATATCAAAAGATACAAAATAACAAAAAGAACTAGAGGAAATATTTTTTTCATTTAGAAATTTTATTTAACAAATATTTTTGTAAGAATATACAACTGTTTTTGATACAATTTAAGGATTGATTTAACAAAAATAATATATTGATATGCTTAGTATCATACAGAGAGTAAACTGCGCAAATGTAATAGTTGATGGTCAAAAAGTTGTTGATATAAATAAAGGTATCTTAGCACTAGTATGTGTTGAGAAAGAAGATACTAGCCAAAACTTCGAAAAAATGGCTGATAAAATCATCAAGTATCGTATATTTGAAGATGATACAGGCAAGATGAACCTATCTCTAGCTGATATTGATGGAGAGATAATTCTTGTACCACAATTTACACTTGCTGCAGATACAAAGAAAGGTAATAGACCAAGCTTTAGTAGCGGTTGTCCTCCGGAGATAGCAAAAGAAAAATTCAAAGAATTTGAAGACATATTCAAGAATAAACATAATAAAGTCCAATCTGGAATATTTGGTGCTGATATGAAAGTGTCTTTGACAAATGATGGTCCTGTAACTTTTACTTTTAAGGTATAAATATGCAAAAAAGAATTTGTATAATTGGTGGTAGTGGTGAAATGGGTCAGATGACTCAAAATATCTTTAGTAAATTCCTACCTGAATATGCACTAACTATCTTTGATGTAAGTGATTGGCAAACGCCCGAACAAAAACTTGCTAATCAAGACATTGTTATATTATCTGTACCAATATATTTAACTGATGAAATTATCAAAAAAAACAATACCCTATCTTTCTGAAGGTACTATCTTAGCTGACTATACCAGTATAAAAAAAGAGCCTCTAGATAGTATGTTAGCAAATTATGACGGTCCTGTTGTCGGTCTGCACCCAATCTTCGGTCCAACTATTAGCTCTCCCGAAAATCAAGTAATTGTAGTCTGTGATGGTAAACAGCAAGATAAGTATCAATACTTTATAGATGATCTAGCGAGAATTGGCTTTAGTATCGAAAAAATGACTGCCCAAGATCATGATGAAGCTATGACGTTTATCCAAGGAATTGAGCATTTTAGTGTGTACTGTTTAGGACTGTTTCTTAAACACAAGAATGTTGATATTCAAAAAATGCTAAAGTTAGCGAGTTCTGTATATAAAATGGAATTAAATATCGTAGGTAGACTTTTAGCCAAGGTCTCGGCTTATATGCTGATATTATTATGTCAGATAAGCAAAGACAGCAAACTATTGCTGAATTTGTAAACTCTAATGCTGAGAAAATATCGGATGGTGATAAATAAACTTTTATCGAAAATTTCAAAGCTGTCAAAGAATGGATGGGAGATTTTGCACCACAATCTTATAAAAATACGGATAAGCTACTGCTTAAAAAGAAAGGCTACTAATCTCTTTAACTAGATTTTTACCTCTAATAGGATTAAACATTATAGAGCTTAGCGATAAATGGTCTGCTCCAGCCTCGATATATTTCTTAGCATCATCTAAAGTGTAAACACCTCCGCCACCAATTATAGTAATACTATCACCAAACTCTTCTCTAGCTTTTTTGATAGCTGGCAAACTATACTCATGTAATGGATAACCTGAAACACCTCCCTTAGCTGTAGGGATAGTATTACATAAATGAAAAGTTGTAATACCTACTGCAAGATACTCTCTAATCTTAGCATTATGATCTACAGTTGGTGGCATTTTGATACTAATATTTCTATCTTCAAATAAAGACGCTAACTCAGCTGGAAAATCAACAATACTAGCATTAGGACAACCTATATTTATCTCAATATTTTTATGATTTGCAAACTTTGGTAACTTCAAAGTCTCTGCAAAGATATGCCAGTCTGACATCTCTAATGCTGCTAGAGATATTATATCCCGAGCTCTTTTGGGTGGATTTGCATTTGCCAATCCTGGATTACGTAGACCTATCTTATTACGCCAAGCATTTTTTTCTACTTTACGAATAGTTTTTATCGCTTGCTTGATAAGCCCCCAACGTCTATTAACTGTAAAAGAACCATAAATATTAGAGGTTTCGGTAAATTTAAGATATTTGCCAAATGGTGGCGAGATTATTATTCTTTTAAGATATTGATTTTGCATCTTAACACTCAAACTCTTTTAGCTTCTCAACAATATCATCAGCACGAAGTAGAGGTCTACCGACTATAATATAGTCAACACATAGCTCTTTGGCTTTTTTAGGTGTCAAAGCATTAAAGTGATCATCACTTAAGTCACTCTCAAGCCTCACACCTGGTACATATAATTTAATTTTATCCCCAAATTTTGCTCTAACATCTACAACTAAATGTGGATGACATATGAAGTTTTCCACACCTAAATCCACACATCTCTCAAATTTTGCTAGACTATCTGTCTTATCAAAATTAGCTTCACTACTAAGAGTAATCACAGCTAATGGTATTGCTTGTGTATCTGCTGTAAGTGCAGCTTTGATCATTTCATCACTAGCAGTACCATGAAATGTGAAATATTTAAAGTTTGGTATTGCTTTTGAATAATTTTCAATTGCGGTTTTAACTGTATTAGGAATATCGTGTAACTTAAAATCCAAAAAAATATCTTTATCGCCAACTAGTTCATGAATTTCTTTAAAGGATAGCGTTGAACACAGAATATGACCAATTTTAACACAGTCAACATACTTTGAAACAGTGACTGTTTTCTCTAAATCAGACTTAGACATACCATCTGCTGAGAACATTATTTTCATTAAGTTTCTCAAATGATTAATCGATGTTGAAACTATATATTAGTTTAATTTATGGAGATAGTAAACTATATTTTTAGCTTCTCATTTTGATCTATGTCAAATTATGATAACTGTGTCTAATAGTCTTTGGTTGATTTAGTTTTTTCCAATTTTTAATTTTATATTTTTGAAAAATTTTTAACTCAAGATCTAACTTACTTTTTATAAAATCCTTAAAATTATGTATTATTAGATTATAGAAGCATAAAAGGTAGGTTTATTATGGCTTTAAAAGTAGTTATTTCTCATAGAACTCAATATAAGTATGATAAGAAAGTTTCATTATCTCCGCATATTAATAAGATTAAGACCTGCTCCTTATAGCAGAACACCTATAGAATCTTATTCACTCAAGATTAAGCCAGAGAATCATTTTATTAACTGGCAACAAGATCCATTTGGAAACTATTTAGCTAGATTAGTCTTCTCTGAACGAACTGATGAGTTTAGTATTGATGTTGAAATTATTGCTGACATGATTACTATTAACCCTTTTGATTTCTTTGTTGAAGAAGGGGTAAAGGACTATCCTTTTCAATACAAAAAAGATTTGAAAAAAGAGTTAGCACCATATATAGAGTTAGAAGATCGCTCAAAAGAGTCAAGAGACTTCGTCGCTTCTATAAATAAATCTAAAAAACCCATAATAGACTTCTTAGTAGAGATAAATCAGAAAATATATAATACTCTTAACTATACTATCCGACTTGAACCAAGTGTTCAGACTCCTAAAGAGACTCTTGATAAAAAACTAGGAAGTTGTAGAGACTTCTCTTGGCTATTTGTACAAGTTTTAAGACATCTTGGTCTTGCAGCAAGATTCGTATCAGGCTATTTAGTACAACTAAAAGCTAATGTTGGGTCATTAGATGGACCTAATGGACCAGAAGAAGATTTTACAGACTTGCATGCTTGGACGGAGGTTTATATACCTGGAGCCGGCTGGATTGGTCTTGATTCTACTAGTGGACTTTTTGCTGGAGAAGGTCATATCCCTCTGGCGTATACTCCTCACTATAATAGTGCTCATGCTATTGAAGGCGCTACGGATGTCTGTGAAACGGAATTCTTCTACGAGAATAAAGTCACAAGAATATTTGAGTCTCCAAGAGTTACCAAACCATATATAGAAAAGCAACGGCAAGATATTTATAACTTAGGATTTAAAGTTGATAGAGATCAAGTTGAAAATGATGTCCGACTAAACTAATGGAGGTGAACCAACTTTTGTATCTATAGATGATATGGAATCAGCTCAATGGAATACAGAAGCTGATGGACCACATAAAAGAGAGTTAGCTAATAAGTTATCTAGAAAATTATTATCATCCAATACTAACGGTGGATTGTTACATCATGCTCAGGGTAAATGGTATCCAGGAGAGCTCTTCCAAGGTGGCAGACTACTGTTTACTGGCGAAAAGATGGTAATCCGGTATGGAGAAACCCAGAATTATTAGCCGATATGAATAAATCATATCCATACAAAACTGCTGATGCTAAAAAATTCCTATCTACATTATCTTTGGTTTTAGGAGTTAGTGATCAAAATATCGTAGCTGCTTATGAAGATCTTATTTACTACATAATTAAAGAGGCTGAGCTTCCGATAGATGTTGATCTAATGAAATATAATCTCAAAGATCCTTTAGAAAGACGTACTATAGCTGAGAAATTAAGCTTTGGACTAGATGAAGAAGTTGGTTATGTACTTTAGATTTTGGTAAAACAAAATGGATAAGCTCTAAATGGGAATTTAGAAGAGGAAACCTATTTTTATTAGCTGGTAATTCTCCACTTGGCTTTAGACTTCCTTTAGACTCATTAATTCTTAAGCCACATGTCGAGATTGAAAAATCTGTCGAAACAGACTTGTTTGCATCATACCCTAACCTTAGGGACTATATAACATCGGTTGAGCAAAGAGCAAAAGAGATTAACTCAAATACCTCATAATACTTATAGTGCATTTGTAAGAACTGCTATTTCTACAGAAATTAGAAATAATAAGCTATGTATATTCTTACCACCGATAAATGATACTGAAGTATTCTTAGATCTGATAGCCTCTATAGAAGTAAATGATAAGAAACTAAATATGGCAGTTATTATAGAGGGTTATGAACCACCTCAAGATAATAGAACAGATAGAATAAAAGTAACTCCAGACCCTGGTGTTATAGAGGTAAACATACAGCCAGCACACTCATGGAAAGAGCTAAGTGATAATATACTTGGATTATATGAAGATGCTAGACAGTGCAGACTTGGCACAGAGAAATTTGCAATTGATGGTAAACACACTGGTACCGGTGGTGGTAACCATGTCACACTAGGTACTGCCAAGCCAAGTGATTCACCACTATTAAGAAGACCTAATTTGCTTAGAAGTTTGATAACATTTTGGCAACATCATCCTGGTTTATCATACTTATTTAGTGGTGCATTTATTGGTCCTACTTCTCAAGCACCAAGAGTTAATGAAGGCAGATTAGAAAATCTATACGAATTAGAAATAGCCTTCTCACAAATACTCGATGATGACTCAAATATACCATTCTGGTTAGTTGATAGATTGTTTAGACATATGCTTACTTATATTACTGGTAACACACACAGAAGTGAGTTTTGTATCGATAAACTTTACTCACCAGATAGTAGCTCTGGCAGATTAGGTATTTTAGAGCTTAGAGCATTTGATATGCCTCCTCACTCTCAGATGGCACTATTGCAAATGTTATTAGTAAGAGCGTTGGTATCTTGTTTTTGGAAAAAACCATACAAGCATGACTTAGTACGCTAGGGAACAAGACTACATGATAAGTTCTTATTAGAGCATTATGTAAAAGAAGATATCAGAGAAGTTGTACAGTTCCTAAATGATGAAGGCTATGAGTTTAAACTTGAATGGTTTGATCCATTCTTTGAGTTTAGATTCACTCTATATGGTATGACTACTATCAACAATATGCACTGCGAGATAAGAGCTGCAATAGAACCATGGCATGTATTAGGTGAAGAGTCTAGCTCTCAAGGAACTGCAAGATATGTTGACTCTTCTGTAGAGAGATTGCAGCTGAAAATCCAAAACTTTAACGATGAAAGATATGCTGTAACATGTAATGGTGTACAAATTCCATTATCAAAGACAAATGTTGAAGGCGAGTATGTCAGTGGTGTTCGATACAAAGCATGGCAGCCGTGGTCAGCATTACATCCAACTATTGGTTTTGATACTCCATTAACTTTTGATATCGTTGATAAATGGAATAATAGATCTATAGGCGGCTTTAACTACTTTGTTTCTCATCCAGGTGGTAGAAGTTATAAGACATTCTCTATTAACTCATACGAAGCGGAATCACGTAGAATTAATAGATACTGGGACTTCAATCACTCACAAGGCGATCTTGTTGAAAATGATCCTGTTGTATCAGCTACTGGTAATACTGCTTACAGTAATGAGACTAAGAGATTATTGTAGATAAAAAAGGGTAGCTCTAAGCAGTTTAATTACCACCAAATGCATAAGAATAAAGAATATCCATTTACTTTAGACTTAATACAAAAATGGATAAAAAATAACTAATCTCTTAAGATTTTCTCTTTTTAATTCTCTAAATCAACTTATTGAGCTACTTTGATACTTTGCAAACTATTTGCTAATAACTCTATATAATTTGGATTTTGAGGAATACCTTTGATCTTTTGTTTTTTCACAAGCTCACTAAGCTTTTTAGTTAAGTCTTTATCTTTATCAATTTCGCTGATGTTTTGACTTATTGCCGGATAGAGTTGTTCATCAACTTTTTTAATCTTATCTCGATATATAGATAAACAATCAGGGCTTTGTTGCTCAAGCTGTTGCTGAGTTGCATTTTTTGCATAATAATCTTCTATTTGCTTAGATAAATCCATTTGTAATTGGATAAAAATCAGAAATGAGCTAGATTCTAAATGATTCTTTTTTGCTAAAGCTTGAGCATTTTGTAGTACTCTAAGCTCTTGATCTGCATCATATAGAGGACTATTAAGCTTATGCTTACATATTCCGACACCTTGCATCAAAGAAGCTCTTTTCACCAAAAGATTAAGTGGCTTTTCAACCGAAGCATAAGAAGCCCCTATCATAACAGCAAGTAGCGCTATTATTTTGAGTAATTTAGTCATATTTAAACCTTATATTTATTTAAGTTTTGCACAATTATAACAACTTAACCTTACAAAACTTTAACTTTTAGATAACCATATTATGCTTTATAATTATAAATATAGATATCTTTTACAGCAATTCCTAAGGGGTGTAAGATATGTTAAAAAAGCTTTATCGGTAATATCTGCTTTAGCACTATCATCTTGTAGAAATAATTGGAATCAATAATATTCCTCAAGCTAAATATACAAATATTAAAACAGATGATAATTTCTCTGTTAGAGTTTATGCTCCTCTTACTGAAGCTCAAGTAACTGTGGAAGACTCTGACTATAAGTCTACTGTCAACAAAGGTTTTGGCTACTTGTTTAGATACATAACTGGTGCAAACATTACTAAACAAGATATACAAATGACTGCTCCTGTCAAAATAGAACAATCATCACAAAAAATTCAGATGACTGCTCCAGTAATGATAGCTGAGGATGATAAATCATGGACTATAGCTTTTGTATTACCAGCTCAATATACTCTACAAAATGCTCCAAAACCAACTAGTGATAAAATCAAATTGGTTGAGAAACCTGAAACTAAAATGGCGGTAGTTACATTTAGTAGTTTCCTAGACAAAGACTCTATAGATAGCAATACGACTAAACTTAGAACATGGATAAAAGCAAACAATTACGAAATAGTCGGTCAACCTGAAGCTGCTGGCTATAATCCGCCATGGACAATACCATTTTTACGTACTAATGAAGTTATGATACCGATAAAATAATAGTTAAACTTAGAGAATATCTACATTCTTAAGCAAATATTCTGCAAGAATACGTCTCTTATCTTGTTTTGATGTTTGTAAAAAATAGCAATACAACTTAACATCTTCTTGGGCTTCATCCATCTTAATTTCTATCAGATCTCTAGAATTAACCTCTTGTCTAACTAAGGGGTCAATCGACCAAATAATTCCCAGTCCGTGTATGGCTGCATTTTTTAACTCATCTGTTGAGCTAGATAAATAATCATAGTTCAGATTTACAGATGATTTACCAAACTGCCAACCTTTGGGGTGAGTGAGGGTATTTACTAAAGTATTATGATGAGACAGATCTGATAAAGATCTAGGGATTCCTTTTTTCTCAAGATATCTAGGTGATGCATACAATTTACGCTTAAATGAACAAAAAACATATTTAACCAGTCTAGGGTCAGCAACATCTATAGAACTTATGGAGACATCACATGTGCCTTCTAAGACTGTAAGTGGGGAATTAATATTATGTATATTGAGCTTTACTTGATCATATTTTGATAAAAAATTAGCAAAATGCTCAATAAAAAAAGCGGCATTAAGTCCTGCTGTTATCGAGACTGCTATCTCACCTCTTGGTTGTATATCTCTATTCTCAATATCATTTTGTGCGCCTTCGACACGCTTTACAATATCTTGCGCGTAGTCAAGAAATACTTCTCCTTTAGCTGTTAACTCTACTTTTCTTGTAGTACGTATAAAAAGTGATGATGATAGCCATTCTTCAAGAAAATTAATCTGCTTACTAACTTTTGCTAATCCAAAACCTTGTTTTCTAGCGGCTACTGTAAAACTAAGATTCTTAGCTACTAGAATGAAACTTTTCATGCAATCAAACCTATCCATACTATTTCCAATTTGAAAATACATAATTATTATTATATATGTTTTTCAAAGATAATTTTAGTGTGAAAATATATATTAGAAGTTTTTTATAAAAATCTGCGATACATAGGAAATGAACATTATGAAGAACTATTCCAAATCATTGTTAAGAATAATTGTAATAATACTTATAACTGTCATTACTACAAGCTGTGCCTCGATTGACAATACCAAGTATGAAAATGGATACTACATTGCAGAACTTAATCATAGTTTTGACAAAGTCTATCAGGTGATAATCAATAGTATCAAGGCAGGTATTACTTATGATGAGAATGGTCATGCTTACGATTTAGTAGAAAATAGTCAAACTAATGACAAAGCAACTATAACAGCTATAAATAATAAGAATCATAGTGATCGAATAGAAATAATCATCCACAGAATATCCAAAAATATCACAAAGATTATGATCAAATATGATAGTAACGGAGATTATATTAGATCTTCTGCTCTGCTAAATACTCTTAAAGAAGGATTAGCCGTATAGCAAACCATAATTCTTCATAAGATTTGCACTTCAAGTTTGTTGTAGCTCAATCAAAATTAAGTAAAAGAGTTTTTACGATGAAAATATCAAAACTAATGGCTGTTGTAATAATACTATTTATTATTATTTTTCTTATATGTATTTTTTTATACTTTGATGCTAGCTTCGAAAGAGATGCTTATTTATATGCCAACTTTACCAGAGTAAATAGTGTAGAAAATGGACAAGTTCAGAAGATATACATCAAAAAAGGATCATATGTAAACAAGGGGGATACATTATTTGAACTAGATTGCAGATACATAACAAAAGAGCTCAATATACTACAGTCTCAAGATAAAAAGATAGCTCTAGAACTTAAAGATATTGTCATAAAAATAAAACTTGCTGAAAAGCAAAGAGATTTAGCTAGAGAAAGTCTAATTGTTGAGAAAAGAAATTTTGAGAGATATAAACTTCTAATAAAAGATGGTGCCGTATCTGATCAACAAAAAGACTTAGCTGAAAAAAACCTAATATCTAGTGAGTCTCAATTTGTCAAAGCGTGTCAGAATGTAGATAACCTAAAAATCAGACAAAATGATCTTCTATCTGATGAGAAAATAACTCAATCAAAGATTGGTCAAAAAGAGTACTCTTTGAGTAGATGTTCCATCAAAGCCACAACAGATGGATATATTTCAAACTTTATATTACAAAAGGGCGATTTCATTAATAAAGGAGAAGATTTATTTTCTATCGTTGATACTCATAAATGGTATGTTGTGGCAAATGTCAAAGAAAGTAATATTAGATATTTATCTGTTGGCCAGACTATTAGTATGACTACAAGCCTAACAGGATTTAAGAAATATACAGGTAGAATAGTTGATATCGAAAAAGGAATCACAAGACCCGAATATAATAATTTCTCTGCTCTCTATCATATTGAAAGAAATATAGACTGGGTTAGATTGGATTATAGATTTCCTGTACTTATAGAAGTTTTATCTAAAGATACAAAAGAATTTAGACTTGGTGGAGATGTCCATGTATGGTTCTAAGTTATATGATATCAAAAAAGAAGAATCTCTAGAGATATTGCTAATATCTATAGCGATTTCTATATGTGGTGTAATAGCAATTATTATTAATGATGTTCTAAATTTTGATTATCCTTTTTGGGCTGCTACAGCTGCTATCGTAATATTCTCAACAGGATCCTCTCTTACTATCTATAAGTCGTTGAGAAGAGCTATTGCTACAATTATTGGTTCTATTATAGGTTTATACTTAAGTATACTTTTTGTTGAATTTTCATTTGTAGGCATACTTATTATTTTTATAGTAGGAGCTATATTCTTATTTTTTTCAAAAATCTATCCTCAAGAGGGCTATTTTCTACTGTTCATTGGCTTACATATATCTTTTATAGGGGCTAGCTGTATCGTAGAGCCTACTAATGCTTTTTATTTAACAGAGTATCGAATACTCACCAATATTGTTGGTGTTTTATGCGCCTTAATATTTGTGCTTATATTACCAATTAAAAAAGGAAAAAGCTTCTCACCACCACCACCACTATCAAATCAAGACGCTCTATTAAATACAACTAGAATATTTATTGCAATGAGTTTGGCTGTACTGTTTTGGATGTTTGTAAACGTTCCCGGTGGCTCAGTCAATATGATTATAACTATCGTAATTATATCCGGAGTTGAGATAAATAAAACTGTCCTTGTATTTCATCGAAGATTCTTTGGATGTTTACTAGGAGTATCATGCGGTATTGCTTGTATTGTAATATCAAGCTATTTACCAATTATTATATTTCCATTATTTATAATTTTCTCAACAATCTTTACGTACTTTGCATTACAACATCCATCGTATGGATATGCTTATGAGCAAGCAAATAGAGCATTTATGATAGTCTGTTTCTCGACAAAACTAGAGTTTTTTAGCTTCTCTGATGGTACATATAGAGCTTTAGGAATCTTTATCGCATTATTTATACTATTGTTGATTGAGGTTAGTGAAAGAGCTCTAAACATAATATCTGAGTCATTGGGTGATTATATTATTAGACAAGTATTTGTATAAAAATCAGTAATTATAAGTTAATTAGCCAGCGGACTTTTAGCCTTAAATATCAAAACACGATTTTAACAAAACTTTAACTTTATCTAATCCTAGCTCATTCATCAAATCAATATTTCTTTGCGGTATATCATCAGGGTCTGGATAGTTTGCTATTGCTCTCTCAAGAGACTCTTCACGAATCCAGTGCAACATCGGATAAGGCGAACGGTTTGTATAATTCTCAACATCATTTAAGTCTATCCCTTCAAACTGATAATCAGGATGAAAACTTGCTATCTGATAAACTCCTTCTAATGACATATCAATCAAAAGATTATCTGTATCATATAGAAAGTCATTGTAGTCGTAGAAGTCTTGTAAAATATACGGATGAATAACTAAAGTTGTCTCAATATTCGTGTCACTCTCTAATAGCTCTAGTTCTGTCTGTATTTCTGCTAATAATTGCTCTGTGGTTGTTGCTTCTGAGACAAAATAACGAACTCTATTTTTAACAACTTCACGCTTAGCAAATGGACAAAGATTCATTCCTACAACAAATGTCTTGACCCAATTTTGTGTAGCAGTAATTATTTGCTGTTTATCCATATCCAATATCAATAATAAGATTTACTTACCATTATACTCTTTTGTCATAATAAGTTTGTATATAAAAATCTCTTCTGTAAGTTACATAGCTTAATTTCTGCTAAAATAAAGTTACACAAGTATATAAACCGACAAATAGAAGAAATATGGAAAAAGTAAACTTCACATCTCATGGATGTAATATATCAGCACAGCTATATAAACCTGAAAACTTTGATCAAAATAGTAAATATCCTGCGATAGTTTTATGTCATGGTTTTGCTGGGTTTAAAGAAGTATTGTTACCGGCATATGCTGAAGCTTTTGCAAAGGCTGGGTATGTTGTACTTAACTTTGATTATAGAGGCTTTGGCGAAAGCGAAGGCGAAAGAGGTCGACTAGTGCCAAAACTACAAATTGAAGATATTCACTCTGCGATTGACTATGTAGCTAGTCTAGACTTTGTTGATTCTAATAAAATTGGACTTTGGGGTACTTCTTATGGTGGTGCTAACGCTATCACAGCAGCTGCACAAAATAATCTCGTCAAATGTCTATCAGTTCAACTAACTTTTGGAAATGGTGAGAGAGTAATCACAGGTAATATGTCAGGTGAAGAAAAAGAGAAATTCCTTGGCATGATTGACAAAATGTTAGCTAAAAAAGAAAAAACTGGTAAAGAGATGATGGTACATTTACATAAGGTACTAACAGATGAGCAATCTATAGGCTTTTATGAGAGATATATTAAAGAGTATGATGCTTTTGATATTAAAATTCCGTTTCTTACAGTTAATGAAACGATATCGCATAAGCCTGAGAACTATATTGGCGATTTAAAAATTCCTGTACTAATAGTTGCTTCTGATACTGACTCTGTAAACCCAGTTGAAGAGTCGCATATATTATATGAAAAAGCTAATGAGCCAAAAGAGCTAATGGTTCTAGAGGGTATTAGTCACTATGAATGCTATGAAGACAAGCCTCTACAGAAGATATTGGCTAAGCAAATTGCTTGGTTTGATAAGTATGTAAAATAGTGAAAATACTACCCTGTCTTGCTTCGCAATCCACCCCCACAATATTTGAAAAGGAATCTCCGCACATTAGCGGTTAGTAGCTTCAAAAGCAAATAATAAGAAAATAAAACTGTCTGAACGAAGTGGGTTTTTTATTTTCCATTTGATTTTGGCTACGATAGCGTAGTGCTAGGCAGTTTTGCATACTTTTTCTGCCATGAAAAAAGTATGTCGCTATAACTTACGCAGTTAAGTAGCGAAAAACTAACTTTCGTGAGCAGAATATTTTTTATCAATTCCATTATTTATTATGTATTCGGCTAAGTTAAAAATATCCCCTTTTAAACAACCTTCTTTAAATATAGCTTTTGCATGGTTACTAACTTTCACCTTTACATCACTAGGTAAAGACTGGCAACTTTCTACTAATTCATTAAATCTTTCTATATCTATAACTGTCAAAACATTTTTAGAAGCAGAGAAAGATAAGCTAACTTTTAGCCTATTTAATCCAAACATATATAACCTACTAGCTATATCAGCAATGTTCTTTTACTTAACCTCTATATCCTCTTTAATTTCTTTAGTTTTGAGATAAATCGTAAAAGCTTATTCTCAAGCTTTAAAATCTTGAGTTTTGATATTAAAGTCAAAAAAGTTTTTTCACAATTTTTACGATAAATAAACGATAAAAAATAAACATGAGGATAATAAAATTATATCCTTTAGGATTAACAAAGATCTGCACCATAATTAAGAATAGTGGCAGTATCAAGCTAACCCACTGTTTTCTATCAAAACTCATGATTAAACTCTAAACACTGCCCTCTTTGATCGCTAACAACTTTGCCTTTATGATATTTAACTACACCATTTACAATTGTAGTCTGAATCTTTGATTGGAAAGTAATACCATCAAACGGAGTCCAGCCACACTTATAATGACAACCTTCATCTGTCACAGTATGTAGACCATTAAGATCTACTAATACCAAATCAGCATGATATCCTTCACGGATAAAACCACGATATTTTACTTTATAAACTATAGCTGGAGCATGAGCTGTCTTTTGCACGACTTGCTCTAAAGTTAAGAAACCTTTGTGATAATGCTCTAATACTGAGGTAAGAGCTTGCTCAACAAGTGGTAAACCAGCTGGCGCTTTAAAGTAAGTACCTTGCTTTTCTTCCCAAGTATGTGGGGCATGGTCTGTAGCAATTACATCAATAGTATCATTAGCTACACATTCTAGAAGTTTCAAACGATCACTCTCTTCTTTAACTGCTGGATTACATTTAATACGTGAGCCTTTATCAGCATAGTCTTTACGTGAGAAGAATAAATGATGAGCACAAACCTCTGCTGTGATACGCTTTTCCTCTAATGGAATAGTATTATCAAAATGTACCATCTCTTCTGCTGTAGTTAGATGTAATACATGTAATCTTGATTTATATTTCTTTGCTAGACCTACTGCAAGCTCAGACGATTTAAAACATGCATCACGTGAACGAATTTCTGGATGTAAGTCAAAAGGTATATTTTCACCATATTTCTCACGTGCTTTATTTTCATTCTCGGTAATCATTGGCGTATCTTCACAATGCGTCACAATTAGTAACGGACTATCTTTGAAAAAGCCTTCTAATGTCTCAGGATTGTTCACTAGCATATTACCAGTTGAAGCACCCATAAAGATCTTAATAGCACAAGCATCATTTGGTTTTAGACGTTTTAGTTCTTCGACATTATCATTTGTCGCACCTAGATAGAAAGCATAGTTTGCATGTGATCTAGCTGCCGCACGCTCTTTTTTATCATCTAACCGCTCAACTACTGTAGTAGCTGGATTTACATTTGGCATCTCCATATATGATGTGATACCGCCCATTACAGCAGCGCGAGATTCTGACTCAATATCTCCCTTGTGCATAAGGCCAGGCTCTCTAAAATGTACCTGATCATCTATCATACCTGGTAGTAGATGAAGGCCTGTCGCATCTATAATTTTATCTGCTGATTTGTCTATATTTGCAGCAACTTGAGCGATCTTGCCATTTTCAACCCAAACATCAGATTTAAATGTTTTGCCTTCATTTACAACTGTAGCATTTTTGATAAGTAAACTTTGATTTGACATTCTTTCCTCCTTTATAATCTACCGAGATTATAAAGAACCATAGTATAAATCGCCATATTTAAAAGTAATATTTATCTAATCGTTCATGTTAATATGTCTAATAGGTTAATCACTACCAATTAGAGATAGTATGAATAAAGTTGAGCCTAATAATAATCAATACTGGTTAGATAGATGGCAAAATAATGATGTCGATTTTTGTCAAGAAGCTCCTAATGAATTCTTGGTTAAACACTTTTCTAGATTAAATATAAATAGCTCTTCAGTATGTCTGGTGCCAATGTGTGGCTGTAGTATAGATATGCTGTACTTTTTGTCTAAGGGTGTTAAAGTAGTCAGTATCGAACTTTCAGAAAAAGCTGTTTTATCATTTTTTAGCCAAAATAATATCAAATATGAAATTACCGAAGAGAGTGACTACAAATGTTACTAAAGTAATGATATTAAGATATATGTAACAGATATTTTTAACTTACCTAAAATAGCTAAAAATTTACTAACTTTTGACATTTGGTACGACCGAGGTGCTTATATTGCTTTGCCAGAAGATATAAGAACTAGATATGCAAATATGATGCTAGAAGTTTGCCCAGATAAAACACAAATATTACTCCTAGTAATGGAGCATGACAAAAAAATCTCGGACTCCTCCATATAGTGTTACTCAAGCTGAGCTAATAAAGAGCTTCTCTCCAAATATAGAGTTTGAGCTAATTGATAGTAAGCCAAGAGAATGTATTCCTGATTACAGAAAGGTTGAAGGAATGGCAGAACAATATTACACTGCTTATCTAAGAAAATAATTAAATCTATTTTTTGAATTTATCGTTGATGTTTTGCATATATTTATTTAGAGCATCTAGTGTACAACTGTCATCCTTATCCATAATTGGTAATTTAACATATTCACCATTATATCTAAGTTTAACTTTGTAAATATCATCATCTTTGAAAAGCTCAAACTGTAGATTGCTTGCATAGCCTGGTGCTTCTTCTAGAGGTACTCCTAACGCTCCCATAACCTCCAAAAGAGTCAAATCATGACCTGAGTAATAAGTCATTTTATATTTAGATTTACCATCAGCGACATTATTTAAATCTTCAATTATTCTATTAGTAAGCTCGCCACCCATAATATAAGCAACTTTTTGTGATTTGAACTGTTGTGCCAAGCCCCAATCTGTAAGAGCAATTATCTGATCCGCATCTTCTTGAGATAATCCTTTTGGTAAAGGTTTACCATGCGCTTTGGCAACTATCAAGACATCTCCTACTGTAATAACATCATTTAAACCTGATATTTTATTACCTAATATTTGCTGCCATTTTGCAAAGTTAGGTTCTGTTTCTTTAGTTTTATCTTGCCATATTTTAGAGTTATAGATATATTCTCTCAACACAGCTAGATACAGCTTATAAGGAAACTGTATAAGCTTAGATTCAGCCGATAAAGTCATAATTGGAATCGGTTGGAAGCCTCCATTAATAGCATATTGTCCGTTATCTAAAACTGGACCTGTACCGGCTTGATATAACCCCATTAATAAACTTTGTGCACTCTCTACAGTTCGATTAGTATGGCTAGCTAATACAAATATACTCTGATTCTGATATTTGCATGGCAGTAGTTTAAAGTTTTTGATGTATCTTTTTCTGAGCTGACCACCTAGATTAAACTCTTGATTCATACCAATTGGAGTAAGTTCAGACAGTCCTATTCCCCAATCATATTCAGCATTTTTGATATTGGCAAAAGGTGCTCTATCACCATGGCGTGTAATCATCGATACAAAAACTAGCTTACCTTCCGAGTAACCTAGTGGTATCAATAAAAATAGTAATGTGAAAGTCGCAATAATTTTTTTCATAACTTTGTCGAGAAGTCTTTTTAAATAATTCACATATATTAACATTTTAAAAAATGAAAACTATGATTTTATAGGTTGATACTGTTATTTGTCAGAGCAACTTAGATAAATACTCAATATCAAAATATCTTATATATTAAATCAAAATAACATATTTTTATTTATAAAAAAACTTTGTAATAATAGTCACATCTCGATACAGAACATATTTAAAAAGGTAATTAGAAATGAGAAAAGCAGTCTTAGTAATCACAATTAGTTTAGCAACTTTAAATTTTGGTTTTAGTTTATATAAAGTTAGTGGTATGAGTTCTAACTCTTTCCCACCTCCTGTTATGCAATTAGCATAGTTTTTTACACTAAATTTCCCAAAAACTCTCTCCCGTTAATATCCAATACAAACATAAACCAAAGATCACAATTCCTACAGCAGATATTTAAATATGTATTTTTATAATAGGTATTTTCAGACTATGAAAGTGAAAAATCAAAAGATATAAAAATTAATTATAGTATAAAAATAGCTTTAAAACTAGACCAAAATCAACTTTAGTTAAAACTTGAGAAAACAACCTTTACATATAGGTCTCGAATGCCTACAATACTTTCAATTTGCCTATTAACTTTGTAAAAAGTAATGACAGAAAAGTTTTTCAAATATTTTTTCTTCCAATTCAATTCATCACAAAAAGGTTGTTTTTATTATGATATTAGCTAACGATATGACTAATGCTTTATTGGTTTTTCCAGATGGTACATACTATCTTGGTAGATCAATAGGAGTTCGTGGTTGGACAGACGGCGAAATTTGTTTCAATACATCAATGACAGGTTATCAAGAAACTCTTACAGACCCTTCTTATGCTGGTCAGATAATCACATTTACATTCCCTCACATAGGTAATGTAGGTATCAATAACGAAGATAACGAATCACTAGGTGTATTTGCTAAGGGTCTAATTGTTAGAGAAAATCTAACTAGCCCATCAAATTTTAGATCAAAAAAACATATAGATACATGGCTAAAAAATAGAAATATAGTAGGTATCTGTGGTGTTGATACGCGTGCTATAGTACGTAAAGTACGTAAAGAAGGTGCAGTAAGAGTTGCTATACTTTCGGTCAAACCAGGTGAGTTTTTGGATGCAAACTATGTCAGATCTCGTATCAAAAACAAATCAAACCTAAACGGTAGAGACCTTGCAATCAGTGTAACTACAAATAGAGAATATGATTGGAATGAGCATACATTCTCACTAGGTCAACAAGTGTACAAACAGCAAGAAAGCTACAAGTATAGTGTTGTAGTTATCGATTATGGCGTCAAATACAATATTCTAAGAAACCTAGTAGATGCTGGTTTTAAGGTAACTGTAGTACCTGCAGATAGTACTTATGAAGATATTATGAAACACAATCCTAATGGGGTGTTTTTGTCAAATGGTCCTGGAGATCCATTTGCTACCTCTGACTACACTATGCCTGTAATCAAAAAACTTCTAGAAGTTAAGATGCCAATATTTGGTATCTGTTTAGGTAACCAACTACTAGCTCTAGCAGCTGGTCTAAAAACTAAAAAAATGCACAAAGGTCATCGTGGTGTAAACCAACCAGTACTCGATGCCGATACTAAGAAAGTTCTTATCACAAGCCAAAACCATGGTTTCGTGGTATGTGATGATGTAGTACCAGATAATTTTGAGATTCATATGAGCTCACTCTTTGATGGTACAGTTGAGGGCTTAAGATTCAAAGACAGACCAGCTTTTGCGGTACAGTATCACCCAGAGAGCTCACCTGGTCCGCATGACTGCAAATATCTATTTAATGAATTTGCCGAGATAATAGCAGATAGTAAAAAAGGGAATTAATAAAATGCCAAAAAGAACCGATATAAAAAGTATTTTTGTTTTAGGCGCGGGTCCAATTGTTATCGGTCAAGCATGTGAGTTTGACTACTCAGGAACTCAAGCATGTAAGGTTTTGAAAGAAGATGGCTACACAGTCTATCTGGTTAACTCAAACCCTGCAACAATCATGACAGATCCAACAACCGCAGATAAGATCTTCATTGAGCCAATTACGGTTGAGAGTGTTGGCAAAATCATAGCTAAAGAAAGGCCCGATGCAATCTTGCCTACAGTAGGTGGTCAGACAGCACTTAATTGCGCTCTAGAATTAGATAAAGCTGGCATCCTAGAAAAATACAATGTCGAAATGCTTGGGGCAAAGGCTGACTCTATCGATAAAGCAGAAAATAGAGAAAGATTTAACAAAGCTATGGCAAAAATTGGCTTAGAAGTACCTAGAAACGTTGTAGTACAAACGATAGAACAAGCTTATAAAGCACTAGAAGATATCGGTTTACCAGCTATTATCAGACCATCATTTACACTTGGTGGAAGTGGTGGTGGTATCGCTTATACAAAAGAAGAATTTGAATCAATTGTAAAAAATGGCCTAAGCCTATCACCTACAAATGAAGTACTAATAGATGAGTCAATCTTAGGTTGGAAAGAGTATGAGATGGAAGTTATCCGTGATAAAGCTGATAACTCAATCATTGTCTGCTCAATTGAGAATATCGACCCAATGGGTATTCATACTGGTGATAGTATAACAGTAGCTCCAGCACTTACTTTGACAGACAAAGAATACCAAATCATGCGCGATGCTTCTATTGCTGTACTTAGAGAGATTGGTGTCGAAACAGGTGGCTCAAATGTACAATTTGCAGTAAACCCAGAGAATGGAAAGCTTGTTGTAATCGAGATGAACCCTAGGGTATCGCGTTCATCTGCATTAGCATCAAAAGCTACTGGTTATCCTATTGCAAAAGTTGCAGCAAGACTAGCAGTTGGTTATACCCTTGATGAGATTGATAATGATATTACAAAAGTTACACCTGCTTCATTTGAGCCAACTATTGACTATATCGTTACCAAGATTCCTAGATTTACATTTGAAAAATTCCCTACTACACCATCAAATCTATCTTCACAGATGAAGTCTGTTGGTGAGGCTATGGCAATTGGTAGATCTTTCACAGAAAGCTTACAAAAAGCTCTGGTATCACTTGAAACTGGCTTAACAGGTCTTGATCAAATCGAAATAGCGGGTGTAAGTGAATCAAATACCAAACAAGAAAACCAAGCAGCTATCCTAAAATCATTAGAAGAGTTATCTCCCATGAGAATACTAAGAGTAGCTCAGGCTCTTAGATATGGTATATCTCAACAAGAAATTTATAATGCTTGTAAAATAGATCCTTGGTTTATTGAACAAATTGCAATTATTGTAGATGCTGAAGAGAAGCTTAAAAAAACAGGTCTACCAAATAGCAAAGAAGAATTCTCTGTTTATAAAAATCTAGGTTTCTCTGATGCAAAAATTGCTGAGCTTGTTAGTAGAACTGAGAGATATATTAGAAACTTCCGTTTCGGTAAAGAAACCTACCCTACTTTTAAGAGAGTAGATACTTGTGCTGCTGAATTTGACTCTAAATCATCTTATTTATATTCTACTTATGAGCACTATAGCTACGAAGAAATCGTTCGCGACTGTGAATCAGAAATTTCTGACAAAAAGAAAGTTATAATATTAGGTGGCGGTCCTAACCGTATTGGTCAAGGTATTGAGTTTGATTATGCTTGTGTTCACGCTGCTAAATCTCTTAAAGAAGAAGGTATCGAAACTATCATGATTAACTGTAACCCCGAGACAGTTTCTACAGATTATGATACTTCTGATAAATTATACTTTGAACCATTGATGGCTGAAAATGTTCTTGATATTATCAAAAATGAAATGCGTAAAGGCGAAGTACTAGGTGTAATTGTACAGTTTGGTGGTCAAACTCCTTTAAAACTTGTATCAGCTCTTCATGAAAACAACATCCCTATACTAGGTACAGATCCAGATAAAATTGATCTAGCTGAAGATAGAGAAAGATTCAAAGAACTACTAGATAAAGTTGGCTTGAAGCAACCTCTAAACACTATTGCCTATACGATTAATGAAATTAAGAAAAAAATTGTAAATGTTGGCTACCCTGTTGTTGTAAGACCTTCTAATGTATTAGGTGGCAGAGCAATGGAGATTGTTCATTCAAAAGAAGAACTTGATGCATATATTAAGACTAATGCTAAATGTATTCTTGAAGGTCCTATTTTGATTGACAAATTCCTCAAAAATGCAACTGAACTAGATGTTGATGCTTTAGCTGATGGTGGTGATCGCGTATTTGTTGCGGGTATTATGGAGCATATTGAAGAAGCAGGTATTCACTCTGGAGATTCAGCTTGTTCTATCCCTACTCGTTCATTATCAGATGAACAAATCGAAGAGGTTAAGCAGGCAACTATCAAGTTAGCTAGAGAACTAAATGTAATAGGTCTAATGAATATCCAATTTGCATATCAAAATGGTGAGTTATATGTAATTGAGGTAAATCCAAGAGCATCAAGAACTGTACCATTTGTAGCAAAAGCAACGGGTAATAGTATCGCAAACATTGCTACTAAACTTATGCTTGGTAAGAAGCTATCTGAGTTTATCTTAAACAACCCTATCCCTAGACATTTCTCTGTCAAAGAGGCGGTATTCCCATTTGGTAGATTTGCTGATGTAGACTGCTATTTAGGCCCTGAGATGAAATCTACAGGTGAAGCAATGGGTATAGATAGATCTTTTGGAATAGCATTCTATAAAGCTCAAGAAATGTCTTTTAATAAGCTACCATTAAAGGGCAATATTCTAATATCTGTAAGTGATGCTGATAAACCAAAAATAATAGAACCTGTTAAAGAGCTGTTAGAACTAGGATTTAACATCTTTGCAACAAAAGGTACTGAGCGCTTCTTAAAAGAAAATGGTATTGAGTGTAAGCTTTTTGATAAAGCTTCGGATAATATTGGTAACAATCAAGTACACAGTACTGTCAAAGCAATCGAAGCGGGTGAAGTTGACTTATTGGTTAATACATCAATAAGGCAAGGACTGAAAATAAGTTTAGCATTAAGAAGAGCTGCTATTATGAGTAGAGTTTCTTATGTCACAACAATTGGAGCTTTTGAGGCTTTTGTAATTGCTGTTAAAGATATGCGCAAAATCAATAATGATTTTGATGTTAAAACTGTTAAAGAATGGATTAATAGTTAAAGTATGTCATCCTATGGCTTGACCATAGGATTCATTGCTTTTTTAAAAACTACCCTATTCCTCTCTTGAGAGGGGTACCGATAGGTGAGTTGTGGTGTCTTCAACTGCCACCCCTTCGTAGTACCAAAGGAGAATAATCTTCTGGAGTATCAAAATGCTATCATTTCAAAAGCTATTACGTGGTGATCAAATTACTAAAGATGATTTAAATAAACTATTCCATCAAGCTGATATTTACAAAGATAAACTAGCTAATTCAGAGCCTATCAAAGATTTAGAAGGCAAAATATTAGCTTCTTTATTTTTTGAACCTAGCACTAGAACAAGGTTTTCATTTGAGTCGGCGATGAATAGACTTGGTGGTAAAGTAATATCATTAGAAAATGGCTCTTCTAGCTCTACTCAAAAAGGCGAAACCCTTGATGATACAGGTAGAATGATAGATCAGTATGCTAATATTATCGTGATGCGTCACCCTAAGCCTCACAGTGTTGAAGAGTTCTCCAAATATGTCAACTCACCTGTGATAAATGCTGGTGATGGCAAGAATGAACACCCTACTCAATCATTGGTTGATTTATATACTATCTATTCTGAGAAAGGCTCTCTTGATAATCTAAAAGTTGGTTTTTTAGGTGATCTGAAATATGGTCGTACAGTTCATTCACTAACCAATATCCTAACTAAATATAATGCTACATTTAAATTTATATCTTCAAAAGAACTGCAAATACCAGAGAAACTTAGAGATTTTGTTGAAAAAAATGGCAATTCTTTCATAGAACTAGAACAAGTAAATAGTGATGTCTTAGAAGATTTAGATGTACTATATGTAACTCGTGTTCAAAGAGAGAGATTTCCAAATGAAGAGAGTTATTTAAAAAATAAAGATTTATGCTACTTAGATAGAAAGCATATTTTAGCCTCTAGTAACTTCATAATCCTTCATCCTCTGCCAAGAGTTGATGAGATGGATAGATCTATTGATGAGCTTGAATGTACAAAATACTTTGAACAAATCAAATATAGTGTTCCTATGAGAATGGCTCTATTATCATTACTTCTAAAGTCACAAAACTAAATTTAATTAGATATTTATAGCTTTGTTTTTTTGACAATCTCTTCTTTTTACATTAAATTTTATTAATTATTTTTGAACTTAGTTTATAGATTGCTGAATATAGCTTTCTGTAAATACTATTTTTATATTTTTAACTAGATATTTACTATGAAAAGAAATGTAGACTTTATGTGGTCACTTAGCCTGTTTGGTACGGCTATTGGAGCTGGCATACTTTTTTTACCAATTCAAACTGGAATTTCAGGAATTATACCAATACTTGTAGTATTAGTTTTTATTTTTCCAATGGTGTTTTTGTCACATCGAGCATTGTGCAGATTTGTAATATCTAACCCAAATACTGATTCTGACATTACTGTAGTCGCTGATGACTATTTTGGTAAGTTTGGTGGTATTATTTTTAATGTTTTATATCTATTTGCCATATTGCCGATACTATTAGTTTATAGCGTTGGTATTACAAATACTCTAGTTAGCTTTTTTAAATATCCGCTCCACTATGATATACAAAATAGATTCCTTTTAAGCTTTTTTACTATACTTTCGTTAGTATTTATAATTAACTTTGGTCAGAAACTAATTATTCGTGTAATGAGCTTTTTGGTCTTCCCATTCATCATAGCATTATTAGTGCTTTCACTATGGATGATTCCATACTGGAATATTAATATTCTACGCAATAGCTTTGAGTATAATCACTCTTTTTCGGGTATTTTATTAGCTATATGGATAATCATGCCGATACTAATATTCTCATTTAATCACTCGCCAATTATTTCATCGTTAGCTGTTTATGCAAAAATAAAATATAAACAAGATGCTGATAAAAAAGCATCGAGAATTATTGCTTTTAGTAATATTCTAATGATTGTTACAGTAGTCATATTTGTATTTAGTTCGATGCTAACTCTGTCTCCTGATGACTTAATAGCTGCAAAAGAAGAGAATGTTTCAATATTATCTTATCTAGCAAGCCATTTTGATGACTACTCCTTAGATTATATAGCTCCATTAGTTGCTATAGTCGCTATGAGTAAGTCTTTTTTTGGTCATTATTTAGGCTCAAAAGAAGGTATAGACGGTATAATTTGCAAAATCTCAAAAAACTCAATCAGTCAAAAAACTATAAAACCAATTACACTATCTATAGTATTTTTGTCATGTTGGTTAGTTGCTTATTTAAACCCAAATATACTAGATATGATATCTAGTATTGGCGGTCTTATTTTAGCTGTAATACTATTTATTATGCCTATCTATAGTATCTATAAAATCAAATATCTAAAGCAATATAAAAATCTACTAGCTGATAGTTTCATACTTTTTGTTGGTATTGTTGCATTATCTTCAGCTATCTATGTTTTATTCTAGAATCATACTTAAGATTTGACATTTATAATAATAAAGTATAAATTGTATCACACCCAAATGGGGGCGAATATGGTTTCGACATGAATGTCAAAATCTAAGGTGCATGTCGAGGAAGTACCGTAACCTCGTTAATAACAGTACAAATGCCAATAATAACTGGCAACAAAAAAGCAAACCGCGTAGCGGCTAACGACAGCAACTTTGCTGCTGTTACTAAAGCTGCCTAGTCTAGCTTAATAACCTAGAGACGCACGGATATGATAGTCTTTCTTATGACACTATCTTTACATCCGTTCATATTCTGCATAAGACGGTCTTTGCTTTTTGTCTGGGAGTTAAGGCCGTATTTAACAGACTCGCTAACTATTACCCTGGCTAATTGGAGAGTAGTCAAGCTAAACTCAAATAGATTAGCCTAAGCATGTAGATCCAAGGATAGAGAGTTTGTGGACGCGGGTTCAAGTCCCGCCGCCTCCACCAGTTGTATTCAATTTTTTTTGAATAATAATTTAAAATAGTTATTATTTAGATATAAGGACTCAGGTACAAATTTTAATGAAAAAAATATTAACTTTTGCTCTCATTATTATATTATTAGAAGCTGTACCTTGATAAATGATAGAAATATAACTTCTAGCGCTACTCCTCTTGTACAGAGACAACAAAGTTCCTTACTTACTAATAAAACCTAAGGTAACAAACCATTTTTTGATTTTATCAAGTATGCCTAACTACTAACTTTGATTTTTATATTCATTAAAAAGTTGATGTGATTGGTTAGATACTTGTTGTTTGTTTTTACTACTACTTTGTTCTGTATTCTGATTTGCATTTCCAATATTTTGTCGCATAAGCTCTAAATTTTTAGCGTATATTGAATTAAATGACAATATAACGATAAAAGTAATCAAAAAATTTTTTATATTAGTTATCCTTTTTATAAAACTGTTAAATAATAACTCTAACCAAGAAAATATAAACATGCAACTGATATTTTTTACAATAAAAAGTTTATTCTTTGTGAAAATATTTTATAGAATAGTCATCAATTATTAATTTAAGATATTTATAAAAATGATTAAAAAATATTCTTTACTATTTGCTATAGGACTTATTTGGGGATCATAATTTCTAGACATACCACCAATTTTGATTGCTTTTGCTAGATCATTTATTGGTTGTTTGATTCTTTGTTTTGTTTGTTATTTTTTAGGTTTAAAATCTAAATCATTCAAAAAAGATTTTGCTATTTACTCCTTAATTGCTTTTCTTGAAGCTACAATGCCTTTTATGCTAATACCATGGGGTCAAAAATTCACTAGTCCATCCATTACCGCTATTTTGACAGGGACAGTGCTATTTTTTTTGTTGTTTTACTTGGACCATTAGTAGTTAAATCTAGAATAACTTTTGCTAATACTTTAAGTATTTCAGTCGGATTTATTGGTTTATTAGTATTATTTTATCCAAATTTAGTAGCTGATAATCATTCAATAAATATATATGGGATATTAGCAATACTATTAGCAACTACATCCTTTGCTCTAGCTTTATTACTTTTAAGTAAATCTTGTTTCCACGATAATCCTATTATTGTTTCAAGAAATATTCTTATTGCTTCAACCTTACAGTTATCTATCTTATTGATTATATTTAAACCAAGCTATGCTAGCATTCATTCTTCTACTTTTGCACTATCTTCTTTAGTATATTTAGGTATATTTTGTGCTGGTATTGTATATTTTCTTTATGCTTCTTTAATAAAGGTTGCAGATCCAGTTTTTACCTCTTTTACTAATTATCTAGTACTTTTTTTGGAGTTATTTTTGGTATATTAATAAACCATGATCCTTCTAACATAACTGTTTGGATATCTTTAATCATCATCCTATCTGCTGTTAGTCTTAACTACATAACTAAACACTAATCATTATTTATCATTTATTATTTTCTATGCTAGATCACTACTTCTTTGATAAAATATAAATGCCATTAAAAATCTTAGGAGAATAGAAATGAAATGCTCATTTAAGAAAATGATTCTTGCTGTAAGCAATTTTAGTTTTGTGCGTTAGCTGTTTTTTTTAACAGTTTTAGGAGTTGCTGTCGCTTTGAAAATTATAATGCTGATTTTATGTATATTTCCTGGTTCTGTACACGAAAATATATGGCTTGTAGTTATATCTATTGTTTTAGTACTATTTTCCGCTAAATACCATAAAAAAGGTCACTGTGGCTGTGGTTCTAAATGCGACTATCCTTGTAACAAAAATCAAGCTAATAAATGTTGTGACTCAAATAAGGAAAATTTTGCTGAATAAATCTTCGGAAATCTATTTTTTATAACTAATTATTATATTTATGCCTTATAATATTTATATATCCAAATTCTATTTTCTATAATTTCTCAATGCAATATTTAGAGCAAAACTGTAAATTAACATTAATCGAGAGTTTAGAAGAATATAATAAAAATTATTCTTTTTTAAACTCAAATGATGGTCATGATGAAGCCAGCAAATGGTTTAGAAATCATGATATCGCACATATTTCATATGGGACCATTCCTTTTGAGATTAGAGGTGAAGCTATAAATGATACTTGGACTTTAGTAGGTACTAATGTCACACTCAAGGGTTACAAAAAATTTTTTAATTTTGTTAATTATAAAACTGTTATAAATAGTTACCTCAAAAAATATAAATATAAGTCTATTGTCTACTTAGTAATGATTAAACATATTCCAGTATGTTTATTAACTGTGTTTAAAGCTTATAGAATGTCAAAAAAATGGGATTGGTATAATTATGACAAATATCTAAATACTCCTCTATCAGACATAAGAAAAGAGTTTAATATAAAGGTAATAAAACCTTAGTTTTAAAACCATTTTAATTTCTTAAACAAATATACTTGTAATATTACAATAAATAACAAGATAGCTAAAAATATCCAAAAAGCATATTCATTTTGTGATCCTGGTATTCCAGCAACATTTATTCCTAATAATCCTGTTAAAAAACTTAAAGGCAAAAATATAGCAGCAATAATAGATAGAAAATACATTTTTTTATTAAGTTTATCACTTAAAGTATTACTGACTTGATCTTTTACTACTTGTAATCGATCACGTGCTTCATCCAAATCCTCTACGTACCTCATTACATAATTATATATTTCAACTAAATAGCGTTTATGTGAGTTCGATAACCAACTTAAACTACTTAAACGTAATTGCTCAATTACGTCTCTTTGTGGAACTATATACCGCCTAAAAATTATTGTCTGTTTTCGTAAATCTGCTATAGATTCTCTTAGGTCTATATCAATTATATCTACACTTTGCTCTTCTATATATATGAGTCTATCATCAATATCAGCTAAGATAGACTCCATACGAATGGATAATTTTGCTACTAATACAGATATAAAATCAGCTGAATTTTTAGGACCTGTTTTATCTTCAAAACTTTTTTTAATATCATCAAATAAGTTTAAAGATCTAAATCGTGTACTAATTATACGATTTTTATCCATCCATAATCTTATTGAAATCATATCTTCCGGAGACTCATTTTTATTAGGATTCATTCCTCTTAAAATAACTAACATACCATCATTTATCTGGGTAAATCTAGGTCTTGTTTCTTCAGCAAGCAGCGCATCGGTAATAAAAGGATCTAAAGAATATAATTCTTTATTTAACCATTCTCTACTCTGAGGATTTTTAGCATCTAAATGCGTCCAAATAATTTTTTGATTTGTATTATTTAGTTGATTTGTATGTGGTTCTAATAAAGCTGCTCCACCTCGACCATCTAAAACATAAGAAAACAAAATATGATCCATAGTTGTACATAAAATATATTAACTCTACATACTATAAATTTTAGCAGTATAAATTGGTGTCTATAAAGATATATTAACTTTTTGATAAGTAACTTTTTTGATTTATCAATAAAATGTATAAAACAGCAGATATAACTACAAATACTAACGCAAATAAGTTATAAGAAGATATATTTTCATATATATACCCAAATACTAATTCAGATACTAAATATGCAAAAATAACCCATGATGAAGCAAATGCTTTTGTGATTTTAGAAAAATCTCCTTTGCTATCTATATATGCATATATTATGAAAAATACTATGTGTAGAACTAGAGCAACTGTTAAATTAAGCACTCCTGCAATCATCAATAAATATGTCAAAAACATATATACCAAAAAGGCAATAGTTCTAGAAAAAGGTAGATAGCTCAAAGGTAAAGGATCAGCTTTGTTAGCTTTAATTTTTGCGTATGCAATAGGTAGAGCTATGCATGATACTAATATAAAAGTCGTTGTTAAAGAAGCTATCATCTGCCAGTTTCTAAAGAAAAATATCAAAATCAAAGAGCAGATAAATGAAAAAATTAATGAAGTACGCGAAACGTTTACACCCTCAGTTACTCTAGCAAAATAACCAGGCATTTGCTTTGCTTTTGACATTTCATTTAACATACGAGTACTAGCACCTAGATAGATAATACCTGTTCCTGATGGACTAATTAGAGCATCTGCATAAAGTACCAAAGCTAAAGCATTTAAACCTAATACTCCTGTTAATTGAGCTAAATGAGATTCAAAATTTAAGCCACCCCAACCATTTTCTAGCATTTTTTCAGGTACACCACCAATAAATGATATTTGTAATAATAGGTATATGAATAATACTATCAATACACTACTAACTAATGCTATTGGAATATTTTTTCTAGGATTATCTAGCTCTGCTGAGAAACTAGCTGTCATCTGAAATCCTAAAATGAATAAAATATGCCTCAAGTAACAATAGCATTAAAAATACCACTAACTCTATCTGGCATAAAACGAACATTTTCACCACCAAAATTACTTGAATGAAATGCTGCTATCATTATTATCACAGATGTAGCTATGGGTATGATTATCTTCAAAGATGTTAATGAGTTACTAATTTTTGATAGAGATTTGATACCCAATAATTTATCAAAGTATACAGTAACATAAACACTGCAACTACTAAAACTCCTACAAAAGTAAGTTCACCATTACTAAATACATAAGGAATAATTGGCTCATATATAGAAGAAATATATTGTGTTGTAGCCATAAAGGTACAATTATAAGCCCTAGCGTCCAGTTTGATAATCCTGTTACAAAACCAAAATGCTGATTATGCGATATAGTTACTAATCGCGTAAATAATCCATTTGTAGGATATTTCACAGCTAGTTCTGATAATAAGAAAGCTATTAAAAGAACTATAAAAGCTCCTATAATCCATGAGAAAATTGATGAAGCTCCTATTGCTTGTGAGGCATAATAAGAAGAATATTTTAGATATTAAAAATATGGTAATTGCTGATACTGATTCAAAAAACCCATCCACTATATGCTTATCAACTTCAAGTAATATTTTTATAGTACATAAATCTTCTATGGGTTCACAAGCTTTAAGTGCTTCAAAAAATGTTATTTTTATTGCTAAAAATACATATAAGAATAGTGCTATTGATTACGGCTTAGCTGATCTAGCTTATTTCCCTAAAGATATAATTAAAAGTATAAAGAAAAACTATAATAAAGATACCGATGACAACTTCTATATTACTTATGGAATCCCTAAAGACTCTATAAAAAGCTTTATTAATTCAATTTTAGATACTACTAAATAATTTAAATTTTCATTGGCATAATAATAAACAAGCTATTATCTTTTTCATCTTTAACTAAAGCGCTCATATTAGGATTATCAAGATAAATAGTCATAGTTTCTTCACTTAAAACATTAATAATGTCTAAAAGATATTTGTAGTTAAAACATATTTCCATATCATTATCATTATATTGAACTTCTACTTTATCTTCAGCCTTTTCATTATCAGGATTATTTGCAGATAAAAGCACTTGTCCTTGAGATATATTTAAACGTACACCTTTGTATTTATCATTAGCTAGAATAGATGTTCTTAACAATGAATTTTTCAAAACTTGCTTATCTACAGCAAGAAGCTTTGTGTTATTTTTAGGGATTACTTTTTGATAATCTGGATAACGTCCATCTATAAGTTTTGATATAAATGCATAATTACCAAACTCTGCTTTAAGATAGTTCTTACCTAAACATATTTTGATATTTTCTTCTGTTTTGCCAACTATCTTTTTAAGTTCTAAAATAGCCTTTTTAGGAATTATTGACTGCGAATCACTATCTAAAACTTTACTATCTATTATAGACTCTGTAATAGACATTCTGTGTCCATCTGTAGATACTGCTCTAAGTAAGTTTGAGTTAATTTCCCAAAACATCCCATTTAAGAAATATCTAGTATCATCATTAGCCATAGAAAAATCTACTTTTGAGATAATATGATGAAAGTCTTGTTGAGAAATATCAAAACTTGCTTGCTCATTAATATTACTATCAATTAAAGGATAATTATCAGCATTTAGCGATATAAGGTTAAATGTACTATTATTAGAAATAATTGTAACTTTATTATCATCAATTCTAAAGTCGATCATAGAGTTATCATTTAAACTTCTAACAATGTTGTATATTTTGTCCGCATTTAACGCTAATTTTACGTTTGTATTGCAACTAACAGCTATATTACATGATATCTCTGTATCAAGATCAGAAGCTGTAATTTTAAGATTATTGTTATTTATATCAAACAATATACATGATAATAAAGGCATTGTACTTTTACTATTAGCCACTGATAACATTGACTGTAAAGGCTTTAGTAAGTCATCTCTATTTAGTACAAAATTCATTTTTAAAAACCCCTTTGATAATAGTTCCTATTTTTATTTAACGAGAAATCTTGTCTAAAAGCAACTCATAATCATCAGATATTGAAGTATTGCTTTGTCTTAATTTAGTTATAGCTTTGACAGCATGCATAACTGTAGTGTGATCTCTACCACCAAAGGCATTACCTATCTCTGGTAAGCTATGTGATGTCAACTCACGTGCCAAACTCATTGCTATTTGTCTTGGTCTAGCTATATTTCTACTTCTTTGATTAGAAGTTAAGTCTTTTACCCTAATTCTATAAAAGTCAGCAACAACCTTTTGGATATTATCTATTTTTACTTTCTTTTCTTGTATTTTTATAACATCTCTTAAACAAGCTTGCGCTACTTCTATAGTAGGATCTTTATGATTAAATTTAGAGGTTGTTAGCACTCTATTTAAAGCGCCCTCTAACTCTCTAACATTTGTACGTACATTTTCAGCTATAAAAGCTGCTGTTTCATTAGGTAGTTTTTGTCCTAAGTCATGTGCTTTTTTGAGCAAAATAGCTATTCTAGTTTCTAAATCTAGCATATCTACAGAAACTGTTAGACCATATCCAAAGCGTGAAACTAATCTTTCTTCCAAACCTTCTATTTCATTTGGATACTTATCACTAGTCAGGATAATCTGTTTACCATTTTCATACAAAGCATTAAACGTATGGAAAAACTCTTGAGCTGTACCTTCTTTACCTGCAATAAATTGAATATCATCTATGAGAAGAATATCTGCAGATCTGTACACTCTTTGAAACTCATCTTGATCTTGTAATCTAATTGAATTTACATAATCTTTAATAAACTGTTCTGAGTTTGTGTATATAATTCGAGCATTTGGATTAACTTCTCTAGCATGATTACCAATAGCCTGCATCAAGTGAGTTTTACCAAGTCCGCTACCACCGTATATAAATAATGGATTATGCAATTTACCAGGATTAATAGATACTTGCATAGCCGCTGCTCTAGCTATTTTATTTGCATCACCAACGACAAAACTATCAAAAACATATTTTTCTTTTAGTGGTAAACCAAAAGAATATTCTTGATCATCTTTATCTGTGATAAGCATAGCTTCATCAAAACCAAACAACTCTTGGGAAGCCGTTTTTTTAGAAGATGGTTTTTTTTGATTCTTCTTAGGCTCTTGATTTAGACTTATTTCTTCAGAATCATCTTTTATTTCAACATTTTTCTGATTAAAAAAGTTTGCTTGTGGCCCAACCGAAGCTACTCCCGAAGCTTTTTCTCCAGAAAACTTTTTATTAGAATATTCTATAAGCAAATCACCATTATGAAACTCTTCTATTGTTGATGAAATAAGATATCCATACTTAGATTTTATATGTTTTTTAAAATATTCATTATTACAATAAATTGTGAATAAGTTACTATTTTGCTCTACATGAATAGGTTTAATCCATGTTTTATATTCAAACGTAGAAAGGTTTTTTTTTATCTTTTTTAAACACTTATTCCATGTAGTCATAATAAAAAAACGTCCCA